>CAZEJU010000006.1:0-74640 GCA_964512695.1 uncultured Gammaproteobacteria bacterium | reverse complement strand
AGTTGACAAACAGGGGAGAAAATGTAAATACTTAATATAGAGAAAAAAGAAATATGACTGCCCAACAAAAAACAAATAGACGATTAGAGAAAGGCTTCACACTTATCGAGTTATTAGTAGTCATCGGTATATTAGCAGTACTCCTTGCGATTACACTTATAGCAATCAATCCAGCGAATCAGTTTGCGAAAGCGAATAACACAAAGAGGCGATCAGATGTGAATGCGATATTAAATGCGATTAATCAGTATATGGCAGATAATCAGGGGAATTTGCCAGCAGGTATTTCAACGACAGCGACAGAGATCAGTAATACAGGGACAGATGTCTGTACAGCATTAGTGCCACAATATATAGCAGCATTACCAGTAGATCCACAGACGAATAATGGTGATCCCATAGAGGAGGCAGAGTGTGCTGGTGCATATAGTACGAATTATGATGTAATGCAATCGACATCTGACTCTCGAGTCACAGTCTCTGCTCCTGGAGCTGAACTCTCTGAATCTATCTCAGTAACTCGCTAGTCTCTTCTGATTATTTACAAAAGCTTTTACATATAAATTGACAATTATATTTTGATGTGTTATTTTTAGATTGTGTTTCTTCCTAAATTTTCTATTAACCTTAAAATTATTCAATATCTTACGAATATTGAACGTTTATACGGCCAACTTCTCGGAGAAAAACTTATTCCCTCACTGGCGTTAAAACTAGCTGAAGAAAACCAAATTCTTGCAACTCACCATTCAACAAGCATTGAAGGTAATCCCCTTTCCCCTAAAGATGTAACAAACGTTATTCTGAATGATCAAATTCCGACAGTAAAATCAGAAGTGGAAGTCAAAAATTACTTTCATGTTCTTAATACAATCTTTATAATGGCGAGAAAAAAGACTGCAATATCGACTGAATTAACTGAAAAACTTCATCATGAATTAATGGTAGGTATTGAAAAAAAAGATTTCGGAAAATTCCGTGATGGACCTGTCTTTGTAGGACATGCGACAATGCAGGAAGTTGTTGTAAAACATAACCCACCTTTTCATACTTATGCCGAAATTAAAAAAGCGCTATCTGAAGTATACGAGTGGCTTGAAGACGAATCAGATATGATTCATCCATTACTGAAAGCTGCAATGTTGCATCATGAGTTCGCGTATATCCATCCATTTTTCGATGGAAATGGTAGATTAGCTCGTATACTCACTGCATACTACCTTTTATTAAAACAATATGAAGTAGTTAAATATTTTATTCTTGATGATTATTATGATATGGACAGACAAACGTATTCCGATATGCTCCATAGTGCTGATAATGGAGATAAAACAGAATGGATAGAATATTTCCTGGAAGGTGTAGCCTATTCCTTACAGGCAGCATTAGGAAGAATTAATCATTTGAAGCGTGCAAGCTTAGAAGAAGTTACAGGTGAAAAAAGAGTTTTAGTCACGCCTAGAGAAGAAGAAGTTTTACAAATTGTTATTGACAAAAAAGCTATAAAATCTTCTGATATTGAAGAGTCTTTTGAGGTGACAAGACAACAAGCGCATGCCCTTCTTGCATCTTTAGTAAAAAAAGGACTTCTTGAGAAGTTTGGCTCTACAAAATCAAGTTATTATAAACTCCATAAGAAAAGTAGCTAGTATACTCTTGCTGATGTGATTGTCAATTCAGTGAGAAATGATGATCTACCTGCCGGTTGTTTACGCGCCAATGCTTCAGCGACGAAGTGCAGGTATGGAAATCCTTTACAATTAATTTCGTGCATGATGATCCCTCTTCAGGGATTCGTCGAGATGACAGTTTAAATGATATGCTACAATCACCAAAACACTTTTATGCAAAAAATAACTACCTTTAAAGAAGCTGTTCATTATATTATCAGCCATATACCAAGAAATACCGTTTATACGTATCCTGGCCAACAAGGAGTTGATCGTGTTAAATACGCTCTATCTTTAGTCGGTAGCCCCCAGGAAAAACTAAAAGTAATTCATATCGCGGGTACATCTGGAAAAGGTTCTACATCCTATCTGACAAGCTTATTACTTCAGTCTGGTGGTTTTTCTACTGGTCTCTATATTAAACCCCACATTAAAGACATTCGGGAGCGTTTCCAGATTAATCTCAGTCTTATCGCAGAAAACAAATTTATTCAGTATCTAAACGAGTTAGTACCAGTATTTGAACAAGTTGCTCAGTCGAAATATGGAATACTAACATATTTTGAAATCAACTCAATTTTAGCATTTTATATTTTCGAAAAAGAAAAGGTAGAGTATGCAGTTATTGAGACAGGACTAGGTGGTTTATACGACGGTACAAATGTCGTAGATAATAAAGAAAAATTCTTTATACTAACTTCAATTGGATTTGATCATACACAAATACTTGGGAATACGTATAGAGAAATTGCTGAACAAAAAGCCGGCATTATCCAGCCAGGAAACCAAGGAATATCTATACAACAGCATGCTGATGCTGAAAAAGTTATTAGTAGCTATGTAAAAAGACAACAAGCACATATTTCTTGGATAAAGCATGATGAAAATATTTCTGATGTTCTTGTATCAATAAATAAAACTCAGTTTACCTACAGGTTTGAAGATATGGTATTAAAAGATCTTTCATTAGGACTAATTGGTTCATATCAAGCTGAAAATGCTGCATTAGCTCTTACAACTATATATTTACTCGCTAAGCGTGAGAATTTTGCTATAAAAGAAGAACAAATTCGTAAAGCATTGAGTAAAGCAAACCTACCAGGAAGACTAGAGATTAAAAGAATAGATAAAAAAACACTAATTATCGATGGCGCACATAATCCTCAAAAAATGGATGCATTTTTAGGAAATCTATCGAATTTATTTCCTAATAGAAAATTCCATTTCCTTATTTCATTTAAAAAAGGAAAAGATATTGATGTTATGTTAAAACAAATTATTGCTTTAGCTAAGCATATTACTGTAAGTATCTTCTATACAGATGCTCAAGAAATGATCGTAGAATCTGAAGAATTAAGCTCAATTAAAGAAATATTTGAATCGAAAGGTTTTACTGATTATTCACTTGAGACAGACTATACAAAAGCTTTTAAAGACTCCCTAGCATCCACGAATGATATACTTATCATCACAGGTTCTCTCTACTTTATCGGGGAAATCTATCCACTAATTGACCTCTAAATACTAACTAAACTTTTCCCTTTCATTTGTTCAGGTTGTGGTATGTTGAAAAGTTTAAGAATTGTAGGAGCTACATCAGCTAACGTCCCTTTTTCGACTAACGTTACGTCTTTTGTAGTAATAATAAATGGTACAAGGTTTAACGTATGCGCTGTCTTAGGATGGCCGTTCTCATCTACCATCTCTTCTGCGTTCCCATGGTCTGCTGTAATTAGGGAGACTCCACCTTTAGCAAGCATTGCTTCTACTATTCTCTTAATTTGTTCATCTTCGAACTTTACAGCCTTTAAAGTAGGCTCCCATTTTCCCGTATGTCCTACCATATCAGCATTAGCAATATTTATGACGATAAATTGAGTTCCTTTTTCAATATATTCTATAGTTTTATCAGCAATTTCTTTTGCTCGCATTTCAGGGGCTAAATCATGTGTGGGAACATCTTTTCTACTATCTATAAGAATATGTTCTTCTTTATTTCGTATTTCTTCTCGTAAGCCATTAAAAAAATACGTGACATGAGCATATTTCTCAGTCTCTGCAATATGAACTTGTGGTATACCATGTTCCGCAAGGATATCAGCCAATGTCTCTGTAATCATTTCCTGAGGGAAAGCTACGACAGTAGGTAAAGCTTTATCATATTCTGTTAGTGTTACATAAAAAAGATTAAGCTTATCTTTTTTCTCTAAGACTTTTTGTGTTATTTCTCTTGCTCTATCTGGACGGAAGTTAAAAAAGAAAAGTCCGTCATTCGCAGAGATTTTATCGGCTTTACCTTCTTTATTAACTAATACCTGCGGAGTGATAAATTCATCTCCTACTCCTTTTTCATACTGCTCCATCATTACTTCAGAGGCTGATTTTCCTGAATGTGTTTCTGCTTTACCTTCAAATAATGCATCAATTGCTTTCTGAACACGGTCCCAGTTTTTATCTCTATCCATCGCGTAGTATCGGCCTATAACTGTTCCAATGTGTCCAGTTCCTATCTCATTTAAAACTTTTTCCAGATCATGTACATACCGTGATCCGCTTTTCGGAGCAGTATCTCTTCCATCAGTAAAGGCATGAATAACAATTTTCTTTATTCCTTGCTCTTTTGCGAAACGTAAAAAGGCGAAGAGGTGTTCCTGATGACTATGGACACCACCTGGGCTAACCAGTCCCATGATATGTAAAGTTGAATTGTATTGTTTTATATGGGCCAATAAATCAAGAAAAGCTTTATTGTTTTTTATTGATCCGTCCTCAATAGCTTTAAAGACTTTTACAATGTCAGTATAAACCGGTCGTCCACTGCCGATAGTTAAATGACCGATTTCACTTGTTCCTATGTTCCCTTTAGGAAGACCTACTGCCTCCCCGCTAGCTTCGAAAAGAGAATGAGGATACGTCTTCCAGAGGTAATTCATATATGTAGCATCCGCGATAGCATTATTATCTTTTTTTTCTCTATAGCCCCAACCATCAAGAATAATAAGAAGAATTTGTTTGTACGTCTTCATAAAGAGGTTATCTATTTCATGAGTGCGGTTTTACCAGCAAATTTAGCGTTTGCTCCTAAGTGTTCTTCTATACGAAGCAGTTCATTATACTTAGCTACTCTGTCTGTTCGTGAAAGTGAACCAGTCTTGATTTGTCCTGTTCCTAAACCTACTACGAGGTGGGATATTGTTGTGTCTTCAGTTTCTCCAGAACGATGAGATATTACGGCTTTCCAGCCTGCTTTATGAGCCATAAGTACGGCATCAATCGTTTCAGTAAGTGTACCAATCTGATTAACTTTAATGAGGATAGCATTTGCAGCTTTTTCTTTAATACCTCTTTCTAAGAATTCGGTATTTGTCACAAGCAAATCATCGCCTACTATTTGTAGTTTGTTAGCGAGTCGTGAGGTAAGTTTTGTCCATCCTGCCCAATCTTCTTGGTTTAGTGGATCTTCCATGGAAACGATATTATATTTATTTGCTAATTCGACGTAATATGACACAATTTCATCCGTAGATAATTCTTTATTTTCGCTCTTAAGGTGATACATATTTCCAGAGAAGAATTCAGAAGCTGCTGCATCGATACCAAAGACGACTTCTTTACCGATCGTGTAACCAGCTTTTTGAACTGCTTGAGTAATAAGGTCGAAGGCTTCTGCGTTTCCAGCTCGTAGAGTTGGTGCATATCCTCCCTCATCTCCGACTGTTGTACTGTATTTATTCTCTTTTAATACTTTTCCTAATGCATGGAATACTTCTGTTCCTATTTGTAATGCATGGCTGAACGTTTGTCCGCCTATAGGAAGAATCATAAATTCTTGAATATCAGCTCCCCAGCCCCCATGTTTTCCACCATTAATAATATTCATCATCGGAAGAGGTAAAAGATTTGCATTTGTCTGGCCTGCTAAAGAAGCTACATATGTGTAAAGTGGTTTATTTTGTGCTTTCGCTGCTGCATGCGCACACGCTAGTGAAACGGAGAGAATAGCATTAGCACCAAGCCGTGCTTTATTTTTTATACCATCTAAATCGATCATTCTCTGATCAATTTCTCTTTGTTGATATACTTCCATTCCTTTTAACGCCTGTGCAATTTCAGTATTGACATTTTTAACTGCTTTTAAGACACTTTTTCCACCGTATACTCTTATGTCTTCGTCTCTGAGTTCTACTGCTTCATAAAGTCCTGTGGACGCTCCAGAAGGAACTGCTGCCCGTCCCATTGTTCCATCTTCTAATGTTACATCTGCTTCTACTGTGGGGTTACCGCGGGAATCGAGGATCTGACGTGCATGAATGTATTGGATTTTCATAAAAATTACAGTACTAATAGTACCAGAGAATAATCATAATAACAAGAGCTTCATGTAATTGTTATTTAAAAAATGAGTGGTAGATATGTAGGTTGTTTCTTCTTTCTTACGAATAACTTATCTATCTCTTATTCTTCACATATAGTATTTACATGATATGCAGGATATACATTACAAATCTAAACCCATAGATCCTACACAAAATGCAGAAGATGTTTTAGGAGATACTTCAGGTAAAACAGGCATTACGACATCCCAAAGAGGTAGTACTCAAATAGAACTTCATAATAATAAAATTCCATCAGATCCGGATCAGAATGGAAAAACCTTACAAGATGTACCTGATGAAGTAGCAACCCGTTCTGAAGATATAGCTACAGAACCTGATGAATTTGATCCAGACAGAAACTCTCAATTTAAAACCCCATTAGTTCAAAACCCTCAGTCTGGTAATGCAGGTAAAATCAGTCTCAGTGGAGACCCAGATATCCAAAATTACCAGTATACTCCAGTCCCCCCACCTAATTATGTAGACGAGCAGTCTGCTATGGGTACAAACCCTGACCCTGAATCTGATGATGACGTTGATCTTATGGCTGCATCTGTAGGGCTCTATGATAATGCTGATTCAGAATTCCCTGAAGAACTGGATATCGCAGGACAAATTAACGCGGACGAAGAAGAGTTACGTTATACATAAAAACTTTTCAAAGATTCAAAACTAGAATCTCCAAACTTCTCCTCTCAAACTTATTAAAATTGTGCCATAATAAAAAAGAGGATTTCTCAACTCAGTTTACATTGAATCGGTAAAAAATAAGGACTTACATTTTGCCATATGCGCATTAAATATGTAATCTTACTCGTAATTGTGTTTATCGCGTTACTAAACTTCGCAAATACTCTCGTTCCAAACCGTATAAACCGTAGATCCCCCATTTCCCTGTCACCTGCTAAAGCAGGAAATCCTGAATCAATTCCACTTTTATCTTCTCTAGAGACTATTTTTCAAGAAGATCATACCTGGATTGCTACAGTATCTGCAGATCGTTTACGAACAATTCTCGTAACAGGTGATATTATTCCTGCGCGTGCTGTTAATTTTAATGTCATGAAGAAAAACAATATGTTATGGCCTTATGAAAAAGTTGCTAATACCATACATTCACTAAACGCTGATATGGTGTTTACAAATCTAGAAACGCCTCTTCTTAAAGAATGTCCTACTACCGTTGATGGAATGATTTTTTGCGGGAGTTATAAAAATATTGAAGGACTCCAATCAATAGGCGTTGATGTGGCGAGCGTTGCAAATAACCATTTTGGGAATTATGGGAAAGCGGGTATAGAAGAGTCATTACAATTATTAGAATCATCAGGTATAGCTGCAGCGGGTACTGCTGGACCTTTTTATAAAGATATTCGAGGAGTACGCTTCGCGTTCCTTGCTTATAATGATATTGATCACCGGGAAGAAGGGATAAATTGGTCAGATGAAGCATTAATAAAAAAAGAGATTCAGGAAGCGCGAGATAATGCTCATGTAGTCATAGTTATGTTTCATTGGGGCATCGAATATCAGGCACAACCAGATGAACGGCAGCGATATCTGGCACATTACACAATAGACCAAGGCGCGGATTTAATAGTTAGTAATCATCCGCACTGGATACAACCTGTAGAATTTTACAAAGGAAAAACTATCATGTATGCGCACGGGAATTTCATTTTCGATCAGATGTGGTCGCAAAAAACCCGAGAAGGCGTACTTGGCCTCTATACATTTTATGATGATAACCTCATCGATATTCAGTTCTTCCCTCTACAAATAAATGATTATGGCCAAGCAGTTTTTCTCGGTGGCATTGATAAGCAAAAAGTTTTACATGAACTGAAGGAAGCGAGTTTTCTTTTACAAAATAGTAATCCAATTCACTTACTTAAATAATAATTCTTTTCGTACTTGCTGCGAGGTGGACGAGAAGATCATATGGGATCGTATTACAAAGATCGGCTGATTTTTTTATAGTATTCGGATCATTTTGATCATTCGAAAATATAATAACTTCTTGTCCAATAAACGGTCTATTAACATTCGAAACATCGATTGCAGTTATATTCATACTGACTCTTCCGATAATGGGACAACTAACTCCATCAATTATCACAGTTCCTTTATTCGACAATCTTCTGTCTATCCCATCATAATATCCCATGGGTAGTACCGCCATGGACATTTCTTTTGCAGCTGTAAAAGTTCCGTTATACCCTACTCGATCACCTTTTTTTAATCGCTTGATCTGCACTAGTTTCGAGCTAAGCTGGAGAACAGGTTGTAACTCTGGATCATTTTTGTCTGGCCGAGGATCAATACCATAAAGATCTAAGCCTGTTCTGGCAATATTCGAGAGATTGTCTATGTTTAATTCGCTTTCATGTAATAAACCAGCAGAGTTTGCTACATGTACCCACTTCGGTTGCATATATTCTTCTTTTAAAAGTTTTAACGCTTTTTTAATATTTTCTAATTGGAATTTTGTCAGTTCACTATCAGGGTTTTCGCTTTCTGCAAAATGGGACATGAAACCTTCTATAGTTACAAATTTGCATAGTTTCAAAGATGCAAGAAAACTTGGGAGATCATTTAATTGTACCCCAAGTCTGTGCATACCCGAATCGAATTTAATATGAACTCCTGCACCACGTTGGTATTCATTAATAATCTTCAGTTGTTCTTCTGAATATACTGCATAGGAGAATGGTAGTTTTTTTACTCTCAGGTTTTCAGGATCTATATAACCCATGATAAGTATTTTTGTTTTTACCCCTGCCTTTAGCAATTCATATGCTTCATAAATACTATCTACGCAGAAAAATGGTGTTCCTACATTGTCTAACGCTTTTCCAATGAGTGTAATACCGTGACCATATGCATTGCTTTTTAATACAGGTGCTACTCGAATATTGCTATTAAGTGAAGTTAAGTATTGGTAATTATCTAAAAGTTTTTTTGAAGATATTTTAATAGTATTAAGAGGCTGATATTTTTTTCCAAAGAGAGTTTTTAAACTTTGTAACATATTTGCTATTTAATAGCGTATACATTATATCATCCGAAAGCTGCAGAGTTTCCTAGTTGCAAAGATGCAGAGATGCGAAGTCAGGTTACCAGTTGCTACCTGGCAAAGTGGTATCTGTTTTAACTCTGAAACTTTGTCACTTTGCAATTTTGACAATCTAAAGAATTCTTTCCCTGCTCTTACTTCGTTATCGCTTTTTTCTCACTCGATAATAATAGAGTATCAACTGTTATATATTCCCGATTTAAGAACAGGAATACGATTGAGGAGGTGATAAGTATATGTCTAAGGGAAAAAATAAAAAGCAACATGAAGATATAAAAAACGATAGTGTTGAAGAGAATATAAATAGACTTGATAATGAAGATTTTAGAGGAGAAAAAGGAGGTTTAAGTGAAGGAACAGTAATTATAGATGAGAAAATTACGTTCATTCCTGATATTACGACGATTGAAGAATTGGAAGATGAAGAATATAAGCCTGAAGAATAAACCCTGAAATTCATACGCTTAAGACAGGCAATCATTTGCCTGTCTTTCGTATTTATTCCCAGTCTTTCTTATAATATTTCTTTCCAACTAAATTCTTCGGCATGTATTCCTGTTTCGTTTTTTCTCCTGTTTCTCTTTCGCTCTGCCATGGATATCGGACATGCCCCTTTCCATAGCCTAAGCGTTTCATTACTTTATTTGCTGCATTTCGTAAATGAAGCGGAACTGGTTCTATATTTTCTTCATCTATATCACTAAGCGCTTCCGATATGCCTACAGTCGATGCAATAGATTTTTTAGATGTAGCTAAATAGGTTGCTGTTTGAGAGAGAATTAAAGAAGCTTCAGGCATCCCTATCATGTGAACTGCTTGCATACAAGAAGTAGCAAGTACAAGTGCAGTTGGTTGAGCATTTCCTATATCCTCAGCCGCGAAAATTACCATTCGACGTGCGATAAATAGTGGGTCTTCACCTGCTTTAATCATACGCGCGAGGTAATGAAGCGTCGCGTCTGGTTGGTTTCCTCTCATCGATTTAATAAAAGCTGAAATTGTATCATAATGCCAATCCCCTTTTTTATCATAAAAAATTGCTTTTTGTTGCACAGCTTCTTCGGCAGCTTTCAGGGTAACTTTTTTGCTAATAGAAGCAGCTAATTCTATAGCATTTATTAATGTTCTTCCGTCACCGTTTGAAGATTTAATGAAATGCTTTATGGCATCATCATCCCACTTGTGCGTTGTATATTGCTTCGTCGCTTTATCTGCGATTTTTTGAAGATTCTCTTCATGGAGTGCATAAAAAACATACACCTGGCTGCGGGAAATCAACGGTGCATTTACCCGAAATCCTGGGTTTTCAGTGGTAGCTCCGATGAGAATAATTGTTCCATTCTCAACATGTGGCAGAAAACCATCTTGTTGGGATTTGTTAAAACGATGAATTTCATCCACGAACAGTATCGTTCGCTTATTTTCTTTTTCTTTTAGTTCTTTTGCTTGTTTGATTACTCTTCGGACATCCTCCACTCCACTGGTTACCGCTGAAAAAAATATGAAATTTGCATCTACTGATTCAGCGATAATTCCTGCAAGTGTAGTTTTTCCTACCCCAGGTGGCCCCCATAGAATCATAGACGTGACATTACCCGTTTCTATCATTCGACGGATAGGTCTTCCCTTCCCTACGAGATGTTCCTGTCCTATAAAGTCATCGAGAGTTTTTGGGCGAAGCCGTTCTGCTAGAGGTATATCCATAAGTGAATTATATCAGTATTGGAAAAATAAACCCTACAATACACCTATAGTAATTTTGCCAAGTATTTACTATAATATAGGGTCTTTATGGCTAGAAAAGGAGAAAACCCTTCAATCACAGACACAATTTATAACCATGGAGTCCAGCTACTTGTATCGGAAACAGGAGATAAGAGACTTCCAGTTGTTCGTATTCCGCTACCAACAGAGGCTGAACGTACAAATGAAAGCAGAAGCATTTATCTGCAGACTCAACGTTTTGGAGGAGTCGAAGAATTTAATGGCGGGGCAGCAGGCCTAACGTCAACACCTTCCCCTCATACGACAACTACAGTAGGTCGAACAGCTTTAGTTGAGGCAGTTAAACGTGAACGTGGAATTGAGAACTGCTATTTACCTTTTAAAGGAGATATTGCTCCTGCACATCTTATAGCATGGGTTTGGGGTGAAGATTTAGAAAGAGTAGATATAACGAAATTAGCCCAAATGACAGGAAAAGAAAGAGAAAAATTTTTCCGTGCTGCAGAGAGGCAAGTCGCGAGTGGCGTAAATATTCTTAAAAGAGCCCTAAGTATTACAGATAAAGAAGAACTTATGCGAATAAGACATTATGGAGTGTTCGGACATGCAACTTCAGAGGAGAGAAAGACCACGGGTGGAGCGCGTGGGGCACAAAGTGTTGCTGATTGGCATACAAATATAGCATATTTACCTCGAGGTGAAATGACATCTTTAGCACATATAGAGGAAGTTTCTGTTGCGGATTTAATGAAGCAAATGGGTATTCTTGATACTGTAACTTTTAGCCTTTTTCATCCGGCAGAACGTAAAAGAATCGAAGAATTAACTATTCAGCGTCTCCCGAATAGAAAGGTAACCATTACTATGGATATGGCCCATGGACGTGCTACTGATGGTTCAGAAATTGCATTTCATGAAGGAGCTACACTTAGGTTTCCTGATGGTATTAGCTATACTGATGCCATGCAAGTACTGACAGATTATGTGGGTGATAAGGAGGAGCTAAATATAGGATTACGAGAACGATTTGAGTTGTACCATAAAAATAAAAGCAATAGAAATTTTGTGGCTGCACTAAAAAGTGAGACATTACAATTTGTAGAGAGTAAAGGATATAGCGGAAGATTTGGTGAGCAGTTGGTCGACCTAACCTTCGGCTCAAAACCTACGAGAATCCAGTTGGATAAATGGATAGAAGATTTAAAACATGAAGGTAGGAGTCGTGAAGATGCATCTCTACAGTCTTTAGAACGGAGAAAAAACAGATACGAAAAGATACTACAAAGACTGAGACAACCTGATGGTAAACCAAATCTTGATGGATTAAGACAATTAAATAGAGTCCTAGAAATTCACTTTAAGATGAATCCATTAGAGGCAGAAATGTTTACAAGGATGATTTATGACACTGTAAAAACAGGAGAGTATATTGACTCTGTTGATGATAATATTGAATTTACATGGCCTGTTCATTACTCAGGTAGTTTTATTTATGACAACTACGAAGTATATGAAGATGGATCTATTATAGTGCGCTCAATGAGTATTGCTTCAAAACTAGGAAGTACGAAAGGCGCACTTGAGGATCTCATGAGAGTAGCTGTTAAAAGAAAGATGGCCAAGTAATACTTTTTTTGCTGGTTTAGTTTAAATCTTTTTATCTGGACAGATATCTCCTAGAGGACAGTTCTCACACGTATGGGATCGGGCAGTACAGATATCGCGGCCATGCAGAATGAGCATATGAGAAAAAGAAATCCATTTTTCCTTGGGTACTATTTTCATAAGATCCAATTCAGCTTTTATAGGATCAGTTGCATTTGTTAATTTTAGTTTTCTAGAAAGACGCATTACATGGGTATCCACTGCTATCCCCTCTGCTTTTCCGAAAGCACCTCCTAAAACGACATTAGCAGTTTTTCGAGCTACTCCTGGTAAGGCATCAAGCTCTTCCATCGTTTGCGGTACTTCTCCATTATATTTTTCATTAATAATTCTAGCTGCTTCTTTTATGTTTTTTGCTTTACCTTTATGAAAGTTTACTTTCTTTATAAAATGGTCTATCTCTTCTACAGAAGCAGTCGCGAAATCCCTAGCTGTTTTATATTTAGTAAATAATGCAGGAGTTACGGTGTTAACAAGTTTATCAGTTGTTTGAGCAGACAGAATCGTGGCAATGAGCAATTCTAAAGGAGTTGTATAGTTGAGAGCTGATTTGGGATGAGGATAGACTTTTGATAACCGATCGATTATTAATGTTACCTTCTCTTCTTTTTTCATTGTATTTAAGTACTATATACCATACATTTTTCATTTGCCATGTTCCATTTACCATTTTAGGTTTAAATGAACAATGTAAAAATATTTAATTACACTTGAAAATGCTAAATGATAAAATGGAAAATAAAAAGTATTTTCCCTCTTGATTTCATGAGTTTATTTTGATTATAGTAAATACGTTATGGATGATACACAAGTACAATCTGAGGAAGTTGTAGATGCTGAAGTACTAGATGAAGGTTCCGCAACTGCATCGGACGATAATCAAGCAACTGTTCTTCTTAGCCTTGAAGAAATGATTAAAAAATCAATTACACGGCTTGATAGTTTAAAAACAGAATTAAAAAAACACAGAGAAATGTATGATGATGCATTTCAAAATAATCCTACATTTAGAGAGAATACAGAGAAAGCAAAAGTTGCAGCTAAAGATTTACAGGTAACAAAAAAGAATATTGCTTCACAACCAGCGGTAGTGCAAGTAGCATTAAAAATGAGAACAACACGCGAAGAACTAAAGGAGATACAACAATCTCTTTCTGATTATCTGCAAGAATACCAGAGGTTAACAGGTGCGAATGAAATAGAAGGTGAAGATGGGAAAATAAGAGACATTATTAACACGGCAAAACTTGTCGTTCGTTCTTCTAAATAACTCCAACCAGTCTAACCTCTATTTTATTCGATTAAAATATTTGTGTGAGTAACCAAAATACTATTAAAAGACTTAAAGGTACACCTAAAAGCCAAGCTATTACGTATGGCATAGTATCCTCCTTTCAATACAGTTACTATAGAAGAGATATGTATAAATTGATTATGGAATACGTCAAAGGATTGTAAGAAGTTATACGCCAAATAGAAGTTATTATTGACAATTTTTAAAAAATTCCATACGATAAATATTGTAAGGAAGGTGTAATAATATGATAGGTGTTATAACATTTTTGTTTTCATTCTTTTCCGGGTATTTCTTTGCCCTCCTCATTTCTCATCCTGAAAAAAAGAAAAATAAATTACCGCATATAAAAATTAAAAATCTTGAAATACTTCCTAATTTAAGAATTCATTATAAGAAGACAACACTTCATATTCACCATTGGTTTTTTATTTCTGTCTTAGCTATAGCAAGTTTCCTTCTTTATGAACACCTTTTTCAATTTATCTTCGTGAAGGGTGCAACCTTAGGATCTATAATCCAAGGACTTCGCTATAAAGATAGATTTAATTTCCGTTATCCCCGTACCCATACTTAAATAGTCATTTTTAACTGCCATGAAAAAACAAAAAAATATTACTCACGACCGGCAGGCTGATAAGCAACAAGCTACTCGACCATCTGCGCACGAGCGATTAATCAGAAGAAGAAGAACGTTCCGTTCCTTCATGGCAAAAGCCCTTGCGAGAAGAAGTCATACTGATAAAATTGCAGATGAAATTACAACAGTTTCAGGAAGCTTCCCTTTTTTAGTAGTTCATGTCATATGGTTTATTTCATGGGTAAGCATCAATATTGGACTCATCCCAGGTGTTGTTCCATTCGATCCTTTTCCTTTTGGACTATTAACGATGATTGTATCTTTAGAAGCGATAGTGCTTTCTGTTTTCGTCCTTCTTAGTCAAAACCGTTCATATCAAGTTGACAGTTTACGGCAAGAAGTAAATTTACAAGTAAATCTTATTGCTGAAGAAGAAATAACAAAAGCACTAGAACTTTTACGCGACATACATGAACATTTGAAAATAAACAAAGAAGATCCTGAATTGCAAAGAATGTTAAATAGAATAGATACATCGTATATCGAAAGAACACTTCAAAAACAAGTAGAGGGGGAGACAGCTCCTTTAATAAATAGAATTGCGGGAGTATCTTCGCTAAATGGTTCAACTAATGGAAATGGTGTACACAAACAACTTGCAAAGGAAGAACTAAAAGCAAATATTCCCATTTCGCAAAAATAATAGGCCTACTGTAATAAGATATATTGACAACCAAATTTTACCGTGATAATATTGAGCAACTTTGAAACCCCTGCCCCACAGTTTCGTACCCCATGAATAAATTATATTCTTTACCTAACGCAACAGTTACAACTCTTCGACAGAGAACGCTTCTCATAACTCCTAATCTAAAAAGTATATTTGTATCCTTTAAGAATAAAGTGGCAGAAATTTTTTTGGAAGAAGCTAATGTATTAGCTATGGAAAACACCAATAATGGTTATCATGGTTTATCTCGAGTAATTCACACAGGAAAAAGAACGTTTAACAAATCTCCTTTCATTCCAGTAATTATTATAATTATTTTTGTTGTGATTGCAGTGTATTTTATTGGTAATACTTTAAAGTCGAATGCTGGTTCTACGATTATTCCAGGTGAAGATGTTCGAACAGAACTAAAAGCACCTACTGCTGCATACACAATTCAAAAACAATTTTTATTTCCTCTCAAAGATCAAAATGGAAAAGAAGTAAGCAGATTAAAATTTTTTATCGAAAACGCTGAACTTCGAGATGAAATTATAGTAAAGGGTAAACGTGCATTAGCTGTAAAAGGTAGGACATTTTTAATCTTTAATTTAAAAGTTACGAATGATTATACCCTTCCAGTTTCTATAAATTCTCGTGATTACTTTAGAGTGCTTGTTGGTAAAAATGCTGAAAAGCTTGCTCCAGAGATCCATAACGATCCAGTAGAGATACAAGCAATTTCAACTAAATACACAAGAATTGGACTTCCTATTGATGATTCTGATAAAGAAATCACACTCCAGGTCGGTGAGATAAACGGTAAAAAAGAAAATATAAAGTTTACCTTTAAGTAATACACAGTATTAAAACTTAAAGAGATCAAGGTGTCATTTTGGACAGATGAGACAAGGGTAAATGCAGATGCTCCCTTTAGTTCATCTGAAATCTCTGTCCCTCGTAAAGATATGGATTATTCTACAAAAAAAATATCAGACAACCTCGTTCAAGAAGTTTTAGAAGCTATTCAAAATATTCGGGGTTGGGGAAGTGTAGAAATACAAGTACAAGATTTTAAGGTAGTCCAAATAACAGAAAGAAATATTAAAAAGACTTCTCCTATTTCTATCGTGAATAAGCAACAGACAAAGAGAAAATCAGGTATTTCTAAATCTATTTCTAGATAAATAATACTATTTGATGTATTTAGTATGTAGTAAGTATTGATAAGTAGTAATTTGATACTTGACAAAAAAGTTTAGCTGATTTATATTTTAAAAAGTTACTAGATTTTTAAATAAGGGCTGACCGCACACGGAGGCATTCTTATACGAATCACGCAACAGCGTGGTCCATGTAAGAATGCCTTTTTTTGTGGATGTTTTATGTAAGAGGAATGTAAGCCTATTTTATTTGTAATTTTTCTAACACAGAAAGACAAAGAAAGAAATTATAGTGTATGACGTTAAACACAATCACTATGTCAACGAAACTGTCCAACAAAAGAACGGAAACTATTCATTTTAACGTAGGTTGAAGTGAGTGGTTTCCGTTTTATTTTGGCAGGAATCTTTCCTACCAAACAGAACGGAAGAATGAAGTGCCTCCCGATGTACGTCGGGGGAGATCATAGTCAAGAAAGGGGGTGAAATAATTAATGACAAATTTTTCAAAAAGATTAACAACAGCTATTGCGACCGGAGCAGTCTTACTTAACGCATTAGCACCTATGGCATCAGCAGCAACAATCACAATTTCTGGAAACGGATCTAATAGTGATAACGATGCAGATGTCAGTTACTCACACAATGTTAATGTAACACAGAATAATGATGCGGATGTCGATAATGATATCAACATCACTGCTGACACAGGTAACAACAGTGCGAGTGACAACACTGGTGGAGACGTAAAAGTCAAAACTGGTGACTCTACTGTTTTAGTTGATATTGAGAACAAACTCAATTCCAACTGGGCAGATGTCGAATCTTGTTGCCAAAACGATTCTGAAGTCTTAATTTCAGGAAACGGAACAGGCTCAGATAACAATGCAACGCTCGATTTCGATAATGACGTTGATGTCGATCAAGACAACGACGCAGATGTCGATAACGATGTTGATGTTGATGCTGAAACTGGAGATAATGACGCCGATGATAACACCGGTGGCGATGTCTCAGTTAAAACAGGCGACAGTACAGTAAAAGTAGGTATCACAAACCAAGCTAACTACAACTCTGCAAAGATTGGAGGAGGTAATGGTGAAGGTGGTACAGTCAGCGCAATGATTCTTGGTAACGGATCAAATTCAGACAACGATGTCGATCTCGACTTCGATAATGATATTGACTTAGATCAAGATAATGATGCAGACTTCGACAATGATGTCGATGTCGATGCTGAAACAGGAGACAACGATGCAGATGACAACACAGGTGGCGAAGTTTCTGTCGACACAGGTTATGCTTACTTAACAGTTATCCTTGACAACATGGCTAACTTTAACTGGGCAGATGTTGATTCATGCGGTTGCCTCGAAGATTTAGAAGCTAAAATCTCAGGTAATGGAACAGAATCAGACAGCGAAATCACAGTCGATACCGACGAAGATCTCGATGTAGATCAAGATAACGACTCAGACTTCGATAACGATGTCGATGGCGATCTTGATACCGGAGATAACGATGCAGACGACAATACCTCTTGGGATGGAAGTGATCCTTCTGTCGAGACAGGTAATGCGAAAGCAGGAGTTAAAGCTACTAATTCTGGTAACATGAATGTCTACGGCGCAGCCGAAGACATGGATGGTGATGATCTCGACTTAGATTTGGATTTCACATTCGATCTAGGAGATCTTCTTGAATGGCTAACTGGCCATCAAGCAAACTAATCTTGAAAGTCGTGGGGTGATACGAGCACTTCCGTACACCCCACGATATCAAGAGAAAATTATTGAGAAAGTTAAGATTACTATGAATATTAAAAAATACATTGCAGTACTATTAATAGTTATACAAATTTTCGTTCAATCACGATCGTATGCTTTTGCAGAAGAAGCTGTGTCTCCTACACCTGAGCAATCAGTTTCAAATGAACAAAGTAACCAAACACAAAGTGAACAGAGCGTTAGCCAGTCTTCCACGCAGTCAACAACCCAGGAGACACAGCAATCAGTTTCCCCTACTCCGGCCCAAACAAATAATGATGATAACTTAGATATCGATGGTGATGATGACTATGATGGAGATGCAGATGAAGTAGATAATGCTGCGCGAAAATATCGTGAAGCGCTAAAGCAAGCAAAGTCGTTTGCTGAAGCTGCAGCAGTTCCGACACCAGTTATTCCTATGCCTACTGCTCCCGCAACTGCGAATGCTACAGCTGGTACTGCACAGAATGGGCAGACTGGAACATCTGAAGTTAAAACTGGAGATGCTACAAGCACAGCTACTGTCGCAACAATAGGAAATCAAAATGCATCAGCTTCTCCTACAGGATCAGGCCAAGGAGCAAGTATTATAAATAGTGGTAATGGAACGCAATCAAACAACAATGGTTCCGCAACGATTGGAAACAACTCAACAACCAATCAAGTGAATACAGCAAATGTAAATACGAAACTTGTACAAGATGCTGTATCTGGTGCAAATACAACATCTGATAATGTAGGTGATTCTTCTATAAAAACAGGTGATGCAAATGTAACTGGAACAGTTATTACAGCTGTAAACACAAACGTGGATGGAGTTATGGTTTCCGAATTTAATATCGCCGATGATCACGTAGGAGATATTTTACTGGATTTCGCGGCTAACTGTGTTTCAGGTTGCGGTACTGGAGATACAAGTGTTGCAAATACAGGTAATGGTAGTAATTCTGTAAATGACGCAGACTTACAAACTAAAAATAATAATGTTACATTCCAAAATAATGATGCTACTATCGGAAGTGAACTTATTCTTAGTGCTGACTCAGGTAACAATGAAGCAAGTAGGAACACGGGTGGAGATTCAAACATCACTACAGGAGATGCAAATGTCTCTGCAAATGCTTTAACGTTCGCGAACAATAATATAGCTGGAGATGTAGTTTATGCAGTTGTTAATATATTTGGTGATCTCATAGGAGATATTCTTTTCCCAGAATCTGCTATGAACTCTTGCTGCGGTTCACAAACAAATGTAGCAAATAAAAATAACGGTTCAGGGTCAACTAATACAAGTGATGTGAATGTAGAAAATTCATCAAATACGTTCCAAAATAATGATGCTGATCTAACCAATACACTCGTTTTTGACGCACAAACAGGAAATAATGATGCAAGTAGAAACACAGGCGGTGACTCGTCAGTAACAACAGGAGATACATACGTGGATGCTAATGTTCTTAATGTCGCTAATACGAATCTGGTGGGTGGTAATATGTGGTTAGTAATTGTTAATGAAGCAGGTAATTGGATTGGTAAGATTCTAGGTGCGCCTGAAGGAGCAAACTTCGCAGGATCACAAGGAACTGAATTTAATGTAGATCAAAACGGATATATAACAGCATCAAATAACGGCAACGGCTCTGGTTCGAATAATACATCCTCTGTCGATCAATCCAATACAAACACAACGATCCAGAATAATGATGCTAATGTAAACAATACACTTCAACTAAGCGCAAATACAGGTGGTAACCAGACAAATGATAATACAGGTGGAAATTCACAAATCAAAACAGGCGATGCGAAAATCGTAGCTAATTTAGTAAACTTCGTGAATAATAATATAGTTGGTAGTGGAAAGCTATTTGTGACAGTAGTAAATGTGTTTGGTAACTGGATGGGTGATTTCGTATCACCTGGCCAAAAACAAGAAGAGAAAAAGCAAACTCAACAAGCTATAGGTGGTCCATCAAATAGTAATGAGTCAAATAGCAACAATAGTCAGAAAACAACAAAAAATACAGCAAAAACTCAAGTAACACCTACACAGCAACCCACCCCAATTCAAGCGTATGCAGTTGCTAATAAACAAACAACGCATAATACTCAAGCTAGTGGTAGCAGTAATGCAGTATTAGCAGCCAAAGCTAAAACAAATCCTACAGTAAAGAAAAAGGCAGTTGTCGCTAGTGCAGTACTTGGAGAAACAGATACAAAAACAAAAGTACGAATAAATCTGGCATGGCTGCTCTTACTACTACCATTTATAGGTTTCTTCGCCACTAAGAGAATATTATTACCAAAATTTCGAAAATAAATATCCCTGCCTCTTGTAAGTAGCATTACTGACTTTCTGCCAGTTATTTTATATGTTTACAAAAATGTTTTTTCATAAAAAATTCTATCAGATGATATATCGAGGCTTTATAGTAATGTTCATACTTATTTCAAGTTCCAGATTAGCTCTGGCAAATGAAGTAGTTATAGCAGGGAATGGTAGTAATTCTACTAATGATATTCAATCATCGTCCACGCAAGTAAATGAAAGTTCACAATCGAATACTCAGGATACTTCAAACAATTTTACTATCTCTGGTACAACTGGAGGTAACTCGGTTTCAGATACGACAGGTGGCGACTCGCGAGTAGACACTGGTGACGTAGATATCACCACCGACGTTACAAATACAGGAAACGCTAACATAGTTACTGCAGGATGCTGCGAGGTGGGACAAACTTCTACAACAATCACTAATAATGGCACGGACTCAGATAATAGTATTACTCTTAATGGAACACAATCCTCAGTAAGTACTGGTACAAACACACTTTCTATAACGAATACAATTCGTGGAATAGCTAACACTGGCGGAAATACAGGAAGCAGTAATTCCAGCGGAAATGTTTATATAAAAACAGGAAACATTACTGTCGTAGAGAAAATTACAAACGGTCCATTAAATATAAACTATCAAGAGTCTACATTAAATACTAATAAAAATTATGCTATTTCGATTAAAGGAAATGGTTCTGCTTCGCAAAATAATGCTTCAATTACTCATAATGTAAATAATGATATAACAGTTAATAATACTGCAAATATTATAAATGATATTCTTTGGATTTTAGATACTGGAAATAACATAGCAAATAACAACACAAAATCGAATGTAACAATAGAAACTGGCGATATTTTCTATTTTGCAAAAGTTGTAAATGGACCAATAAATGTAAATATCGCAAAAGTAACGTGCTGTGAGGAAAAGCCAGAAGAGCAAAAACCTCCTACCGGTGGTGTGCAACCCACTACGCCTCCGTCAACTTCTGACTCCAAACCTTCAGAATCGAAATCTTCGAGTAATGGTAAAGGTGGAGATGTGCTTGGAACATCAATCCAGAAGATTTTACCCGCAACTGGAAACTATAACCTCTTACTATTTCTCATCGGAAATATTGCAATGTTTTTTCTGGGTGTGACATTAAGACTGCGATCTGGAAGATCACCAGCAACAGTATAAGTTCTGTTGTAGCAAAAACCCCGCCACAAGCGGGGTTTTTTTTGCTAATTTTCCTGCTTTTCTGTAGAATCATTCCCAAGTTCATGAAAAATCCGAAAATTCTTTATTATTTCAGCAATTTTTTAATTATAGTATCGATAGTTGGACTTCTTTACACATTTTATCCAATTATAAAAATATACATATTTCCCCCCTTAACCCAGCCTGTCAAACCAGCCATATCTGAAGGTACTACGATTGCCATTCCAAAAATTCATGCATATGCTCCTATAGTGGAAAAAGTCGATCCATGGAATGAGAAAATATATAATGAAGCTTTAAAAAAAGGAGTTGCACATGCAAAAGGGAGTGCTTTACCCGGAACTAGAGGTACGATATATTTGTTTGCTCATTCATCTGGTTCGCCTTGGGAGATATCTAGGTATAACACAATCTTCTTTCGATTAGGAGAATTACAAAAAAACGACATAATTTTTCTAAGATATAAGAAAAAAGACTATCGTTTTCTTGTTTTTGATAAAAAAGAAGTTTGGCCTAACGAAACCGAATTTTTGGAAAATTTAGATAAAGATCAATTAATCGTACAAACATGTACACCAATAGGTACATCTTTAAAACGATTGCTTATTTTTGCCAAACAAGAATAAATTCAACTAAAAATAGGTTGCGAGAATTACAAGCGTTGCAACTAAGAACATAAGTATGATCGTATATCCGAATAATGTACTAACGGGTTTCTCCAAATGATTTGCAACTTTATGGTGTATCTTCTTAGGTTGAGCTTTTTGTGTTTTTTTATTTACTGCCATATCATCACCCCCTCTTGTACGAATCTATTCGAATGAGAACATTCCTCATATGTTCACATTTATAAAAATTAACTTAGCATTAATTCGAAGTATTTAAATTAAAAAATTCGTATACATATATAGTGAGAAAATAATCTTATCTTGTCAATAAGTAACACTGTATCAATTTGTAAGTTTACGTACAGAAAAGAGTATAAATAACTAATAGAATAGTTAAGTTAGTATAACTTACTATAACCAAATTATAGTTAAAGCTTGACAGTATAAGCCTATATATGCTATATAAAGAAATCTTAAACTCATCTTCTATAGGATGTGTTTTTTGTGTAAAGTAGCATGAATAGAATACCTGCCCGGTACTTTTATGAACAATATAGAAAGCGAAATATTGTATACGGTGCAGGAAGTCTCACAATTCCTCAAATTAAGTGTTCTTACAGTATATAAGTATATTAAAGAACATAAACTCGAAGCCATCGAATTTGGTGGTCATTACCGTATTCAGAAATCTTCCTTAGAAAAGTTTATCCGCGAACATAAAGTTAGAAAAAACCATTCGAATTTATATTCAAATTCATAAATTATGAAAAAAAATAATTTCAAAAAAATAAGCGTCATTATTCCTGTTTTCAACGAAATTGGCAATGTAAAAACCCTGAACAAGCTTCTGCTGGCAGAGTTAAAAGCAATGCGTGTGCCGTTTGAACTTGTTTATATGGATGATATGTCTACAGACGGCACTTTTGAATATTTAAATAAACAATCTAAAACATCACCACAGGTTTTTGTTTATAAAAAACTAGGCAAACCTGGTAAATCATATTCTCTTCTTGAAGGGTTTCATAAAGCCCACGGTGATGTTCTGGTTATGATTGATGGTGATTTACAATATCCCCCATCGGCAATTCCAGGTATGATTCACATGCTTGAGAAAGGTGATATCGTCGTAGCAAACAGAAAGAAGTTTCAGGCATCCAAGTTACGGAGAGTATTAAGTAGAGGCTTTCGATCGCTTTTTGGAACAGCACTTTTCGGATTACGTACTGATGTTCAATCAGGTCTAAAAGTTTTCAGAAAAGATGTATTTTTAGCTTTAAGAGCAATTCCACGTTCTCCATGGACATTTGATTTAGAGTTTCTCTATAGAGCAAGAGAAGCCGGGTATAAAATTGTTAATTATGATATAGCATTTGCTCCGAGGGAAAATGGATCTTCTAAAGTTCATTACTTAAAACAAGTGTTGGAAATAGGTTCAAATGCGTTACTCGTTAAACTTACGCGCATGAAACCCATCAGTATTCCAGCTATGAGAAAAGATTCTATGATCGGTGCTGGCATTGGGTATAAGAAAAATAGATATATTACCCACACGAGCCTCCCCTATCACAAAACAGCTTTACAGACATTCGTACGATCTCAGCTTTTTATTATTTTCCTTCTTATAGCTTTCTTCGTGACAAGTAGTTTTTTGTGGCCATTAACTACTGCTAGAACTGCTATCACCATTATAAGCGTAGTTTATTTTATTGATGTTCTCTTCAATCTATACGTTATCATGCGAAGCTTACGGAATAATCCTGAGATAAATATTGATGATCGTGAGGTTAATCTCATCCCGGATGATGAATTACCCATTTATTCAATTCTCTGCCCTTTATATAAAGAAGCAGCAATTCTCCCACAGTTTTTAAATGCAATTGAAAAATTAGAATGGCCGAAGCGTAAACTGGATGTTATTTTATTGCTTGAAGAGGACGATACCGACACAATTGCGGAAATAAAGAAAATGAGGCTACCATTTTTTGTTAGACCCGTAATAGTCCCTTTGTCGCAACCAAAGACTAAGCCAAAGGCTTGTAACTATGGTCTAAACATTGCGAAGGGTGAATATATAGTTATTTATGACGCAGAAGATATACCAGATCCATTACAACTTAAAAAAGCATATATTGGATTTTTAAAACAATCTGAAAAAACCATCTGTTTACAGGCAAAACTTAATTATTATAATCCTCATCAGAACTGGTTAACGAAATTCTTCTCTGCAGAATACTCTTTATGGTTTGACCTCATATTACCAGGATTACAATCAATTAATACGAATATTCCTCTTGGTGGAACAAGTAATCATTTTAGAACATCATACCTGAGAAAACTGCAAGGATGGGATACATTTAACGTTACAGAAGATGCTGATTTAGGTATTCGGTTATTTAAAGAAGGATATAAAACAGCCATTATTGATTCAGTAACATTAGAAGAAGCTAACAGTAACCCTCGTAACTGGATTCGTCAGCGTTCACGGTGGATAAAAGGTTACCTTCAGTCTTATCTTGTCCACATGCGAGATATCTGGTCATTTGGAAAGAGTAAAGGAATCCATGCATTTCTTTTTCAATTGACAATCGGAAGTAAATTAACGTTTATTTTCCTCAATCCTTTCTTGTGGCTTGCTACTATTTCCTATTTTGCTTTATATTCTATTGTCGGACCAACTTTAGAACTCGTTTATATAGCTCCTGCTTTTTACCTGGGCGCAATCTCTCTCGTATTTGGTAATTTCCTCTTTTTATATTACTACATGATCGGATGTGCGAAGAGAAAACAGTGGGACTTAATTTACTCAGCTCTTTTTATACCTATATATTGGTTAATGGTAAGTATTGCAGGATGGGTTGCATTATACCAGCTTATCTTTAAACCTCATTACTGGGAGAAAACAATTCACGGATTGCATCTACAAAAGAAAAAGAAAGCGATTATTCCTGCTATTCAGATAGAAGTCGAGACACCAATAGTTAAGCCTGTAAGAAAATCTTTTTCTCTCCAATTTAACATACTTTCTAATGTAATAAAAATGCTTACGCCATATAAAAGAAACATTATTACAAGCTCAATCTTAATGATGGCAGTTACAGGCGCACATATAATGAATTTAGTTTATAACATTATAATTTATAGAATACCTACTATTTCATTAGAGACAATTAGTATTATAAGTCTTGTCGCAAGCTTAGCATATCTTGCAAGTGTTCCCTTTTCTTCTTTACAAGCAGCTATAAGTCATAAAACTGCACTGTCTGAAAGTCGATATAACAAACAAACTGCAGCTGCCTTCTGGGGCTTCATGAGAAATCAAGTTGTTCTAGTTTCGCTTGTAAGTGCAACAGTTTGGTTAATAATATCTCCGACATTACAGTCGCTTTTTAAAACACAGTCCATACTTCCATTTGTGTTCTTTTCTTTAGTTTGGCTCGTTGGTTTTAGGTTTTCAGTGGATAGAGGCTATCTATCTGGTAAGTTACTATTTATTAACTTAGCTGGCGCAATTCTTATCGAACCTTTCTATAAAGTAATTTTAAGTGTAATTTTAATTTATTCTGGATATGAGAATTATGTATATATAGCTATACCTTTAGCATTCGTATTAGCATATGTTTCTTCGGCATTTTTTATACCTCGTTTTATAAAACTTATAAAAAGTACTGTTTCCACCGAAGCTTTAGCATTTCCAAGTAAGTTTTTTTCAGCTTCTATATTAGCAAGTATTGCCAATGTTACGTTCATGAGTGTTGATATCTTACTTGCGAATCATTTCTTAGCCCCGGAAGAAGCAGGAAAATATGCATTACTTTCTTTATGTGGAAAGATGATTTTCTTCTTAGGTGGTCTAACAACTCAATTTGTAATTCCATTTGTTAGTAAGTTAGAAGGAAAAAATAAAAATACAGAGCTTCTCTTTTATTACTCAGTGATTAGTACTGGCGTAGTGAGCGGGATTGGATTTATTGCTTTCGGGATTCTTGGAAGCATTTCGTTACCCCTATTATTTGGCGAAAAAGCATCCTATATACTACCCTATGTATTTGCATTCTCTTTCGGTATGTTCTGTTTTACCATCTCTAAAACTATTGTCTCTTATTATTTGGCTAAAAATATATATACATTCCCCGCTACTGTGGTGTTGTTATCATTCGTACAAATAACACTGATTACATTCAGACATGCCACTCTTTTAGATTTTGTATATACGATGGCAGCACTTGGGCAATTTCATTTACTTGTTATGTTATTTCTCCACAGAAATAACAAAACTGTTATTGCATTTGAAAAAGCTTTAGGAGCACTTATTAGTAAAGAAAATCAGATTGTTACCGAAGATAATACTGATAAGAAACAGGCTATTCTATTCTTAAACTGGCGAGATACAAGACATAAATGGTCAGGAGGCGCTGAAGTATATATACATGAAATCGCAAAAAGGTGGGTGACTCAAGGAAAAGATGTAACAGTATTTTGTGGAAATGATAAGAAGTCTCCTAGAAACGAAATTATTGATGGAGTTCGTATTATCCGACGAGGAGGAGCTTATACTGTATATATTTGGGCAGTTATATACTATGTTTTCTTTTTAAGAAAAAAGACGGATGTTGTCATAGACTGTGAGAACGGCATTCCATTTTTTTCCCCCTTCTACGTTCGTAAACCTATTTTCTTAATAATTCATCATGTTCATCAAGAAGTGTTTAGGAAATATCTCATCTATCCTGTTGCGAAGCTTGTAGCAATCATGGAATCGAAACTTATGCCGTATGCATATAGAAATAAACCTGTGATAACAGTTTCTGAATCTTCTAAAAAGTCTATTATAGATCTGGGTTTTTCCCACCCAGAAAATATTGAAATTGTTTACAACGGAATTGATGCAACAGTATTTAAACCGAGAAAAAAAACGAGGTATCCATCATTCATTTATTTAGGTCGTTTAAAACCACATAAAAATATTGATATTGCAATTAAAGCATTTGCGAAAGTTCTGCGTACCCATAAAACTGCGGTACTTAGAATTGTTGGTGAAGGTGAAAGTCTTCATTCTTTACAACAATTAGCACAACAGCTAAAAATAGAAAGAAATGTTATATTTTACGGAAAAGTATCTAACGACCTTAAAGCACAATTACTAGCGGAAAGTTGGGTTATGATACAGCCTTCACAAGTTGAAGGATGGGGTATAACAGTTATCGAAGCTAATTCTAGCGGAACGCCGGTTATTGCATCGCGCGTTAATGGACTAAAAGATTCAGTTGTCGATAAGGAAACGGGTCTTCTTATTGAGTGTGGAAACGTTGAAGCGTTCTGTACTGCAATGCTGGTAACCATAGAAGATAAAAAACTATTACAGAAGTTGTCCACTAAGTCTACTGTTTGGTCTAAAAGATTTACATGGGAGAAAAGTGCAGAAGCTCTTGATTCGATTATACAAGGTGTACTACCGAAACAGGCGGATTTCCCACGATACGGAGATATATTTCTAGCTCAAGAGGAAACTATAAATATATGAAAGAATCATTACATATAATTTTTCTTGACTTTGATGATATTAAAAATCCTTTTTTAGGTGCTGGGCAAGCACGTTCTACATATGAAGTGGCATCGCGAATGATAAAGAAAGGACATAAAGTCACCGTTATCAGTTCTCGATATCCAGGATATAAAGATAGGTTTGAGAAAGGAATTTATTATAGACATATAGGAGTTGGAACAAAAAATATCAGATTGAATAACATTGCGTATATCTTTTCGCTGCCCTTTATTGTCAGAAGACTTCAGGCTGACATTATCATCGAGTGTTTTACTGCACCCATCTCGACACTATGTTCTCCTCTCTTTACAAGAATTCCAGTAGTTGGAAAATCTACATCTTTTGAAGCAAATAGATTTGCCAATATTTACCATTTACCCTTCGATAAAGTTGAGAAATATGGGTCACGACTCTACAAATATTTTATTGCAAGCACAAACTCTGCTGCTAAAAAAATAACTGAACTAAACTCTCATACTAAAACTACAGTAATTCATGAAGGAGTAGGCGATGAATATTTTACAAATCAACCTGCAAAGAGAAAGTACATATTATTTTTAGGAAGATTAGACATAAGCCAGAAAGGTATAGATATATTACTTCATGCGTACAAAAAAATTTCCAGTAAGACTATGTATCCGCTAGTTATAGCAGGACATGGACCAGATAAAAAACGTATAGAAGATATGATCCATCAGTTAGGTCTAGAAGGGAAAGTCTCTTTAGTAGGCCCTGCATATGATAATAAGAAGCGTTCGCTTCTTAAACATGCTGCTGTTGTAGCTTTACCATCACGATATGAAGGTTTTTCATTATTTACACTCGAAGCGTTAGCAAGCGGAGTTCCTGTGGTAAGTTTTAATATAAAAGGCCTTGAGTGGACGAGAAATACAGGCATAGAAAAAGCTGTTCCTTTTAACTTTAATGAGTATGCAAAAATATTGTTAAAAACCGCAGAGAAAGGAAAACTAAAAGCAAATATTGCGGCATATAAGAAAGTTGCTAAAAGGTATTCTTGGGATAGCATTACAGAACAATACTTAACATTCTTTCACGGAATTGTTGAAAATAACAAAAAAGATAATGTAAATGACAATTTTGCCTTACTTGATTCGCTAAACGGTAAGTTGTTATCCTTCTTTTATAAAAAACTCCATAAAAAAGTTACCTATTCTCCAGTAAGTGGATTTAGTTTTTTAAAAGAACTAAAATCTCCCTCATCAAATTTAGTGCATAGAACCAGATTATATATGAATGATGCTAAAGAAAAAGTTATCATTCGGCAAATACCCTATCAAGGAAAAACATTAGAGTACATACAAACATATAACGTATGGCGAATATTATCAATGTTAAAAAAAATACATAAAATTCGAGTTCAGCAGTATACAATCAATTTTCCTAAAGTAATCGGCTTTCATACATCAGCAAATGAACTTTCACTTTTATCGGAGTATAGAGAAGGTAAGATGCTTACAACACAACCCACCAAAACGCAGATATCAGTTTTATCAGCCTGTTTAAAAGGACTTACAATTTTAAACAAGAAATTAAGTGATGATGATAAAAAAATATTAGCGGTAAGAAAGTCAAATAGTATGGCATATACATTTCCTTTATATGCACTTTTAGCTTTTATAAAAAAACCTTCGCTGGCGCACGCAATATTCACTAACAGTATTGAATTCTATAAATTAATTTTTTCATCGCTTTTTATAAAAAAAGAGTATGTTGTCTCACATCGTGATTTACATGAAAAAAATATACTGATCGATAAAAAAAACATAAGTATCCTAGATTCTGAAATTATGGTTTTAGCGGAAAAAAATACCGACTTGGCTTATATTGCCAGATTTTGGTATGGAAAAATAGGTATAGAAGGCATTAAAGTGCTTATTAAAGAAAGAAAACTCACGAATCGTGATAAAGAGGCCTTTATCCGTCTATCAATCTATTACACAATTCAGCTTCTTGCAATGGTGTCTTTAAGACATGAGCAGTATGCCCGCAGTGAAAGATATTTAGTCGGTCTAACAGACGATGTTAAAAGAGAAGTTTTAACTATTTATAATAGATCTAGATCTATTTTAGCTACATTTGGTAGCTATTTACCAGTATACGCTGCACGTTTAGTTGAAAATTATAGGCCTATCATATATAATACAAAGGTTCACAGTTAATTATTATAAGATATGAAAAGACTATTCCAATTCTTAACAAAAATCTGTATGGTTATAATTCCACTGCTTATTCTTTTACTTACTGTAAAAGGTGATAAAGGGAATCCTATTGCCTACCAGAAAGAAAAAGCGACGAACGTTGGTGGACCGTATGAAGCTTCTAACAGTACCTCCCGATACGCGCTCACCGAAGCTATAGTGGAAAATCATTCTTTATCCTTTACGAACCAGCAAGCAAAATTCGCCTCACCGGATTTGGTTTATTATAAAAAAAGATTTTACACTATTTTCACACCGGGTGTATCGCTTATAGGTATTCCTTTTTATTTTTTTGGCAGATTTCTCTCTATGCCGCAGCTCTTTACCTTTTTTTCGATAACCTTGATAGCTTTAGCTAATATGTTTCTTATAACGTCAATTAGTAGGTCACTGGGAGCAAATAAATATACAGCATATATTGGAGGTCTTATTTTTCTTTTTGCAACAAATGCATTAACTTACGCTAATACATACACGCAACATCATGTAACCACATTGCTTATTCTTCTAGCCTTGCGAAATGCCATCGGAGAAAGAACTATAGTTAAAAATGTCTTGTTTGGATGTATTCTGGGATTCGCTATTCTTGTTGACATTCCTAATATAATACTTTTATTTCCAATTGCTTCCTACATAGTCATAAAACACTTTTCACTGGAAAAAGTAAGACAGTCATTCCTCATAACATGTAGAACTTCCATTCTCACAATAGTTATTGGAGTATTACCTTTTATGTCGCTTTTTGCTTGGTACAATAAAACCACTACAGGTTCTCTTTTAAAGACTGGGCAAACAATTGGACGTACTGATTACCAACAGGTATTTGGGAAAAAGCAAACTTCGACCTCAACTATAGCAAGTGGAGCGAAAGATAAAAAATCTTTATTTCCTTTCCAATCGCGGCTGCAGGTACAAGGTATGAATGTTTTACTCTTAAGCAACGAGAGAGCCTGGTTATATTATAGTCCGGTAATACTTTTTGGAATTCTGGGATTTATCATCTTATATAATAAAAAACGAAACGTAACTTTTATAAACGTACTCTTATCATTAGTGGGTGTAAATATTATTCTTTATTCGATGTTCGGTGATCCATGGGGGGGGTGGGCATTTGGGCCACGATATCTTATTCCGTCTGCAGCCATACTAGCAGTTATGACCAGTATTGCTATTCAAAGATTCTATAAAAATGTAATTTTTACATTATTTTTCTTTGTTTCTTTTGTGTATAGTGTTTTTGTAAATGTTCTCGGTGTCGTAACAACTGCTGCAATCCCTCCAAAACAAGAAGCAATGAGTCTTATGAAGCCTATTCCATATACATATGAATATAATTTACAGCTTGTAGACGATAATATGGTCAGCTCGCTAATTTATAATCTTTTCTTAAAAAACAGCTGGTCTGCATATTCTTACGTATTTCTAATAGCTGCGTGCATTATTTTGACGAGTATAACAATGTATGCATTCCATGTTCTTTATGAAAGGAGACGTACATAAAAACTATGAAATTTCCAAATATACGCATATTTTTACCTGTTCTAAAATTACGATACTATCCTAATGCTGAAGAAAAGAGACTGTTGTTTATGTTATTTTGGGTACTATCTATTTTCTCAGTTGCGTCTTTTCTGGTTTTCTACTTAAATGGCATGGGGCTTGCGTATAACGATGCTCGATCCCATCTTAATATCGGGAGACGCGTTGTAGAGGGTTTAAAACCTGGATTTGCGCAACTTGGAAGTGTATGGTTACCTCTTCCCCATTTACTTATGGTCCCAACTATCTGGAGTAACTTCATGTGGCATTCTGGTCTAAGCGGGGCAATTCAATCTATGTCTTCTTATTTAGCAGTAAGTGTTATTATCTTTCTGTTTTTACGGAGATTAGGTGTAGGGCTTTTAGGAAGTACAGTGGGTATGTTAGTTTTTGCTACTAACTTAAACGTACTTTACCTTCAATCTACAGCTATGACTGAATTACTTCTGATGGCTACTATGACTATCGGTGTATATGAGCTATTAATGTGGTTTAAAGATGAAAAAATTCTCTCTCTTATTATGGCTTCTTTTTGGATTATGCTTTCAACTCTTATCCGTTATGATGGGTGGTTTCTTTTCTTATTCAGTTTTGGCATGGTTGTCTTATTTGTCCTTAGAAAGTACGGCTTTAAAACTGCAAAAGGTGTTGCTATCTTTTTCTGTACTATGGCAAGCTTTGGAATACTTTTATGGTTTGTCTGGAACTTGCTAATCTTTAAAGATCCTTTATATTTCGCATTTGGACCTTATTCAGCACGCGCTCAACAGAAACAATTAGAATCTGCAGGAAACTTAATAACAAAAAGTAACTTGGTATTGTCATTGCAGTATTATACGTATGCTGTTAATTATAATTCTGGGACTTTCCTTATGCTCTTAGGTGTTATAGGGGGAGGTCTTCTCTGGTTAGATAAGAAAATTCCTATGCGCTTACGATACGCAGCGTTAGCACTGCTTTCTCCTTTTATGTTTAATGTTATTGCCTTATTCTTAGGACATTCAGTACTTTTCATTCAAGGTTTATCAGGTAATTCATGGTTTAATATTCGGTATGGAATCTTAATGATGCCATCAATCGCGATATTTGTGGGATATCTTTTCCATAGAGCAACTGCGATTCGACCTGTTCTCCTGGGACTTTTATCTTTTGTCGTTATTATCTCTCATATAAGTAATGATGCAGTAACACTTGATGATGCCAGATATGGAGCTTCAGGAAAAAACGTTACAGAGGTAAGTGGTTGGTTACGAGAGAATGCTGAGAAAAAAGAAGGTTTTGTTTTAATATCTGCTGCTTCTCATGATGCTATTATTTTCTCTTCTGGGCTTCCTATGGCTAGATTCATTCATGAAGGAACTGGTAAGTACTGGGATAAAGCTATAGCTCGACCAGATGTATGGGCGCGTTGGATCATTATGCGTACCAATGACAACAATGATATGACATTTAAACTTGTTAAACAGTCAGGTCATTTAGAAAAATATGAGTTGGTAGAATCCTATCCATTTGCAGACATATATCAGTTAAAAAATGCTTATGTAAAAGACCTCGTCACAAAACCAACCCTCGGTAGATTATAATGATACGTATGAAATATTTTATGAAAAGACAAATAGTAATCTTTATCTTATTTGCTGTAATAAGCATAATTTTTTATGTTCAAGTATATGCCACTATGTCTGATGCAGTACATCCTATTCCAGTCCGTGCAGTAGATACCATGAAATACTCAAGAGATGTAGCTCGTGAGAAACTTTCAGATACATCATTTGATGCTGTTATTGAAAAACAAGTAAGCCAGATTGCATATTTAGGAGCGTCTCACGTTTCAATTTCGACACCTTATGATGAAGAATTTATTCCATTTATGAAACGTTGGGTATCGACTGCACGAAAATATGGCTTAAGCGTTTGGTTTCGAGGTAATTTGTCTGGTTGGGAGGGTTGGTTTGGGTATGGCAAAGTCACAGAAGCAGAACATACACAAAAAATCGAGCAATTTATTCTAAATAATCCAGAACTCTTTGAAGATGGGGATATCTTTACTTCATGTCCAGAATGTGAAAACGGTGGTCCAGGAGATCCTAGATATGGCGATGTTTATAAGTTCAGGCAGTTCTTAATTAACGAATATAAAATTACAAAAGCAGCATTTAAACAGATTAAGAAAGATGTTATAGCAAATTATTACTCTATGAATGGAGATGTTGCTCGTTTAGTTATGGATAAAGCTATGGTAAAAGCTTTAGATGGTGTTATTACTATAGACCATTATGTCGGTTCACCAGACAAACTAATTGAGGATATTAAAGAATACGCGAAACGAGGAGCTGGAAAAGTCGTATTAGGAGAAATGGGAGCGCCTATACCAGATATTCATGGAAACATGACCGAAGAACAACAAGCAATCTGGCTAGCAGAAACATTTGCTAAGCTTTCAACGACAACGGAAGTAATTGGTATAAATTATTGGGTGAATGTCGGAGGTAGTACAGCTCTATGGGCAGCAAATGGGGTTCCTCGTAAAGGTGCAGAAGTTCTTAAAAACTTTTACTCTCATCAGATAATAAAAGGAAAAATAGTGGATAATGAAAATTTCCCAATTACAGATGCTGTTATTACAGTGAATAAAAAAACCTATAATCCAGCCAAGAACGGTACATTTCAAATCCCCTACCTTCTCTCTTCACAAACTATAGAGGTTAAAGCACCAGGTTATAATAAAAAAACTGTTGTAATTGACAATACTCAAAAATTGCAAACAATAACGTTAGAAAATGATGGTACTAACCCTGAAAACAAAAATAGATCATTGTTTGCCAGGCTGATTAGACTCTTTACCTCCCCTTTCAACTTATAATGTTACCTCTTGCATTTTTATAGGATATAAGTTATAATCCTATAAATATATATTATGAGTCCAAAGTACGCTACTATTCTCATTGCTTTTGTTTTACATGTTGTTTTCTTTGCGACAGCTACGCCTGCGGCTGAAGCGACTTCAACTCCTACATTTCCTTCCTGTGTCAATCCGCAAGGAACAGTAAAATCTCATTATGCAACTGGTACACATGGTGTTCCTGGCCAATACGAAGAAAAACGTGGAAGTGATACAGTCTATCAGTTATCTGGTAATGATCAAGTAATGCAATGTTTCTGTCCAGAAAACGGAAATGGAGTTCAGACAAATTGGCTTAAAGCTTCCAATTATACAGAAGAAGAGATTAAAGTTTTAAAAAATGAAGGATGGATTTATATAGCTGATGGTAGTGCTTGGGGTCTTGATCCTCGACCTTATGTTGCTAAAAACCGTGATTACTCATGTAAATCAACAGTAACTCCTACACCAAGTCAGAATAATTCTAGTTCCAACAGCTCATCAAATAATGTTGGTTCTACAAATCCTCTTCAATCAGTTCTAAGCTTAGCTAATACGGGTAATATTAGTTTCTTATATAGCTTAATAGTTATCGGAACTGTTTCATTCATTGCTGGTTTTCTTCTTCGCTGGAATCGAAAATAAACTCCCTTATGAGAAAAATAATTTCTCTATTCCTTATTATATTCGGAATATACTGCTATATTTTTGCAGGCTATGGGTTTATTGAAAGAACGAAACCAACCAGAATATCATTTGCAGATTCACACCAAGTTACAGCAAATTTAACTTCTAAAAAAATAGCAAATCCCACATCTATTGAAATTCCATCTCTTAAGATAGTACTACCTATTATTCAATCAAAAATCATCAATAATGAGTGGGAGGCAACTACAGAAGGTGTCTCTTATCTCATTCATTCCCCTGTTCCAGGAGAGACTGGTAATAGTATCCTTTATGGTCATAATTGGCCGAACTTATTAGGTAAGCTTCCTAAAATTAAAATAGGAGAGGAAATAATAATTACGAGTGAAGATAATAAAAAATATAAATTTGATGTTCATTATACAGCTACAGTAACCCCTGATCAGGTTTCTGTATTAAAACAGTCTCAGGATAAAAGAATAACGTTGTATACCTGTACTGGCTTTCTTGACAGTCATAGGTTTGTTGTAGTGGGTATTCTTAAAGAAAACGAATTATTTTTTTGAGAAGAATGAGGTAATTGATGAGAAGAATGCATCAAGTTGGGCTTTTATCGAATCTAATATACTTTTCTTTTCAGCCTTCATTTCCTCTTTTTGATCAGATTTCTTTGTCATTGAGCTTTTGACCTCTGTTGTCTTTGTCGGCTTGGGTGTTACGGTTACTGTTGTGGTAGAACCTTGATTACTTTTTATCTGAGTTTTTGTATCTGATTTGTTACTATTGACGTGAACTTCTATCCGACCTTCATTATTTTCCTCCACAATATCATATGATTTTCCAGTATTGTCGTTCACATACTCTTTTCCATTGATTATGATTCTGGTTTCAGACTTTGACTCAACTGTTTGGCCATTAACTGTATTATTACCTGTATTTGTTGACACGTTTACCTCAGTCTTAGATGAAGCATATGCTAAAGAAGTGCTTGAGATAAGAAAAGTAACAATTAAAAGTAATGAAAATCGAACTGTATTTAGTAGAGAGAAATCCATATGTTAGTTTTTTTATAAACAGCGAGAAAATTCTAGTTAGAGAATACCATACTATTTTTTAAAAAGAAAGCTCAGCCTTTACGGCCATAAAAAAACCCTGTCGCAGGATGCGGGCAGGGTTTTTTTTAATACAAGTCCTTTGTAATTAAGGATTTAATGTATTTGAACCTCCGGTTACAGTTGTAGAAACTGCAGCTGTCGCATTTCCGGATGTGACAGTTTTACTGCCTCCTCCTGTATTTGCGTTTGCTTTATTTTTACCGGTTTTTTGCTTGAGCGAGACAACTGTTACAGCATTTGTCTTTGATTTCTGTGAAGAAACGTTAACATTACTGTTATTTACTTTAACTTTATTGTCTGAATTCGCTCCATTATTCTTAACGGTAACTGTAGTATCACCTTCTGGACAACCACAACCGTTAGATGTAGCATGGTTATTACCACCTGTGACAGAAGTCACAACGGTAGCCGTAGCATGGCCGCTAGTAACATCGACATCGGCACTGCCTGTATTATTATTGGCAGTATTTCCACCAGTGTTTTGGTTTACTTCGACGACTGTCATTGCATTCGTAACACTTTTTTGTTCTACGGCATTGACATTACTATTATCGACCTTAACCTTTGAATCTGAATTTGCACCATTTCCTTGGACTGTTACATCTGTATCAGCAGATGCCGCAGGAATAAATGCAGACATTACTAAACCAGCTGTAACCAATCCTGTTGTTAATTTTTTAACTAACATGTTCTATTCACCTCCTTTCTTCCTATTACCTTCCGGGTAATATTTTAGTAGTAAGTTCACGGTATTTAGAGCACTTCTATCTATATACCATGATCAAATCACTAAAGTTATGAACTATTTTCTATGAGTTATTAACTAAGAGATGTTTGAACTTGCAAAGTTTTAACAGACACCTTTAAAACACTTACGACTTCATTGTTTTTTCATTCATACCTCATATTTCATATTTCATATTTACAGCTCACATTGTGTCTCTGCTTCAGCATCACAGCTATCTGTCCCTACTCCTCCTCTAGCATCATCTGAACCATTTTCCCCGATAATTGTGTCATTTCCTGCATCTCCTCTCATCGTATCGCTTCCATTACCTCCTAGTACCATGTCATTTCCCGCACCACCTACCAGTGAGTCCCCGCCTTCTTCTCCCAAAATTACATCATGTCCATTTCCACCTATTAGTTCGTCGCCTCCGATTCCGCCCACTATACAGTCATTTCCACCTTTTCCATCTACCTTATCTCCACCTTCGAATACGTAAATGAGATCATTACCTGCTGTACCAGTTATACTGTCACTTTTTTTAGTACCGAAGAGTGGTGTAGCTAAGCCGAAGTCGATATGTTGACATGCCAGCGGTACAGGGATGGATATACCAATTTCGAGATCGAATGTAAGCTTTTTATTTTGGTATTCATTACCTGCTAATGCATCAAAACTAACAAAAAATTCATAAAGCGTTGTAGAACTAGGCGATTGATGGCTTAAAAGTAAACCATCAATGGTACTGCTTTCAGTGAAAAAATTTGTCAGTGTTTTCGTTCCTGTAGAACTACCCGTGCCATATATAGCTGTACCATTTTTTTCTATAACAACTGTTAGCACATCTGATAGAGTATCAATATTATTAATGTTTTTACTTCTGACCCCTACGGGACGGGATGATGGAGCATTGTTTTTTACGATAACGATTCGTGACTCTATATCACCAGGGATCATATTACTTACGTCAAATAACGGTATATCGATGTCGATTCCTCCACCCCAATCTACACTTAAATCTCCAACCGCATACGCCGTTTTAGGTCTGAAGAAATCTGTAAAGGATTCAAATTGGGTAATACATATGCCAACAATTACAACAACTGACAGTACTTTTAAAAATGTAATGTGTATTTTTTTCATAATGTTAGTTTGCTCCACCAATAGTTGGTGAACTATCAAATATCCAGTCAGCTGCTGTATTTGTGTCTATACCATTAGGATTTCTGCTCATAGATTGCCCCGCACTGGGACTAGAGATGGACGGATTAAAAAAACTAGTATCTGCCCCATAATTCATAGAGTCAACGATTCCGACATTTGGAGCAGCTATGCTCAGTCGATCTGAACTAGAAGAAAGATTATTCCCGATATCATTACTTAACTCTATTACGATTGCGGATCCAGGAATAGAAGGAATTACAGCGCTGCCACTTGCGACTATAACTGCATAACCGTTCGCTGGAATTGGTGGTACATCAGGAAAGTTATCGGCGTGTGCATTATCAGTAATAGCCCAGTCTGAAACATTAATAGGAGAGTCTGTTTTATTAAAAAGTTCTACCCATTCATTATTATCTCCATTGTGAATAAACACTTCATTAATTACAATATCTCCAGGAGATATGATATTTTCTGTTGGGGTTTTCGCGACAGTTGGACTAGGTGTAAGGTTTACTTCCTCACTTGTCGGAGTAAGGGATGGGAAGACAGCGGCTGCTGCGAAAGTATTCATGGTAGAACTTGCGGAATTACTAAAGAGAGCAAAAGTAGTAGTATATGATCCAAAACCTAATACTACTGCAGTTGCTATCGCTGAAAATATGTTTACTCTTTTCATAGTGTAAAACAGCCTCTGAGAAGATAATTAATTGATTTGCAATCTATCCATTAATTTCTTCTCTATGTGTTTCTCAAGTTCTTTTTTAATATTCCATAACTCTATAACGATTAAGAAAAACGTAGGAACGATGACTAAACTGATAAATCCTTCTGGACGGTTAAGAAAGTTAATAACTTTACCTATAAATGGAAGTGTAAAGAAAACTTTACCTGTAACATTCGCGTTGGGTACTAAAGCAGTATCAGCTCTCTCGTTGGCATCTCCTTTTGTGGTATAAACAGTCCCCTCATCCGTGAATGCTATATCTACAATTCTGTGGGTCACATTCTGACCTGCATTATTCTGAAAAGTAATGACATCTTTATTATCATAAGCAATTTGTTTCGTGATATATACGATACTGCCGACAGGAAGAACAGGTTCCATACTTCCAGTAAGTACAACCATAGAACGGAATTGTCCGAAAAGTGGTGTTCGCGATGAAACGAATGTCGCTACTGTTAGGAGAAGCAGAACGAATAGTATCGATTGGAGAGAAATCGATACTATTTTTTTTATTTTGGTTGTAAAGAATGTATTAAAAAATGAACGAAAGTTTTTCATATTTTTAAATCTTAAATCTACTATCTTTTCCGCTTGTAGTGGGGAGTGTGTTGGGCTTCACTCCCCACTCGCAAGACAAAATAACTACTACCTACTGACTAACATGTTGATTAAGGGCAAACGTTAAATTCAAAGTGTTTGTTGACCCTTGTAAACTATCAGGTGCTGATTCATCTAGACAAACATCCATTGTTATAGTATGGTCATTGAGATCGGACATACCGATATCATCATATCCTGCTGTCGCAAGATCGCTAAGATCTTTCAACGCTGGATCACCGGCCGTAGTGCCTATTATTCCGTTTAGTAAGTCAGTTCCGTCAAACATAAATTTTTTAATTCTTAATTTACCAGCCATTGCACTATCTGTATTAGATGCAGCTATTTCTAAATGATTTGCAACTACTGTTCCGATATTATCTAATGTTAAAACTTGATCTCCAGTACATGTCCCAGGTGCCATGTTAGTAGCTCCAAATGATGCCTGAACTGCTGCCATATCTGTTTCAGTAGTGTCAGTAAGTGCTAACACCAACGTTCCCGAAGAAAAAGTATTGTTAGTACTTGTTGCAGAGCTTGAAAAGTACGCGAAGGTTGCGCCAGTCATAAGAGACAGCGCTGCGAGAATAGACATACTACTTATTGCGATTCTTCTATTTATCATTTTTTTTCACCCCCCTTCTTTTTGTAAAATCATCCCTAACTACAAAAAAACCTTCCATACCGTACTATTCGGATATGAAAGGTAATGTTTTATAAATACAGTAGTTTCTTTGATTTTTTGGGCAGAAAATCATAATAAAATTTGTATAACTTAGAAAATCACTTCTGAACTTATAGGACCGCTGAAATTTCCCAGAGAAACTGGTGAAACAATTGCTTTCATACAAGTTTTATAACATCCTTTTAACCACGAAAAAAACATCATAAAATATTGCGAAAAAAAACTTTCCATCCCGTAGATCGGATGATTTATACTACTCTGTTACTGGGCAGATATAACTGAGTAATACTTTTATATATACACTGTGATTAGATAACATACTAACTGCTTCATACAAACTCGTCAATATGATTAAAAGATGCAAACTATATACTAAAGTGGTCAAAAAACTTTTCACACTTTAACTGAATTTGCTAACCCAGTTTAGATTGATTTTACGGCCTAAAATGAAGATATAAATATTTTCACAAACTTAACGAAGCATAATAAACCAGTAAAGAACAGCTATAAAAATTCTATAGATTCCGAAAGGTATAAACGTGTTCGTTTTTATCAAATTTAAGAAAAATTTTACAGTTATAATAGCTACTACGCACGAAACCATAAAACCTAGACCCAGAAGAAAAAATTCATCAGCAGTAAACGATAACATACTTTCTTTTAAATCTAAGACTGTAGCAGCTGTCATAGTCGGTAGAGCTAAGAGAAATGAAAACTCTACTGCTGTTTTCCTGGAAGCTCCTAATAATTGTCCTCCTAGTATAGTTGCAGCTGCTCGGGAGACTCCTGGAATCATAGAAACAGATTGAAATACACCTATAAAAAAAGCTTGTTTATAGGATATATCTGTAATTTCTTGGTTTTTAAAAACCTTCTTTTTATGTTTAAGCTCAATAAGAATCAGAAGTACACCTCCTATAAAAAGTGAGACTATGGTTACCCACTCGTTCCCTATCAAATATGTCTTAATTACCTTATATAAAATTAAACCGAGAATACCTGTAGGAATAAAGGCGCAAATTATACGCAACCAAATTTCCTTTTTCTGAAGTAATGTTTTCCAATAAAGGAAAACAATTGCTAAAATAGCACCTAGTTGAATAAAAATCTCAAAACTTTTAACGAAGGAAGTCTGTTCGATACCTAAAGCATGTGCTGTTAACGTAAGATGACCAGTCGAAGATACCGGAAGAAATTCCGTAATACCTTCAATAATTGCTAGAATGACTGTTTGGATTATCGTCATAAATTACATTCGACTGTAACAAAGAGTCCTGTATGGTCTGATAAATAAAACTCTTTTTTTCCTTCAGTTACCTTATCTTTAAATACTACATTTTTTTCTTTAACACTCACACGATATCTTTCTTTCGAAAGAAATATGTAGTCAGTAATGGGAGGTTCTTTTCCGGGCTGAGCGTAGAACTCATGCATCGAAGTATAATCTACGTCAGCGAAAATATCAGTCACTGCATTTTCTTTTAAAAAATTTTTATAGATCTCTGTATTCCTGTCCATATTAAAATCTCCAACTGATAGAACAATATTTTTATCACTATATACTTCTAGAGTTCGCTTCATTTGTTGTAATTGTGAAGTAAGGTAAGGAACAAATCGATTACTCAAACTCCAATCCCAGTCAAAATTCGCTGTTAAATGCGTATTCAGTAGAATAACAGGATGATTGACGAGTTTTGTAATCAATATGCCATTTTTTAATAACTTCCAAATAAATGATTTATTCCTAAAAGTTCCATTTTTTTTAAATTCGACAAAGCCTTGCTTTATAAGAGGTAACTTAGAAAAAACCACTAATCCTCCTTTCGGACCTATAACTGAATTCTGAAACGAAGTATACGGATGGCTTGGTAAAAGCTTTTTAAAGATACGGATTTGATAATATGTCAAAACTTCTTGTAAACAAATAATATCAGGGTCAAGTGCCGAAATTGCCTGGGCTGTTTTATTATGTCGTAAAGGAAGTGACGAATTGAAAAGCGTTCCCCATATATTATCTGCGTTAAAAGGAATACCCATGATATTAAGAGATAGTACTTTTAAGCTCAACATATATGTAGTATAGCACTCATCATATACTTATTTGTTATGATACTACTGTATGAGATTCTGGTTTGCATATTCGATGACAGTGTTGCTTCTCGGTATAGCTTCGTTTCTTATTTTTTATATATACCGCCCTTTCGAAGAATTACCAGCTGCTTTTATGTCTCCTCTACCTGATTTTTTATCAGTTGAGAATAATAAACAAGTAACGCTTCTGGATGTTTGGGAACCTATTGGGGAAATATTAGCAGCTACTAATGATGTCCCAGAAATCCAAGCAAAGTCTGCGTTGGTCTATGATCTCACTAATAATAAAGTACTATTTGAAAAAAATCCTAAAGAAAAACTACCTATGGCATCTTTAACGAAAATAATGACAGCTATTATCGCACTTGAAGATAAAGGAATGCCTGAAGTGTATACGGTACATGAAGAAGATCTCGTCGGTGAAGACAGTATGGGTCTAGAAGCAGGAGAGATAGTAAATAAAGAAGAACTTCTCTATGGACTGATGCTTAATTCTGGTAATGACGCAGCGGAAGTCTTCGCACATAATTTCATAGCAGGGCGGTATGAGTTTATAGCGGCTATGCATAATAAAGCGAGAGTTCTCGGTCTTTATAATACCCGATTTTCAAACCCTTCAGGTCTCCAGGGAGATGGTGAACAGTATACTACATCATACGATCTGCTAGTAATGACGAAATACGCATTAGAAAACTTTCCTTTGTTTAAAACAGTCGTGTCAACGTATCAATACACTATTCCAGCAAATGCTACACATAAGGCATTCGAGCTTACAAATGAAACGAATCTTATTTCTTCCTATCCAGGAGTTAAAGGTGTAAAAACTGGTTTTACCCCCGAAGCTGGCATGTGTTTAGTAACATACTATGAAAAAGATGGAGTAAAATTAATAGGCGTTTTACTCAATAGTCCTAACCGTAGAGAAGAAATGAAACAACTTCTTAACTATTCATTAAAAGTATTAGGCAAAGAACCTCCACAATCACTTTTATAAACTTAAGGTCGATACTGCTTATCTTTTTAACTACGCTCATTAACCCATGAAGCTTTGGATGTATTCGAGCAGGTAAGCTGGCGTTTATCGGCTACTGTAGGAACTTCGGTTGAATAAAAGACACAATTCGAGTACAATTATGTATGCGTTTTGTTCTGTAAACGCATTACACGCCGCGGTGGTGGAATGGTAGACACAAGGGCCTTAAGAGCCCTCGTCCGTAAAGGACATGAGAGTTCGACTCTCTCTCGCGGTACTCTCGGGGACTAGCTCAGTTGGCTAGAGCGCGCGGTTTGGGACCGTGAGGTCGGAGGTTCAAGTCCTCTGTCCCCGACTAGATAACTTATCTCTATAAATGAGTAAATCTCTTCAAAACTGCAAATCTCTTATGGTATCTGCTGGACAAATCTGTCTAATTTAGGCACTTTTCCGCCTCATTTACTGAAAAAATTACCATTTATTGTATTTATTGTGAAAATTGTTTATAATCCGGAAAATGGAAACTAAGAAATGGTATCAAACTACAGGCGGTATTATTCTTTTTCTTCTACTCTTTTTTCCGGTAGGTCTTTATCTGATGTGGAAGCACGCTACGTGGAATAAAACAGCCAAATGGATAGTTACAGCAGTATTTGCATTCTTTGTTTATATGGTTGCGTCTTCTCCTGAATCGACTACCACTAATACAGCATCACAAAATCCTACACCAACAGTATCTTAAGAAAATCAACCCACCACCCAGCTTGAGCCAACTATACAATCCAACCAACAAGCTACGGTTGCTCCTATAAAAGCAACAAATACACCTACTCAAAACAAACAATCTGCTGGTGAAACAGTAAGTCAAAAGAATGCTGTCAGAAAAGCAAAATCTTATATAAGTTACTCTGGATTTTCCCGAGATGGACTTGTAGCACAACTAGAGTATGAACAATTCTCTCGAGCTGATGCTGAATATGGAGCTGACCATTCAGGGGCTAACTGGAATGAAGAAGCTGCACAAAAAGCAAAATCTTATATGGATTTGCAAGGATTTTCCCGAGATGGGTTGATTCAGCAATTGGTCTATGAGAAATTTACACAGGAACAAGCGGAATATGGTGCGAACTCAGTTGGTCTATAATCTTCCATAAATAATTTCAATCTAGCTTATACAAATAATTCTTAAAAATTCTTCCTTCTTATATAACTGGATTTCTTTTATAAATAAACGTCATGTATAATCTATTCATGAATACGCTTCTCCTGGATAAATCTAAACTTCAGATTCGGCTTTCAGATCTACCCTGCCTTATCCATGGAGTTGATAAGTCTGGTGCTTCTTATTTTACGGTAAATCTTCTCGCTGATATGTATCGTCATAGTGTAAAAGTACTATTCTTCAGTGCTTATCACATGGCGCGAGATACCTTTCTAGAACTTACAAATATGACTGCTCCTCTGATCATTAAAAACTCTCAACTTCCACATGATGCCGATAAAAAACAAATCATCTTCATTGAAAGTGGTGACCACGAAAGCTTTGTGTATACAGTCCAGTCACTACCGGATATAAATGAACGTGTGATATTAATAAAAAACATTGAAGTTTTTGAAGAAAAAGTCTATGAACAGGTAGAAGATAAACCGTTCATTATCATATCGGGAGATATTGAAAAATGTTCGTATAAACAAAGAATTTTCGCCAAAAAATATCAAACGAATATCCTGTTCTCACCGTTAGATATGGGAATTAAATTACCGAAACTTGAGCAATATCATGGTTATCTCTCAGGTAAGGATAAGCATGGGATAGTTCGGCTGTTTCCAGAAGCTACGTTTATTGATGGATATAGCGAACCGGAAGTATTTGCAAAAATTGGTGGTAAGGCTGTGATACTAAATCCAGACGGGAAGATTCTTATCCTTAAACGTTCCAATAAAATTGATAGAGCTGGAGGGTGGGATTTTCCAGGTGGAGCAATTGAATTTGGAGAAAACCCTACTGATGCTATAAACAGAGAAGTGAAGGAAGAAACAGGATTACGTGTAACTGATGTACGTCCTATTCATATCCAAACTTTTCCCATAACAAAAGTAAACCAAGACTTTATTGTAATGATTGGATTTATAGCCAAAACTATTACTGAAGACGTACAACTAAGTTGGGAGCATACCGAATATAGATGGGTAACGAAAGAGGAAGCTTTATCGCTTGATCTACCAGAAGTTCATAGAAGCTTTATAGAAAAAATACAGTAATAAACATACACTAAATTACGAACCACTTACTGCTTTCATAAACTCACCAGCATTCTTAAAGGTAAATTTAAATAGTTCTATAGAAGGCTCTATAGCATTTATTACAATCATAACAAAAAACATTACATACTCAACTATTGTTTTTATCCCGTGGGATGTATAACCATACAATACACTAAAAAATTTGCTTAATGGCAAATATATACTATACACAACCGATTTTAATGCATTATATACTGAGTTTAAAAAAACAAATATCGCTTGACTCACTGCCAAGGTAATTTCAAAAAGTATAATAAGTCCGGCATATGTTAGTTGTAGAAGTTCTATAAGTAACATACCAAGTATATACAGGAAGGATATTTCAAATTCTAAGGTTATACGAAAAAGGGGCAGTGGATCTATCATCCCCAAAAATTTTATAGAATAGGTAACGAGATATGGAATACTGGTAAAAATTCCGTAATAGATAGTTATTAATAACGGACGAGGATCGAAGTAGCGTAACGCGCGAACTATAAATGTAATGCTCGCATTCCAGATACTTTGTATACCATGAATAGTAAAATTTGCTACTGTCCAAAGAGAATCTCGAATGGTAGTAATACTATGACTGAAATCAGGTAATGCAGGCAATGTAAATTCTACATTAGGTGTAGAGATTTCTGGGAAAGTTATAGTAGGAAGAGTAACCTTCGGTATAAAAAAAGAGATCTTGGGTATTTCAACAGAAGGAAGTACAAATGTTACTCTCATTTGGTAAAGGATAAAAGTCACTGATGCTATTGCAAGAAGTAGAAGCGAAAAAAACAAAAATGGCATACTAATCACAGGGCGAAAATGAGGTTGTGAAGCAGATGTTACTTTCCGAATCCGCCTTGGTTTTTTAGTTTGTGCGTATATATGCTTTATTTTAGGATATTTTTGTTCTGTTCCTCTTCGGAAGAGTTTCTTTTTCGATTTCCTCATAAAAATAGATAAATAATTAACCAGCGTTCATTATAACAAATCACATAAATTATTAATTCATAGTAGTATAATATATTCTTAAGATTATTCTGTATTTAGAACTTTGACAAATCATGCATGAAAAGAGAACGCCGTGTATAAGGTGAAATACTAAATTCACTTTATATGCGGTGTTCTCAAAAAATACTCCCGCTAAAGGAGGGACGATGTTCACCAAGTCGACACAATGGCGATTTAGGCTTATCAGTCTATGTATCGCCTGCATATTGGCCGTTCAACCCCTGCTATTACTTCCTCGTCTGACTGAAGCAGCTCCAGCTGTTCAAAGACAGCCTGGCTGCTCTGCGAGTAGTCTAGGTGGTCAAATAGTCCCCAACGGCCAGACTACACGGGCTGGTAAGTACCAGCAGCACGTAGTCTGTGACCCGACAGGTCGCACGAACAGTTGGGTACACGACCAAGGTCGTGACTGGCCTTGTGTGGATTGTACCGGAAATATAGCTCCACCCACGAGTGGGTTGCGAGCTACAGGTCCGACTACAAACACTCAACCAAGTGTGGGTAGCCCACACCCCAACGGAGGAGTGTGGGGATGGGATCCTAATACCTATCACCTTCGCCAGTGTTCCAGCATATCAGGCACGGGATACTGCAGGGAGGTGTGTCCTCAAGGAGAATACCCGAACAGAGGAAATTGTTACGATAACGTAACAGGCAAACTGATGGGTGATTCCATCAGTGGTCAGAGGTTTGCGCCACCCAGATATTCCCCTGAAAGTCCCAAACCTCCTACTGGTTGCATAACAGCTACCCACAAGCGAGATGGGGTAGTAATTGTGCAGGCAACGAGAATGGGATGGATGAGGTGCGATAGACCGGGAAGCTTACCTTGGTTTCACGCACACTCGGAACTCAGTGGAGTGGAAAGGTATCCCGACCCTGCGGACTACTACAGATCCCAGGGTGGTGGCACAGAAGCCGTCGATGCAGCTAACAAAAATGCCCGTTCTACCCTAGAAGAACTTGGCCTGTACATAGGCCAAAAACTGGGTACGAATGTTGAAGGAAAGGAGTTTGAGGTTGGGGCTGCTACGGCTGTCGGTTTGACCGCGGGTACGTACGTGGCCGTGCGTATCGCGGTACCCATCGGAAAGACCCTTGTAACAAATGCCGGTCACTATGTAGTGGCCGCTGTTGCTGCAAACGCAGTAGGGCTTACGGCAACTGCAGTTGGAATCGTTGTCATAGCCGGTGTGACCTATACGGTTTACCGACTATACAAGATCTACACTACTCGCGAGCAACCTAAACGCACGGATTGCTCGTGGTGGGACAGATTGCTGCTTAGCCCTGGCTGCGAGTAGCAGACAAAAGGAGGAATGGTTTGAAGCAAGATATCCCACCTAAGTTCTTCGTCACGATTACCGCAGTCCTGGCGGTAATCGTCATTCTCCTAGCGGCGTGGGGAGGTCTGCTCCGCTAGCGTGAGTATGTGAGCCGGGCTTCTAGTTCCCGGCTCACGTCTCCCATGGGAGAAATATACATGCATAATCCGGCGTTTTTTGTTTAAAAGTTTAAAATCCTTATACCTCAGGATTACAATTTTATTGTACTTTTAAACAAACGCCGGATGTATCTATTTTTGATGTGATTTGGCATAGTGAAAAATATAAACCCGCCAGTTGAAACAAATGCGTTTCCAAGGCGGGTTTTTCATGGGTCTTCCCCTATCCGCACCATCTTTGCTATAATTCTAAACATATAAACTACCGCATAACCCTAAAGTAATCTATAGTGGCCGTGGGTAGATAATAATAAATTTCGTCGTAGTACTCGCGGGTGTAGTTCAATGGCAGAACACAACTTTTCCAAAGTTGATACGAGGGTTCGATTCCCTTCACCCGCTCCAAGAATCCATTTATAATGCCTACCTGAAATGTTATGGAAAAAACGTCCAATTTTGAAAAACACACTACGAAAAATCCCATTGGGAAAATATTTCTTAACAGATTTAATAAAACGTTAATTAAAGCAATAAAAAACTTACATGCTACACGTATTCTCGACGTAGGCTGTGGTGAAGGGTTTACGCTGCAGCGTTTACGAAAAGAAAATATAGGCAAACACTTAGAAGGAGTAGATACACTTGAAACTGCTATTGAAATAGGTAAAAAACTTCATCCCCATCTCACGTTAAGAAAGGGAAACATTTATAAGCTGCCATATAAAGACAACTCCTTCGATATTGTTATTTGTAGTGAAGTTCTTGAACATCTCGAAAATCCTGAAAAAGCCTTACAAGAACTTATTAGAGTGTCGAAAAAACATATTGTTCTTTCAGTGCCAAATGAACCCTTATTTTCAATACAAAGATTTCTACGAGGTAAAAATATTCGTAAATTTGGTGATCATCCAGAACATATCCAACACTGGTCAACAAAAAAATTTAAAAAATTTGTTGAGAAGTACCTTCGCATTGTGGCAGTTAAGAAGCCGACACCTTGGACGCTTGTTATCGGCGTAAAGTAGAAATCTTCGAATTACGAATACTATTAAAAAGAACTACTAAGAAAGATATAAAGGGAATAGATAATAAGGCTCCGGTTATCCCCATTAACGTCGATCCTGTCGAAACTGCAATAATGATAACAATCGGATTAAGACCTACTGCTTGCTCCATAACTTTTGGTACGATAACGTTATTTTCTAATAACTGAATAATCGTATAAACCAAAATAACTATAAGAGCTGTTGTGGGTGAAATCGTTAAAGCTACAATAACTGCAGGAATTGCAGAGAGAATAGGACCGATTGTCGGAAACGCTTCGAGAATACCTGCTATGAGAGCAAGTGGTAATGCGTATGGCATATTAATAATTGTGAGAGCTAACCATGTTAAAATACAAATAATATAACAAAGCAATAACTGTCCTCGAAGCCATGCACCGAGCTTATTATCCACGTTTTTTAAAATTTGATAGACTTTTTCTCTATCATCAACGTGAAATACTTTCGCGATCCACAATTTAAAAGACTCATGATTAAGCAATAAATAAAAACTAACGATAAGAATGGTTAATAATGAGAATAAGCCTCCGAAAACTTGCTTTGTGACGCTAAATGCATTTGCTCCTATGATATCAATTTCCTGAGCGATGTATGTTTGTAATCTTGCCGTGTCTATAGGCAAACCCAGTGTAGTAGCAGATTTATAGACATAAACAGGAAAACCAATTAAGAGAGATTGCACTTGGGAGATAAAGAATGGTATTAAAGGAAAGATTATGAGAAAACCGATAAACATAATGCTGGTATATGCGATGAGAACTGAAACAATCTTAGGTAAGCCTTTCTTCATAAGAAATTCAACCAGCGGTAGAAGAGCAGCCATAATAATATACGCGATGAATATAGAAGCAATTATTGATTTAATTTGTAACATAAACCACACCACAACTATAATGAAAAGCGCAAAAATTATTTGGTTTTTTAGTAGATAGTGAAGAAATTTTGTAAGCATAATACCTTCACTATAAAAGAACACCTGAGCTTTGTCAACGACGCAAAACATATCAAAAACCAGTGTATTTTAAGCACACCTTTTACACCATTTTTCCTATTTGGTTTAGCCAGAGATTATCCTGTTGTCTTGGTTCATTGCACTGATCCTAATTTACTGCTAAAATATCCAATAGTTTCTTTTGGCTTCTATTACAGATAGCTTGCGCCCGTAGCTCAACGGATAGAGCAAGTGAATTCTAATCACTTGGTTGGGGGTTCGATTCCCTCCGGGCGTACAATTCATCACATTTTCCCACGAATTACTGCGTATAGAGTTGCCTTAATAATGTATGTAATAGATTTAAGTGAATATCAATCCTCTCAGGAATCAGCTGTCCTCCTTTTTTTCTCACTGCTATCAAGTCTTTATTGTTTCGAAGCCTAGAATACACGATTATCTGGATGTATCTAACTCTGCTGTTACTGCTTGATTAAAAAGAGTCTTCGTTCATTAGCTCGATCACGATTTTTCAATACCTGGTATTATACGTTGATAGTCTGCCTTGCATGATACTTATATTATATCTTTTTTGAACTCTTTCTTTGATACAATAAATGCTAGGTCATGCAAAGAAAAAACGATCTTAATACATATCTATCCGTTATAGGTTCTTCATTTGATATTGGAAAAATAATTAATGAGAAGCAGGAAAGAGAAGAAATACTATCTTATTATCTTGTAAATCATTTTGCCTATTTGTTTTTCCATAACAGAAAGGGATTCATGCATATGGGGATTAGTAAAGGTAATCGCTATTATCCCGAGGATCTTCTAACGCATCTTGTTATTATTCAGGAATATATTAAAAGCTTAAAAGCTAATAAGGTTTTAGAGATTGGTTGTGGAAATGGATCGAATAGCATTTATCTTGCAAGAAATAATCCGTCTGTATCATTTGAAGGTATTGATCTTTCAAAAAAACCTATGCCACAAAAAATACGGAACTACAGCCAACGGTTTGGTGATTATCACCATTTAGAAGATTATAAAAATGATTCATATGATCTTATTTTTGTGATTGAGGCATTATGTCATAGTAATAGAAAAGATATTGTACTCAAAGAAGTGCGGAAAAAGTTAAGAAAAGGTGGTGTATTTATTATATTTGACGGTTATGTTCGTAAGCCTATTGATCAATTATCCGATCAAGAAACGATAGCTAAAAAGCTGACAGAGAAAACTATGGCAGTAGATAGCTTTGAGTATATTGAAGCTTTTAACAAAACAATACAGGAATCTGGACTTAAGCTTATAAAGAAAAACGATTATTCACAACAAATAATGCCTACGCTTAAGCGGTTTGAAAGGCAAGCGTTGATCTTCTTTAGCCACAAGATAGTTACAAAAACTATCAAGGTATTTTTACCTTCCAATCTAGTAAAGAACTCTATTGCTGGATTACTGATGCCTATATTAATCGAGAAAGGTGTTGCCTGCTATTACCTGCATGTACTGCAAAAGACCAAATAGTTATAGTATAAGAATGTAGCCATTAATTCAGATAATGATGAGTATGTTCCCTACTGATTAGATGAAGATTTACAAAAACGATGCAATGCAGCATTAATAACAGTAAAAAAACGTGGTCATCTCAACCAAAAGGCAGACTACACGCATTCCCTCTTATGTTAGAAAAGCTTAAAGATCTTATAGACAGAGTAGAAATAACATAAACTTGAGGTAGATGAAACTTTTAAAAGATTAAAAAATTCTCTTTAAAAATGTCTTTTATGAACCGTGTTGTGGTGAATTATAAGTACAAATTTATTTATTTTTCTGCCAACCGATACCTAGTGGGAATGTAAAGGTAAATAAGTAGTACAAGTACACATCTGTTTTATAATACCCATCTTCTGGTTTCAAAAGTTTGACGAGGAATAAATAGTCTAACAGAATTGCAATTGTTGTCCATGTCAGGGAAAGAAGAAGGTAGTAAGTGAGAGATCTATTTTTTATTTTTTTCTGTAATACCCATGTAGTAACTAGTAAACCTATTGGCATAATAAACCAACCAATTAGTGAGACAGGAAGAATGAAAAAAAGAATAATGCCTAATATATAACCAATTAACCAAAGAATTATTCCCCATCCCAGAAGGTCTAATACATTTTTTATCATAACCCCTCTATGAGAGTAATACACCTCCATCAACGACAATTTGTGTCCCTGTTATATAAGACGACATATCTGATGCTAGAAATAGCGCAACTTTTCCTATCTCATCAGGTTCACCCATCCTGTGCATTGGAATTTTGTTTAAGAATGTTTTTATTACCTCAGACATATTTACATCGTTGGAGATTGGCATAGACTGTTGTATCTTTTGAACACCTGGTGTAATAATTCCTCCAGGTGCGATTGCATTGACCCAAATTCCATGCGGAGCAAGTTCAAGCGCAATATTTTTGGTAAAACCCCAGACTCCATGTTTTGAAGCATCATAATGAGCTAAACCTATAGATGAAGGGTGCAGTGCATCAATAGACGTAATATTGATAATCTTTCCACCCTTTCCTTGTTTAATCATTTGCTCTGAGGTATATTTGGAACATAAAAATACTCCCTCAAGATTTACTGCAACAACTTTTTTGAATTGTTCTAAAGTCATCTGGCTGACAGGAGTTGAGGGATAGATACCGGCATTATTAACTAAAATATCTACTGATCCGAATGTATTGACTGTTTGCTCAACCATTCTTTTTACATCTATTTCATTCGATACATCTGTGTGTAATCCTTTTGCCTTCCATCCTTTCTCAGTAAGTTTTGCCGCAGTCCCTGCAGCTTCTTCCTCACTACGGCTTGCGATCATGACGCTAGCTCCAGCTTCGGCCAAGCGATATGCAATACCATATCCTATGCCTACTGCTCCTGTTACAATTGCACTTTTACCTGATATATCAAGCAATTTACTGTGTTCAACTATTTCCAGATATTACACCTCCTATTTTCCCATGAATTTGACTACCTCTGTATATATGGTATAAAGGGAAAATCCTCCATAAAAGAGAAAGCCTAATCCCATTGCTGTAATTCTAAAGATACTTGGTCGTAATTCTTTCTCTAGGCTGGTCATATTAAGCCAGAGAGTGAGCCCTACATGAACAAACATCGCGAAGGCATTCATTACTGCCGCAAGCGTTAATAATTCAAGTGGCTGAGTGAAACCATTCATAAAAATAATAATTCCTGCGATAATCTGTAGCCAAAGGATACAATAATAGGATCTTCTTAAATGATTTTCCTTTAATTGGGGGTATAAAGCTATCACCGTATTCTCAGCCATAATTCTGCTTGTCGCGTCAAATACAGTAAGTTGCGTTCCGAATAATGTTAAAGCTCCAACGAGTAAGAAAAAAGTTCCAGCGACGGGAAATAGCATGTGTCCGATAATTTTTGACTCAGTAATCAGAAATGTTATTCCTTGTTTGTTTCCTTCAAGACCATACACTGTACTATAGGCGAGAAGACTAAGAAGTATAATGGTAATCGAACCTGTGAGCCAGAAGATTAAGAAGTGTTCGATATTAATATTCTTCCACCATTGTTTAAAAGCCTGTAGATTTTCTTTTGACATATCGAACGTAGTACCCGTAAGAGAAACGTTTTCAATTTTGCCGGTAAGTAGTGACGTAATCTTTCCAGCATATTTACCCATACCATAACCTTTTTCCCGGATATAAAATGATTGTGCTAAATTAAGATTTCCTCCCGCACCGGCATAAGCAAACGCTGCGAGAAATGAGGCTATAGAAATTCCTTCCGGTAAAAATGTATATCCATTACCAATACCGACAATTCCTTTTGAAATATCAACCCAATGATTCATTTTCGCTAGGAAAATACTTAATATAAAAATAGTAGGAACGCCAAGAAGAATAAGTCCTTTTTCCAAGGTTTCAACTGTTTTATAGAGTACAGGACCTAAAGAGAGGATTAAACCAATACAAATAAGAAGCATAACTGAAATAAGTGAAACATTCTCAATTCCGAAAACATGCCCTATTAACGTCCCTGATGACGCAACAATTCCTGGCCAGATCCACGGAATAAACGTAGAAAGTAAAAACCAAAACGTAATCAACCGAACTTTCCGTGCTAATCCCATGAAAACACTCTCACCGCGAACAAGAGCATAGCGTTCGATCTCCATATTCATAAAGAATTGAAATGTTATACCAAGTAGAGCTCCCCATATAATCCCCATACCGAAATTAGAAGTTAAGTATGGCCAGAGAATAAATTCTCCGCTTCCTAACCCTAATCCGAGGATAATAAAACTAGGTCCGATGAGTGCCTTGAGAGAGAGTGGTTTCGGGAAATCTTTTTTTTCAAACGGTTTAAAATTCATAGCTAGCTTAATGGCAAACAGTACAGCAGACTGCTGTCAGTTATCTACTATATCCATAGTATTGGAATAACTATAAAGAAAGCAAGTGATTTACATCACTTACATCATTGAAGATCTAAGATTTATAAATGGTATTAAAATTATATTTGAACAGCCTTAATGGATAGAATAATCTCTGGTTGTTCTTTTGATTTCATCACTGTATTATCGACAACTAATCCTAGTACTGTAAGTTTTAATCTACTACCAACTCTTCGGGCGAATAAAGATTTATGATTTACTAAGATTAATGATTTTGGCAAATCCCCCATTATTACAATAGGTATATCCTCATACCTTGCGACTGGATGAGTATACGTCAAAGTGTAGTTTTCATCACCTTCAGTAATTGTGAAGCTATCAGCAATTATAATATATTGACTCTGTTTAACATTATATAATCTCCTCAACGCTACGCCAACTTCTAGCAAAGCTTTTCTTTTTTTCTGGCTTTTGGGTTTTTCAAAACTGAGAAACTCATGTAAGTCTTGAAGCATAGTTGTGATTTTTTGTGGATTAGTAGGAACTACCAGAGGAAGCTCGATACCAACATGAACTTTATTTGTAGCTACTAATTTCGTTAACACTTGTTCATATTTTACGATAAGACCAGTCTCAATACGTGCGTATTCGCGAGTTGTTTTTGAGTTCGTTTCCAATAGTGATACTTTTGCTTTAACATCACTTTCAACTGTAGTTTTCGAAATAATATCAAAACCATCAAAAAGTTGTAAATACTTATTTTCAAGCCATGTTTCATCCAAATAAAGCAAATCTGTATCTCGAACATGTTCAAGAATATTTTTAGTTCGCTCCTTAATACGTTCTTCTATTTCTACTTCCTTTGCTACATCATCCTCAAGTGAGTTACCGGGTGCAATCTTATTTATAATTTGAGAAGGCTGCGATGTAGCTGTCTTATGAGAACCAATTGTTAAGGTATTCAATATAATAAAAAAAATACTTAACAATGCATCTATGTACCAGGAAAAATCAATACCGATATAGCCAAGTGTGTTCGTAACAATCCAATACCATCCATAAATCCAAATGCCTCCTAGCAAAAGTAAAATGAATTTCATTCGTAAAAGGAGAAATGAAATAAATAAGGCTGTTGCGATTATTAGTGCTTGAAACCACAGCGGAATTACATAGCCAAAAACGAAAACTGACTCGTTCGATTGAAAAAAGGACAAAATAAACAAAGTAGTTGCAATTAATCCTATGATTATAGATATTGCTAATAAAACCATAACTTATATTTTATATTATACGCTTTTATTGTGTAATAGAGCAGATCTGTTAATACGGGAAATTATTCAAGACAACCAATTCTACTATGATTCTGAGATAAAACACGCTTTAAATACGCTTAATACACTTCATATTTTTAATGATGGCTACGCCACGAGCTTGCTTCTCCTCTTACTATTTATTCTCGGTTTCGTTTCTGATCAGATAGGAATAACACAAGCTTTTCTTTTGGCGGCTTTAGTAGCGCTAATCGCAGTCATACCGGCATTAGCATATAAACAAGTAAGATATATTTAATAGTCCAGGAAATTAAGTATAAAACAAAGAGGTATAAATTTTTATTACTTCATCTATTAAATCATCTGCTACATTTTTTAGTTTTGTAGGTAAATGTTCATAAGCGACTTTACTATAAAACCAAGAAACATATTTTTCTAAAGTTATTTTTCTCTTTTTATAATATGTATCGTTTATTTTATGAACATGACGAATAGGAATAGCTTTATCGAGGATATTTATGAGTTTGCTCTCTGAACTTTCTTTTTTTTCATACTCTTCTATTTCTTTAATTAACACACTAAGCTGTTTATATTCACGTTTAAATTCTTTAAGAGCTGCTTTATCTCTTTCTAGTTTTAACTTTTGTAGCTCTTCACTTCTGTGCCCGTCATAATCCCCAGTGAATATTTCGATGATATCATGTACTAAAGCAAGCTTTAAAAGTTTTTCGTCATGAAGATCTAAGTTATATTCATGATTTACGCTCCATGCTGCTAGCGCTAACTGATAACAATGCTCCGCATCATTTTCAAAATATATCTGACTATACCGTACATTTCTTTTTATTTGGGATAATTTAACAGTAATATCTAAAATAGTATCCAATCTTTTATTCTTCATGTACCGAAGAGACTATAGCAAAAAAAAGGCTGATATAAAACAGCCTTTTATAGAAACTAATATATTTTATTTTTTGGAAGATTTCTTTATTTTTTTACCTTTACTAGTCTTACCTCCTTTTCGATCTTTAGATTTCGATGAAGTATCATCACTTAAACCGATTGTTTCAAGAGTATCATCAAACATTTCTCCAAGACCTTTTTTCTTTGGCATACTACTCACCTCCTTTACTAGAAAATCAAATACCTCATCACTAGATTACATATAAAGTGTGATAACTGTTACAAATATCGATAAGTAGTAAGTAAGAACATGAGAAGTTAGTTCACTTCTTCCAGTGAAATAAATATTCTAAAAGTATTAACTCGATGCTAGTTTATAGAGTATTCCTTCGTGAGGTCTGAGCGTTAGTTCACTTAAGATGGTTATAACCCCTGATGATTGATCCATATATGTCGATAACAAAGGTTCAACTTTTAACGAAGGTAATGTTATTGTCGATTGTGAATCTGTAAAATTTAAAACAATAAGAAAAGTTTCATCTTCTGTTTTTCGGTAGTATGCAAAAACCTTATTTGTACTCTCTGGTAAAGATTGATAACTTCCTTTTGTAAAAGGTACATGTTTTTTCCGTAATGTGAGAAGAGCTTTGTGAAGGGATAACATTGAATGTGAATCTTTTCTTTCATTTTCCACATTTACTTCTTTAAAATTTTCATTGATTGGTAACCAAGGTGCTTTTTCTGAAAATCCTGCAAATCCCCTGTCATTCCATTGCATAGGAGTTCTTTCAGGGTCTCTACTCACAAGAACTCCCTGAACGACTGTTCTATGCGGGTCTTTGGCTTCTTCAGGTTTTATATCAGCATCTTCCATGCCTATCTCTTCACCGTAGTAGATTGTCGGTATTCCTCTTAATGTTAAAAGCAACATTGCTGCTGTTTTCGCAGCATCCTTGCCAATTCTGCTAGCGACTCGTGGTTTATCATGATTACCAAGTACGTAGGTAGGAATAGAAGCATTACCTACTTTAACATCATACGTATCTATAAACTCTTTATAAGTTTTTGCATCCCAAGGTAAATTTATAAAGTAAAAGTTAAATGGCGCATGAGCATGTTCTCTGTTTTTTTTATATAGTGTGATCAACTGATCCATTGTCAATAAACGACCAGAAGTCTCAGTTATCATAAACTTCCCTCCAAATTCATCGAGAACATCACAGAAAACATCAAGTAAAGGAGATAACTCCGGATGGTTTACTGTATAAATATGTTCTAAGTTATAATACATTCGTTTTTCATCCCATTGGTCTTTTGGCTTATAAGGTTCGTCTAAAAACTGTAGATCTTTATATAGCATGATAAACGCATCGACCCGTAATCCATCAACTCCTCTTTTCATCCAAAAACGTATAACATCCATCATAGCTTTTATAACATCTGGATTTCTCCAATTAAGATCTGGTTGATCTTTTAAGAAAGTATGAAGATAATATTGCCCTGTCGTTTTATCAAATTCCCATACTGAACCGCCAAAAATACTTAACCAGTTATTTGGTACTGAACCATCGGGCTTAGGATCTTTCCATATATACCAATCTCGTTTAGGGTTATCCCTAGAGGAGCGTGACTCTTTAAACCAGGGATGTTGGTCAGATGTATGATTCGGTACATAATCAATCATTATTTTCATCTCACGGTTGTGAGCCTCTTGAAGTAATACATCAAAATCATCAAGTGTTCCGAATATAGGATCAATACTACAGTAATCCGAAATATCATATCCAAAATCTTTCATAGGGGAAGGATAAAAAGGAGATATCCATAAAGAATCTATTCCTAGTTCTACGAAATAATCAAGCTTTTCTATAACTCCTTTTAAGTCACCCACACCATCATTATTCGTATCTTTAAAACTCCGGGGATATATTTGATAAATGACTGATTGTGGCCAAGGAAGGAATCCTACTTGCTTATGCATGCTATTCAAATATGTAACATACCTGTTTACTAAATGCAATAAATTTTTTTGGTAATAAACACTTTTTACTGTTTCTCTACAAATTTCTTACAATACGTATAGGTGCTTAAATCAGCTTCCCTAGTTCACTATGAAGGATACCGCACCACACTCTGTAACAATAGCAGGATTGAGTGCTGGAGTTGTAGTAGGAGTAGGGTAAAACGGCATCAGCTGTAAAGCGTTTTCTCCCATACTCTGTGAGGATTGTGCATGTGCTTTAATATTAAACAGCTTACTTTCAAGAATCGGACTTAATAGTTTAGAAAAATTCAATTGTTTTTCTACAATATAGTTTTTCACTGTACTTTCTAATGAAACTGTTGTTTGGCTAGGCGATTGTGCATAAAGCGCAGAACAACTATTACTTACGCTTATACGAAATCTGCTACCGCTTGTAACAATATCGGGAATTTTGTATGACCAAGAGGCCTTATAATATTCAGCATTATCAGCTGTATATCCAGTTGGTAGTTCTGATGCATTTACACGTACAACTTCAATAGGATTTGAGCTTGTCATTCTCACATTGTCTTTTTGAACTTGAAAAGTCGTAGTTCTTTTAAATCTATTACTTTCTGTGGAAACAGGTGCTTTAGAAAATGCTGTAACAGTTATGGTATCCCCTCTATCAGTTGTACCGGCTACATTCATTCCAGCACAATCTTGGCCTTGAGCAAATGAAGGACACGCAGCTGGTTCAGGGGGTGGATTATAAGGAGGTGCTGGAGGTAAAGTAGGATATACACAAGTTTTTACACAAATCGTAGATTTATAGTATTGATTACTGCATGCATAATGACATAGAGTATCTCCACTCGTTTCGCAACACGTTTCACCTGGTTGTGGGGTAACAGGTTGTCGAGTCTCCCCGCTTGGACCACAGCATAATTCACCGCAAGGAGCAGGGCCATCATTCCATGCAGATACAGGTGATTGGCCTGCGATTACAAAAAACAGTGATCCAATGAGAATAAAGAACTGAAATTTTTTACGTAAAGTACTCATTTTTATTGATTAGTTTTCGCTCTATATAATAAATATACAGTATATGCTGAATCTGTAATATTTACATGTTTTCTTAATATATCTGATTGGGACACCGTTGATACTGATGCAGTTCCTCCTTCACCCCATACTTTATTTGCCTCAGGACTGTCCCAGAAAGAAGAAATAAAATTATTGAGAAAATATTTTCCTGTATGTGCATGTGTTTCATTTCCTGTAACCAATGCTAACTCGAAGTAGGCATCTATACATGGTTGTTGTTCTATTGCTTGACTAAGACCAGCAGCATTTCCATAAACATTATTACTTTCTAAAAATGCTTCCGCTTCTTTAACTTCAGGATGATCTTTTTGAAGGCGGCCAAATGAAGCTTGGGCAAGCGTTACCCAGCATGCGCTATTTTTAAAAATATATCCATCTTTGGTTACATATAATGAAGTACCGTTTTCAAGAATGTTTTTGGCTTTTTCTAATCGTTTTATTGAAGCATCTCTATACCGGTCTTCTCCTGTAAGAATATAGATAAAAAGAAGTTCTCTACTCTCTATTGCTTGGATCATAGCAAGAGGCACATCCGATTCTCTTAAGAGTGTCTCTGCATGGGTAAGAATAAATTCTTTATATAGATGGAGTTTTGTTTGATCATAAATTAAAAAAGGTTGCACAAGTGCTAAGCGACAATCCTCAATTTTGTCTTTGCAATATATTGCTAACTTTTCAATATCTTCCTTGGCTTTATTCAGATACGTCTTATTATCATTAATTATAGAGCCGGAAAAATTAGCAAGTGCTGTCCATGCATTACTTGAAGGAAAAACTCTACCTCCCGCGAAAGGGCATTCTTTTTTACCGTTTACTTCTCTACAAATCTCATCGTAGTGAGCAAGATATTGATAATATCCATTCGGCTGGCGCTGAGTATTAATATAATCAAGCATACTATTCGTTCTTTGCTCAACTTTAAGCATTGTTTCAATCTCGCTAGTAGGTTTAGTCGTAGGAATGACTGACGTTTTTTTTGTTTGAGAGGTTTTGAAAGTAGATGGAATAAGTATAAGTAAGCAAAGGAGAAATAAACAAAATAAAGCTAATAATTTTATTTTATTATTCCTGAGAAGGATTGATAGTCGATTAGTACTTTTCTCTTGATTTTCCATCTTCCTCTACCGTAACACAAGTATTTCTATCAGTCAACATTGTACATTTAAATAAGTATAACTGTTCTGCTACAATACTCTTACATACTTGAATCATGAATCTTAAATCATGAATCTAGTGTACTAGTATGTTTCCTATTAGTGATTCTGTGCCGTCTAAAAAATTTCCTTTTATTAACTTTGGGTTAATTGCACTCACAAGTTATGTTTTTTATCTTCAACTAATAGATTTTGAATCTTTTACCTTACAATACGCATTAGTCCCATCGACTATCGACTTTTCAAACCTATCTACCCTTTTCCCTTTCATATCATCTATATTCCTTCACGGAAACTGGCTGCATATCATATCGAATATGTGGTTTTTATGGATTTTTGGAGATAATGTTGAAGGACAGATAGGTCACCTGCCATATCTTTTTCTCTATCTCTTTTCAGGTATTGCGGGTGGCTTCGCGCAATATTTTTTCATGCCGAATTCAGATATACCCATGCTCGGAGCATCAGGAGCTGTAGCAGGTGCATTGGGTGCTTACTTTTATTATTTTCCCAATCACAAAATCAGAACATTTGTTATATTTTTCGGATTTATTTCGATGACAAACATTAATGCATCGTTGATGTTAGGATACTGGTTAATTCTTCAAATATTTTCGGGAGCGACATCATTATCACTAGCAAGTTCTGAAGGAGGAGTAGCTTTCTGGGCACATGTAGGAGGTTTTTTTACTGGATTAATCATGGGATTGATTTTTGCGAAAAGAGATAAAAAAGTATTAGAAGGAGAAATCATTTATGAATGAAATGGCTAAATTGCTCATTCTTCTAGGTATACTATTAATTGCCAGTGGGGTAGTTGTATTGAGCGTATCGTCGATAACAGGATTACCCAAACTACCGGGTGATATTTTCATTAAAAAAGGTAATTTTACGTTCTATTTTCCGTGGGTAACTTCAATAATAATAAGCATTATTCTCACAATAATTGTCAATCTGTTTATGAAAAAATAATTGCTCCCTAGCCTCGTCCTGTGATATACTTTTACTATTAGCTATTTGCCAAAAGCCATTAGCTAAATTTGGTGGTTGTAGCTCAGTGGTAGAGCGTCAGGTTGTGGACCTGAATGTCGCGGGTTCGATCCCCGTCAGCCACCCCAAATATTTTAATTTAATATATAACTTGGTATAGCTTATTTATGCCGCATGTCCACGAAAAAGTCGATTTCACTGTTGAAGTATTCATTGTTTATAAAAATACTGTTCTCCTAAGAAAACATGATAAATATAAAATCTGGCTGAGTGTTGGAGGTCATATAGAACTTGATGAGGACCCAAACCAAGCTGCAGTTCGTGAAGTAAAAGAAGAAGTCGGACTGGATGTTACTTTGGACAATTCTCTGCAGACTTATAAGAAAAACTATGAAGGATATGATGAATTAATTCCACCTTATTTCGTTAACCGACATAGAATTAACGATATACATGAACACGTAACCTTTACTTATTTTGCCAAAGCCAATTCTGATAAGATTGAGCAGTTAATAGAAAAAGAACAAAGTAATGAGTGTAAATGGTTTACTAAAATGGAAATAGAACAGTTAAGTGATATTCGAGAAAGTGTTAAATACTATGCTCTTAAGGCATTAAGTGTTTTAAGTGAGTAGTTGAATAAACATTCTATAAAAACTTTCCCTCATTCGAAGCTTGTGTATAATTAGTATATGTTTAAGTTGGTTAAAAAATCAGAAGCAACAGTAAGACATATAACTACGAATAAGTGGCACAGAACTATATTACAAAAGATATTTCTCTAGGTGTCTCTCTTGCCACCATAGAAGCAACAGACTACTAGAGAAAGAAACATCAGATTACAATCGTATTTATTATGAAATGAAATGTTCGTTTAAGGTGGTGGCGGTTAACCATCCAGCATTTGGGACATAATTTTTTCTCTCTATTTAATATATACAAATCTTAATCTTTCAAAAGTTTCGTGTGTTTATGAGTGAGTAGAAGCGCACTTAATGTATATCCGCAAGAAATATCGTTATTCTTTATCATGTCATTTATCTGGTTGTATGTGAAATGCTTTAATTCGATATTCATTTCTGTGAATGAAGGAGTTGGAGTCGTAAAGTGCAAACCTTCAGCTAAAAAAATTGTTGTTTTTTGAGAAGATATGCCAGGATCAGCAAATATTTCACCAATCACTGAAAGATTGTCAGCATATATTCCTGCCTCTTCTTTTAATTCTATTTGAGCTGTTTGTAAGGGTGAATAGTTCTTTTCTAACGATCCCATAATTATCTGCCATAAGTCCTCGCCTATAGGATGTCTATATTGTTTCACTAAATATATACCTTTTTCATCTATCGGAAGTATACCGACTGCATCTTTAAACGGTTTCTGGATATATACTTGCTCCCACTGCTTACCTTTGAATGCTAATGTATCGACAATCACATCAGCGTGTTTATTGTGATATATTTTTTCCGAATTTATTATCTTTAGTGTGTCCACATTACTATTATATAGTATAAATGTATTAGATACTCAACTAGACATTTTTTATAAAATGTTATATACTACGGGATACAAAAATGAGTAAAGAAATACTTTTAACTGGTGGGAGAGGTGCATTAGGTACTGAATTTCGGAATGTAACAGAAAATAGGTATAATCCTAATATCCTGCTAGCACCGACTTCTACAGAATTTGACATAACTAATTTAGAGGAATGTAGAACTTACTTGAAACAACACGGTCCATTAACTGATGTCATTATCCACGCTGCTGCTGTAACAAATTGGGAATATGCACATGCAAAACCTGAAGTAGCATTTAGAGTTAATACATTAGGAACGATGAATATGGCACAGCTTGCCAAGGAATCCGGCGCTCGCTTCGTGCTTATCTCAACAGACGCAGTATTTCCCGGTACGCCAAAAGCTGAAGGCTATAATGAAACAGATATACCCCATACTCCAACAAATATGTATGGTATGACTAAGTTAGTAGCAGAGTGGGAAGCAAAGGAATTAGTTCCCGATGTTTTAATCGCTCGGCTTGGTTGGCTTTTCGGTCCAGGTCCACAGCAAGATACTAAATTTGTTGGTGCTATTCTACGCCAACTCGCACAAGGGAAGGATGTAATTCGAGCTGTAACAGACAAACAAGGGTCGCCTACATATACGCTTGATGTTGTCAACAGAATATTCGATTTAATAGAGCAAAACAAAAAGGGACCTCGCCATGTCGTAAATGAAGGTGTTGTAAGTAGATTTGAAGTTGCTAAAAAAGTAGTATCTACATGGAACGTACCAGCAGTAGTTGAGCCGGTTTCGTCAGATATGTTCCCTTCACTAGTTCGTCGTCCTGCTTATTCTGGTATGACTACTGTCTACGAATCAATGCGCCCGTGGCAAGAGGCGTTAGTAGCATATCGAAATGCACATTCTTTAGAAAAATATAAATAACATGAGAACTGAAATATTTGTAACAGGTGGAGCTGGTTTTGTGGGTTCACAAGTTTGTAGAGAATTTTTAAACGATGGGAGGAAGGTTGTCTGCTTTGACAACTTTGATCCCAAAACGACAAATCCTGCGACAATAGCAGAGTTACGTAGAAATCAAAATTTTCGAATTGTTGAAGGAGATATACGTGATTTATCTTCCTTACGAAGGAATATGGGGAGACCAGATGCAGTTGTACATACAGCAGCAGTTTCATCTGTAGATAGAAGCATTAGAAATTCTACAGAGGCTATAGCGATAAACGGAGTAGGTACACTGAATGTATTTGAAGCAGCCAGGCATAATGGCGTGGATCGTGTACATTATGTTTCAACAGATGAAGTTTTTGGGCATGCCATAGCTGGTTCTTTTGATGAGGAATCTCCTTCAGCACCAAGAAACCCCTATGGGGCAGGAAAACTCATGGGAGAAGCAATCGCCACAGCATGGACTGCAACATACGGTATGGAAGCCACCATAACAAATAGCGTTAATAATTTCGGCCCTTATCAAGCGCCGGAAAAGCTTATACCTAGATTGACTGTGAGAGGCATTCAAGGAAATACACTGCCAGTTTACGGAGATGGACAGCAAATTCGGGAATGGTTGTATGTGACTGACCATGCACGAGCAATAAGACATGTACTGGAACATGGAAGTCCCGGTGAGAGGTATTGTGTAGGTACAGGAGAAACAACAGCTAACATTGATATTGTAAAAGGAATTGTTGACAGACTAGGTCTTGCACCTGATGTAATTGAACACGTTGAAGATAGAAGAGGTCATGATGTGCGATACGCTGTTAATGCTACAAAAATTCAGAAATTAGGTTGGCAACCTCACTATTCCCTGCGTGAGGGGTTAGGGGAAACTGTAGATTGGTATAAAAATAATAGGCCATGGTGGGAACACTTTATTGATATGTATCCCGATCTGCAACCTGTAAGGCCGGATAGAGATAGACCAGTTGAGTGGGTAATTTTTAAGGCAGCACCTTCATATGGGAATTGATTTCGATATTCTTTGATATAATATCTTCGTGTCAGTAATCAAATTTGAAACTACATTAATCACCATTAACTCATGGACGCTTCTCAGGCTACCTGAAGACGCAAGTGCGAAACTTCCTTCACGCGGTATGGTAATGGTTTCAGGAACTCTTAACAACGTTCCTTTTAAAGCCTTACTTGAACCAGATGGAAAGTATGGACCAGGATTAAAACCAAGCCATTGGTTTCGGCCTAATACTACGTTGCTTGAACTTGCGAATGCCACAACAGGCGATATCGTACAAGTTTCACTACAACCTACGAAAGAATGGATAGAACCGGAGGTACCTGAGGATGTAAAAAAATCCTTAGCAACTTCTCAAAAGGCTGAAGCCTTATGGAACGACATTACACCAATGGCTCGGTGGGATTGGATTCGTTGGATACGTGCGGTTAAAACCCCTGAGACACGCCAAAAGCATATAGATGTTATGCTTGATAAACTTAATAAGGGTATGAGAAGACCATGTTGTTTTAATCGTAATCTTTGTAGTGAACCTCATGTATCAAACAATTGGGTTTTACTAGATGAACCAAAAACAGCATAGGCCTATGAATAAGAATATTCCAAACTTTTATGCAGCTGAGGATAATGCAAAGGAAATCCAATGGTAGTATAAAAAATAATAAAATGTAACGGTGTTTATGATTGGTTAAAATATTTACTTCTTTAGTTTTATTCAATAATGCTCTTTAGTTTTTCACTACCAAATATATATAATTCATTCATCGCACGCGTAAGAGCAACATATAGAAGATCTCGATCTACTCGCTTTCTTTCTGCTTTGAGATATTCTGGCAAAAGTTCTCCACTAAATGACCGGCGGTTAAGGCCAACCAGAAATACAGTATTGAATTCAACTCCTTGAGCTTCATTAATAGTCAAAACATGAATATTTTTATATTGTGATAATTGTTTTCGAAAATCATGCAGATATTCTTCTGATTTAGCTAAAACACCAATAACTGCTTCCTTCTGTTCTTCTACCATATTAATAATTTTTTGTATTTCTTCTTGTTTATTTTCAAATATGTATTCTTCTACTGGCTTTCCATGTTTTACATTATCGGGAATACTGACTTGATAGCCAACTGATGCGATATATTTGAGTATTTCATATGAATTTCGATACACTTTCTGTAAAATAATTTTTCGATCATCTGTAAATGTTTCATGCACTTCTTGCCAGTCAGAAATAGTAAAAGGTAACGTTCGTTGCACTAAATCTCCGACGTATACCATAGCATTCGTTTTTGGATCAATTGTGCTTTTCATAACGTATATTTGTTCAATCAAATAATTTTCTGCTTCATCAAGTATTATTAATGAATATTTCACTGGCTGTTGCAAAACTTTCTTTACGTACTTTCCATTCATCTGCTTTACAAATTTCTCAACAGTCTCAAGTAACTGACCTTTTTCCATAATCATTAGTTTTAAGAGAACAGTTAGATCGAAACGATCAACTAATCCTTTTTGTTTTTGTAAAACATATAATCTTTTCTGTTCATCAGTTAGAAAATTTTTGTAAGTATCTTCTAATGTTTTATAGATGCCATTTTTTGTTTTCTTAACAATTAAAGATTTCAATGCTTTATTCTTTGCATATTCATATGCATCTTTCTCTTGCTCTGTTCTACCAAATCGAAATGTGAATTCATTATCGTATAATCCTAAAATATGCATCGCCCATTCGTAAAATGTTGATATAGTCACTTTATGAATTCCTAGTTGGGGTAAAAGCGAACTAAAATAATCTTTTGTGGTATTATCATGAACAAAAATAATAACTTGCTTCGCAGGGAAAAGAGAGGCTGTGTCAGGAGATTGGATAAGAAAAGCTGCTCTATGAAGCGCAAGCGTTGTTTTACCAGAACCTGCGGGACCGGAAATAAGGAATGACCCGAAATAGTGAGAACGAATAATGGTATCTTGAGCCTTTTCCATTTGTTCTACAATTTCTTTTAAAACAAATTCTTTTTTCTTCTGTGAGAAGTATTCTTGGTATATTAATTCACGAGGAATATCCTTCGATTCTAATGACATGAAAAGAATCTTTCCATTTACGATCATAAATTGATCTTTTCTTAATAAGCTTCCGCTTCTCTTTTCTCCATTAGGCATTTCATATGAGAATCTTCCCGGAGAATCAAATCGGATAACTGCTGCAGGGGCTACCCAAGAATATATTGATTCAGCTGTATAGGGAAAACGACCGAAATATAAAGTTTTTTGTTCTGATTCATCATCAAATTTAACGTCACAACGGATGAAATAAGGAGATGCATATTGTTGTTCCATGTTTCGCTGTGTGTCTAAATGGTGGTATAACAACACTTCTTTCGTATCACGCTCTTCTCCCCGAGCTTTAATTAACTCCTTACGCAATTGCATAATAGAAGTATCAATTCTTGTTTTCGTTTCTAGTATTCGTTCAGATACTCTAGCAAGATGAACCTTTGCAGCTTGAAGCAGTTTGTTTTTCTGTATCCCATCCATGAAGAAATTATAAGCAAGGGGATTTTATTTACAAGACTGTTTCTTTATGGTATAATTGATGATACATTAGTTAGTATCAAGATATTTTCTAGCTTCGAAGTCTTCAAATTTGGCCGCGGACTTATAACTGTAACATATATTGACTTCCGTTCTTACTCTTATAGTTCTTACCACTCATTTATTTTTTAACAACTTCACTTACTGATTGAAATATTTGAATATCCGGAAAAACTGCGGAAAACTATACCATATTATTTTGACCATCTTCCGAAAATTCCTGTAGATAATAACCGGCCTGATCCTTTTTCTTCCAGAGCTAACTCCCCTACTTCAATAGTCCCTTCTAACCCATTTGTAATATCCTTTAATACATTTTCTAACATAAGAGCAGAGGACGAAATTGCATATGCGTTTATAAGTATAAACAATGGATCACTGGATAATACTTGCTTGCACAAATCTAACAAGATTGGAAACGACGTTTTAAAATCCCATTTTTCTCCTTGAGGGCCGTGTCCATAGACAGGTGGGTCCATAATAATACCGTCATAACGCACTCCCCGTCGTATTTCTCTCTGAGTAAATCTAATAGCATCATCAAGTATCCAGCGTATTGGTTTTTTTTCAAGTCCTGATAACTTTTGATTCTCTCTTGCCCAGCCAATAGTGGGTTTTGATGCATCTACATGGGTAACTTTCGCACCTGCGTTTGCGCAAACTAAACTTGCAATCCCAGTGTATGCGAACAAGTTAAGAATATTTAATGTGTTCTCATTACTTTTGATTTTTGACTTTTCGCCGCTGCTTTGTAGCAAGTCCTCTTGGGGGAGATTTTTAATTTTCTCCTCCATCCACTCCCACTGCACTATCTGTTCCGGGAAAACTCCAGTATGTTTAAAAGGTGATAACTCTGCCCAAAAAGCAAGTTCTTTATACCTCATCTTCCATCGGTCGGGTAAAGAATGCTTTTGAATCCACTTTTCTTTCCCATCAACTTCTTTTCTAAAAGAAGCATCTGCTTTTTCCCATTCAGTATGAGGTAGTTTTTTTCGCCAAATAGCCTCAGGATCAGGGCGAGATAGTCTATAGTTACCGAATCGTTCTAAACGACACCCTTCTCCTGAATCGATAAGCTCATATTCATCCCACCCTTTTGTAGCTAATACTTTCATATTCGAATTATAGCAAGTTTATACTACAAAGCAGAGTATAAAAGTAGCAATTGCCACTTTGAAGCTAAGAATTAGGCAAGAAATCTCTTGGGATTCTGCAAACACTACACCTACCCGCTATATACAAAAGCGTACTCATAGGCGAAACATGGTACAATGCAAGTATGCTTATAGATAATGTTACGCTTATAGTAAAAGCTGGAAATGGTGGCAATGGTGCTGTATCTTTCCTAAGGAACTCTCATCAACCAAAAGGCGGTCCGGATGGTGGTAATGGCGGCAACGGTGGTAGTATTTATTTTCATGGCTCAACTCATCTAACCGATTTGAGAGAATTTCGATTTAAAAAGAAAATCACTGCGGATGATGGAATTAGCGGAAAAAAGAAAAATCTGTTTGGAAAAAACGCTGAGGATAAAACGATATTTGTACCTATAGGAACTATTATTACTGAGATTGAGACTGGAAAAGTATATGAAATAAACAATACAAGTACATCTATTCTCATAGCAAAAGGTGGAAAAGGTGGAAGAGGGAATAATGAATTTAAATCTGCTACTAACCAAACCCCGGCATATGCTGAAGATGGAACACCTGGAGAGGAAAAAACACTTCATCTTGAATTAAAAATAATTGCGGATATCGGTCTTATCGGTTTACCAAATGCTGGCAAGAGTAGTCTACTTGCTGCTTTAACAAATGCTCACCCTAAAATAGGAAACTATCCTTTTACGACACTCGAACCAAATATCGGAATGATGGAAAATTACGCTCTTGCTGACATACCCGGCCTCATAGAAGGAGCTTCAAAAGGAAAAGGATTAGGAATAACATTTTTAAAACATATAGAAAAAACGAAAATGTTACTCCATTGTATTGATAGTACAGATCCTGATATAGAAAAAACGTACACAATTATTAGAAATGAATTTAGTGGATATAGCTCAGATTTATTGAGCAAAAAAGAATTAATTATATTTACAAAAGTCGATCTCGTTGATGAAAGTATCTTAAAACAAAAATCAAAAATCTTTCAAAATAAAGGATTAGAAGTCATACCCTGCTCTATTTATAATCCCAAGAGTATAGATCATCTGAAACATATGCTTCATAAAAAGCTATCGGCATAACTAATAAACTACTGTTATCACGTTTAAAAGATTAAGAATATTTACTATTTTATATTACTTTAGCAATCTAAACGCGTATTGACCTGTCGTGTTTGACATTTTATTTTTCATTTTGTATAACTTCTACTTACAGAATACTTACAAATTACCTGCCCATGAAAGATAACAATTATTACCAAGCAGCTCCATCATATAGAGAGGTAAATTTTTCCTCATTCTTAAAAAACCCTGCTCTTCGGACAGGCCCACTCATTCCTACTCCTTCTTACCAAGACACGAAAGATCCGTGTCCAGTGTTCGATGGTAAACTCTGGCATTTATATGGATCAGGTGGCAGTAGTGCTGTAGAAAAATGGAAAATTCTTCACGCTACCTCACCTTCTTTAAATGGCCCTTGGAAAGAAGAAGAGCCTGCGAAAATTGCTCTACAGGGTGATCATGTAGCAGCGCCAGGAATGATTTACGATGAAACAGAACAAATGTTTCACATGTTCGTGCAAACAGATTTTATGGCCTTAGACGGAACAGTAGAACATTTGATTTCTTCAGACGGACATAGATTTAATAACCTGGGTACTGTACTCCGTTCACAACAAGGAACAAATCAAGCATGTATATACGATCCTCATCCTGCCATTATTAATGGTGAAAGGTTTATAACATTTTCTGGGGCTCCGCGCGTAGCTAGACCAGACCTTTATATCGCTAAAAGTAAAAGTAATTCATGGTATGGTCCATGGGAAGTATTAGGCACTATATTAACTCATCAAGAAGTCTCTCACCATAACCAGCATGATCACCCAGATTATGAATGGGGTTTAGAAGGCTCACAATTAGTCCAACTGCCGAATGGACAGATTCTTTTAAACGCTGTTTGTTTCTTACCAGAAGGTCCTCGCGGAACGAGACAGCGCGTATTCTTCTCAATTGCTAACAATGTTATGGGGCCCTATTATTCATTAGGGCCTGTTCTTGAACCTACAAAAGATTCTTGGGAGAGTGGTGAAAATGGACATGCGACAGCAATTATTCACGAAGGAAGACTTCAACTTTTTTATCAGGCACGATCATATACAAATTCGTATAACGCCTGGAGATATGGTATTGCAGTTTTCGACACACAAATAATGCAAACTTCTTATTCATCTATTGCCACAAATGAATAATGCTGGATTTATGCCGGTCTGCTTTTTGAAAAATACTCTTCTAGAACTTTGAATGTCGGCTCATGAGGCATACGTTCATACGTCAAAGTATCTTGATCGAAATCCCATAAACCAGACTTGGGTACGATAAATCCTGCACCTTTTCTAATATCCAGTATGGGATATGCGCATACCCCATAGAGTGGTAGTCGTCGGGAAGTTACCTCAGTAATTTCTGTTAGAATATAATTCCACCAAACTGGTCTTCTCTCTCTATAACTTCCAGTCTCGCTTATCACAATATTCGTTTTATACCTATCAACAAGCTTTCTAATAATGACATGTAATGGTAATCGTTTTTTATGATCAATTGAGAGTGATTTAAATGTGAAAGTTCCATCTGCGTTAATCCCGACCATCTGTTGATTATAAAAGTAATAGTTAATGCCTATAAAGTTTAAATATTTTGGATTTCCACCTAACTCTGGGTTGGCTTTACCACAAATCATATCCCATGAATGGTATTTAACATTATTATTAAAATCATCACAAAAGTCCTGTTCTCTTTTATTTCGTACTCTCAGAGGTTGCCTGTACATATAAGGATCTGCATGAATAAACTGTACATCAAAATCAATAGACCATATAGCATCCATAGCGTTAATAGCCGCTCTCACCCACTGCTTTTTTAGCTCTGTACCTTTTCCCTTCTGATATGGCGCCCATAAACCATTGTCACACATCCAAGCGTGGAAGGAGGGCTCACAAACCGGTACTATAAATATAGTTCCTGCCTGATATTTTCGTATTGTTTCTAAAGCTCTTTTCGCATATTCACCATATGAAGAAACAAAAAAATCAGAAAATGGGTCAAGATGATCCGGATAATCGAAATGACTTAAATCCCATATCTGTTGAATTCCTTCTTCTTTAGCAATTCTCATCATAGGCTCAAATCGCGAAAAGTCATATTCCGCATTACCTTTATCTATTTGATACCAAGCCAAACCCTCTCTTACTGTTTGCATTCCACGTTCACGGATTAACTGATAATCAAATCGGCAAAATTCGTCATGTCTACTAGCTTTTAATAAATCAAATCTTTTAAAACTTTCTGCTTTCGCATATGTACATTCAAATCCAGCCCATAAAAAAGATGAGAAGATTTTGTGGTTTTTCGGATTACTGTTCATATAATTACTCTTTATGAAGATCTACTGCTTGCGTTAAAAACGCGTGCGGATGCTGCGTAGTTTTCGGACTTTCAGGTTTTGAGCGTATTCCTTTCCAAATATCTGTAGGTTCAAATCCTTCTAGCTTTTTAAATAGTTCAAGGGCATTATGGAATGCTTCATCCATATTAAAATATTTATAATTGGCAAGGCGGCCCACGAAGTATACACCATTCTTTTCAAGTTTTTCTGCTTCTTGTTTGTATTTAGCATATATTGCTTGATTGCGGGGATTAGGAACAGGATAATAAGGTTCGTTTTCCCCAGGAATATAATCACAACTATATTCTTTGGAGATGGTAGTTTTAGGATGTTTTTGCTTTGTGAAATGTTTATATTCTACAATTCGTGTGAATGGTTCGTTGTTTTGATTATAGTTTATAACTGAATTCTGCTGATAGAATTCCTTAGAATGTGTTTCCCATTCAAATCGTAAAGAGCGATATTCAAGATGTTCTTTTCCGCTATATTTATAGCCGAAGAACTGATCAATAGGCCCTGTATAAAAAAGTTTTTCGTACCCTTTAAGTTCATTTTGAACGTTAAAATAATCAACGTTTAGCAAGACGGAAATATTCTTATGATTAAGCATTGTTTCGAATATTTTTGTATACCCTTCTTTTGGCAGTGCTTGATATTTATCGCTAAAGTAACGGTCATCGAAATTCGCTCTTACTGGTATTCTGCTGCAAACTAATGGATCAAGTTCAACCGGCCATTTATCCCACTGTTTTTTCGTATAGTATTTAAAAACTTTTTCATATAACTCATATCCGACTCGTGCCAACGCAGCCTCTTCACTGTTTTTGGGATTGTCACTTTTTATCTGTACACTATCAAGCCATTCTTGCATCTCATCTTCGTTTTTTATATCTAGTCCAAAGAGCATATTTACTGTGGTTATATTTACTGGAACTGGAACTAATTTCCCATCAATATGACCTAGTACCCTATGTTCATAGGGATACCATGCAGAAAAGCGATTAATATACGTCCAAACATCTTCATAGTTCGTATGGAAAAGATGCGCTCCATATTTCGAAATAAGTATTCCTCCTTCATTGTAAAAATCATAACAGTTGCCACCTATGTGATCTCTCTTTTCTAAAATCACAACTTTTTTTCCAATAGAAGCATATCGTTCTGCTAATACAGCACCTGAAATACCTGCACCGATAACAAGTATATCCATATCTTTTATGTCCTCTATATTCTTTAAATAGTTAATCATAAGCTATTTGCAAATTGACGTCAGTATTAAGATTAAGGTCTTTTTGCCGTTCCATAGCCTCTTCATATTTTCTCTCAATTGCTTTACTAACTATTTTTTTCATTTTAGAAACTGTATTTTTCCACGACGTAGTTTTTAATATTTTTTCTTGATATCCTACACGTATTTTTCTTTCGTCTTCAGTCTCATATAAGAACTTCTTAATAGCTCTTTTCATTTCATTTGCTGTTCCTACAATAGGTACGACATGACTATAATCCCTCGAAACGTCATAAATATTTGTAGAAATAATTGGTTTAAATGCTGCCATAAATTCTAGAGTCTTAGTCGGGCTAATAAACTTCGTTGATTCATTTAACGCGAAAGGCATAAAAGCTATATCAAAACCTTTTAAGTATAAGGGCAGCTCCTCATATTTTTTAGAGCCTAAATAATAAATATTTGCGCGCTTTGGAAGTGACTCTTCTGATATTTTTACAACAGGTCCGATCATGACGAATGAAACGTCTGGACAAATACGAGCAGTAGCTTCAAGTAAATCCAGGTCAATTCTTTCATCAATTACTCCATAAAATCCTACCACAGGTCCTGGTAGGGAACGCAGATCCCGAGGAATACTTATATTCTTCTTGCGAGCTTTTTCGAAATGCTTACTATCTACAGAACTGGAAAAACAATATGTATGAGAGTTGTATGTGATTTTTGATTCGTATAATGATTTACCACCAGTAAAAACAACGTCAGCAATGTTTAAGAGATTTCTTTCATATGAAATTAGTTGAGGATGCGCCCCTTTAAAAGCAGAAAGTTCATCCATACAATCGTAAACTATCAATGAATGAGGAACTGTATGGATAAGATCTAAAAACATGGGTGAGTAGAACCAAAGAATAGGATTAACGATATCGAGTTTTTTTGTATACTTTTTTAAGAGAGGTTTTAGATCGTTTACCATAGTATCCCAACTAATTCTCGGTTGCAATATGGTTATTTCATCTGTAGGTTTAATTATTATTGCTGTGTCTTTATTTTCAGAAGTAAATCCGATAGGTTCTTCTACATAAAGTA
>CAZEJU010000005.1:0-80204 GCA_964512695.1 uncultured Gammaproteobacteria bacterium | reverse complement strand
TATCTGAGGTGACGTCATCAAATGGGTCGACATCGATGGCATCTACTTGTGGTTCTACGTTGGCTTTAATGGATGCTGGAGTACCTATTCTTAAGCCAGTTGCGGGTATTTCCATAGGTATGATGTCGTATCCTCATGGATCAACAAAAGAAGGAGAATATGTATTATTAACTGATATTATCGGTCTGGAAGATTTTTCAGGGGATATGGATTTTAAAGTTGCTGGTACTGATACCGGTATCACTGCAATCCAACTCGATGTAAAAATTCCCGGATTAACAATTGAGCAAATCGTACAAATTTTTGAGAGAGCGCGGGTGGCTAGGTTGAGTATTCTTGACAAAATGCTCAAAGTTATTCCGCAATCACGTGATGCTGTTTCTGAATTTGCTCCAAAGATTGAATTATTACAAATTCCAGTAGAAAAAATAGGTGAATTAATCGGACCCGGAGGAAAAATTATCAAGAATATTATTGCTGTTACTGGTGCTACAGTAGATGTCGAAGACGATGGAACGGTAACTATTTCCGGAACTTCAGATGAATCTGTTCAAAAAGCTCTCGGAATGGTTGAAGGAATAACAAAAGAAGTAATGCCAGGTGAAGTCTATGAAGGTGAAGTCAAACGTATTTTAGCGTTTGGAGCATTTGTAGAATTTCTGCCAGGTAAAGAAGGGATGGTACATGTATCTAAAATGGCCAAAGGTTTTGTGAATCATCCAGAAGAAGTTGTAGCCGTGGGACAGAAAGTTACAGTAAAAGTTCTTGAAATTGACGATCAGGGTAGAATTAATTTAACAATGCTTTTAGATGATGCGGGAACGGATGATTCGGGGTCGGGTGAGCGGCCTGAACGGAATAATGATCGGCCTCGGGGAAGAAGTTATGATAGAGGTGGAGAGAGACGAGGTTTTAGTAGAGGTGGGAGATCAAACTTTGATAGAGGAGAAAAAAGAAGTTTCGAAAGAAGTGAAAGGTCAGGTTTTGGAGATCGTGAAAGAAGCGCGCATCCTCTCTCACGTCAATTCCAACGTGAACGAGTACAGCAAAGAAGATCTACAGGAAGAAAAGCCCACTATTGATAAAAGGAAGAAAAAGCAGGAAAAGTACCAAAAGTATCAAAGAGGTGTATTATTTTATTAGCTTTTGATACATTTGATACCTTTCCAACCGTTGATACTTCTTGTATTATAGTCTCATGGATTCACAAAAAGATCAAACGACAACATCGCCTTTGCAATCTGATTTAAACGATCATTCCTCAGATCAGATAAGAAAACTTGGAGAAAAGGTAGAGCAGATTTCTATGCCAGCTGATTTAAAACAAACGTTACTTGATCGGGTGGCTCGACTTGCACTTATTCGTCAAGGTTCTGGTTATATGAGTGCGGCTTATATTAGTGAATATGACACGACTTCAAGTTATATTAACTGGACGACTGCGTTACCATGGGAAAAACAATCACAGGATATTCTTGATTTGAAAAAAGCTAAGCAGGTGTTGGATGAAGACCATTATGGTATTGAAAATATTAAAAACGCTATTTTAGAATATTTAGCGACTATTGTTTTAAATGTACAGCGAAATCAAGGAAAATCGCTTGGACATGCTCCGATACTTATGTTAGTAGGATTAGCTGGTACAGGAAAAACGACGCTTGCTATATCCATAGCAAGAGCTTTAGGCAGACAATTCGAACGTATCCCTTTCGGAGGAATGGCAGATTCTCGGGTTATTCGTGGGCAATCTAAAGCCTTTCCTGATGCAGAGCCAGGTGCTGTTATTAAAAAATTAATTCAAGCAGGTACACGAAATCCAGTTATTCTCCTTGATGAACTCGATCGTGTTACTGAAGCGGCACGAGGTGACATTATGGGAGTTTTACTTGAGTTATTAGATCCTGGCCAGAATAAAGCATTCACCGATCATTACATCGATTATCCTTTCGATCTTTCGAATGTTCTTTTCATCGCAACGGGAAATAATACAACAAATGTTTCTACAGCTGTACTCGATCGTATGCAAATTTTGCAAATGCCATCCTACACTGATGAAGAAAAACAAGCAATAGGGAAGAATTACTTGCTTAAACGTATGTTAGAGGATACAGGATTAACAAATAATGATATTACTATAGATGACGCGTTATGGCCAATTATAATTCGGCCACTGGGTTATGATTCTGGTATCCGTAGTTTAGAAAGAACAGTAGGAGGTATTTGTCGAAAAGCAGCCCGTTTAATCGTGGAGGGAGCGCAGACGCCTATTCATGTTACTCCCGATAATATCAAGCAATTTTTACCAAGCTGGTAAATTATCTATCTTCACAATTCAATTAATACCTACTAGGTTTTAAACAGCCTTCCTTTAACTGTAGGACTTCGCAGTAAGTGATAGCATTTTATAAATAACAGCATGTCATGAGGTGAAACAAGTTGTTTACGTGGTTGTAAAAGTTGCGGGTACATGCAGGTAGTGTCACAGGAAGATATAGTTTATTTATGTGTCTTTGACATTTTTTTACATCACAGGTACAATAAGCGGAGTAATGGATCAGAATAAACAGCAGAGTACTAGTATTTCTCAACAAGACAGCGTATCAATTATTCCTCTGGGTGGTATTGAAGATGTAACGCGGAATCTGTATGTATATGAATATAAGGATGAAATTCTTATAGTCGATTGTGGAATTGGTTTTGCTGATGAGACTATGCTTGGAGTTGATCTTCTTATTCCAGATATTACCTATTTACTCCAAACTGAAAAAAAGATTGTGGGTATGGTACTATCTCACGGACATGAAGATCATATTGGTGCAGTACCTTTTATCTATCCGCAATTAGTCGAGAAAAAAGGTGAGTTTCCAATTTATGCCTCACGTCTTACCGCAGCTTTAGTCAATGAGAAATTAAAGGAATTCCGTTTATCGCCAGTAGTTCAAACCGCTTCATTAACAAATAATACTCCTATTAAATTTGGTAAACATTTCGCAGCTACGTTTATAAAGATAACACACTCGGTACCTGAAAGTACCCACATTTTTATCGAGACACCCGTAGGCAACTTCTATCATGGTGCTGATTACAAATTTGATTTAACACCTGAAGATGGTATTCAATCTGATTTTCAAGGAATAGCTGCAACAGGGAGGAAAGGAGTACTTTGTCTCCTATCAGATTGTTTGAATGTAGAACATAAAGGACTTTCTCCTTCAGAAAAGCCGCTTGGCGAAAATATCAGTGCTGCACTAGAAAAATGTAAAGGAAAATTTATTCTAACAACCTATTCATCGAATATTGCACGTTTGAATCAGTCTATAGCAGCTGCTGAAAAACATGGAAGAAAAGTCTGTTTTGTTGGGCGTTCATTAATTAAAGTAAAAGATTTGGGTTTACAATTGGGTTTACTTCATATGAAAAAAGGGACAGAAATAACAATTGAGCAGTTAAAAAACATGGATGATCATAAACTTGTTTTATTAGTTGCAGGAAGTCAGGGACAGGAAAATTCCGCATTAACGAGGATAGCGCAGGGTGAACATAAAGATATTAAATTACTTCCTGATGATATGGTAGTTTTTTCGTCAGATACGATTCCGGGAAATGAAATTTCTGTGTATGCATTAATCGATACTATTGCAAAACGAGGAGCAACAGTGATGTATTCTGATCTCGGTCATGCTTTTCACGTTTCTGGACATGGAAACGCAGATGATCGAAAAATGCTAATCGCATTAACAAAACCGAAATTCCTTGCACCTATAAGTGGTACATATAGGCATATGGTTACCTATCGTGCATTAGCAGAGCAGATGGGATATTTGAGAAAAAATATTTTCTTAATGCAAAATGGTCAAGAACTTATTTTTACTCAAAATACGGTTACTAAAGGTAAGAAAATTCCAATACGAAATGTTTATATCGATCAAATGTCGGGTGAGGAAATTGAGACTTTTATTTTACGTGATAGAGAGAAGCTGGCACATGACGGTATTATTGTCATTTTAACGGAAATTAATGCCGAAGATGGACAGTTAGCGGATAACTTTGGCATAGTAACACGTGGTTTTACTGGCGTAGATTCACAAGAGTTAGAAAAGCAACTTATGAAAGAGATCCAGCAAAAATTAGCATCACGAATGGAAAGAGTTACGAATTGGGTTCATTTGCGCCGTATGATAGAAGGGATAGCTAGTAAATATATTGATCGATCTCTTAAACGCCACCCCCTCGTCATGTCTGTTATTATTGAAATCTAATGATACATGATTAATCCCAGCGAATTGTTATTTACAGTAGATGATCAGAATAATCCGATAGAACCCTGTCCACGTAATGAAGTACATGAAAAGGGTTATTGGCACAGAAATGCACACGTTTGGTTAGTAAATGATTCCCAGGAAATACTTTCTCATAAACGTTCTATGTTAAAAGATTCAAATCCGGGTAAATGGGAGTCATTTTTCGGTGGACATTTCGGTCCAGGAGTTGAATATAGAGATGCAGCCATTAAAGAACTTGGAGAAGAACTAGGTCTGCAAGTGGATGATAAAAATTTACTTTTTTATAGTATTTATAAAAGCGAGTCAATGAAAGAGTTTCAAGGTATTTTTGTATATAGCTGGAATGGCGTACTATCAGATCTAGCTATTGAAAGAGACGAAATCGATGAGGTCAAAATGTTTGCATGGCAAGACTTATACGATAAGCTCATTGTTTATAAAGATCCGGGGTGGTCGAGAATGGGTTATGAAAAAGGAATACTTGAATTTATTAAAGAAAAATTTTTATAAACCATGCAATACGTTAAGATAACTTGTATTTCAGAAAATACGACTACTCGTCATAGTCTTCTTGCACAACATGGACAATCACTCCTTTTAGAAATTGATAACTATAAATATTTATTTGATATAGGGGAGATATATGAAGGATTTGCATATAATACGAGTAACTTAGGCATACATATTGATGATGTTAAGGATATTATTTTATCTCACAACCATCTCGACCACTCTGGTACATTATTTACACTTGTTGATCAGTTAAAACACCAACGTTTATTTCTTCCTCCAGATATGTACTCGATTGAAGAAAAGAACTATAGCAAAAGTTATAGAATAGTTGCTAGTAAAGAGTTGAGCAGAGAAGAAGCTGTAGAGAAAAGTATTAACTATGAGCGTGCAGTAATTGTAGATAAGCCTTTAGAAATTATTTCAGGTTTGTACACAACAGGGCCTTTATCTGGAATAGTACAAGAACAGTCGTTAATAGTACAAGTTCCAGAGAAAGGACTCGTGATCTTGGTAGGCTGTTCTCACCCCACCTTACCTGTGATTATTGAAAAAGCAAAAGAAATAACTGGCGTAGATACTATTTACGGTTTGGTGGGAGGCTTCCATTTTTTTAAGATGGACGAAAGAGAGTTTGGACAATATATCACATTTCTTGAACAGATACGACCTACATTTATTATCCCGAGTCATTGTACAGGGTATGAAGCAATTGCAGAAATGAGAAAAAGGATGCCTGATATTGTTAAAGTCTCCTCATCTGGCCAGTTTGGTTCGGGTAATTCTCTGCAAATACTCCCTGATCTTCAATTTGATCTTATGTGAGATTGAAATCTGCACTAGATCTTGCTATTATGATACTGTCGGGGGATCTTTGAGGATCTCTTATTTTAGCGTCTTTTATATTAAGCATTATCCAAGCAAAATCCGTAAACGCTATAATATGCTTTATAATACGCAAAACTACACGACTTCCTGCCTATGTTATTTGGAAAAAAATCACGACGGCGTCGATCAAAACTCGTACTTAAAAAAGGTACAGTATATAGTATATTTGCCACGTTTCTTTTTGGTGCTTCTCTTCTTTCTTTAGTTTCTTTTGTAAATGATGGGCCATCGGCTGTACAAATTCGTGAAGAGCTGCGAAGAAGTTTCGGTGCTGCTGCTTTTTTCGCTGTTTTAGTACCTTTCTTTTTCGGGTTTTTCATCATGAAAATGAAGAAATTTTATTTGTCACGTCCTCATGTCGCGATAGGGTATCTTTTATTTTTCGTTTCACTTATTGGTCTAACAAAAAGCGGAAGTGTAGGACTTGGCATTTTCTCTTTACTTGATGAGATGCTAGGTACATTGCTTGCGGATATTATTCTTATAGCTGGAGTAGTTATAGGAAATATTGTCTTTTTCGATACCTCAATTGATGAGATAGTTCAAGCAATAAATGCAATAGCTAAGACGTTTCCGAAGTTATTTCCTCGAAGGACATTTTCATCTTTAAAAAAAGGTGTAAAAGTAGCACCTGTTTTAGATAGAAGTAAACCAATGACGATTAAAGGATCTTCCAAAGATGCAGTTATAGAATCTGATGCTTCTAGATCTACCCCCATTGTAAATAAGAAAAATCCGGAAGTAATTTCTGATAAATTGGTTACAAACATGTTAACGAATACAAATATCGGCATTTGGGAATACCCACCTTTATCATTACTTCCTGATGATCCTGGAAAAAAGGCAGAAAGAGGAGATATTAATAAAACTGCATCGGTAATCGAGAAAACTTTACAAAGTTTTGGTGTTGAGGCCCGTGTCGTAGAGGTAAATTTAGGGCCAGCAGTTACACAGTATGCTTTAGAATTAGCTTTAGGAACGAAGGTATCTAAAATCACCTCATTAACGAATGATTTAGCATTAGCGACAGAAGCCCCTACTGGTCAAATACGTATAGAAGCACCTATTCCTGGAAGAAATCTAGTTGGTATAGAAATACCGAATAGAGGCCTTGAAGTAGTTCCATTGCGTACAATGCTAGCTTCTACTACAATGCAAAAAGGAAAATCGAAACTTACTGTTTCATTAGGTTTAGATGTGTCTGGAGCGCCTGTTGTGGCTGATATTGCGAAGATGCCCCATGTTCTCGTTGCGGGTACGACAGGTTCAGGAAAATCTGTTTTAATTAATGCATTTATCTCATCACTTCTTTTCCGAGCCTCACCTCAAGAAGTAAAATTGATTTTAGTTGATCCTAAGCGTGTTGAGTTTACAGCATATAATGGTATTCCTCATTTATTAACTCCTGTCATCGTAGAACCTGAAAAAATTCTTTCAGCACTTAAATGGGCAATGAACGAAATGGATAGAAGATATAAGTTATTTTCGGAACGTGGAGTTCGCAATATAGAAGGGTATAATGAACTGTCTGGATTTCAAGCCTTACCTTACATAGTTATCATAATTGATGAGTTAGCAGATCTTATGATGTTTGCACCTGTAGAAGTAGAAGATGCGGTTGCCCGTTTAGCTCAGATGGCGCGTGCTACCGGTATACATCTCGTTATTGCGACACAGCGACCATCTGTTAATGTTATTACAGGTTTAATTAAAGCAAATATTCCGTGTCGTATCGCTTTTAATGTATCGTCGATGATTGATTCGCGTGTTATCTTGGATACACCAGGTGCTGAAAAATTACTTGGTCGGGGTGACATGTTATATACCCCACCGGATCAAGCTAAACCTACTCGTATTCAGGGAGCTTTTGTATCTGAGAAAGAAGTGAAGAAGCTTGTAGACTTTCTGAAGTCAAAAAATATAGCTGTAGAGTACACGGAAGAGATACTCAATCAACCAGTGGGTACGAAAGGAAAAGGAGGAACGATGATAGCGGGGGGAGGATCGGGTGACGGTAAAGATCCCATGTTTGAAGAAGTTGTAAGACTTATTTGTCAGTTTGATACAGCTTCTGCTTCCTTTTTACAAAGAAAAATGTCGATAGGTTATTCTCGTGCAGCAAGAATACTTGATCAGCTTGAGGAAGTTGGCATTGTAGGACCTGCTGAAGGATCGAAGCCTAGAGAAGTATTAGTAAGAAATGCGGATGAATTTTTACAGAACATGCAGGCAGCTCAATAATTACCATGTATGCTTGACATACCTTATTATTTTGTAGCACTATAAACATAGAATATGATTAAAATTGGTCAACGACTTAGAGAACAACGTTTACAGCAAGGGTTATCCTTGGAAGATGTGACTCGGGAAACAAAAATACGCCCTGCATTTCTAAGTGCAATTGAGCGAGGAGAGTATCATAAACTTCCAGCAAGTGCTTATGCTCAAGGATTTGTCATTAATTATGCGGATTTTCTGGGTTTATCTAGGAGAGAAGCATTAGCACTTTTCAGAAGGGAGTTTGATATCTCAGGATCGTTAGCAGTACTTCCAGATCGTTTTGCAAATCCCGCAGATACTTCTTTAGCACGGTTTAAAATACAGCATACTTCTCTTATCATACTTCTTTTATTTTTATCATTTCTTGGTTATATGGCTTACTCATATAAGGATGCTGTAACAAACCCTCCTCTCTCAGTTAAAACGATAAAACAAGCAACGACATCTACAGGAGAGATTTTAGTAGAAGGGAAAACACATCCATATGCTACAGTAACCGTTAATAATCTGCCGGTTTCTATACATGATGATGGCACATTTAGAAAGGTTTTAACCTCTTTTATGGGTAAAGTGCCTATTGTTATAAAAGCAACCAATAGATTTGGGAAGACATCTGTTATAGAAAAAACGATTGAAGTGAAGCAAAATATTTCTTACTGATTTCATTCTTGACAGAATTGAATAGAGTAAAGTAAGCTAAATAATATGATAGATACTGTTCAGTTAGTATTACTTCTTGTGATTGGAATTTTGACTATTCTTCTTGTCGTATTAGGAGTGCAGGTGTTTTTTATCTTAAAAGATTTTAGAAAAACAATTGTTAAAGCGAATAAGGTTTTGGATAATGCAGGATCTATCACAGATAATGTTTCTGTGCCTATTGCTTCATTATCTACATTTGCTTCATCATTAAAAGCAGGTTCTTTGTTAACAGCGGCGAAATTTATTAAACATGTTTTAAGTAAAGATTCAGCGAATGAAGAAAAAAAACACCGAAAAGAATAGTTCCTCAGAAAAATTCTATTCACGTATGGATAAACAACAAAAAAACAGTAACAGTGGATTTCTTCTGGGTATGTTTGTTGGTATTATAATAACCCTACTCCTTGTTACTAAAAACGGTAGAAAAATTTTAAATATCCTGATTGAAGAAGGAAAAGATAAAGTCTCAGGGTGGGATAAATTATTGAAAGAATTCCGAGCTATTGCGGATGAAGAAATGTTAGAAGGGATTGATGGTGCAGAAGTGGTAACTGCAACGAAAGCAGTTGAAGATGACGAATATACAGATGGGGTTAGTGACACTCAAGTTGAGTATATATCACAAAAAGAAGTAAATACAGAAATGCAACCCCAAACGAAACCTCTAGAAGAAAATGAACAATCGCAAAAAACAGATGTACCTCAAGAGAAACCGTTACCGCGCCGTCGTCTGTTTCGAGGCATTAGGCGTAAATCCTAACTTTACAAGCCATATCTTCTAATATTTTCATTGTGTTCTTCGAGTGTTCTCGCGTATCGGTTAATCCCTTGTTTATCACTAATATAAAAGAGATAGTTTGTTTCTGAAGGATACATAGCTGCTTCTAAGGAAGCTAATCCAGGGTTTGCGATTGGTCCTGGTGGTAGACCAGGATTTATATAGGTATTATAGGGTGAATCTATTTGTAAGTCATCCTGGGTAAGATTCCTTTTCCACCAAGTTCTTTCATAAAAATTATATCCTAATGCATACTGCACAGTAGCATCTATATCTAACTTCATACCAATATCTAGACGGTTATGAAGAACACTTGATACACGAGGTCTATCTTCTGCATGCTTAGCCTCTCGTTCAATGAGAGACGCTATAATAACGTATTCTTTCGTACTTAGTTTATTTGAAGAATTAATTGTTGCGTATTTCCTATCAAAATTTGTTGTAAGGACTGTCACAATTTCTTCAATTGTTACATCAGTAGTAAAATCGTAGGTGTCTGGGAAAAGATATCCTTCATGTTGTAGAAGAGCTGCTTTTAAAGCTTCAACATCCAGGGATGGAAATTTCGCTACGATAATCTCAGCTATCTCTTCTGCTCTTTTTCCTTCAGGAATTGTAATTCGAACATCACTTTTACCAACAGTTAAGGTTTTTGCTATAGTTGTTGCATCCATATCTGGAGAAAGGTAAAACGTACCTGCTTGAATAGCATCTTCTAATCCCATGGTTTTTACTGTTATAAGAAAAGCAAGCTGATTTCGAATAAGTCCTTCTTTTTCAAGCTGTTCTGCAACAAATCTTACACCTGAACCTTGACTAATGATAATTGTTTTTTTTGTAGTATCTTGAGCATCTACAGGTTTTGTATTCGTTTGCCACCATAAGACTGCGATCAGTATATCGATAATAAGAATTGCTAGTAAAATTATCTTTTTCATGTGTTTACTGTTTTTTCGTTTTCTACGTAAAAAATTTTGCTGATTATACATAAAATATTTCCAATGCGCAGTTACAAGAAGGAACAGGATTAATCATATTCTAGTAAAGGGAAACTATCAAGAGAGTCGAGCGCTTCTTTCATCTTTTGTTTGTCTGTAGCATACAAGGTATATAAGACTTCACCTTCTTGCGCCGTGTCTCCAATTTTATTATGTAGATATATACCGGCTTTTTTTTCAGCTGGACATCCCAGAATCTTTGCAATTATAGAAATATTTTTACTGTTTAGTTTTTCTATACGACATTTTTTCTTTGCTAAAATATTATAAGATTCTTTACCAGGAAGTAAGTCTGTACTTTCGATATTTGCATTGCCTCCTTGAGCTTCTATAATTTCAAGCATTTTCTTATGTGCTTGTCCTGTAGAAAGGATGTGCCGTGCCCATTTGTCAGGGGTATTAAATTCCTTGTGAATTTCTTCTTTCTTACTTTGCGTAGCATCATTCAAACATAGATCAAGTAACTCAGAAGCCAGAGATATAGAACGCTGTTCTAAATCTAAGGGCCTGTCTCGATGCTGTTCAAGGACTTTTAAAGCTTCTTTAGCTTCTAACAAGGGTCCTATGCCTCGGCCAGCGGGTTCTTGAGTTTTATGAATTCGAACTCTTATTTTAATCGAAAATCGTTTAGCTAATTTTTCGAATTTTTCTTTTACAAGTTCCGCGTCTTGTTGATTATGTACTTTTACGTGATCACCATATGGAAGATCTATAACAACATGGGTAGAACCAAAAGCAATTTTTTTTGCCATAATTGAAACCAGGATTTTATCAAAACTTTCAAACATTAATGGTTCTTCAACTTTGATAAGCACATCATCTGCAGGTGCGATATCTACGCCGCCACCCCACACAATACAAGCATTGGCTTTTTCAACAATTTTATAAATGCCTTCTTTGTCAAACGTGACAGGCGCAAGTACTTCCATATCGTCAGCAGTGCCACCTGGAGTTGTAATAGCACGGGAGGAATTTTTCGGTATTGTAAATCCTGCAGCAGCTATAATAGGTACAACAATCATTGTTGTTCTAGTACCTGGGACACCTCCGATAGAATGTTTATCTGCCACTATACCTGGAAATTTTAAATGTTCTCCAGTTTCTACCATTGCTTTCGTTAAGTAATATAACTCTTCGTCAGTAAACCCTTTAGAATATCCAGAAGCAGCAAAGTAAGTAGTAAGAATATCTCCAAGTCGCTTATGAGCGATTTCATCCATGATTGCTAGAATTTCTTTATATGTGAGAGTTTTTCCTGTAAGTTTTTTTTGTATTGCTTCTAATACAAGTGCTTTCCTATCCATCTTATCCCGTTCCCCCTGTCTTAATCATTCGGAATATATCTCTAACCGTTGATTTAATAAGATTAATTATGAAATAGAATACATTATTAATAACTTTATAGATAATTGGCCAGATATCTTTTAAAAGAATTCTAAATCTACTTGGTTGTTGCATACGTCTTATTCTACAAAACTATCTTGAAAATGTCACCAGTTACTGTATAAGCTTCGCTTTAATGATAAGCCGCTTCCATGTAGTTCCAGGAGGTGTACATGTAACAAGTGTAAGATAGCTGGCATCTGTCATTTGAAAAAATATAGACGTGTCGTCAGGAGTTGTAATAGTAATATTCTCAATTTGGTAGTTATACTCTTTCGCATTCATGGTGATTAAAAATGTATCACCAATTTTTAGAGTATGTGCTTTGGCGAAAATAGTTTTATAATCCGTGGGATTAAAAAGCCCAGGTAATGTGGAATGCCCAAAGATGACTGCGTTTCCCTTTTTAGAGGGAAGAGGAGTACCCGGGTAATGTACAAGGTGTTTTGACAAATCTGTATCTACCGTTGAAACGTTTGCATATTTGACGCCTATTTTTGGGATACTTAGGTTATAGGTTGTAATTATAGAATCAGTTTTTTCTTTATGAAGAACATATGAAGGAAACCAGTTCTGTGCATCTGTATAATCTTTACTAAATGAATCTACTGCTGAAGCTATAAGTGTTTTTATAGCGTCTTTATGGAGTACAGTTGCTCGTGGTATAGGGGACTGCATTGAGCCCGATGCAAAAGCAGGCTCGAAAATGAAAGCCCATGAGATGAGTGGGAAGGAGATATATAAAAGTAGCATCAAACCAAAGACAAAAAGACTCAACCCAGCATATCTAACTTTCTTTCTTGTCTTTTGTTTATCATGTTTTTTATAGATATAAGGCATATTTCATGATTGTTCTTAGTTTGGTTGAATAACAACTGTTATATTTTTATCCAAACGAGGAAGTAGTTTAGGAATAAGCGGTAAGTCAGGATGGAGTTGTATACGGAGTTGTTGAACTTGTTTTAGGGACTTACTATACTCTTGAGCTTGACTGAAAGATTTACCTGCCAGATTTTTAGCTATAGCCTTTGTATCTAATTTAGGAATAAGTCCAGTTTTTATCTCTGCTACACTTGTTATTTCCGTATCGTCGACCTTTTTAATGCCTGATATATTTACAGAAAAATCTTCATTAAAGTTATAGTTTCCATCCGAATATTTTTTCGATAAAAGTGATTTGATGAAATCTTGCATATTACTACGGTTGTACATATACGTTGTAAAGATAACTGTACCTTTAAGATTTACAGTTTTAGCTTCTTCATCAATATCCTTATCGAATGTCTTCTTCGTTATTTCAATTTCTCTAAAATCTCCTATTAACACTTCATCATTTCCTAGTTTACCAGTGAGGGTTTGTTTCGCATTCTCTTCTAACTTTTTTGGTAATTCAGCGAGAAGTTTATCGGTATCTTTTTTCGTAACCACAGTTACTTTCTTTTTTGATCCACCTGAAAACGCCGCATCATTTTTTGCTGCAACGTCGGTTGCTCCTTCAATACTAAATTTAGTATTAGAAGGTAAGTTATATTCAGTTCCTATTTTTTTTGCAGTAATAGCTACTTGTGCTGTTCCGGACTTAATTCCCGAAAAAATATCTCCAGATGCAGATGCAACGCTTATCTCTTTATCTGTAATATAGCTGAGACCGTTATCTGAAGTGACAGTGGTTCCTTCTTTGAGCGTTCGTTTCGAACTTCCACTATTATATATAGTAACGGTTCCTTTTGCTTTATTTCCTACTTCTTTTTCTCCTGTAGTTTCAGTGCTAACAGACCCTTCAAGTTCTGCTGTTATAGGTGTTGCTTTTATACTATTTTGTTCGAAGTTGTTTTCTTCTGCTAATACGAATGTAATCTTTGTTGTTTCATCAGCTTGTATAGGGACAATTCCTAGTGTAACAGTAGCCTTAACTGTAAACATATAGAGGAGCAATAATCCTATTACCCCTAATAAAATAAAAGGAGGTATAAATAAAACACGGTTTTTTATAGAAATTTTGTCTGTAAAAGGAAGATGTCTATTTTTTAGTAATGCAAAACTTGGAAGGAATTTTGGAAAGGAAAAAAGTTTCTTCTTACTTGTAGAAGTTTCATGTTCTGATTCTTCAACTAATTCTTCATGAGCTTCAACCTCATTGTGTAATTCTCTATTCTCTAATTCTTCACGAGGGTTTTGTGTAGTAGTATCTTGTAGATCTGCTTTATCCGTTTCTTCAATCTTATCAATTAATATATCTTTATTCATTACAAAACCGAAATTATCAGGGGTAACATTATCTTCTACACTTTGTTTTATATCTTTCGTTTCATTTTCTTCCGAAGTGTCTGGACTGTGATGTTTTCGGCTATGGTGTTCTAAATCTCTTTGTTGAACTGTCTGAATATCTGAATGATTAGCAATAGTAATCCCGGATAGTGAAAAACCAAGTTGCGTTGCAGCACCTGCCACAATAGCTTTTCCATCAAATCCTGAAGGCAAAATTGAAATCTGTGGAACATGAAGAAATGGTAATCCTTTACTCCATTGATGAGCGATAAATTCTTGAGCTAATACATCATTCTTATGTGTTTCATGTGAGGGAACTGCATGGAAGAGAATAACTCGTGATGGGAATATTTCTACACGCTCAAATTCTTTTAATGCCCTATCAACAGCTTCCATTGCTGTTGTTTCTATATTTTTATATTTTGTTTCAATAAGTTTCCCTGCTCGAAATAAACTAACAGTAACCGTGCGTGTACCTATATCAGTTAGTAATGCGGATAGTGGAGCGCCTTCTTCTTCGTTTATTAAATGTGCTATCGCTTCAGAAAGAACGATGAAGCCAATAGGAACTAGATTCAATTTTTCAGAAACATACTTTAATTTTTTAAGGTAATCTTTTTTAATCGTTTTTTCTTCAACCCAACTTTCTTTAACTCCAAAAACGGTATTTTGTGTCTGAATATCTTCAGGAATTTTTTCTTCAGCATGACTAATTGCTTTATCTAATGCATTCGTGAGATCATCGATGCTTGTTTGTTCAAGAGAATCCTGTAGTTGTTCGTCAGCGGTACCTATGATGGTAATAACTCCTCCACTCTGTTTAAATGTAATGGCTGTTACTTTTTCATCACGTAATAGTAAGGCGAGGAAATATTCGACTTTAATTTTTTTTCCGAAAATAGGTAATTTGATGGGCAGGTTCATAAAGAAATTTTAAAGTTAAAAGTTAATTGTGAAAAGTTATAGTTATTACAGTCAGATTAGTTTTAGACTTCGCACGTTAAACTTTTAACTACTTACTACAGCATATAGTCTTTTCTGGTTTTTCCCAAGACTTTCTTGTTTTATAATTTTAAACGATTTTAGCTTTCCTGTAAAATCGACGTGTGGTCCGCCACAAAATTCGATTGAATAAGCATTTGCGTAGGTTGTAGATGTGTCTCCTATAAAGTAAATTTTTGATGTTTCGGTATATGTGTCTTCGAAAAGTCCTATAGCTCCCATTTGTTTGGCTTGTTCTGTTGGAATCATTTCAAAATGGACTGGCAAGTTCTCTTTAATTTTTTCATTTACAATATTCTCGACTTTGTCGATCTGTTCATCTGTTAGTTTTTGATCGTAATTAAAATCAAAACGAATTCTTTCTGTCGTAATATTGGATCCAGTTTGGTGTACATGATTTCCGAGAACATCTCTTAAAGCCTGATGCATAAGGTGTGTCGCTGTATGGCCCATGATAGTTCTTTCTTGATGATCAGCTAATCCTCCTTTAAATTTACCTGATGAGGCAGTCCGTGACTGACTTCTATGATGCTGCAATTGCTTTTGGAATCGTTCCTTATCGACAGTTTTTCCTTTTTCGTGAACAATTTCTTCTAACAGTTCAAATGGAAATCCATATGATTGATATAAGTCGAACGCTTTTTCATCAATAGTATTAATGTTTTTCTCTACTTCCCTCAAACCACGTTCGAGTGTTTTACTAAATCTGTTTATTTCATCATCAATAACTTGAAGAACTGCTTGTTCATGTTTTTCTAATGAAACATTGTCTCCTACTTTTTCTTCTATATCTAAAACTGCTTGTATTGCCGGATGGAATAAATCAGGCGAAAGTTTATTGTTATTAAGTTCATACATTTTAACAGCTGCTCTTCTAAGTAATCTCCTCAGGACATACCCATGTTCTTTGTTAGATGGTTGAACATCATCAACGATTAGAAATGTTGCTGCTTTTATATGGTCAACAATAACACGCATTGCTTTATTATTTTCATCTGTATATGTTTTTTTGGCACTCTTTTCTACTGTTTGAATAATTGGTAAATACAAATCGGTCATAAATACATCAGGTGTGTCATAAACAGCTGCTGCAATTCTTTCGAGACCACCTCCAAAATCAATATTATTTTTCGGTAATGGTTTGAAAGATCCGTTTTCTTGCTTTACATACTGCATGAAAACAGAATTTCCTATTTCCATAAATCTTCCACAATCGCAATTCGGGTGACATTTTTCTCCAAATTTTGGATTATGTTCTACCTGTGTAAATTCATAAAATACTTCGCTTGAAGGACCACCGGGTTCACCAGTAGGCATTTTCTCAGGAACACCTGCTCGTGACCACCAATTGCTTTTATCACTGTAATAATAAATTTTATCTTCAGTATTGAGTCCTTCTTTCAAAAGAATATCTTTCCAGATAGATACTGCTTCTTCATCTTGTGGAATATCACCTCTGCCTTCGAACACTGTAATGTATAATTTATCCTTAGGCAATTGCAATTCTTTTGTGAGAAAATCCCAAAACCATGGGATTTCTTCTTTTTTGAAGTAGTCTCCTAATGACCAGTTCCCTAACATACGGAAAAAAGTTGTGTGCCTATTATCACCGACTTCTTCAATATCTTGAGTTCGTATGGCGTTTTGTACATTCACTAACCGCGTACCTTGTGGATGTGGTTCACCGAGGAGGTAGGGGACAAGAGGTTGCATACCTGAACTTGTAAACAATGTTGTTGGATCATTTTGAAGCACGAGTGGAGAGTTTGGGATTTGCGTATGTCCTCGATCTTTAAAGAATTGGATATATTTTTTTACTATGTCTGCGGAGGAAATCATAATGATGATTATACCACATCTATAGCCTCAACTTTGTTATACTAATTAATTATGTGGTATACATTTGCTTTACTTTCAGCAGTAACAATTGTCCGACTTCTTTAGCTAAAGAGGATATAATATGTACTGTATTGTTCATTCATTAAATTATAAATCAACTGTACGATAATTAGTAGTAATGCGACTCATGTGTAGCAAAATTTATTTGACAATACTTCTCATATCACCTTTAATTGATATATAACTTCTTTTTATGAGAAAGTTCCTGCCTGTTTTGTTTTTATCATGTTTTCTCTTTGTAGTTTCTGCTTTTACGGTTTTCGCGCAGACACCTCCAGCAGTGCCTGATGATACTTGGGTCGTAGATCCTGAAGTTACCTTTACCGGTAAAAATGCGGCTCGTTCCGGTTTGTTACTTGACTGGACCTTGCGAGATTATCAGTGGGCGTCTTCAACAGCGGGACTCCAAAATCCCATTCTTCCTTTCTGGGCACTTATAAGAAATTTAATTTATATTCTTATGATTTTATTTGTTATGGCTACAGCGTTTATCCTTATTGCTACACGGGGAAAAAGTCTGACGATTAAAAAGGTAATACCTCGTTTTATTTGGGTTTTTGTATTGATATATTTTTCTTTTAGTCTTGTTCAATTTATTTACCAAAGTTTTGATGCTGTTCAAGGATTTTTTCTTCGTAGTGATATTAACCGTTCTTGTCCTCCTACGTGTATTTCCCAGACTGATTTATTGTATGTAGGTTGGCAGTATGGTCCATTCTTCGGTCTTCGAAAATCAGGTGATATGAATGCTGAATCTGCTTTTATGTCTTTACTTTTCGTAAAAATAACAGCTTTAACATATTACACAATGGTTATTACCCTTATTATCCGAAAGGTTATCTTATGGTTTTTTATTATTGTTTCACCTGTTTTCCCTCTTTTATTGTTCTACTATCCATTACGTAATACTGCGAAGATTTGGGTAGGAGAATTCTTTCGGTGGCTTTTATATGGTCCACTTTTTTCAATTTTCCTTGCCGGATTAGTTGCTTTATGGAGAACACGTATTCCTATGCAATTTAATCTGGATAGTCCTCAATCAAGAATCGTATTCCCTACTTCGATTAACATTCTTCTAGGAGGGCCTGGGCAACAAGTAGCACTCGATAACAGTATTAATAACCCTGATACTTTTGCTCTATATCTTGTTGCATTAGTAATGTTATGGATGGTTATTCTTGTGCCATGGATATTATTACGAATATTTCTTGATCATGCTTGGTCTTTTTTCACAACTGAGGGAGCTGGAATGCAACAGGTACTTAATATAGTTCGTAATCGTGTAACACCTCCTCCTGCAATTCCTCCTGTGGGTCCTCCATCTCAGCCTACTGGAACAGCGCGTTTACCTTTTAAACAATATGCGATTCCTGAACTTCCAAAAGGTGCAGGTCAAGCTTTGCAGCTTCCGATTGCGAATGTTAATTCATCTACTCAGCAGGTAAACCAAGACTTGTTAAGACAAAACTTTGTAAATAATGAGCTGCTGAATTTGACCAACCTTTCTATTCCTACAATTCGCGATATCGCTAAATATGAGACATTAAGTAGATCTAGCGATACGCGTAGTCAATCTGAGGTGACCCGCATGCGTGAGACTTTGATCCAGGTAGCAAATCCTACAATTGTTACGAATACCCTAGACAGAGAGAGAATTACGAAGATTCGTGATAGATTAGTTCAAACTAGTCAGCAGGGTAATAATGTAGCAAATTCCATTCTTCACGCGGCTAATATAGCCTCAAATTCTAACATTATGAACATGAATCACCAGATCAATAGCGGAATTAATAATGTTCTGACACAAATTGCTAATCCAGAAAAAGTTGAGTCTTCTCAAGAAAAAGAAAAATTAAAAGAACTAAGAGAAGTTCTTATAAAAGAAAGTCAACAAGGCAATGAACTGGCGACTACGATTCTCTCTTCAACAAAAGAGCTTTCTTCCAATAAAGATACAACTACCTTAAAAGGTGAACAGTTAAGAGATATTAAAGAAAAATTAATAGAAGCAAGTCTCAATGGCGATAAAGCTGCAAACTCTATTTTATCTAAGGCTATCACTCAAGTAGATACGGGTGCTTTACAAACGACTTTAATGAAATTGGATAATCCTTCTATCCTAACAGAGGTTAAAGAGAAAGACAGATTCACAAAGGTAAAAGATAAATTAATTGAAGCTCAAAAACAAGGAAGCCAACTTGCTAGTTTTCTACTTTCAGGAATATTAGATGTGTCAGGAAACAGAGCCACGCCTCAAGAAATGCAAACAATTAAAGAAAAACTCGTTGAAGCAAAGGAAAAAGGAGATTTACTCGCTGTCGATATGCTGACAATAGTTGCCGCACAAGCAACTATTATTACTCCTTCAGCGACTATACTTCCGCAGAATAATAGAATACAGCAAGTCAGTTTAGAAGATTATGAAGCAGTTAAAAAGATGTGGGTAGAGAATTATAAGAATATGGAAGAAGAGAGTTCTTTAAACAAGAAGAAAACGATCGAGGGAGATATTGCTCAAATTAACGAGATTATGACGTTGTTGAGTTCGGATAATCCTGCACAGATTGAACAAGGAATGGAACAGGTTGGAAATATTTTACCTTTCTTATTACTCGGGGGATTCACAAAAGATGAGATTGTAGCGTATTTACGTGCAAAGAGTGAAGCAGGTAAAACCGTACTTGAGGAAATAAGGGTAAAGGAGGAAGAAGAAGACACATTAGTTACGGTTAAAACTTCCACAAATTCCCAACATGCTGAAAAAGCTCAAGCACAAGCAGTAAACTTACCTGAAGAAGATGATATTGAATCTTCATCGCTTGATTCATTAGCTGCTTCAAAACCTCAAAAAGCACCTGAGAACGTCTATGTAACAATGATTAATATGTCAATTCCGTCAATGCGAGATATAGCACGGTTTGATTATGCAACAGTAACATCAAAAACTGCTGAGAAGAATGAACTTGAAAAATTAAAAAACATTCTTATTTCATTGTCAGAACCTGATCAGACTGTTTTAGAAAATCAAAAAGAAAAAATAAAAGAAGTACATGAGAAACTTATTCAGGATAAAAACCAAGGAAACTCGACAGCAGATGCTCTCTTACATGCTTCTGAACAAATGGCAAAAACAAAAGATATAAATAACCCAGAGCATATCTTTCTCCCCTCGACGAATCAGCTTCAACAAGTAAGTATAGAAGATTATGAAGCTGTAAAAAAAGAGTGGATAGAACATTATCAACTAAATGAACCTCCAACTGGCGTTGATAGAAAAACATGGATTTTAGGAGATATAAATATAATAAATGAAATACTCGGTCTTTTAAGTTCAGAAAATAAAAGTGATGTAAATGCAGGAATACAAAGATTGTCTTCTGTACTACCTTTGATTCTTTTAGGAGGGTTTAGTCTTTTGGAAACAAAAGCTTATCTTACATCTAAATTAGAAGCTGGAAAATTTGTTTTAGGAGAAATAGAAAAAAATGATTCTACTAGTGTTCAGATTCCAGTTTCCCAAAATAATGTCCAACAAAATCAAACCATGGCAGTGCCAACGACTTCAACTAAATAATTGAAAGCAATAAGCTGATGGGTATATCATGGAACAAATATTGCAGTTATTACAATCAAAACGGTTAATCTTTTTTATTTTTTTAATTCTTATTTTTTGTTTTGTTATTTATGTATCTACGATTGTTTCTTCTGATACTAAAAATCAAAATTCCCATAAAAAGCTTTTGAAACTTGAGCAGGGTACAAAATATATCCCTGATAGGCTACTAGTTCGTTTTAAAGAAGGTTATAGTCCAGACGATATCATGGAAACTGCGAAAAAGAAAAGTGTTCTTCAAAAGCTTCTTGATGCTGGAGTCGAGAAACAGGAGAGGGTATATAAAGATATAGATGGTCCTATGAAGAATTATTATGCGCTATTTTTAGCCAAAGGAGTTACTTTAGAACAAGCTGGGAAGCAGCTTGAAAAAATGGAAGAGATAGAAACTATAGAAGGCGATGCAGTTATTAAAATAGATATATCTCCCAACGATCCCTCTTATGGATCTCGTTTATGGAATATGTCAAAGATAGGAATGGAAGATGCATGGGATATAGCTACTGGATCAAAGAATATCATAGTTGCTGTACTGGATACAGGAATAGATTATACTCATGAAGACCTACCGAGTGACATAATTAACGGTGAAGATACGAGCTGGAATAGTGGGGATAGAGACTCTATGGACGAGAACGGTCATGGTACTCACTTAGCAGGTGTCATAGGTGCTGTAGCAAATAATGGTAAAGGAGTAACAGGAATGAATTGGAATATTCGTTTGATGGCAGTTCAGGTCCTTTACTGGAATGGTAGTGGTAGTAAGCTTGAAGTGGCGCGTGGAATGAATTATGCAGTGGATAATGGCGCACGAGTACTTAATTTAAGTTTGGGGTACAAAGAACGATGCTTAAGTCTCTTTCAGGATGCGATTGATTATGCTATTCGAAAGAATGTTATAGTGGTGGTATCTGCAGGAAATGATGGTGAAGATGCAGCGGGTCAGGTGCCTGCTAATTGTAATAATGTCATAACGGTAGGTGCGAGTACACAATCTGATGAACGTGCTTCGTTCTCTAATTTCGGTTCTGTCGTAGACGTAGCAGCACCGGGAGTAAAAATATACTCGACTTATTCGACAAGATCACGATCATTAGGTGGGTTAAAATATTTTGAGTGGGAAGGAACATCCATGGCTGCTCCCCATGTAACAGGAGCAGCAGCATTATTACTTTCTCTTAATCCGTATCTTACTCCACAGCAAGTAGAAGATTGCATAGTAAGAAATGCAGATTCTATTTCAACAGATAAGCCAATCGGAAAACGGTTAAACGTAGAAAGACTTGTTAGTGATTCCGCATGTACTGTCAGTAGAGCAACTCCTACTCCGACTCCTTTAGCAACTCCTACGCTTACACCGGTAGTTGGGCTACCGGGTGACCCTGGTTATCAATGCATCTTGCCTCCAGGAACGGCGAATAAGAAAGCTTTGCAGATGATTAATCTCATTTGTACACCACGTAACTAGCAAACTTTACAAAACATTTATACATGTGTAACAATGAAATAGATATGTCTAAACTGCAGACTTTAAATAAAAAGTGGATAATTATATTCATATTGGTAGCTTTTAGTATTTTAGTGTTATTAGTAACTTCATTGGCACAGACAGGAAAGAAAGTACCCAGAAAAACTTTTTTTATCGCTGAGGGAGTAGAGTATGTCTCTGACAGACTCCTTGTAGAATTTGTAGAAGGTAAGAGTCCAGAAGTAATAAAACAAAAATTTAATAATATAGGAGTTATTGGACATAAAAAATTATTCAATGGCGATGACGCACAATTAAAAAATTTCTATATTTTAGAATTTAAAAAAGGAACAGATTTAGAGAAAGTTGGAAATATAATAATAGACTATGAAGAAATTAAATCTGTCGAGGTAGATGTAATAGTTAAGGCTACGAAGTTGCCGAATGATCAATATTATGCACAACAGTGGCATTATAAAAAAATTGGTTTAGAGGAAGCTTGGGATAAAACTACTGGTGGAAAAGCTATTATAGCGGCAATATTAGATACTGGAGTAGATTATAATCATCCAGATTTACCAAGGGACATTATAAAAGGTCCGGATTTCACATCTGCTGACGGAGATCCTATTGACAGACAAGGACATGGGACACATGTCTCAGGTACAGTTGGTGCTTTGACAAATAATTCTACTGGGGTAAGCGGTATTAATTGGGATGTTAGGTTAATGGCTGTTCAAGTATTGGGAGATAATGGTTCTGGTCCTTCATCGGGTATTAGTAGAGGTATTGAGTGGGCTGCAAAAAATGGTGCAAAAGTAATAAACATGAGTTTGGGAGGACGGGGTCCGTGTGCGTCCGTTTATCAAAATGCTGTAAATTATGCTCGTAGCCAGGGGACAGTAGTTGTTGTAGCTGCGGGGAATGATGGGACAGATGCTGGTGCATTTACACCTGCTTCATGTAATGGAGTTATTACTGTAGGTGCTACAGATCAGAATGACAGGAGAGCATCATTTTCTAACTATGGATCTAAAGTAGAGATCGGGGCTCCAGGTACTACTATAGTGTCTACGTATAAGGGAGGAGGATATAAAAGCCTGCAAGGAACATCTATGGCATCTCCGCATGTAGCGGGGGCTGTGGCCTTATTACTCTCACAGAAATCATTAACACCAGATCAGGTTCTAGATTGTCTTGTGCGTAATGGAGATCCTATAGATACTTCTTTAGGCGGAAAGCGTTTAAATATGAAAAAAATATTAGATGATCCTGCTTGTGGAGGTGTGACTGTTACTAACACACCTGTACCGACAGCTACAACTACGCCTCCGCCTGGTAGCACTCCGACATTGACTCCAAGGCCTTCAGCGACGCTAACAGTTACCCCTCAGCCTACAGCGACGGTAACCCAGATTCCTCCTACACCTACCCAACGTCCACGTCGGCTTGTAGTTCGGTTTCGATGTTTCGTTTTTTCTGATGCTAATAAAAATGGACAAGCCGACGCAGGTGAAAAAGGTGTATCGGGTGCCGAGTTCACTATATTTCCAAAAAGGATGTATTCCCCTACAGCAACGACAAGTAGTGATGGATATTGTTATTTAATTATTGTACCTGGTCATTATAGAATTATTGTCCGGATAGGCGGTAAAGTGGCTGCTTTATCAGATCCTTTTGAGATTACAGAAGACCAAAATGAGCAGACACTTTCCATAGGTATCCATGACGGAGAAGACCAACAACCAATTGTTCCTACGAATGTTCCTCCAGGTCCTGTAGGCAGTGCGTATGAATGTAGGCAGCCTTCTGTATCAAGTTCAAGCAAAGCTCTCCAACTCGTGAATCTTCAGTGTGTGCCTAAGTAATTCAGATTTTTTAGATAACTTCGCATATCACATTTTTGCAAAACGAAAGGCTGGTAGTATACAATTAACAGCATATGAATCAAGAACATATTAGAAATTTTGCGATTATTGCACATATAGATCATGGAAAATCTACGCTTTCTGACAGATTATTAGAGATTACAAAAACAATTTCTAAAGATAAAATGCAGGAACAATTTCTCGATCAAAATCCTATAAGTAGGGAGAGAGGAATTACGATAAAATTAGCACCTGTCCGCATGAGCTATGAATATGAAGGGGTTACATATGAGTTACATTTAATAGATACTCCAGGGCATGTTGATTTTTCGTATGAAGTCTCTCGTACATTAGCTGCGTGTGAAGGCGCAGTTCTTCTAGTAGATGCTACTCAAGGAATTCAAGCCCAAACGGTTGCGCATTTTTATGCCGCTAAGAAAGAAGATTTACGGTTAATTCCAGTATTAAATAAAATTGATTTGCCTAATGCACAGACTGAAGTGGTTATGAAAGAGCTTATTGAATCATTTGGATTTCAGCCAGAAGAAATTCTTACTATTTCCGCAAAAACTGGTGAAAATGTCGAAACGTTACTGCAACACGTTATAAAAAAGATTCCTCCTCCCGTCGGAAATGAAGCTAAACAGTTACGCTCATTAATATTCGATGCTGTTTATGATGAGTATCGAGGGGTTGTTACGTATGTTCGCGTTATGGACGGTTCAGTTAAAACTGGTGATGAGGTAACGTTATTTCAGAGTGGTGTAAAAACTATTGTTACGGAAGTGGGATATTTCTCTCCATTTTTGACGCCTGCTAAAGAACTCGCAGCTGGTGAAATCGGCTATATTATTACAGGTATTAAGGATATTAGACAGTGTCGCGTCGGGGACACTGTAATGAAAGTGGGAGAAATGGTAGAACCACTACCAGGTTATACAACTCCTAAACCGATGGTCTTTTTTGGAATCTATCCTAAAAACCAAGACGACTTTCCTAAACTTCGGGAGTCACTCGGAAAGTTAGTGTTAAATGATACTGCGCTTACATACACTGAAGAATATTCTGCATATTTAGGTAGTGGTTTCAGAGTAGGTTTTCTTGGACTACTCCATGCAGAGATTGTTAAAGAACGTTTAGAACAAGAGTTTGGACTGGAATTATTGCTTACTATGCCACAGGTACTCTATAAAAAAGAGGAAAATGAAACAATGCTTGAACCTTATATGATGTTATCTGTTTATGTACCACGAGATTACGTCGGCGGAGTTATGGCTGTGTGTCAAAAGAAAAAGGGTGAGTTAACCGATATGCAGTATCATGAGGCATATGCTGTTCTCACATATGAAATGCCTTACAGTATGTTTATCAGAGGTCTATCTTCAGATCTGAAATCAGTTTCTGCAGGGTATGCAAGTATTGATTATGAGTTAAGCGACTATAAACCTGCAAATCTGACATATCTTCAAATATTAATTAATACAAATCCAATTGATGTTCTTTCAGAACTCGTCTATAAAGACGAAGCTTTGTATATCGCACGGGAGAAAACAGGTAAATTGAAAGAATCATTACCACGACAACAATTTAGACAGATTATTCAGGCAACTGTAGATAATAATATAGTAGCTCGTGAAGAAATTCCTCCATTTAGAAAAGATGTTCTTGCAAAAATGAGTGGTGGAGATAGAACTCGTAAAGATAAACTTCTTGAAGCACAGAAAAAAGGAAAAAAACGCATGATAGCTACGGGTAAAGTTAGTCTCCCTCAAGAAGCTTTGTTCTCCATGATTGAGAAATAGCATTTAAGAAGTTAAGTCTAAGATCCTTCAATAGAAAAAGTTACCACTCAACGAATATATTAATTCTCGTCTACATGGCGAAGAATAGGAAGCCTCCGATAACTGTTATAAGTAATGCAATAGCGCCTGCTCCAAGTATTGTATCTCCAGGACCTGGCTTATCGATAGATACTGTAGGTTTTGGTGTTGAAGTTGAGCCTGATACTGGTGTTGTTCCCCCGCTACCGGTCCCCGTAGGTACTCCTTGTACTATGATAGTTACTTTACATGTGCTGGGGTCATTTACCCCATTTGCACTATCGGTAAGAGTTGCCGATGCTTGATACGTACCAGCATTGTTATATGTGTGAGAACGTTGAACGCTAACACTATTTGTTCCTATCCCTCCAGTACTTAAAACAGGTTCTACAGGCCCATCACCATAATTAAATGTAACTTTGCTAATTGTACCATCAGCATCAGTTCCTGTTGCTGTAAAAGTTACAGAATAAGGTGCAGCTCCTGTTGTCGCTCTATCGATAGTAAGAGTACTACAGATAGGAAGTTGATTAATCGTTGTTGGTCCTGGTGATGGAACAGCAGTTGGTTGGGTGACTGGAGGAGGCGATGTAGGTACTGGTGGGGTAGTAGGTGCTACTGTTACACTTGGTGCTAATGTTACGGATACAGAAGGTGTAATAGGTGCAGTTCCTCCTATTTCTATTACCGCAGGATTAACATTTAATAAAACATTTTCCTGCGCTTGATCAGTTTCTCCTATAGATAGTATTTCTGTATTATTTCCAAATATAACATTCGTTGGCGTGCTACCTGTGTTTGCCTTTGCTTTTAATTTTATTGTAGCTGCTCTGGTAATAGTTTGTATAGCTTTGGTTGGATCCGAACCTATCGATAATGTTACAGCTATTTTACCTGGAGAAAAAGCTGGACCTTCAAGGGTTATGGGGAAGGCTGTTTCATTTACGCGAAAACTATCTGCTGCAGCTGTTGCTAATTTTGTTTCGTCGTATTGAATTTCAAGCTTTACGAAAGACACAACATTTTTACCTGGATTAACCTGAACATCAAGTGTAATTTCATCGTTTACTGCTTTTTTAATAGGAGTAGTTGTTGTGGATTCAGGTAAAAATGATAATGTGGTTGATTTTTCAGCTTGAGATCGTGTTTCTTGTTGTTGTTGTAAAAGATATAAGGATACAGGAATTCCAACTAGTAATACAGCAATAAAGCCAAAAACTACAATTTTTTTTGGAGTTACATTCATATATGTAAAAGCCAAGATTCCGGCTTAAGATTATCGTATAGAAGAAGTTATGTTAATGTCAAGTGAAAGAAATGTAAAAGGTATCAAAAGCATATCAAAAGTATCAAATACTTCTTTTAAAAATATTATTTTTATAAGTTTTACTTATTTTACAATATTTTATTGAAACCAATTTAATAAACTATAGGTTATTGACAAGATTTCACAACATAGTGTATAAATTAGCAGTAAGTTAATCCAAGTGATTATAGTTTTTAGAATTTATTGTTATGGCAACGAAACTTAATATAAAACCACTCTTTGACAATATACTAGTAAAACCTCTTCAGGCAGAGGAAAAAACGAAAAGTGGTATCTATCTTCCAGAAACAGCAAAAGAAAAACCACAAATAGGGGAAGTTATGGCAGTTGGGGATGGTGGAATCGATGAAAAAGGGAATAAAATTCCTATGGTGGTTAAAGTTGGTATGAAAGTTATGTATACCAAGTGGGGTGGAAATGAAGTAAAGGTCGAAAATCAGGAATGGAAGCTTGTTAAGCAGTCTGATTTATTAGCAATAGTTGAATAGTTCAAAATTAAAATTTAAAAGTCAAAAATTAAAAGTTTAGGAATTTATAATTATTTTTTGCTAATTACTTTACACTTTTGACTTTTCATTTTTAACTTAAATATATATGGCAAAACAAATAAAATACGGTGCAGATGCACGAACATTATTAAAACAAGGTGTCGACGAGTTAGCAAATGCTGTGGCAACCACACTAGGGCCTAAAGGGAGAAATGTAGCTCTTGATAAAAAGTGGGGTGCCCCAAGTGTCATTCACGACGGTGTTAGTGTCGCTAAAGAAATTGAGCTAAAAGATCCTTTTAAGAATATGGGTGCTCAGCTTGTTAAGCAAGCTGCTTCTAAAACAGCAGATGTCGCTGGAGACGGAACAACTACTTCTACTGTTCTTGCTCAAGCAATTGTAACTGAAGGAATAAAGATGATTACCGCAGGTGCAAATCCTATGATTATGCGTCGAGGTCTTGAAAAAGCAAGTGATTATGTCGTCACTGAGTTAAAGAAAATGGGTAAAGGTATCAAAGACTCAGATATTGCAAATGTAGCGACTATTTCAGCAGCAGATTCTCAGTTAGGCAATCTTATTGCTGAAGCATTAAAGAAGGTTGGTAAAGACGGAGTCGTAACTGTCGAAGAAGGCCGTGGACTTTCTACTGAGATCGAATATAAGGAAGGTATGGAGTTTGATAAAGGATATGTCTCTGCGTATTTTGTTACCAATCCAGATAGAATGGAAGCAGAGATTGAAAATCCATATATTCTCGTTACTGATAAGAAAATATCATCATTACAAGATTTACTGCCATTTTTAGAAAATCTTGTAAAAGTTTCGAAAAATTTAGTTATCATCGCTGATGATTTAGATGGTGAAGCGTTAGCTACACTTGTTGTTAATAAACTTAAAGGAACATTTAATACACTTGCTATTAAAGCTCCCGGTTTCGGTGATAGAAGGAAAGAAATGCTGGAAGATATTGCTATTCTTACCGGCGCTACAGTCATCTCAGAGGATACTGGAAGAAAATTAGAAAGTGTTACTATTGATGACTGTGGGACAGCAGATAAGGTTTGGGCAGATAAAGAATCTGCACGAATCATCGGCGGTAAAGGTGATCAGTCTCGTATTCAGGCACGTATTGCACAAATAAAAAGAGCGATTGATACGACTACCTCTGACTTTGATCGAGAAAAATTACACGAAAGACTTGCAAAACTTACTGGCGGAGTAGCTGTCATAAGTGTTGGAGCAGCTACAGAAGTAGAATTGAAAGATAGAAAAGAGAGAGTTAACGATGCAGTTGCAGCTACAAAAGCGGCTTTAGAAGAAGGTATTGTTCCTGGAGGATCAGTTGCTTTGCTTAATGTCGCACAGAAAATGAGTACGAAAGCTCTCGAAACAGAAAAAGCAAGCAGGGATGAAATATTTGGATATGAGATTGTTAAGAATGCGCTTGAATCGCCATTCGTACGTCTTATGACAAATGCAGGTTTAGATGCAGGGCAACTTATTGCTAAAGCACGAGAAGTAAGTACAACAGGGTTTGGTTTTAATGTATTAACAATAGATTCAGTTGAGCAGGCAAAACCTGTAGATATGATAAAAGAAGGTATTATTGATCCTTTAAAAGTTGTACGAACAGCAGTAGAAAATGCTATTTCAGTTGCTACTATGATTCTTACCACAGAGGCACTAGTTACAGATCTCCCTGAAGAGAAGCCAGCAACTCCTGGTGGTATGCCAGGCGGCATGGGTGGTATGGGAGGAATGGACTACTAATTAATTGTTAAAAATTGAAAGTGAAAAGTTTTATAAGGAATCCGCGCAAGCGGATTTTTTGTTTGCTTAGAATGGTATGTTTATTTAATTTAGTCATTGACTAAATAGTAGAAACACCTATTAGATTAGCCTTAAAAGAATAAGAAAAGGTATCGTTTTTTACTTTATTTGTAGAAGTTTCAAGGGTTGACGCGGTTGGCGTCTATAACTTCCTCAGATATACCGAGGATTTCTTTCCAGTTACCAACCTTTTTGAACATTAATAGATAAGTTTTTGCTTCTTTTACATCAAGTAACCATGTAAGGAAAAGATAGAGCATAAGTCCGATAGCACTTGAAATCCCTGTGAGAATGAGAAGACCTACTGTTCGCGATGTATCAAAGACAAGCTGGTCGAGTAGTTTTAAAGGGATGTATAGAGCTATTGTAGTAAGTATTGATGAGAAAAAGATTTTAAAAAGTGGCGTAAAAAATTCAGCATCCTGAAAACCTCCAATACGTTGCCGTAATAATATAAGCAGGAACATAAGACTCACGATTGTAGATATCGTATAGGAAAACGCTAATCCTTCTACCCCGAAGCTTACGACTAATTCGCCTTCTATCATTCTGTTGAAAAGGGAGTATGGATAAACAAGTTTTTGCAAACCACTATTATAAATAAGCACAAAAAGTCCTGAAAGAAAGATCATGAGAAGTGTAGAGATTAAACCTACTATAAATGGTAAAAATGTGTCATGAAGAGCATAAAAAGCACGATAAATGAGTGATATCAGAGCAGATGCGAAGATGGATAGCGCGAAGAACGCTAAGGTCCGTCCTGTTAAAACAGTAGCATCCCAGTCGAACATATCAGCTCCAAAAACAAGGCGAACTATAGGTATCCTTAATACAAGAATTAATGCCGAAATAGGAAGAATGAGATATAACATTTGGTTAAAGCTGCTTAGAAAGGTTTGTTTAAAAACCCGGAGGTTATCTTTTTCTCGAGATAGTACTGGAAATGCTGCTTGGGCAATTGATTGGCCAAAAAGCACTACTGGAGCAAAAGCAAGCGTTTTCGCGAAATCGTAAATAACCAGCATTCGGCCGGGATCTATAAGAAATGAAATAAGTGAGGCTATAGCTAATGTTCCTATCTGGAAGACAATAATAGATATAGTACGGGGTAACATAAGATGAATTATTCGTTTAACACCTTCTGAACGAAGATAATGCAATTTTGGTCTGAAATGAAACCCAATTTTATATACAAGCGGTAACTGAACAAGAATAAAAATTGTAGAGCCGATTATAATGCCTACTGGGGCAGAATATATACCGATCGATCCAGATAGAAAAAAAACTCCGATAATAATGCCTAAATTATATAAGGCGGCTGCAATTCCCGGTATAAAAAAATGATTATACGATTGTAGAATGGCAGTAAGAAATGTACCTATAATAAATAACAACTGACCGAAGACAACAATGCGCATCAAGTTTGCCATGAGGTCCATTTCATGAGTAGTAAACTGTCCCCTCCCATTAAAAAGTTGTAAAAGAAAGGGAGCAAAGAGTGAAAGAAGTATTGATAAAAGAAAAAATGTAGTTAGGCCAAGTACTAAAAGGGTAGATGTGAAAGTATGTGCTTCTTCTTTTTTTCCTTTATGAAGAAAATCAGAGAAAACTGGAATAAATGCACTAGATAATGCAGCAGCAATTGTTAGCTGGAAAATAGTATCTGGTAGTAATGTCGCGAAGTTATAAATACCTAGAGTACTTGATGCGCCGAAGATCGATACTAACAAACGTTGGCGCACAAGCCCTAATATCTGAGAGAGTATAACTGTTAACATGATAATAAAAGCTGCGGAAAGAATGTTCGTTTGTCGTTTTAGGAGAAGGTTAAGACTTTTTTGTAGAAGGTTTTGGGCCATATATCTATATTTTCCATTTTCCAGATGCCATTTTCCATTTGCATTGATAGACGAGGAAATTTATTGCTAAAAATGGACAATAGAAAATGACAAATTGTACATTCGCCCAAAGGGCGGATTGTTGTGTTTTTAAGTATAGCATGCTAAAATAGCGGAATGCCAGTACTAAAACACGCAAAGAAAAAGTTACGACAAGATAAAAAACGAACAGCAGATAATCTCAAAATAAAAGAGACTTTTAAAAAGCTGGTAAAAAAAGCGAAAGCCAATCCCACAAAGGAAATGCTTAGCGAAGCTTATTCAAGTATTGATAAAGCTGCAAAAAAGCATATTATTCATAAAAATAAAGCTGCACGTCTGAAAGCTTCTTTAGCAAAGTCTGTAGATGTTACTCCTACAGTGAAGTCAAAAACTCCTACAAAAACAGCTTCGAAAAAGCCAGGTGTTAAAAAAGCGGAAAAGAAGACATCCTCTAAGAAATAGAAGGTATTTATATGTTAGATATAAATGTTATCCTCGAGAGCCCACAAAAGATTAAAGATGCTGCTTCGCATAAAGGAATCAGCGTGGATATTGATGCTATTCTCGAAAAGGTTGAGACACATAAGACACTCCTTTTAGAAGTCCAAAAACTGCGTGAAGAAAGAAATAAATTCGCAAAAGAAGTTTCGCAGGCAGCAAATGGTGAAAGACAAAAAATAATTCAAGAGGGAAAGGTTTTAAAACAAAAACTTGATGAGAAAGAAGAACTATTGAAAACTTCACATGAAGAACTTCATCCATTACTTATATCCATACCAAACCCGGCAAAATCTGATGTAAAAATAGGAAAAGATGATAAAGAAAATGAAGTTATTCGTACTTACAAAGAGCCAACAAAGTTTTCATTTACTCCAAAAGACCATCTAGAATTGGGTGAAAAATTGGGAATTATAGATATTGAGCGGGCATCTAAGGTTTCTGGTGCGCGATTTGCGTATCTTAAAGGAGATGCTGTTTTACTGGAGTTGGCGCTTGTACAGTTCGCTATGGAAACCTTAACTAAGGAAGGATTCACACCCGTAATGACTCCAGATCTCATTAAAAAAGAAACAATGCAAGGACTTGGTTATATGGAAAATGGAGGAGATGAAGATATGTTTATGATTCCATCTGATGATCTTGTACTTGTGGGTACGGCAGAGCATGCATTAGTTCCCATGCATCGTGAAGAAATTTTGGATAAGAAAGATTTACCAAAAAGATATGTTGGTTTTGGAAGCGCATTTCGCCGGGAAGCTGGTTCTTATGGAAAAGATACGAGAGGAATTCTAAGAGTTCATCAATTTCATAAAGTGGAGATGGTTTCGTATGTAGAAAAAGGTAAAGATGATGAAGAGCATGAATATCTTTTGTCGCTTGAAGAGAGATTTTTTCAATCATTAGATATTCCTTATCAAGTGGTAAAAATGTGTACAGGGGATCTTGGATTTCCAGCAGCTCGTAAGTATGATATAGAAGCATGGATGCCAGCTCAGAATAAATACCGCGAAGTAACATCGGTATCGACAGTGACAGATTTCCAGTCGAGAAGATTGAAAATTCGTTATCGTGATGGAAATAGTACAGAGTTTGCGTATGTTCTCAATGGAACAGCTTTCGCTATAGGTAGGACACTTATTGCTATAGTGGAAAACTATCAGCAAGAAGACGGAACAGTAGTTGTTCCTGAGGTCTTAAGAAAATATATAGGTAAAGATGTTATAAAGTCATACTGAGATAATTTTTACTTTATAATTTGAAATTTATAATCAATTTTTTAATATTGTAAATTTAAAATTCCTCTCATTTAGCTTCGTTTTATTTTTTAAAAAAAAATATTTAGCTTCATTAATTTTTATTGGTTTATCAACCTAAATGATCAGTTTTGAAGCTGCGTTTTTTCTTGACAAACAGCCTCGAAATAGTGAACTATAAATATAACCTGCTCTTTCAGTTTGGGAAAGATATACGGGAAGGGGGCCTGCCCCGCCGAAGCCTGATACTACATTAGGAAACGGATTAATAAATAACAAAGGTGCGGAAACCCTCCATCGCTAAAATAATGGAGGGCGAAGGGGGGTGATTATACCATGGCAGCAAAGAAAACAAAGAAAGTCGTAAAGAAAAAAGCAACAAAGAAAAGAAAGTAACTTTTCTTTACGTTTTTTGATCAATACCAATTGATCGATTGGTAAATCCCCTGCCCTTTTCGGTAGGGGATTTTTTTAGGAAATATGATTCCCAGCGATTAACCATTTACTGTTTTTTCTAATATATGATTTCGATATGAGTTTATACGAATAAACTTGGTTAACTTTTATTTGAGCCTACACTATGTTAAAATGAAGTGCTATGGTACGATTCCTGAGTAGTCTATTTGACTCGAATGAAAAAGAAGTAAAAAGACTTCGCTCTATTGTTGACCAAATTAATGCGTTAGAAGATACACTTTCATCTCTTAAGGAGAAAGATTTTCCCAAAAAAACTGCGGAATTTAAAGAACGGTTTACTTCTGGGGAATCCCTTGATAGTTTACTACCAGAGGCTTTTGCACTCGTACGTGAAGCCACAAAAAGGAAACTAAGTATACACGCATATGATGTACAGCTAATGGCTGCAATTGCCTTATCACGTGGAAAGATTGCAGAACAGAAAACAGGAGAAGGAAAAACACTCACAGCGATTTTTGCATTATACCTTCATAGTCTTACAGGTAAGAATGTCCATCTAGTGACTGTAAACGATTATCTTGCCCGTCGTGATGCGGGCTGGATGGGACAAGTATTTCACCTTCTGGGTATATCTGTGTCCTCAATTATAAATGATGCTTCTTTTCTTTTTGATCCAGAGTACACGGATGAAAACGCTATTGACTATCGATTATCACATCTCCGGCCTATCACACGCAAAGAAGCATATCAAACAGATATAACGTATGGCATTAATTCTGAATTTGGTTTTGACTATCTCCGCGATAATATGGCACAAGATAGTAAAGATATAGTTCAGCGAGATTACTATTATGCAGTTGTTGATGAAGTGGATTCGGTATTAATAGATGAAGCGAGAACACCGCATATTATTTCTGCTCCAGATGAAGCACCATCCGAAAAATATTATGAATATGCAAAAGTAGTACAGCGTTTGACTCCAGAAATCGACTATAAAATTGATGAAAAACTTCGAACTGCGCATTTAACAGATCATGGTATCGCAAAAATTGAAAAAATGTACGGAATAGCGGATATCTATGAAAAAGATTTTGATACAGTTTATCATTTAGAAGCAGCCTTAAAAGCCCGGACATTGTTTCATAAAGAGAAAGAATACATTGTACGTGATAATCAAGTTATCCTTGTGGATGAATTTACTGGACGACTTATGGAAGGACGAAGATTATCAGAAGGTATTCATCAAGCAATTGAAGCAAAAGAAAATGTCCCTATTCAGAGAGAGTCTAAAACTCTTGCTACAGTATCACTGCAGAATTATTTCCGTATGTATGAAAAACTTGCTGGTATGACTGGTACAGCAGTGACAGAAGCTGAAGAATTCCAGAAGATCTATAAATTGGACGTTGTTGTTATTCCTACAAATAATCCTTTGGCTCGTTTGGATCAGTCAGATGCTGTCTATAAAACCACCCGTGCGAAATTAACTGCTGTTGTTGATGACATTGAAAAAGCGCATGCTGAAGGTCAACCAGTTCTCGTGGGTACAACGTCTATAGAAAAAAATGAAATCTTATCACAGCTATTGCGCCGTAGAGGTATAAAGCATGAAGTACTTAACGCTAAAAACCATGCTCGGGAAGCACAAATTATTGCCCAAGCTGGGAAAAAAGGCGCAGTGACTGTAGCAACAAACATGGCAGGTCGGGGAGTTGATATTATTCTTGGTGGAGAGAGTCCCAAACATACTGATGGTCGTCCCATGCTTGGAACGACAGAGTGGAAACAGTGGGAAAAGGGGCATAAAGAAGTCTTAGAGTTAGGCGGATTATATGTTATTGGTACGGAGCGACATGAATCTCGACGTATTGATAACCAACTTCGTGGACGATCTGGAAGACAGGGAGACCCGGGAAAATCGCGTTTTTATGTATCATTAGATGACGATATAATGCGGCTTTTCGGAGGAGATAGAATTTCAGGATTAATGACGAGATTTAATATGCCTGAGGATGTTCCTCTCGAGCATCCACTTGTTTCACGCTCCATAGAGCATGCACAAGTTAAAGTAGAAGGATTTAATTTCGATATTAGAAAGCATTTGGTGGAATATGATGATGTATTAAATAAACAACGTGAAGTTATTTATGCATTACGACGAGATATTTTATTAAAAACTGATTCAGATGACGAGTTTGCGAAAAAAGAAATATTACAGAGAGTGGATAAAGCTATTGAAACAATTGTGCATATTTCTCTTGCCTCATCAGAGTCAGCTGATAGTGTGGACTCAGGAAACGAAGGAATAGTAAGTAGTTTTCAAAGCATTATACCATTTGATGAATCTTCGCAAAAACAACTTATGAAACAGTTACAGCAAGTACATATGCCAGAAGAGAAGATTGAATTTTTACAAAATTTAGCAAAAGATCTTTACGATAAGAAAGAGAAACAAGTAGGGAAAGAAACAACAAAACAGATTGAAAGATATGTATTTTTAGCATCAATTGATCGTTTATGGATGGATCATCTCGATGCAATTGATGATTTGAGGCAAGGAATAGGATTACGCGGTTATGCTCAGAAAGATCCATTGGTAGAATATAAAAATGAAGCTTTTCGTATGTTTGAGCAATTAATGTTCTCTGTCGATGACGAGATTGTTCACAGAATATTTAAAGTACAAGTCCAGGTTTCGCCGGAGTTTCATCAGCACATACATACGAATACTCCCGTGAGTGAAGTTAGTGGAGATTCTCAGAAAAAACCAGGTACGCAAAATAGAACTAATCTCGCACATTCAGGTACTGCAGGAGGTAATGCTGCAAACGTATCTAGCTCTAAACCTAAAAAACCAGGCAGGAATGATCCCTGCTGGTGTGGGTCAGGGAAGAAATATAAAAAATGTCATCTCAATAGTGATCTGGGTTGATATAATAATTTAAACTCTTTTTTTGGGAATTGAATAATACTTGTTACTAATTGATCAACTATCGTGAAAAGAAGGTATATAGGCAAAGCTCAAAAATATAGAAGAGATGGATTCAGTAACTCTAAGGCAAACGCTGCAATACCTACGAGTTTTTTGGTAGAATACCTTTAAGTACAATATGAACAATAACCGAGGTAGTACTCAAGGTCTTTTACCAGTTTCATTTCCTCTTGAAGTTGCTAAGACACAGTTACTGAAGAAACATAGATGTACAAAATGTAACAAATTGCTTGTCATAGAACAGATCATGCTCCAGTTATTTGATATAAAATGCGAGCGCTGTGGACTTATAAACTCAATTTCAAAAGATATTGAACGACAAGTTATTATAACTGATAAAAATGGTGTTATTTTATATGTAAACGAACAGGTAGTTGCTGCGACCGGTTACTCTTCACATGAGATACTCGGGAAGACTCCAGCCTTGTGGGGTAACCAAATGACAAGAGAATTCTATCAAGAGATGTGGGATCAAATTGCAGTGCAAAAGAAAGCTATCATGGTAAAAGTAACCAACAAACACAAAAATGGACGGCTTTATCCTGTTCTACTCAGGATTTCTCCCATACTTGATGTTAAAGGAGAAGTAGAATTTTTTATTGGTATGGAAACACTCGATGAAGTATCAGAAAATCATGTAACAAAGTAATTGAATTAGTATATACTACTATTATAAGAGACTCCTGAAGTCCACGTTATTTCTTATGAGTAATGAAATGTGGGCGACAATTCAGGAAAAGAAAACAGTTGCAAAAGACACGACAGTCATTACCTTCTTCTTTGAACAAGATTTTAGTTTTTCTCCCGGTCAATATGTCTGGGTAATTGTGTCCGAGCTTTTATACCCGGATCTAAAAGGAGGGAGAAGAGCTTTCTCTATTATCTCCAGTTCTTTGAATAAAAAATCCTGCTCTATTCTTTTTCGCAATTCAGATTCAGGATATATAAAAACGCTTTTAGAACTTCCACTTCAAAGTAGGGTAAAAATACTCGGTCCATTTGGGAGTTCCTATTCACTTAAAAATCAAAAACAAAATATAGTTATGATCGCAGGCGGAGTCGGGATTGCACCATTTCTTTCAATTATTAACTCTCTCCAGGAAGAGATGAATCCAAATTTAACACTTATGTATGTTAACTCAGCTTCTGAAAAAAGCGCTTTCTCAGAAGAGCTTTCCAGGATAACTGCACAGCAAAATATCGTATTTGTAAACCATATTGGAAAAATATCAAATGAACTTTTTCCATCAGGAATCAATTTTGCGGAGGATCTTTTCTTTATTTGTGGTCCGCAGGGGTTTATTGATGAGACATATGTGCTTCTAGCCCGCAGAAATACTCCTTTTCAGAACATGCGTTTTGAGGAACACTATCCAAGAATAAATGATACTATTTTAACAGAATCTGATTTTAATAATGAACAAACAGAGAAGAATATTATGTTGCAAGCAATTCAAGACTCCCGCAATCACGTTGTGATAACTGATGTAAACGGGTTTGTTGTTTTTGCAAATAAAAAAGCTCAGCAAATGACAGGTTTTAGTTTTGAGGAGATGAAAAATAATACGCCTCGCTTATGGGGTGGTATTATGACTCAAGACTTGTACCAAAAACTATGGCAAACAATACGAGCAGGTGAAGGATTTGATGGGGAGCTACAGAATAGACGAAAAAATGGTGAATATTACACCGTGATTACCCATATTTCACCCATAAAAAAGGAAGATAGGATAATTGGCTTTATAGGGACAGAAGAGGATATAACCCATCTTGAGGAAGAACGCATATATGATGAAGTTCTTATATCAAGTATTGGGGACGGACTGATCGTCACAGATGAGAAGGGACAAATTGTGAGGATAAATCAAGCAATAGAAGAGTTATTAGGATATACCCCACAGGATCTGGTAGAGAGAAAATTAATTGAAGCTATTAAGGCGGAAGATGAAAATGGAAGAGTCATACCTCCTGCGGAAAGAATTATAAATAAAGTGCTATCCCGTAAAGAGAAGATCAGCAGTGCAGTGATCTATACCAAAAAAAATGGAGAAAAGATTGCGGTATTAGTTACGATTACTCCCATTCTACTGAGGAATAAACTATTGGGCACGGTTACTGTTCTGCATGATGTTACGAGAGAAAAGCAAATAGACAGGGCTAAGTCAGAATTTATCTCTTTAGCATCTCATCAGCTGCGTACGCCTCTCTCAACTATCAATTGGTATTGTGAACTTCTTTTATCTGGAGATGCAGGTAATGTAACAGATGAGCAAAAAAAGTTTATCCAGGAAGCCTATCAAGGAAGTCAGCGCCTGTCAAAGCTGGTAAATGCACTACTGAATGTGTCGAGAATTGAAACAGGCAATTACATGATTGAACCTGAAATGGTTGATATTGTGAGATTAACCCGTTCTATCCTGGATGAGTCAAAGCCTATGATAGATGAGAAAAAATTAAGAGTAGTCCTCGAGAAAGATGATATGCCCCAAATCATGCTTGATCCTAACTTAACTACAATCATACTCCAGAACTTGCTTACAAATTCAATCAAATACACCAATGAAAACGGAGAAATAAAAATCTCTTTAAAAACTATCCAGCAGGAAGAAGCAGTTGGTGGGGTAAAAGCAGAAGAGAATAGTCTTCTTATAGAAGTTGAGGATAATGGTATCGGAATAACCACCATGCAACAAGGAAAAGTTTTCGAAAAACTTTTTAGGGCAGATAATGTCAGAGTACAAAATACTGATGGAACTGGGTTAGGATTGTATCTTGTAAAATCATTGATAGATCATTGCCGAGGTAAAATATGGTTTTATTCGGAAGAAAATAAAGGTACAACGTTTTTTGTGTTATTGCCTCTTTCTGGAATGGTGAAGAAAGACGGTAATAGAAGATTAAAATGAAGGAAGGAGGTGACTATCTTTATGGAGACAAAAACGATTTTAGTTATTGAGGATGAAATTCCATTGTTAGAAGTGATTAAGATAAAGCTTGAGAATAACAATATTAATGTGGCTACCGCAAGAAGTGTACAACAAGCCATGTCTTATTTGGAAGAACTTAGTCAGGTGGATGGAATTTGGTTAGACCACTATTTGTTAGGTAAAGATGACGGATTAGATTTGGTTACAAAAATCAAAAGTTCTGATTCAAAATGGAAACATATTCCAATTTTTGTTGTAAGTAATACGGCAAGCGAAGAAAAAGTGAGAATGTATATGCAGCTGGGGGTGAATAAGTACTTTGTTAAGGCGAATTTTCGCTTAGATCAAATAGTTGAGGCTCTAAAAGAATGCTTATATGGCAAATCAAAATAATTTGGAAACGAGTAAGTCCATTCTTATCATTGAAGATGATGCCTCTCTTAGGCAAGCAATTGCCGTGAAACTAGAAAGCTTAGGGTTTTTAGTTTTAGAAGCTGGGGACGGAGCAACTGGGCTGGATGCTGCATTAAAAAATCATCCGAACGCAATTTTACTGGATATTGAAATGCCCAAAATGGATGGTCTGACTATGTTACATAAGTTACGTGAGAATAAATGGGGTAAATATGCTTCAGTGGTTATTCTTACGAATTTTGATACAAATGACGAAAGGTTAACTCATGTAGTAACCGACCAGCCGTCTTATTATCTTGTTAAATCAGAAAATTCCCTAGAAGAAATAGTTGAAAAATTAAATGGGATTTTTGATTTGCAAGATAAAGAAGTGCAGCTCTATTAAATTCTCAAACAGAAGAGAAAATATAAAAAGAAAGAGGGTGAATATTACAGTTTGGAAAGTGTAAATAGTAACAATACAAAAAAAGTTCTTATTATTGAGGACGAAAAAGCAATGGGAAAAGCGATGGAGATAAAGCTTCAAAAAGGGGGCATTACTGCTCACGTGGTCTTCAGCGGTGAGGAAGGATTAAAGGAATTGCAATCAGGGACTTATTCCTTAGTCCTTTTAGATATCATGATGCCTGGTATTGATGGTTGGGAGGTACTATCAGTTATTCGTGAAAAAGGGATAAACACAAAAGTAATTATCACTTCGAATTTATCGCAAGAAGAAGATAAAAAAATGGCGAAAGAAATGGGAGCCATAGATTTTCTGGTCAAATCAGATGCAAGTTTGTCAGCAATAGCAGAAGAGGTTAAAAGCTACTTATAACACTTTAAGAGTGTTAGGACTGTAAAACTTGAAAGAATAAATTTATGGAAATGCGAAAAAAGCTGATAGAAAACCGATGTCTATATTTTCCATAAGAAGTACATCAGGTTTAGGAAGTAAAAATTGCATCATCCGATAAAGCTTTTAGCCAATTATAAAAAATATAACAGCTGAAGATGATAAATTCCTCGCTAATGCATATCGCGTAAAAATGGCAAAGGAAGGGTTTGATGTTACATTAGTAGCAGACGGCCAGGAGGCAATTGATACGCTCAAAACATTTGTCCCAGATGTTATGTTACTGGATCTTATGATGCCTAAAAAAGACGGGTTTACGGTTTTAGAAGAAATTCAAAATAATCCGGACTGGAAAAGGATTCCTGTTATTATTGCTTCAAATTTAGGGCAAAAAGAAGATATTGATCGTGGAATGAAATTAGGAGCGCGTGATTATATAATAAAATCAGACCTATCAATCAATGATGTAATTACAAAGATTAATACCGTGATTGGTACTTAATTCTCCTTTACTAGAAAAATTCAGCTGCAAACTTTCTTATAGCACCGCAAAAATGAATATTGATCTAGAGACACTTACTATGTCTTTCTTGTCTGAGGATTTATGTTTTGATACGATTAAAAAGTATGGAACCATTCGCCAAGGATTTATTGAACTCTTTAAAAGAACTGAAAGTTATTGAAGAAAAAGAACTGATCAAAACATTTACAGAATGTGAGAAGGAAAATGTATCGTTTGCTGAAGCACTTATCGACCATGATTTAATAGATTCTGTTGGGCTTGGCAGAATCATTGCAGATATGATTAATGTTCCGTATATTAATCTTCAGACTGTTTCTATTCCTGATAGCGCCTCGTATATAATACCCGAGCAACTCGCGAAAGAGTTTAGTGCTATCGTTTTTCAAGACAATCCAGATAATGTTAAAATTGCACTTGCGAACACCTCGAACCTCAAATTGCTTGAATTTATCCAACGCAAAGTGAATAAAAAAGTAATTCCATATTTTGCTATACGGCGTGATATTGAGCAATCGCTAAAAATCTATAAAAAAGATCTGCAAAAAAAATTCGATGCGCTTTTAGCTGAACAAGTTGATATTTTAGGAGACGGTAAAATCTATGAAGCACCGATTATAAAAATAGTGGATTTACTTATCGAATACGCATATAGGAATAACGCGTCTGACATTCATATAGAGCCTGCAAAAGATAACGCGCAGGTAAGGTTTAGGATTGACGGGATTATGCACGAAGTTTTGACCTTATCTTTGGAGGTATATAAGCAGGTGGTTCTAAGGATTAAGGTTTTAGCTTCATTACAAACTGATGAGCATGCCTCAGCACAGGATGGAAAGATACAGGTTCAACTTCCTGAAGAAGATTTGGATATCCGTGTCTCAATGGTGCCGGTAGTTCATGGGGAGAAAGCTGTTTTAAGGCTTTTAGCTTCACATTTCAGGCAGTTTAGTTTATCTAATCTGGGAATGAGCAAAGAAGACCATGAGAAAGTGGTTAACGCCATGAATAAACCGTACGGTATGATATTGTCCACGGGGCCAACTGGAAGCGGTAAAACAACTACTATGTATGCAATTCTTAAAATTTTAAACACACCTGACAAAAATATCGCGACAATTGAAGATCCCGTTGAGTATGACGTGGAGGGTATAAACCAGATTCAAGTTAATGCAAAAACTAATTTAACATTTGCGGAAGGATTGCGCTCAATTTTGAGGCAAGACCCGAATATCATATATATTGGTGAAATCAGAGATGATGAGACTGCGGACATTGCAATTAATTCTGCTTTAACAGGACATATTGTCCTTTCTACACTGCATACAAATGACGCGGCGACAGCGGTTCCAAGGTTTATTGACATGGGAGTAGAACCGTTTTTAGTCGCATCGACAATAAATGTTGTAATCGCGCAACGTTTGGTTCGTAAAATTTGTGAGAAGTGTAAATATTCTCTAGACATCGAGCTGTCGGAACTTCTAAAAGATTTTAGCCGTGACTTGATCAGAAAAATTTACGGAAGTAAATCATCAATAAGGATATATAAAGGAAAAGGATGTTCTGTTTGCCACATGAGTGGGTACATGGGAAGAATAGGTATCTTTGAAGTTCTAGAAATGAATGAGGCAATCAGAGCTTTAATTGTCCAAAAAGCAGATTCTGACACAATTGAACAGATGGCGATAAAAGAAGGAATGAGAAAAATGGCCGAAGACGGTCTGGAAAAAATAGCTGAAGGAATAACAACTATTGAAGAAGTATTACGTGCAACGCGCGAGTAGACTCTAGAATCTGAAGTATAGATTTTAATAATTAAATTCTGTATTCAACAGTCCAAATTTTAAATTCAAATATGAAACTGCCTAAGATGTCTGATAACATAGTAATCTTTGGAGGTGTCAGTGCGGTTGAAAGACTGACGTTTACGAAGCACCTTTCCATTATGCTTAAAAGTGGAATACCCCTGGCTGAATCAATCGAAATAGTTTCTAGGCAGAACAATAATGTATATTTCAGAAAGGTTTTGCATAAAATCCGCGAAGAAGTTGTAAATGGGCAAGAGTTTGATAAGGCATTATCTTTTTATCCAAAATTTTTTGATCCATTTTATGTGCAGCTTATAAAAGTCGGGGAACAATCAGGAAACCTTGAGAAGAATCTGGATTACCTTGCAACACATTTAAGAAAGACCCATGAGTTCTCGCAAAAAATTAAGAGCGCATTACTCTATCCAACTATTGTGCTTTTAGTCGCGTTTACAGCCGCAATTGGTTTGAGTATTTTTGTTTTACCAAAGTTAGTTGACCTATTTAATTCCCTGGATGTAGAGCTTCCGATAACAACAAGAATTCTTCTTTGGTTTGCAAACGTAATGAACAATTATGGGATTTATATCTTCGCATTTTTAGGTATTTGTGTGATCGCGTTTAAAGTAACTATCTCCCAAAAATTTGCAAAACCTTTATGGCATAGATTTTTGCTAAGCCTTCCTGTAATTGGTTCGTTTATACAAAATGTACAGCTTGCGTCAATCTGCAGGAATATGGGTACTTTGCTTCAAAGTTCAATCCCAATTACACGCGCACTGGAAATTCAAAAAGAATCCACGCAAAATATGATCTTCAGGGAATATATAGACAGGATTCAAAAAGGGGTAGAGAGAGGCAAAACACTTGAGAGCATTTTTGATCATTCAAAATTTAATTTTTTTCCGCTTATTGCAGTCAGGATGCTGGGCGTTGGAGAAAAAACGGGTAAACTTGACGAGACATTCAGTTACTTAGGGGATTATTTTGAAGATGAAGTTGATAGTACTTCCAAGAATCTTTCAACAATTCTTGAGCCAGTAATATTAATAATAGTAGGGTTGATTGTTGCCTTTATTGCAGTTTCCATTATTGGACCGATTTATCAGTTTAGTAGTAGTATCAAGCGCTAAGTGTCATGATATGTACAGAAAAGCTGCTGGTTTTACCATTATTGAATTACTCTTAGTTATCGCGATAATAATTTCTATTGGCACATTCTCAGTAGTTTTCTTTTCCCGTTTCTTGACGCAAAACGCTGTAGCCAATGTACAGGATCAATTCTTAGGAGAAGCGAGAAAAGCTCAAATCTATGCGATGATGGGTAGGCAAAACGGTAATTGGGGAGTGCGTTTTGGATCAAATACCTTAACTCTTTTTCAAGGAAATTCGTATGCTACACGCAATGCAGCTTTTGATGAAACATTCAGGGTCAACTCCAATATATCTATTGCAGGCTTTACTGAAGTTGTTTTTACAAAAGTTACTGGTTTACCCAGCACTACAGGCACATACTCTATTACTAGTAACGATACCTCAAAACAATTTGTGATTAATTCTCAAGGAGTAGTTAGCAGATGAAATTATATTTTGAAGAGTGTCACCAAAAGGGATTTTCGGTTATTGAAGTTATTATAGCTACTGCTTTGTTTATGATATTAGCATCTGGTGCAGTCATGGTTATGCTGCAAGGATTAGACTCAAATAGGCTTGGAGAAGAGCAAACCATAGCTACACAGTATGCATCTGAAGGTATTGAGGCAACCCGTTCAATTAAAAACCAGAATTTTGCGAGTTTGGTAAACAGTCCTGGGACAGGTATTTCCAGAGTGGGAAATGTCTGGAGTTTTTCAGGAAGCAATAATATTCTAAGTAGTAAGTATACGAGAGTCATAACAGTATCTGATGTTTCAAGGGATGGAAACGGAAATATTGTGACAAGTGGGGGTACTGTTGACCCTCTGACTAAGAAAATTACATCAACAGTTTCTTGGAACTTTACATCTACAAGATCTAATTCTGTTGTCCTCTCAAGTTATTTATCGGATTGGAGAAAGGCAATTGTGGGAAATTGGGCAAGTCCATCTCTTGATTCGAGCTTCGATTTAACACTAGCAAATAGCGGTGCAAATGCTGCTAATGGAATATCTCTTGTAAGATCTGGTAACTATATTTTTTTAGGTCGTGCTAGTTCAGTTGGTACTGAATTTTTTTCAATTGATGTATCAAATACTACTGTTCCCTCTATGTGTGTAAACTGCCAACGCGAACTTGGAGGTGACGTAAATGATATTGTTATTAATGGTAATTACGCATATATTGCATCAACTAATAACTCTCAGGAGTTGCAGATTATAGATATTAGCTCTCCAACAAGCCTTTCAACTGCAACGTTGAATTCCGTAAATTTAACGGTCGTTAACAGTGGTAATGATAACGCTGATGCTATTGCTCTGGCGATTTCCGGAAACTTTTTATATATGGTAAGGAATGGAGGTAATGAGTTTATTAAGTTTAATATTTCAAATCCGGCTTCTCCCACAATTACCGGGACTGGTTCTGGAATAACGGGAACTCCTACTGGGGTAGTTATTGTAGGAAGTTATGCGTTTGTTACATCTGATGATAATGCTGCTGAAGTACAAGTAATAAATCTTACAACGCTTGCGCGTGATGCTATTTTTAATCTTGATAGCGGAAACAATCCTGCAAACGCGATTGCGATTTATAATGCCGGAGGGAATAGAATTTTGGTGGGAAGAGTTTCCAGCGGAGCGCCAGAACTTTACTCAATTGATGTTTCCACACCAACAAGTCTTTTGCTTAAATCAACTGTTGAAATTGGAGCAGATGTAAACTCTATAAGTTTTGGGAATAATCTACTTTTTCTAGGAACTAATTCGGCAACAAATGATTTTTTAGTTATCAATGGCAGTAATCTAGATTCATTACCAGGTTTGCCGGCATTGGGATCACTAAATATTGTAAATTTTCCAAAAGAAGTTGTATATGATACGAGCAATGATCGTATATTTATCGCTGATACAAATAGTTCGTCCGAGTTTTTAATACTTAAGCCACAATAATATGCGAAGTCTACATATAATTTCACAAAATAATAATGGTTTTATCACATTCAGTTCACATGAACGTGGTTTTACCTTAATCGAGCTTATTCTGTACATTGCTTTAATAACAATTATTTTATCTGCACTTGTTCCTTTTGCCTGGAACAGTGTTGAATTAGGCGTAAAAAGTGCGACTGCTCAAGAGGTAAATGCGAACGCACGGTATATTACTGAACGAATCAAATATGAGATTAGGAATGCTACGGGTATAAATTCTGTTTCTGCAACATCTCTTTCCCTTGCAACTTCAACGCCTGGGACGAATCCGACTGTAATTGATTTATCAGGAGGGAATATAAGAATTAAACAAGGTGTCGGTAGTGCAGTAGCTATTAACTCTAGTAATACTGTTATTACACTTCTAACATTTACAAACTATAGCTCAGTTGACAATAAATCGAAACACATACAGTTTGTAATGACAGTAGCAGCCTCTTTTGTGGCTGCACGTCAGGAGTATCAGGATTCAGTGGTTATTGAGAGTAGTGCTGAATTAAGGGGTAATTAATATGAAAAAAAAATCTGAACAAGGATATGTAGCGATATCAATTATCCTCATATTAACTGTCGTCATTTCGGGTGTTATGATAACCGTTGCTCAGCTTGGTGTAGGTGAAGGACAAGTTTCACTAGCGATTACGAAAGGCGAAGGTGCTTTGGTTTTTATAGAAGGGTGTATGGAAGACGCGCTTTTAAAGCTTAGAAATAGCGCGTCTTATGCAGGTGGAACAATATCTCGACCTGAAGGAATATGTACCATAACCGTGTCTCAAGCAGGATCTAATTACACAGTTACTACCACAACTACCGCGACAGATTACAGAAGAACAGTCCAGGCTGTAGTAAACAGAGGAGGATCTTATTTGACGATCTCAAGTTGGAAAGAGATATAAATTACTTGATTTTTTATGCACTACACGATACGATAACTTTATATAATATTCTGCCTATGAAGAAATATTTAAATTTTAAATTCAAACTCCAAAATTCCAAAGAAGGTTTTACTCTTATTGAACTTTTAATCGTAATAGTTATTATAGCAACTTTGGCCGTAGTAGTATTCGTAGCACTTAATCCAGCGCAAAGATTTCAAGACGCGAGAAACGCACGACGCACCTCAGATGTAAATACGATCCTTACTGCGGTCCATGCTTATATAGTAGATAACGGTGGTTCTCTTCCGTCGGGGCTTTCTACCGGAATGTCACAAGTCCAGCTTGGATCAGCTTCATCGGGATGTGCAATTTCAACAGGAGGATGCAGTGTCACAGCTTCAAGCTGCACAAATCTTGCGACTCCGCTCGTTAAATACTTAAAAACAATTCCTGTCGACCCAAGCCTGTCGTCGAGTTCGACCTCAACAGGATACGGGATTGTTGTTGATGCAAATAATATAGTAACTGTAACGGCTTGCAGAGCTGAAGGCTCAACTACAATATCTGCTTCAAGATAAATCTCGCGATGATTTTTCAAATTTGCTACACTAGTGTATATGGTCCTTCCAGAGGGTAAATTCCTGGTGTTTATCAGTACGACTCTTCTTCAGATTATACCTCCTTCCGGGAAAACTATCGTGTATACTTTTCCTCCTGGCGCTGTTACCTATGGAGAACTTTCAGATGAAAAACTTTTTACTCAGGGTTTGAATGAGGTAATAAGTAATAGCCAGCTTAAAGGAAAAGCTGTTATTGTTCTTTCCAACCAGTTTGTTTTTTCAGAAGAGATAGAGGATTCTGAAAAAAAAGGAGAAAATGAGAAACGCTTTTACCAATACATTCCTATAAATAGAGCAAAAATAGCAAAATTAACGGTAAAAAAAGGTAAAAAAATTGAACTTTTAGCCGCAAATAGCGATCTTTACAAAGTAGTTATAGAAACTTTGAAAGTGAAAAATATTGGTGTTAGCGCAGTTGTACCATTAAGCATAATAACAAATAGAGAAGTTTCAAGCATTTCTGTAACTGATGCGAAAGGAATTCTGAAGAACGGCAGTGTACTAAACAAATACAATCTTTTAAAAGCTGAAAAGATTTCAAAAGAAGAAGCAGATGGTATTGAATCAGAGTTAAACATACAGACTCCAAAGCCTAATTTAAAATATCAGTATGTTACATTGGTCATTGGTTTGGTAATACTAGTCGCAGTTTCCATTTACGCATTGATACAGCGTAATTTAGTCACGAATCCATTCGCTAAAGATCAAGATCATGCTCCACAACTTTCTTTAACCACATCTGACGTGACTCTTACACTTTCACCCACTGTTCTGCTAAGTCCTACCATAAAATCCCCCGATAAGTCTGCGATTAAAATTCAGATACTTAATGGTTCTGGTATTAAAGGTCAGGCGGGAGAAATGGGTTTAATTCTAAATGCTAGTGGTTATAAAAATATATCGATTGGCAACGCACGAGCTTTAGAAAATCAAACAACCCTCACATACTCCGAACAGTTTTCTTCTGAATTAGTTAAGGATATTCAGAATGTGCTAAGAAGTGACTTTCCACTTATAATAGTAGAGGAAGCCACTCAGTCAGCTGAGTTTGATATCGTTATTACCATAGGAAAAGACTGATATATAAACATTAAGTTTATATGGCTATCTATTTGATAGCACAATGATAGATAATTTGCTGATTAATTTTTAGATATAGGATAAAGTACATTACTTACTAACGATTAAATATATGTTTAATAAAAAAAATCTTCCTCTTATTTTTGGTTTCTCGATACCTCTATTTATGATCCTTTTTATAGTTATTGCGATATATATTCCAAACTTTTTTCATAAACCTCGTTATAATTTTCTTTACAGTTCGGGACGTGAGTATTTTTACTTAGTAAGAAATAATCGTTTGCAAAAGTATCAACGAGATTATACTGAGACATACTATCCATATGAAACGTATACCGAACCTCAACTATATATCTATAATGTAAAAACAAATAATAGTATGGCTATCTCTTATGAAGATGCTTCACGACTCGTATTAAATAATAATAGGAAGTCTCCTGACGGATATACTATAGAAAATGGGAGTGTACACAGAGGTTTCTTTCCTTTTTTTTGGTATGATAATAACTATGATAGTAAGTACCTTGTTGGAAAGTATAGTAGTAAAAAAGTAGATTTAGAGAACGATGGGTCAACTTATTCAAACGGTTTTTCATTTTTAGGGTGGGTAGTAGACTAATATGGATAAAGAATCAATTTTATCAACAATTACAACAATGTCTTCACAAAATCTTCTAACGAAAGATGAAGTGGTTTCGGCATACGAAAGAGGAAAAGATAAAAAAGTAGGATCATTAACTCGAGAAGTAGGTATTTCAGAAGTATTGTATTTTATAGGAGGATTTATCGTTTTTATAGGGATAGCGATACTTGTATTTCAGAATTGGAATTCATTAAACGCTTTTACGAAAATACTTGTGACCTTAGGATTTGGCATTGCCTCATACATAGTAGGGGTACTTTTTAATAAAGAAGAAAAATATGGAGCAGTCGGATTAGCATTTCATCTCATTGCCGCGCTTGTTATTCCTCTTGGCTTAAATATTGCGTTTGACCAAGCGGGTTTTGATCCAGGGTATCCTTTCATGCAGAGTCTTATTACGGGTATAGTTTTTATTATGTATCTTATTTCATTTTTTGTATTTAAAAAAACTATTTTTACCTTATTTAGCATCATGTATGCTACATGGTTCTTTTTTAACTTTACCAACTTTCTTATTGGTCCGAATCCTTATTTCACAAATATGAAATTTCATGAATACCGATTTCTTTTTGTTGGTTTATCTTACTTATTTTTAGGATATTATTTTTCCTTTACAGAGCAAAAAGCGCTTACAGAGCCGCTTTATAGCTTCGGAACTCTTTTCTTCCTTGGTGCGGCTTTAGTTTTAGGCGGATGGCAACCTTCGCAAAATATTTTTTGGGAGCTGGCATTCCCCCTAATCGTTTTTTCTATTTTATTGTTAAGTGTGAAGTTGAAGAGTAAAGCTTTCTTAACTTGGGGGACAATTTTTCTTATGCTCTATATTTTAAAAATAACAGGAGAATATTTCAGCGGAACACTAGGTTGGCCACTCTCATTAATGGTTGCGGGCATTTCCTTAATAGGTGTTGGATATTATGCATTTACAATGAAGAAAAAGTATCTTTCCTGATTATTTATTCTTTAGAAATCTGAGCTTTGATTTTGCTTCTATGACTCCTGTCAGCAGTAGAGCTACAAGTGAAACACCCGTGAAAAGAGCTTTCTTTTTTTGTTTTTTATGTTTTTCTAGAATATCTGCAAAGTTATCGTTATCCGCAACCATTAGCATATAAAGTGGGTATATCCAGAATGAAGGGAAGAGTCTATGTAAAATCATCTCTAAATGAGAGTGGATAGCATTGTAATCTGCTTCTTTATGTCGACGGAACTGTTTAAAATTATCTCGGGATAAATTTGCTAGAACATCAGTATGTCTTTTCCTTTTATATTGGTATTCTGGAAATATTTTTGACCAATCAGTTTTGTAGGTGTCTACAAGTGAGATAAATGCAAGACAATCTTCAAAGCCTGCTGTAGTTCCTTGGCCATAAAATGGCACGGTTCCATGAGCAGCATCACCTATGAGAACTAAAAAATCTTTGTAATACCATGGTGCGGTATAGACTGTTGATAACGTACCCTCCGGGTTATCTCTTATGGAATGTACAATCTCATCTGTTGCTAGTGCGAGATCCGGGAAATTACTTTTTATAAATGACTGAATATCCGTCTTCGAATCTAACCGCGTATATCTTTCATCTTGTTTTTGTGGAAGAACCAGCATTCCTGTTAATGAACCATTGCTGTTAGGGAAAGCCACTAAAATAACATTTTTCCTTGGCCATACATGCATTGCGTGGTTTCGAAGACCAAGTGATGTAACTAAATCTTTATTAAAAAGAACATGTTTATATCCCCATGTCTCATAAATTTGAGTATATTCCACAGGTTGTCCTATTTGTATATTAGATCTGACTCGTGAGTTAATTCCATCAGCACCAATCACTATAGCAGATGGTATAGTCTCATAGTTATTATTATGCATATTTTGAATTACAATAGACCTCTCGTAGTGACTAACATTGATGAACTTTCTATTAAAATGAAACTGTATATTTGGATACTTTTTAGCTTCTTTCATGAGGATCTTCAGTAACTCACAGCGTTGTACAGCAAAATAGAGAGTGTCTTTTTTCCTTAACCTACTAAATGAAGCCTGTGCATAGAGAGGATGTACGACAGTCCCGTCTAATGGTACGGCATTTTTTTTGAGTTCATCCCAAACACCTGCTTTTTTAAGAGCATTTACACCTCGAGAATAAAATGTAATGTGGTATGATAGATGTGAGGAGGGATTCTGAAACTCTTCTTTTGCTTTTCTTTCGTAAACAGTAACTTGAAAGCCTCGTTTTGCCAGCAAAATAGCCATGAAACATCCTACTGGCCCTGCTCCTACAATGGTAATCTTTTCTTTCCTAACCATAGTAATTTCCTATGATTATACCATTTTCTTATAGGATATAAAAGCACTGTATATTTAGACCTATATTTAGTATAATAGTCAGCTATGAAAAAGGAAGTTCAGAAGGTATATAGAAGTACTATACCTGGCAAAAAGCTTAGTGAAAAAAGAATAGACCAACTCTCATTCTATCTTATAGAAAATAAAAAGTATCATGAACTAGCAGATACTTGGCAGAAAATTGAAAAGCAAGTTTCTTCTCAATGTTTAACTTCCCAATGGAAATGGGTGGATACATGGCTGCAGATTTATAAAGAGACCGTTGACTATTGGTTTGTAATAGCAGCGATAGATAATATTCCTTGCGGAATTACATTAATTACAAAAGAAAAAGAACGACATTTGCCTTTTCCAGTGAAAGCATACCACATAGGTACTGCAGGAGAAGCATTTAAAGATCGTATAGGTATGGTTAATAATAGGGTACTTGTAATTGAAAAATATAAACCCGCGTTTTATACTGGTTTAATTGAAATTATTAAGTCTTCATTCGACTGGGAGGAAATAGTTTTTGATGAATTTAATCAGGAAGAATCGGATACAGTACTTAACGTTTTACAGGAAAAATCTTATGCTTTTCATATAGATAAACACCCAGTGCTTTTCTATGATTTTATAAAATTTTCTAAGACTCCTGTTTTAGAAACCTTATCGAAAGATACCCGCTATAAACTTCGAAGAAGTATGAAGCTCCTCGATAATGATTTGCAAATTGAATGGGCAGAAAAAGCCTCGCATGCTTTAGATATTCAAAGGGAGTTGATTACATTATATAACGCTACATGGAAAAAACTAGGCAAACGTAGTATGTTTGATTCAAAACGATTCACTAAGTTTCAGGAAATAATCATTCCAAAATTGTTACGATATAAATCTGTCATTCTTTTTCGAGTAAGAAGTAAAAAAATTGGAACGCTCGGTTGTCTTTCATTATTTGTTGATAATGGCGTGGCATATGGATATCAGCTCGGTTTCAACGATGTTTTTAATCTTCAATTAGGTCAGGTAAATAACAAACGATTAAGAATCGGTTATATACTTCATACATTGTGCATGGAAGAATGTAGAAAAAGAGGGATAAAGGCATATAACTTTTCACTCGGTATTTATCCATATAAGAAAGATTTATCAAATGCTGAATCAGAAGTTGTTACAATTTCAGTAAGAAGAGGAATAAAGCCTACTTTACGAGATGGGATAGTAAATATATATAATAAATTAAACGCGTCTAAAAAAACACCAATGGTACTACAAATACTACGTAAAGTATTTCGTTGGTAATGAAAACAACTATATGAAACAGAAAATAAAAGTGAGTTATTTTGATTTTGATGATCTAAAAAATCCTCTTCTTGGGGCTGGTCAGGCAAGAGCAACATATGAAGTAGGTCGTCGTCTACATAAACTTGGGTATGATATTTCTGTATATTGTTCTCGTTATCCGGGTTACCAAGATCGAGTAGAAGATGGTATAACATACAAACATATAGCAGTAGGTAGTAAGTTTATACGTCTTAACAATCTTTTTTATATCCTCATGCTGCCTTTTTATGTTCGGAAAGTAAAAGCCGATGTTATTATTGAGTCATTCGTTGCTCCTGTTTCTACGATCGGTACACCCAGATTTACCTCAACGCCGATCATCGGATTACCTTCCATGTTCAATGCTAAGGAATTTTCAAAAAAATATCATTTACCATTTCATTTAATTGAACAGTATGGTGCTAAATTTTATAAATATTTTTTACCATATTCAGATGTAGATAGTTCTAAAATGAAGAAACTTAATCCATCAATTATATATAAGATTGTACCCCAAGGTGTTGATGAGTCGTTCTTTAATATTAAACATACCGCGCCGAAGCACATCCTTTTTCTCTCCAGATTAGATATGAGTCAAAAAGGTATTGATTTACTCATAGAGGCTTACGCAAAAGTATCGTCTATAATAGGATATCCACTTGTTATTGCAGGTCATGGTCCGGATGAAGGGAAAATTAGAAAACTAATTAAAGATTATGGACTCGAAAAAAAAGTTCATATGGTAGGTTCTGCTTACGGAAAGAAAAAAGAAGCATTATTATCAGAAGCAATTTTTGTAACCTTTCCATCACGACATGATGAATTATCCTTATGGGCACTTGAAGCATTAGCGTCTGGATTACCTATGGTAGGCTTTGATTTACCTGAGTGTCGTTGGGCGCCTGATGATTTTTACTTAAAAGCAAAGCCCTTTGATTTAGATGAATATGGTAAGCTTCTAGTAAAAGCAACTAATAAGAAATTGAATGATACAATGAGAGTGAAAGCACGTACTTTTGCAAAGCAATATACGTGGGATAGAGTTGCAGGAATGTTTGACGCATTTATAAAGGAAGTATTGGAGTATGAAAAAAGGAAATAATACAATTACACATACAGCACTCTCTTATATTATTACAGTTCCGAAAATCGAGGATGAAGGATTTCTCTGTTTTTTAGAAGAACCAGATTTACCGTTTCAGATAAAGAGAATATACTATATTTCCGATGTGATTAAAGGTGCGAAACGTGGTTTTCATGCTCATAAAGAAACGCAGCAAATACTTTTCTGTATAAAAGGGAGCATTACTCTCATACTAGATAATGGAAAAGCACGTGAAACACTAAGATTACATAGTTCTAATGAAGGAGTATTTCTGGATACGATGATGTGGCATGAAATGATAGACTTCACGCCTGATACAGTTCTTCTGGTTGTCGCTTCAGACATTTATAAACCTTCAGATTATATTAGAGATTACGCAACTTTTAAAGCAGCAGTACATGATATTTAAAACTATGATAGTAATGAACGATTTTAAAAAAGAATACCTGTTTCATAAAGATTCTATTCTTAAAGCAGTTACAGAAACATTGGAAAGTGGATGGTATATCTTGGGAAAACAAGTTGAAGAGTTTGAAAAAGATTTCGCTTCATATATTGGTACGCAATATGCTATCGGTGTAGCAAATGGATTAGAGGCCTTACAGATATCGCTTATGGCATTAGGTGTGGGTAAGGATGATGAAGTTCTCACTGTTTCAAATTCTGCTGTAGCAACTACGCTAGCTATTACCAATGTCGGTGCAAAACCAGTATTCATAGATATTGATGAGTATTTTCATATGGATGTAAATAGTATTGAGAAGTATATAACTCCGCGAACGAAAATAATTCTCCCAGTACACCTTTTCGGCCAGATAGCAGATATGCATACAATTAATGAGATTGCTAAAAAACATAATCTTACTGTAGTTGAAGATGCATGTCAGGCAGCTGGAGCTGAATTTTTTCAGAAAAAAGCTGGGGCACTTGGTACTTTGGGATGTTTTAGTTTTTATCCCACAAAAAATTTAGGAGGATACGGAGATGGAGGCGCGATAACGACAAATTCTCAAGAGTTATATGAGGTATGTAAAATGCTTCGTAATTATGGACAAAAAGATAGGTATCATCATAAAATTAAAGGTATAAATAGCCGGCTCGATGAAATTCAAGCTGGAATTTTACGTGTAAAGCTTCCTTATCTTAGTGAAGGTAACATACGAAGAAACCAGATAGCAGAACTCTATAAAAAAGAACTATTAAACATTGATGGATTGACGTTACCGAAATTAAGAGAAAACGCCTTGCATACGTTTCATCTTTTTGTTATAGAAGTAGAGAAACGTGATGCCTTACAAACTTATCTTAAAGAGCATAATGTGCAGTCGCTGATTCATTATCCGGTGCCAATTCATAAACAAGACTGTTATCCAGAGTTTAATCAACTAGCACTTCCAATTACCGAATATAAGGCAGAGCATATTCTTTCTTTACCGTGTCATCAATTTCTTTTGGACGAAGAAGTGTTAACAGTAACTCAACGTATAAAAGAATTTTATCGCTAAGATATCACCGGAATTCTCTAAAGTATACATGTATAAGTTACGATACATTGCAGTTACTCTTGCTTTGCGTTAAAATACGGATTGAACAAATTGTATGTCAAAGAAAAAAATTGGAATTGTTAATGCTGGTGGAGACTGTGCAGGAATTAATGCTGTTATTTCAGCTGTAGTTAAAAGTGGTACACCCCTTGGATATTCATTTATTGGTTTCGAAAGAGGATGGGAAGGGCTTCTGTCTCCTCTTATGTATCGAGAGTTAACGTTAGATTCTGTTAAAAATATCAGTTATCTTGGAGGCACTATATTGCGCACGACAAATAAAGGAAGATTTGGAGGGAAAGTAGGAGAAGGTTCAAAAGGGGAAATACCTAAGGAGATATTAGAAGAAGCAAAGCAGCATCTTGATACGTTAGGAGTTGAGGGTCTCATCCTCATAGGTGGTGATGGAACTATGACCGGAGGTTTACAACTAGCTGAATATGGAGTAAATATTATCGGTGTACCAAAAACTATTGACAATGACTTAGGAAGCACAGACCAAACATTCGGGTTTAGTACAGCCGTAGGAGTAGCAATGGATGCAATTGATAAAGTCCAGACAACTGCATTTAGTCATGATAGGGTTATTTTTGTCGAATGTATGGGAAGATATACCGGTTGGATTTCTCTCTTTGCTGGCTTAGCAGGGGGTGCAAGTGCGATTTTACTCCCGGAATTTCCTTTTTCTGCCGATAAGTTTATTCAATTCTTACGTAATAGAAGAAAGCATCATGAATATGCTGCAGTTGTAGTAGTTGCAGAAGGTTTAAAAATACGCGATAAACTTGTTCATCAATCATATGGTTCTAGTTCAGAAGTAAAACTTGGTGGAGTATCTTTTCAGCTCATGAATATGGTAGAGGATATGGCTCCAGGTGAGTTTGAAATGAGAAATGTTGTTCTTGGTCATACACAGCGTGGTGGTTCTCCTGATGCTGAAGACAGAATATTAGCACGTAGATATGGTGTAGCTGCCATGGAAGCATACGATAAGAAAGAATTTAATAAAATTGTTTGTTTAAGTGCTGGTAAAATGAAAACAGTACCTATCTCTGAAGCCGTAGAAAAACTTAAGAAAATTACAGAGGATACTCCAGAGTACCAAGTAGCAAAAAAAGTAGGAGTTTATCTTCATTAAACAATCTTATGATTGAAGTTGAAAAAAAGTTTTTCCTCCGTGAGCAAGATATTGAGAGACTTATAACCAATTCGATATTTCTTAGTGAGAAGACATTTACAGATACTTACTATGACACACAAAAGTATTCATTAACTACTAAAGATCTTTGGCTTCGGAGTCGTGATAACAAATGGGAACTTAAAATTCCTTTGCATGATGTACGAAGGTTGATAGACCAATATAAAGAATTAGAGAATGAAGAGGAAATCAGGGATTTTCTGTCGTTACCAAAAAAAGGTAATTTTACAGAAGTGCTTAGAGAACGTGGGTATATGCCGTTTTGTACAGTAACAACTACAAGAAAAAAATATAAAAAAGATGATTTTATTATTGATTTAGATACTTTAGATTTTGGTTATTCAGTAGGAGAAATAGAATTAATGGTCGAATCGATAAAAGATATAGAAATAGCCATTCAAAAAATAACTCGTTTTGCCCAAGAACACCAGTTACCAATTATTCCGGTAAGAGGAAAAGTTGCTGAGTATTTAAAAAGAAATAGTTCCGATCACTATGCCGCACTAAAGGCTGCAGGGGTTATTTTATAGCAATTGCTCATAGAAGAGCTATTGCATTCTGTAAAAAGAAGCAGTAGTATAAAGCTTATATATGGAGATTCTTTTCCTTCCGTTTATTGTATTTTTATTTTTACTTCTTATTTCAATAAAGCAAATTAATCAGTATGAGCGGGGAATCAAGTTCGCCTTTGGACGGTATGCTGGTATGATGGAGCCTGGTTGGAGAATTATTTGGCCCATTATTCAATCATATCATAAAGTAGATATTCGTACGAAAGCTGTTGATGTTCCTGACCAAGAAGCTATCACGAAGGATAATGTTTCTGCGCGTATATCAGCAGTTATTTATTATAAAGTCATTAACGCTTCAAAAGCAGTTCTCGAAGTGGAAAATTTTTACTATGCTATTCATCAACTTGCACAAACCACGATGAGAAATGTAGTTGGAGAAGTAGAACTTGATTCATTACTTGCTAATCGTGATGCAGTTGCGACCAGAATTAAAGATATTGTGAAAGAAACTACAACACAATGGGGATTAGAAGTAATTTCGGTTGAGTTAAAAGACATTATCCTTCCCGAAGGAATGAAGAGAACAATGGCGAAACAGGCAGAAGCAGAACGAGAACGTCGAGCGACGATTATTAACTCAGAGGGAGAAGTTATTGCTGCTGAGAATTTGGCGAAAGCAGCTGCTCTTATGGCGGATAAACCTGGTGCTTTACATTTGAGAACCTTAAATTCAATTAACGATATTTCTTCTGATCAATCTAATACCGTTGTATTCGTGACACCAATTGAAGTGCTTCGTGCGGTGGAAGGACTGCAAGGTTTACTCCAAAAGCATAGTAAATAAAAAATCTTCTAGCTCTTGCTTTATTCTTACATTCTTACAATTTTATCATTACGTAACTTTTCTATTATATGTTTTCTAGGCTCATTTAAAAATACTCTTACTTTTACGATGTATCCCAAAAAAAAATTAATATACAATTGGGTTTATTTGAAAAAGCATCATTAATGATGGTGGGAATAAGTTTAGCTATCGGTGCTGAAATGATGGCAGTATATCTAGTAAGTTTGTTGATACGGTAATTACAAATCTAAACTATTACTAGACAGCAAAGAAAAATTACTATACTATGAAATAAGTATGGAATTTATCTTTGTAAAAAATATCTTCATTTTTCTAATTTCTTTTAGTTTTATTTATCTTTATCGACAAATTCGATAAAGCTGCTTAGCACCAATTAGTTACTACCGTCTGAAAACGTAACATTAATTAAAGTATGTAAGTTCTCTATAATAGACGATGTTCATAAGAAATGAAAAAAGTACTTGTAATCGATGATGACATTGCAATTTTAGAAGCAATACAACTTGTTCTTGAAGATGATGGATACGAGGTAATGGTAAATACAGATGGAAATAAAACTATTTCACTTGCCCAAAAATTTAAACCTTCTGTTATACTTCTTGACCTTTTACTATCGGGGAAGGATGGGGCAGATATTCTTATACTGCTTAAGAAACATCCGCAAACGGGATCAATTCCAGCAATTGTACTTTCAGCTCATCCTTCTGCAGAAGCAATAGCTAAAATAAATGGAGCTACAGATTTTCTCCCTAAACCTTTTGATGTAGAAACATTATTGGCAAAAGTAGAAAGGTACTGTAAAAAAGGAGAATAGTATTTATGCGTTATAGCATGCGCTTAATTTTAGCAATATAGAATCCTTCCATGGTTTCTGAAGGGTATACCCTTCGTGTATTTTTTATGCCTGCTGAGAATTCTCTTCCTTTCCACGACGGTAAAGATTCATTTAAAGAAATATTTGGTAATGAAATTGTTTCTATAAGCATATTTTTATTTTCCTGATTATATAACCAATCAACAACTTCTTCATTTTCTTCCGGAGAAAGTGTGCAGGTAGCATAGACTATAGTTCCCTCTGGTTTTGTCGCAAAAAATGCTGATCGAAGAAGTTTTTTTTGGAGAGATGAAAGTTTTTCGCACTTTTTAGGTGTCCAGTCTTCAAATGTTTTGGAATCTTCTGGATTGAATCTTCCTTCCATTGTGCAGGGGACATCAACAAGTGTTTTATCAAAAAAATTGGGATATTTTCTCCAAATATGCTCTCCTTGTGATAGTAATACTTTAACATTTTTTACTTGTTGATCTTTAAGAACTGCTTGTAGTTTATATAATCTAGCTCGACTTATATCATTTGCTATAATTTGTCCAGTGTTATGCATCATTTGCGCAATCTGTGTAGTTTTACTTCCAGGTGCAGCAGTAATGTCTAAAATAGTTTCATTTTCTTTCGGATCAAGAATTAATGCAGGAATCATACTTGAAAGACTTTGAAGATAGATTTGGCCTGTTTTATATAGTTCTAAATTTGTAATTTGTTCTTTTTGTATGTCCTTAAGAAGAAGAGCATTTCTGTACCAGGGAATAGTTTCAAACTGTATGTTAAAATTTTGTAACTCTTCTATCACTTTCTCAACTGAAGTTAAAAGCTGATTAATGCGAATACTTAATTTCTTTGGTTTGCAATAAGATTCTAGTGCTGCATCAATTTCTTCGGGTAGAATAATTTTTTTAATTTTTTCTAAATATTCCCTTGGCAACTTTTCCCAACAATGCATATCTGCATATTATATAATGAATCTTAGGTAACAAACATCTTTTTTTAGAGAACTTTCCAGATCCCCTTATTCCCATTCATTTCTATGAGGGTATTTGGTGGTATATGTATAGCTTCTGGATCTATGAGTGCTGGGATGCCGAATTCTCGGGCGACAATAGATCCGTGGGATGTTTGACCTCCTTTTAAGAAAATCATTCCTGAACATTTCGGATAGAGTAAAGCGAATTCCGGGCTAGCGTTTGGAAAAACTCCTATGCTATGTTCAGATATATGTTGTGTGATACTTTTAACATGGGTTATCTTCCCTTGTACAGTACCTGCTGATACAGCAACACCTTTTCCTTGTCTCGAAACTTTAGAAAGTACTTTCTTTGCCATTACTTTTTTCGAGGTTTTTTTTATATAAATATTTCCAGACAATAATTCATCTCGTGTATGTAAAGCCATACTGTCGAAGTTATTATGAAAAGAAGGTAAAATTGCACTGCGAAGTGCGTCTATATGTAGGAGTGTTTTTCTTTTCGCTTCTGTACGAAAGCTTTGTAGTGTAACAAAAGTATTTACTAATATTTCGATATGTTTAGTGAAGGTAATATTTTTATATTTTAGTGTCGGTACGTCTACAGCGTTAGTGATTCTTTTTTTTATGATTTCTTTTTGTTCATACCACCGTGGACTGGTTAGTTCATAATCACTGTCGGATCTCAGTCCATATTGTTCAATATACTTCTCAAAATCAAGATGTTTATTTTTAACGAGTGCTTGGTCAGTAATCGAGTGAAAGAACCAATCATTTTCTCCAACTTTCTGACTGATACATTGTTGGATATCGCTCCATTGTGATCCTGCTTCATGTTTTAACAGCTGATGGAAAAATTCTGTTACAAGACCAATAGCTATTACTCGTGGCCAAACGGTATCTTTTAATAGAGTGTCAATAGATACGATATTTTTATCAGAACTACTGTTTGGGATTTCGCTCATAAGCATTTCAGCACGTTTTATAATTTGATTATTGTGTGCTATCCACATAGATTGTTGGAAAAGTATATGGAGTGTATTTAACCAATACAGCGGGTGAAATACTTTGTTTAAAGCAATTGTTAATGCTGGTTCTTCATGAAGAGTACTTCGATCTTTATATCGAAAAATTGTCTTCCCAAAAAGTGTTTTTTCCTCATGAAGAAGATTAACGACCATTTCATCATCATGCGTCTCTACCACAGGTAATGAAATAGAAGTATATGGAAGTTTAAGAAGCTTCATTGCTTTCCCTAAACTTTCCTTCCCTGTAAACCAGTATGAAAAAAAAGATGCTGTAAGTTGTGTTGGGTGCGACACTGTTTCTGCTAAACCGCCTGTATAATAAATAGTTTTCATATATAATTACTGTATGCTGGGAATATTTATTACAATCTCATTATTTTTTTTTATTTTAGTCTCTCCAGCACACGCAATTGTTATTTTACCTGCAGTTCTTTTAATTCCCATAGCGAAATTAGTAGCGATACTTATCGCTGGATTTTCTTTACCTGTTTTAGGTATAGGAACATTTTGGAGTAAACTGACAGGGACATCGTTAAAAAAAAACCTGGTACTTGGATTATTTCTTCTTTTCGCCATGGCAGTTCTACTAAGCCTATTTTTAAAGATGCAAAGTCCGGAAAGACCCTGGTTTTAAATTTTTACTTTTCGTGAATATATTCTACTAGTCCTATACCATTTATATTTCTTCCTGTTGAAGATATTATTGATCCTTCAATTATCCCCATTAACCAAATATGATTATTATTTACCGCTTTATCAAGCGTATTCATACGTGAGAATTGAAGTGTCGTATTAATAGGGCTATTTAAAAATATTGAATATTTCTCTGGATTCTCTTCAGAATTTCGTTGGACATTGACAGTAAATGTTTTTAAAACGTTACCTTTCATATCTTTCATGACTCCAATTGTGTGTGTTTGGTATGTGGGGATAGGTTTCTTTACTCTGGTTATGTCGATATGATAAAAGTTTCTTTCTTCATCCCAAAATCCTACCCAGTCTGTTGTTAAATCAAGAGGTTGGTTATAAAAAGCAATATCTGATGAATTAAATGAATAAATTTGTGTATACAGAATATACACTTCATATTTTATTTCGTTTATTGTTAGTTTTCCATTACCTGCAGACATGAATTTTGTATAACCTGGAAGACTTCGCAGGCTTATTTCGTTAGACAACGTTCCTGTTTCAATTGATAATAAAGTTTCATTAATACTGAGATTTGTAGTTATAGCCTGCTTCAGAACACGTGAAGGATCGAGCTGTGTATCCCATGAATTAATAAGTTTACCTTGAGGAATAGCTGTATCTGATGTCTGAGCAGATTCGGTTTCCCTACTCCAATTTTCACCATTAAAAAAACTTAAGCCAGTATTATGAAGATAGCCATTTTCGTTCTCTAGTCGTCGCGCGCTTACTGCAACAGCTTTTAAAGGTTTCGTTTTTGTGATTGCTATTATTGTGTCGTCGAAATAAAATTTTCCTGGTAGAAACGGTAGAGTATTTACCTGTATGTTGTCTATTGTTGGTATTGGTTTTTGAGTAGGTGTTATTTGTGAATATATTTTTTTTTCAACAATTGTTACCCTGCCTAAGATATATCCACTGATAAAAGTGGTTATGAAACCTGCGACAAGTATTATAAGAATAAAATATTTTAAGAACTTATTTTTTTCTTGATTCTCTAGCATATATTTATAGTATGACATGAACGTATATGAAACAAGGACGTTTTTTTGTTATTCCTTCGATTCTAATGCTGTGATACAATAGCTTCGTGAATATTCTATTTGTTTGTGCTGAGGTAGCACCCTTCGTTTCAGTCGGTGGTTTATCCCAAGTAATGTACTTTCTTCCTCGTGCCCTTACTAAACTCGGACATGATGTTCGAATCTTTACACCAAAATATGGAACTATGGAAAACACTTCATTAGAAAGTAAAGGATGGAGAATGAGTATAGTTTATAAAGACCTTCATGTACCTCTTATGCAAAACGCAACAGATGAACAATTAAAACAAGATAAAAAAGATTACCTTATTTGCAATATTAAAAAATATCAAAAGAAGAAAAAAACTACGACATATTTTTTAGAGAATAGAGAATATTATGAACTCAGAGCTAATGTGTTCGGATATAGGGATGATCATGTGCGCTTCGCATTATTATCTAAGGGTTGCTTAGAATGGCTCTATCAGCGTAGTAAAACTTTACAGAAGGATGACTGGTGGCCAGATGTTATTCACTGTAATGATTGGCATACTGCATATGCGGTAGAGCTAGCACGACGTGATAAACGATATAAAAAACTTTTTACGAAAACAGCAGTCATTTTTACTGTTCATAACTTCGCTTATCAAGGAAACTATGATTATCGATTTGCCGCGAAAGAAGATTTCGATGATGGTAAAAGTGAGCTATCTGCTCTACTTTCACCTAAACTACAAAAACAAAATCCTCTGAAACGCGCACTTCTCTATGCGGATGCTGTGAGTACTGTAAGTCCCACACATGCAGTAGAAGTCCTAACTCCTGAATATGCTGAAGGACTTGATGAAACTCTTCAAAAGATAAAAGGAAAATTAACGGGTATTTTAAACGGTTTAGATACAGAGGAATTTAACTCATCAACTGATCCGATCATTAAACAAACTTTTAATGAAAAAAATTATTTTAAATTACGGAAGATAAATAAAGCCGATTTACAAAAAGTTTTTTTATTACCTGTTGATGTAAGTCGACCGCTTTTTGCTTTCTCTGGACGTTTGCAGCAGCAGAAAGGTTTAGATATCCTGATAGAAGCTTTATCTCACCTTTTAACTGGTAGGCCTGAGGTGCAAGTTATTATTTTGGGTGGAGGGGATGATCGGTATAGAAATAGACTGCTTACCTTACAAAAAGAATATCCTACACAGTTAGGGATTCATTTACAACCGGACTTCCGGTTACCACGGAAGATATTTGCAGGCGCAGATTTCATTTTAATACCGAGTTTATACGAGCCAGGAGGTATTGTTGCATTTGAGGCACTACGATACGGTGCAGTTCCTATAGTTAGAAGGACAGGGGGGTTACATGATATTATCGAGGATTTTAATCCAGTAAGGCTAAAGGGGAATGGGTTTTCGTTTTTTCAGAAAGACGCATGGGCTCTGTATGGAAGTATGATCGAGGCGTTAACAACATATAAACAGCAAAAATTATGGAGAAAACTCGTTCTAAATTGTCTTCAGTCTAACTTCTCGTGGGAAAAAGCAGCGAAAGAATACGATCTTTGGTATAAACATGTGATAGAAGAGCGTAAGCGTGCTGCCCGTCCACTTTCCCATCCTGCGTATAAAATAGTATCAGAAGGTTAAATAGATAAAAGTACTGTAGTTTTATTTCGTATACTCTATGATTGATAACTTGCTTAGTCAGGGCGGTCAGGAAATACTAGTAATGGTACTGGAAGTATTCTGTTACAGCCTTTATAATAATTTTCATGTTTAAAAATTGGTTTGAAAAATTCCGATCATCAGTAGATTATCAAAGTTTAACGGAACGGCCTATTGCATATTTTTGTGCTGAGTTTGCTCTGGATGATGCCTCACCTACTTATGCTGGTGGGTTAGGTATACTAGCTGGAGATACTATAAAAGAAGCAGCTGATCAGGAAATACCATTTGTTGCGGTCGGTTTATACTATCATGAAGGATATCTTCGTCATGAGTTATATTCAGAAGGAACAATGCTAAAATTCCCGATGAGAAGACATCCAGAAGAAATAGGTTACCATAAAGTGGTAAATACTGAGAATAAACCAATTCTTATTCATGTTCCGATGCAAGGTAGAAATATAACAGTATCTGCATGGGAAAAACAAATAGGTAAAACTGTACGTTTTCTTTTACTCGATACGAATATCGAAGAAAATACGCCAGAAGACCGCCAGATAACGAACAGACTTTATATAGTTGATAAAGAAACAAGATTTAAGCAAGAAATGGTATTAGGTATTGGGGGGTTACGTTTTTTAGAAGCTCTAAAAATCCATCCTAGTATATATCATTTGAATGAGGGACATTCTGCTCTGCTGACGTTAGAGATCGCATATCATGAAATGCGTGAGTATAAGACAGCATTTCTTCATGAAATTGAACGTGCAAAACAGCATATCGTCTTTACCAACCATACACTGGTCGCAGCGGGGAATGATATGTTTAATACAGATATGGTAGCTGCATTACTTTCAGATTATGCTAAAGAGGTTCAAGTACCTCTTCATGAAATAATTGCATTCGGAACTATTCAAGAATCAAGTATTTTCTCTATGACGACACTAGCTCTCCGCATGTCTTCTCATACAAACGCCGTTAGTAAACTTCATGCAGAAAAAGCAAAAGAAATCTGGAAAGAGTATCCTATGAAAGCAGTAACGAACGGAATTCATATTCATAATTGGGATAAGATCGGAAAATTGAGAATTGAAAATGGAGAATTGAGTGGAGCAGATAAAGAGAATTTTTGGAGAAAGCATCAGCAGAATAAGAAGGAATTATTGGATCTAATTCAGAAAAAAACCGGTCAAGTATGGGATAAAAACGATCTACTTGTCGGTTGGGCAAGGCGAATGGTAGCTTATAAGCGTCCTTTAGCTATTTTTCAAGATCAAGATCGATTACTCCAACTACTTACGAATAAAAAAGCTCCTCTTCGTATTGTTATTGCCGGATCTGCACATGAAAGTGATCTAGAAGGGGCACAAATGCTTGAGGAATTACAGCGTATGATAGTAACGAGGTTTGATGGATATGTTGTATATTTACCAAACTATAGCTTAAAAGAGGCTAAATATTTAACTTCAGGATGTGATGTATGGCTCAATACACCAGTTGTCGGTTTTGAAGCATGCGGGACAAGTGGTATGAAAGCATGTTTAAACGGTGTCTTGCCATTGAGTACGAGAGATGGATGGGTTGACGAGATCGATCTTTATAAAATAGGATGGCAAATAGATAGCAATGACATTACTGAGAGTTTACTTACAACACTTCAGCAACATATTATTCCGTTGTATTATGGTAAAAATGTTACAGGAATATCTGAAGATTGGATTGAGAACATGGTAAATGCAAGAAAATTAGTAATAGAACGATATAGTACTACGCGGATGTTATATGAATATTTCGAAACCATGTATCTGCCTACGCTTACTACTCTTCAGAAACATTAATTATTGGTAACTCACTAATAGGTGTCGCTAATTTATAACGCCAATTTGGATCGTTAACTTCTTTTTCTGTTCCAGGTATGTTAATTCGTTCTTTTGTTAACAACCAATCCTGCATTGGAATGATTGTTATTTTTGAAGGAGATTGTATGATTGCTTTACGTATATGCTTGGCTAGTCTAGAGTCTTCTTTCTCATAAGGAACACCTATTCTCTTTGCAAGTTCAACTTTCCTCTCGTGCGGTATGGTAGCTAACCAAACAACTAAAGGTTCAGTATCGTGTGTTGTGGTATATGCGAAACTATTTTCCGGATATTCAGTAATATTGGTATATGTGTCAATAAATGCGTCTAGTACATTGTTGTATGCATAGCGAAAAATTTTTATTCCGGGGATATCTGTATCCTTTAGAGCTTTTTGTAACTTCGTAAGTTCTGCTCCGGCATCCTCTGCAAAAACAGAGAGATTACTTTCTTTAGCTGTTTGTAATATTATTTTTAATATAGTTTCTCCAGGACCATTTAGTACGGTATCTTTGTGTTCATTTGCAATATTTATACGACAATATCTGAAAAGATAATTAATAGCATCTAGACGAATAACATCAAATAATCCTGCGAGATATTTTATTCTTTTTATAAATAACTTTGTTATAGCCTGTGTTATGATCAGATCCTGCCAGTTATAAAGTGGATGTCCCCAAATTTGACGTCCATAGGGACTATCTGCTCGTCTTACAACGCCTGAGATTACTGATAGAGAACCATCTGGATTAATATCAAATAAATTTTGGTTTGCCCATACAAGTGGGCTTTGTAATGGTAAGTAGAACGGTAAATCACCGATCAGAGCAATATTTTTCTTTTCCGCTTGTGTTCGTAAAACACTAAATTCTTTATGTAGCTGCCATTGAGTTACTTTATAAGATTGTATCTGCGTTATAAGTTTCTTCTCCCATTTATACAGTGCGTTGGGTTCTCGGAATTTTGCACTTTTATCCCACTGTGTCCATAAATCAGTACCGAAATAATCTCTTAAAGAACAAAATAATGCATAGTCTGACAACCAGAATGCATTATCCTTCTCAAAATGTATAAATTCATCATTTATCTCAAGTATTTGGGATTTAGTTTTATATCCATATTTAGGATCTAATCCAATTCCATAACTTTTATAGGGAGAAGGAACATGTTTAGTTTTTGAACCTTTTTCTAAGTGAGTTTCATGTAGTGGTAATACTTGCCATGCATTTTGTTTCATCTTCTCAAGCCAATCAAGAAATTGTATACCGTCTTCTATAGTGCCATTTTTGGGAAGTGCTGAAAGTGGAATAAATGTACCTACGATTTTCTTCGTCATCTTTTTCGTATTATACATAAGTATGTTTTACAAACACAGAACCAATCCCTCATTATAAGGGTGTTTGTCTGACCCAATTTTAGAATAGTTAAGTGTCGGTTGTTACAGTTGGGGAATAACTATTTTCGTACAAAGAGAACAGCATTTGGGATAGTTCGTCCAGGACCTACTTTATATCCACCTGACCACAATGCAGTAGAGCCACCGCTATCAAGATTTAATGCGTTTTCTAACCCTAGAGCTTTTAAAACATACGCGTTTTCAGCAACTGTTGCATTATGCGTAACACCTATATAAACAGTACTTCCTTTATTTCCCACGAATGATCTAGCACCTTTACTTCCTTTTTTCGGATCACCATCACCGCCGAAAACGATATTCCCACCAGATAAAAGAAGTGGTTGATTCGCTATAACCCCATCTACACTCGTATCTCGTCCCCAGTCAGAAGATCGTCCGATAAACCGAGCCCAGCCATTACCGAAAACAGCAACAGGAACAGTGCTGTATACGTTATTATCTGAATTAAAATAAATTTTATTTTTATTCATGAGTAAGGTATCAAAGGAATTTGTTTTGCCTGCACAACTAGGATAACTTGCTGGACAGAAATAAGATCCATTAATACCAGCATACGCTCCAGAACGACTAACATAGTCAGCAAGTGATAGAACAGGACAGTCATTCGCGCACGTACCGTCAGAAGCAGTATCAATAATAACTTTTGTCGAGTTTAGATCTGCAGAGATTATATCCACAAGAAAATCTCCTATTTCTGTTTGGACTTTTTGTCTACTGTATCCACTTCCTGGAGGGGTATTATTAGTTACTATATTTGCAGGAATTGTGAAAGATGCAGCTTTTTGTGCTAAAGCATCTTGTTCTTTTTTTATATCATTTGCGAGTGTCGTTAAGACAGCTTCCGCGGATGCATAATTTTTATCAGAGAGATATGTAAGAGACTGTGAAATTAACCCATCGAGTTTCTCTGTTTCTCCTCCTGCTTCTTTCAGTTTTAATAAATCTTCATATACCTTTACTGTCTTTTTATATGTTAAACTAATTAATTTTATTTCTTCTTCCTGTTTTTTGTTTTTTACATATTGATCTTCTGATGTAACTGTTTTTAAATCTGCGCTGATTGATGCAATCTGTCTCTCTAAAGCTAACTCGTTTTGTGATAAAGAAAAAATTTGGAACTTCTTTTGTTCTAGAGATCGATATTGAACAAAAATCACACTAATGATGATTGCAAAGGAAAAAAGAAAAAGTATTCTATAAACTAATGTTTTAGTTATCGGTACACGGTTTTTCATGGCAGCTAAATTATTGTACCATTCTTTGAGATTCCATATGCATGAGCTGGTATAATGCAAGAATGAATGTGATCAGTCGTGATATGCAAAAACATGCTATTCACCATATTAAAAATGTTGATCCGGTCCTTGGGAAAATCATTAATATAATCCCAGAACCAGAATGGCATTTTTCTAAAAACTATCTTGTAGAACTTGTTGAATCAATCGTTTCTCAACAGCTCTCTGTAAAGGCTGCTGATACTATTTTTGGTCGATTAAAGGCACTTACGTCGGATGAAGAGTTAACAGCTGAAACAATCATTAGGATGGATTCTCAAAAAATGAGAGACGCGGGTTTGTCATGGTCAAAGGTCTCATATGTTAAAAATATTGCTGAGTATGCTTTAATAAGCGGCAAAGTTTTTGAGAAATTTCCATTGATGAATGATGAAGAGATTATTACTGAATTAACTAAAATAAAGGGAGTAGGAAGGTGGACAGCTGAAATGTTTCTGCTTTTTACAATGGGTAGACCTGATATTTTTTCCTATGGAGATTTAGGATTAAAACGTGCTATTCAAAAGTTGTACAATTTTTCTTCAGAACCGACGAAATCTGATATAGATACTATTGCAGGAAAGTGGAAACCCTATCGATCTATCGCCTCTCGTTATTTGTGGAAAAGTTTAGAGCTTAAGTAACTATTCTGCGAGGTATTGTTTCAGCGTTTTTACTGAATGATCAAATTGTTTCTTTTCTTCCTCTGACAAAGGTACTTCAAGAATTCTTTCGACACCATTTTTTCCAAGAATACACGGCACACTTAGTGCCACATCGTGATAACCATATTTGCCTTCTAACGGAATCGATAGAGGATAGACTCTTTTAGCATCATGCAGAATGGTATATACTAACTCAGATATCACTACACCGATAGCATAATAAGTGGCGCCTTTTGCTTCAATTATTTTATATGCGGCATTTCTTGCTTCCTCATATGCTTCTAAAATTTTTTCTTTTGAGAAATGAGGAAAGGTTATAATAGGCTGACCCCCGACATTTGCACTAGAGATTGCCGGAAAAGAACTGTCGCCATGTTCTCCTAAAATATATGCGTGGATACTTCTCGAGTTTACATGAAGCATTCCCGATAAGTGAAATCGAAAACGTGCAGTATCGAGTGTTGTTCCGCTGCCGAAAAGTCTCCCAGAAGGTATGCCTGCAATTTGAAATGCTTTATACGTTAAAATATCGACTGGATTAGTCACCATGATGATGATCGCGTTTGGTGCATGTTTTACAATTTCAGGAATAGTGGCTTCTACTAATTCTGTGTTTTTCGTAGTTAAATTCAGTCGAGTTTCTCCTGATTCCTGTGCAACTCCTGCTGAGTATACGATAATGTCACTATTTTTTAGGTCAGCAATATCTTCTGCGACTGTGACTGCGGTATTGCCTACAAAAGACAAACTGTGCTGAAAATCTAGTTGCTCTCCAATTAACTTTTCAGGGTTTCTGCTGTAAAGCATAATCTCTCCTGCAATATTTTTAAGATACATGGTATACGCTGCGCTTATACCTACTCTTCCACAACCAAACATCGCTACTTTTGCTCGTTTCTTCATAGAATACGAAGCATATTGTATATAAAATTATTAAAAGAAACAAATGTATCTGCTAGAATAGTTATTCCAATCATTGACAAATATAGGTGTAATATCATACATAATATGTTATGAAGATCGCTTTCTTCGAAATAGAGGAGTGGGAAATTCCTTTTTTACAAAAAACTTTTTCAGAACATACTGTTGTGTTTATGAAAGCACACATTGAAGAAAAAGACATTCAGAATCTACATGATGTTGATGTTCTCTCAGTGTTTATTTACTCACCTCTTCCTGCAGCAATTATCGAAAAAATGCCTCAGCTAAAATTAATAGTTACGAGATCGACTGGTTATGATCATATCGATATTGAATATTGTAAGAGAAAAGGAATAACAGTTTGCAATATTCCGACATATGGAGCAAACACGGTAGCAGAACATACGTTCGCGTTACTTCTGGCTTTGTCCCGTAAACTTATATTCTCTATAGAAAGGACTAGAAGAGGAAATTTTGAGTTGGAGGGATTACGGGGATTTGATTTACATGGAAAGACAATGGGCGTTATAGGGATAGGCCACATAGGAAAAGAAGTTATAAAAATTGCTAAAGGATTTGGTATGCGAGTAGTTTCCTATACTCGTCATCCTGATGAAGAACTGGCGAAAAGGCTCGGTATAACGTTCCTCAATCTTCCCGAATTACTTTCTATCTCCGATGTTGTGAGTTTGCATGTCCCCTATTCAAAAGAAACCCATCATTTAATTAATAAAAAGAATATTAATAAATTTAAAAAAGGAAGTGTACTAATTAACACAGCGCGTGGAGGTCTAATAGAGACAGAAGCTATTTTAATAAGTTTAGAGAAAGGACTATTAAAAGCTGTAGGGCTAGATGTTCTCGAAGAAGAGTGTGGTATAAAAGAGGAACGACAATTACTATCTGGATCTTTTATACAAGAGTGTGATCTTCGAACACAATTATTTAATCACGTTTTACTCCAGAAAGAGAATGTACTCGTTACACCTCACAATGCTTTTAACAGTGAAGAAGCACTGCAGACTATTCTTAAAGTCACGGCAGAAAATATCACTAACTTTCTTCAAAACTCTCCAATAAATACGGTGTAATAATATACGCTTTTTTATTTTTGGGTTTTGTACCCTAGCCGTTTAAGGCAGAAATTAGTTCTGCGTTTACTCACTCTTTTTAATTTGTTATCTTTATACTACATGGAAAAGTTTTTTTTTATATGTCGGGTATTCTTGCTTGTTATTTTTTTTGCACTCATATACTTCGTGGTACAATATGCGGATGTTATTAGGTCTGTTATTGCCTCACAGTTTTTTACATCAAAAAAAGCGGTAGCAGGTGCGCAAACAAATTTCGAAAAAGAAATAAAAAAAGATATCCACCATTATGCATTACAAGCAAAAGAAAAAATATCAGATATTAAAATTGGTGATGTCGTTTATGGATTTAGTAGGACAGCTAAAATCGCAAAAGATGTAAATGGTATAAAAGAGTATGTAATTAGTGAGATAAATTCACTATTAGAAAGATAGTATGGAAGAGTTAAGAATAAGAGCACAAAAAGTATTTGAAAAAGTTCAAGTTGACGAAAAAAAGAAAAAGATTCGTGAGATCGAAGCTGAGAGTATGAAACCTGACTTCTGGTCTGATCATAGACGTGCAGCAGAATATATGAAAGATATGTCCCAGCTGCAAAAAGAAGTTGAAGAGGTAGAATTGTTACAGTTATGGTTAGACGAAGGAGAGCTGTCTGAAGCAGAACAGCTTGTTAGAAAATTAGAACTTTTATTATTTTTTTCAGGTAGCCATGATAAGGCAAATGCTCTTTTAGCAATTCACGCGGGACAGGGTGGAACAGAAGCAATGGATTGGACTGAAATGTTGTATAGAATGTATACGCGGTATTTTGAGAAGAAAGGTTGGGGATTTGATGTTTTGGATGAAACTCCTGGAGATGAGGCTGGTATAAAAAGTATTACACTTTCAGTAAATGGGATATACGCATATGGATATTTAAAACATGAAGCTGGTGTTCACAGACTTGTTCGTCAGTCACCTTTTAATGCAGATAAGCTTCGTCAAACATCATTTGCATTAGTTGAAGTTATGCCCCAAATAGAAGGAAACGCAGATATAGAACTAAAAGATGATGATATCGAGTTTGAAGCGTTTCGCTCAGGTGGCCATGGTGGACAAAATGTTAATAAAGTTTCCACAGCAGTTAGATTAAAACATAAGCCTACAGGTATCGTCGTTACGGCCCAAACCCAACGTTACCAGATTCAAAATCGAGAGTATGCGATGAAAATGTTGAGAGCGAAATTATGGGCTTTAAAAGAGGAAGAAAGGAAAAAACAGGAAGCTGCACTAAAAGGGGGTTATAAAACTCCTGGTTGGGGTAACCAAATTCGATCATATGTTCTCCATCCTTATAAAATGGTCAAGGACTTACGAACTGATGTCGAATCTTCAAATCCGGATTCTATTTTAGATGGGGAGCTTGATATGTTTATCGAAGAAGAACTTCGACAATTATCATAATGAAGGCTAATCTTTTACTTCTTAATATTTTGTTTCAGCAATGCCTGTAATTATAGTAGTTTCAACTGTATTAGGAGTACTCACTAAGGGTACTATCCCTGTAGCTCAAACTCTAGTATCACAGTCTCTTGAGAATGAAGATAACCATGAGAAAGCATTTGGCGTACATTCTTTTTTTACCAATATCGCTACAACCGTTTCACCAATTCTATTAGGGGTAATTTCAGATACTTTTAGCGTAATGGTGGCTTTTTATGTTTCTGCCTGTTTTGCCTTATTAGCAATTATTCCTGCATTATTTTTTTCCCAGCTAAAACTTAGAAACGAATCTCCCTCGAAACTATAGTGCAAACTGCTCTTGCATTTTTGTGAAAAATACATCTATAGTAGAAATAGCTAGTTTTTTCTATGGAAAAATTGAAAGCGTTTCTTATTCACCTCAGACAAAATCCTTCATTACTTGGAATAATCGTAGTACTCCTTGTCGGTATTCCTATTACATTACTTCTGGTAAAACAAAACCAAGATTTACGTCAGAGTGCCTCTAATGTTCCATCAGATTGGGTATGTGACAATGCAAAGCCTCAAATAAAATCTTCTGCCGGATATACAGATATAACAAAAGAAGATATAGATAGGGTCTTTGGAACACCGGATCCATCAAGGGGATTTTATGGTTATGGGATGGAGTGTCTTGGTTTAACAATGCATAATAAACCATGTCCGAAATGTATGGGTGAACCTGGATTCATATTTCCTGCCAATAATTGTTATGATGGTTCGACACGCTCTTGTAATTACGCCACTCCCAAAGTAGAACCTTTTCCTACCGCTACACCAATACCCGAAGAACCTCCACGGGTATTTCCTACAAATACACCCACACCCAGACCAACTGTTACCCCTACTCCGAGGCCGACTAGCACACCGACCTTAATACCGACACGCACTCCAACTCCATCATTACCGATAGGCAGTGGTCCAACTCCCACTCCCACCCCAAGACCCTCGAATACACCGACACCTCGACTGACAAACACGCCGACACCACGGCCGACTAGTACTCTTACCCCGCGACCTACAGCAACTTTAACACCTCGTCCGACATTAACACCGACCAGAGGTCCATCTGCGACACCCACTATGACGCCAGAGCCGACGAACACTCCGACGCCGAGACCAACTGAGACGCCAGAGCCGACGAGAGTATTTCCGACACCAAGCATATCAAGTTGTCCAGTTCCAGAAAGAGTATTAAATGTAAAAGTAGAGTGTCCATTCTGTGAATAAATCCTATGGAAGAAGCATTACGGAATAATAAAACTAATACGCAACAGTCAGAGAATCAAAAGAATATGTTTACCATGTCACGAAAAGTGCTTTTTGGCATTATCCTTGTATTAGGGATGGTTGTTACTATCTTATTACTTCGTCAGCAACAAGATCTTCGTCAGCAAGCCACTGGGGGCACTATAGTTCAATCTGTTTGTTCCGGAAGTAACACGGTAGACATCGCCTATACATATAGAAATAATACCAGCGCGGACGAAACAGTTAGTTTGAAAGATATGCAAAGTGGCGAGGTAGTAAATCTCGGCATTATCGGAGCTGGTGGATCGGTAAGCGGAAAAATTACCACAGGAAAGAATTCCATAAATGCCGGTGCTGTCGAATTTACTATTGGCGGCGAAAAACAAACTATACCATATGCAGCACTTAGCTGTGAAGGCAAGCGATCATGTGCAGTAGATTTAGCGAGGTGTACATGGGATGCGACTCCAAACGCAACAGAATATAACGTAACAGTAAAAGATGCCGTTACAGGAGCGGTTATACGCGAAGGAACAGTAAGTCATCCAACAACATCATTTGTTTTCTCTGCTCAGCCAGGGAAACGGTATACCTGTGATGTGTCTGCAGAGAATATTTGCGGTATAGGTCCAAGAGGATCGGGCGAAAGTTCTTGTCCAGCACCGACAGCTACACCAGCACCGACAGCTACACCTACGCCAGTACCTGGAGCTTGTGCCGCACGAGGATGCAGTACTACCAATCCTTGTGATGCAGGCCTAATCTGTGTCCAGGCAAGAAATGGACAAAGCTACTGCTCTATGCCTAGCTATCAAACGACATGTGTCGACAATCCATCCACGAACACATGTTGTGCTGCCCCAAGCCCAACTCCTACATCCACACCCGGACCTTCTGCTGTATTAAAATCACCTGTATGCCAGGCGTTGAATATTGATCGGTCTTCCACAGGATTCGCTCCATATTCAGTCACATTTACTGCTGTAGGGTATGATCCTGATGGAGTGATTTCAAAAGCGGTATTCAATTTCGGTGATGGTCCGGCCGTTACTGAAACAGTAGGAGGAGGATTAGGTTCAGGTACAATTAATTTACAGAAATCACATACATACAACCAAAATGGAACATATACTGCGACAGTAACTTTTATTGATAACCAGAATTATTATAGTGGTGATACTTGTAAGGTGACGATGACAATCGGAGGAGGTGGGGGTGGGACTCCAAATCCTACGCTGACTCCGCCTACAATAGGCAGTAATAGTCCTTTCCCGACACAGACTGTTCTTTCTGGCACGCCAACCCCTACACCATTGACAGTTCTACCTCCAACTGGTTTAGCTGAGGATGTAGTGACGATGACTATTGTAGGAAGTGCTATTGCTCTTATAGGGTCCTTCGTGGTTATTTTCCTCTGGTAATTTGTTGATTACCATGAACTCTATGGTCAGTTTTCAGTCATCGGTTTTCGGCTTACAGACTATCAGTTATCAGTCCATTTATACAGAAATTAACAAATAACTGACTACCTACTTGTAGATAGAAAACTGATTCCATTGGATCTCTCCTCGTTGTAATACTTTTATTTTACAAGCTGTGCTTTAATAATGAGCCGTTTCCAGATGGTCCCGGGCGGAGTACATGTTATTATTGTGATGTAACTATCACTTGAATTTTGGTCAAGTACAGATATATCATCGGGTGTTGTTATATAAATCTGGGTAATTTTGTACATATACTCTTTACTTCCAACTGTTACAGAAAATAAATCCCCTTCTTTTAATGTATGAGCATTTGCAAATATTGTATTGTAGTTATTTGGATCAAATAATTGAGGAAGAGTCGAGTGTCCAAAGATAACAGTGTTCCCTTTAAATGGTGGAACAGGAGTACCATAATACTGCACGAGATGTTTCGATAAATCAGCATTTTGTGTCGATACTGTAGCATTTGTAATACGTAATTTCGGAATTGAGAGTTTGTAGAATTCTACTTCTGGTAACTTTGTGTTTTTTAATGGATACGAAAGATACCATTCTTTTTTTTCATCTTCAATTTGCATGCTGTCATTTCTATCTCGCATTGATAAAACGTTTTTATGTTCTGCTTTACTTGCATTAACTTTCTCCAGCTTAAAGTTAAATGGTTCTGCGAGCGGACTAGTAATTGTCGTTAATGAAGGTAAGAATAATACTTTCCAGAGCATAACAGGCACACTAAAATAAAATACAATTCCTACTCCTACACTAACTAACAACATTCCTACTACATGAATACTTTTATAAACATGAGAATAAGGACGTTTTTTTTTCTTGTCATGTTTAAAATAATATCGCTTTGTTTTTTTCACGGCTATCTCTATAGTAGCTGAAACCTGTGTATTTTAAAAGAAAAAAAAGAATTGTTCGAGTAATGCTGTGTTGCTAAAAAAAGAAAAATGTGCTTTACTAAAGTAGCCTAACTGCCATGGATATAGAAACAAAAAAAACAACATCTGAGCCTTTAATGCATACTCTGACGAACAAATCTTCTTCTCCACTTCCGAAGTTAGTTATTCTTTTGGTAGTCATAACGATTTTAGGTATAGGAACTGGTTATATCTTAGCGCAAGGTAGTGGTAAGGCTAGCTCTGCTACTACAGGAGCTGTCATAAATAAGGCCAGTGTATCTTCAGGAAAGATTTATGGAGAACAAGACGAAAAACTATTTAAAAATATGCGTGAAGTTCCTGAAGGTGTCTTAAAAGAAGGGGGAATTGATGGGGAAGGTCAATATCATTTAGTCCGCGATGGAGGACCAGCTCGATATGTATATCTTACCTCTTCCACAGTGGATTTATCGCAACTTATTGATAGAAAATTAAAAGTTTGGGGAGATACCCTTCAAGCAGAAAGAGCAGGGTGGCTTATGGATGTGAGAAGAGTTGAAGTTCTTGAGTAGTGTTCGTAAGACACCTTCTGTATTCAATTTAAAAATTCTTGTTTCATGATAATCTTAGAGAATGTTACTAAAACATATGGTACAGGAGAGTCAGCGTTAAGTGATGTAAACCTAACGATAGGAGAGGGGGAGTTTGTTTTTTTGGTCGGTCCTTCTGGTTCAGGTAAAACGACTTTTTTTCGTCTATTAATTAGAGATATGCTTCCTACAGTTGGTGTAGTCACAGTTGATAGCGTTAATACAAGCAAAGTGTCACGAGGAAAAATTCCCCATTTACGAAGGAAAATAGGTGTTGTTTTTCAGGATTTAAAGCTATTATCTGATAGAACAATATTTGAAAACATTATTCTTCCATTGCATATAGCAGGAGTAGAAGCAAAATCGGCCAGAAGTCGAGGAGAGGAAGTACTCTCTCAGGTCGGAATCTTAGAGCATAAAGATAAATTCCCCATTCAGTTATCAGGAGGCGAACTACAGAGAGTAGCAATTGCCAGAGCAGTTGTCTTTACTCCGAAAATTCTTTTGGCTGATGAGCCTACAGGAAACCTTGATACCGTAACGTCGTGGGAAATTGTTAAGCTCCTTCAAGATATTAATGCTGCAGGAACAACTGTCCTTATGGCAACTCATAATACTGATATCGTCAAGAGTCTGGGAAAACGTGTTGTTACACTTGAAAAAGGGAGATTAGTAAGTGATGTTCGACCAAAAAGTCCAGATGAAAGTGAACATCACGATAAAGAGGAAAAGAAAAAAAATCATGAAAAAAAACATAAAGCGGAGGAAAAATCATGAACTCACTTAGTACTGCCTGGAAACATATAAGAAGGTCGCCTTATCAAGCCATTGCTGCTATTTTCATTATGGCACAAACCTTTTTTGTAGTTTCTGCATTTACGTTCTTATTTATTGGTTCTTTTATCGTTATCCGATACTATGAATCTCTTCCTCAGTTACGTGCTTTTTTTACTGATGAAGCTAAGATTGAGGAAATTCAGGCGTTAGAAAAGGAGTTGAGGAATTCTGGAAAAGTAAGAAGTATTGAATATGTTGATAAGGAGCAAGCATTTCAAAGATACAAGCAACTTTTTAAAGATGATCCTCTAATGTTAGAGTTTGTAACACCAGATATTCTACCTTCTTCTTTCGAGATAGCGACACAGACCTTACTGGATCAAGAAGCTATAGCAAACCAGTTAAAAAAATCAGCAATAGTAGGTGAAGTAGATTTTCCTAAAGAGGCAGTTGAAGGATTTGCTCGCGTCACAGGTGTACTTCGGCAAATTGGCGCTGCAGCGAGTATCATACTTGCGGTAGACGCTATTTTCCTTATAATGCTCATCATAAGTATGAAAATTTCTAGAAAGAGAAAAGAAATTGAAGTGCTAAAACTCTTGAGCGCAACGAACTGGTATATTCGTTGGCCATTTATTTATGAAGGTATTCTTTATGGAGTTATGGGTGCTATCATAGGATGGTTAGTGGCATCCGGTGGACTTCTTTATCTTGAACCATTTATAAAATCTCAGTTGCCTCCAGGTATTCCATTATTCCCAATTCCTCCATTATTCTTTTTATGGGTTTTAGGAATGGAGATTCTTGTAGCAATACTACTTGGTACGTTTTCAAGTATTCTTGCCGCTGTTCGATATTTAAAGTAACCTTAGTTTGGTTAATACTATGTTTAAAAAACTACTGATTATTGCAATTGTCGCAACGTTTTCTGTTAGAGCGGTACTCGCACAAGGAAATGAGAATTTATTTGGTATAGGTCAAAGTACAACGCCTACTCCTACACCTGATGAAAGTTCAGCGAAGCTAAACGATATCAAAAATCGCATAAAAGAATTAGAAGGGCAAATAAATGAACTTCAGTCAAAAGAGAAAACTCTGCAGTCACAGATTGATGTTATTGATAATCAAATTAGTTTAACCGAGTTAAGAATCCGATCCACGCAGCAAGAAATTGATGAAATAACAAAAGATATAAGTGTCGCTAGTAAAAAAATTACAAATCTAGAAGGTTCGTTAGATAAAATATCTAAAATTTTATTAAATAGGATTATTGCCACCTACAAATTAGGTAATATATCCACAGCGCAACTCCTAGCTTCTGCAGATAGTTTTTCAGATTATTTTGAACGCTCTTCATACATTAAATTGGCACAGGAAAACGATAAAAGGATTCTTTATGACACACAACAAGCTAGAAATGATTACGAAAATCAAAAAAGTATTTATGAAGCTCAAAAAAAGAAAGTCGAGTCTTTAAAAGGCCAACTACTTGCTTATAACGGTCAGATTGAATCTGAGAAAAAAAGTAAAGAAGATCTTCTTCAAGTCACGAAAAATGACGAAACAAAATATCAGCAATTGCTAGCCGCAGCGAAAGCAGAACGAGCAGCAATTGAAGGTGTTATATCATCTATTAAATTAGAGAATGGTACACCAGTTACGAGAGGCCAAGCTATCGCTCAAGTAGGGAATACAGGTGCGCCTTATTGTTCTACCGGTCCTCATCTTCATTTTGAGATTCGTATTAATGGAGTAGATGTAAACCCAGCTACATATCTAAAATCAGGAGTTAGCTGGGGGTATAACTATAGTAATGATCAAGTAGATTATTATGGTCCTGTAAATCCAGGTGGAGACTGGGATTGGCCGTTAGACGAAACGATAAAGATTAATCAAGGTTATGGTTCACATGGATTTGCTCGATCATTTTATTCTGATGGCATTCACCATGGGCTTGATATGGTTTCAGATTCTTCTATATTAATTAAAGCACCGAAAGATGGAACTCTCCATAAAGGCAGCACATCGTGTAGTGGTGTTTCTATGAATTACGTTGCTATTGATCATGTTTTGGGAATTGTATCTTGGTATAGGCATGTTATATATAAACTAAAA
>CAZEJU010000004.1:0-88589 GCA_964512695.1 uncultured Gammaproteobacteria bacterium | reverse complement strand
TATTACTAATAATTTTGATAATTCTACTTATTGCGCTTAGTGTTGCATATCAAGCGCATCAATATTACCGTAAAAGAAGTAAGATTCAACCTCTTATAGTGAAGAATAATAGGGGATTGACATCAGAAGAGTATAAACGTCTGTTAGAAGATCTCGCTGCAATTATAAAAAAACAGGATCCTCAAGTGGCTTTAACTACACTCAAAGAAAATATGGATAAAGATAATGCAATTCGGGTTTCATGTCATGAAATCCTCCATGAAATTGGAAGATTGTCATACGAAAAGTATCGTAGTTTTACGAAAGCAGTTATTTATAGAGATGATTTGTGTGTTTCAGGCTATATTCATGGAGTTATAGAAGCATATTTTTCAGAAAGTGAGATTAGTGATGAGTTCACAACGCTTTGTAATACACACAGCTTAGGAAGTTATGCGAGATGGGCGTGTGTTCATGGTATAGGACATGGATTAATGTATGATTCATGGAATAATTTACCAAAGTCTTTAAAGAATTGCGATAGATTTTTACAGGAGGAAGATAAAAGCCCGTGCTATGATGGAGTATTTATGGAGAACTATAATGCGGATTTCCGTTTCCATCAATCGAAATATGTAAGTTTGGATGACCCTTTCATGCCTTGTCGCATGACGTCGAGCCATAGAGAAAGCTGTTACCGTAATGCGCCTATTTATTACCTAAATTACCGTAACAATGACTATGATGGTGCTCTTTTGTGGTGCGATAGTGTTCCCTGGAAATTTAAGAGTAGCTGTTATTTTGGTGTAGGTGTACAAACCGCACGACGAAGCGGAAATAATTCGAGATGGATTGAAAAATTTTGTATGAGCCATGGAGAAGAAAAAACGTCATTTTGTATTGCAGGAATGACGAGTTGGTATATAGATTATTATACAACTATAGAACCTGTTAAAAAAATTTGTAATAGCTTAGAAGAACCTAACAAAAAGAATTGCTTGGAAACAATACAATATAATAAAAAATTGTTTAGTGATAAATAGTTATAGTACTTTAAAACTGACTGTTTAGATTTCTATCGTTAAATTAGAAAGATCTAGTCTACTGAAGAATTTAGAAATTATGGCCGGTCATAATCGTACAAAATGAAACTGTATGCCAAAACTAGTTAATCCAGAGTACTAAATCTTATTATTCTTTCGATCGCGTTTCCGTTCCGCTTTTTTTCTATTCTTCTCTTCAATCCATGCATGTGCCCCTCGGGCAAATCCTCTGTATCCCCAGTCAGCTACTCCAACTCCCAACGTTCTAGCCATAATAGTGCGAAGCTTTCCTTTTCTATCAATTCGATTAAGTATTTTGAACGCTTTTGCTTGTGGACCTTCCTTCTTTGTCCTGTATACAAGATTATTATGTTCCTGATAAGTAAAAAAATTTTCATATTCTGGTTTAAGTATTATTTCATCTGTATATAATTTACCTTGTATGTCAAAATTCTCCATGAGCTGTCGTGCGTCTTCTTCTTGCCAAGAAGCGCAAATCAGAACGACTTTATTTAGTTCACCTAAGTCTTGTAATCGCTTAATCTCTTCCATTTGTGTGGGAGTATTAAGAGAACTAGCTATAAGCTGTACGTCTTTATTTGGAACACGGTGTTCCGGAGACCTTTTTGGATGTGTTATATGTTGTTTCATGTATTCTGCGTCCACAGCTGCATCAAAAATAGTAGCACCTGGAATAAATATTTTTGCCTCACCTCCTGTTTGTCTAATGCTCGAGTAGAGACGTTGTGCAGCAGTGATTGCAAGCGCGCTATCAACCGTCAGACGGTAACCATCTGTATTCCCACGTGGCATAAGCCCATATGTAAGCGGAACAATATGATTCACATCTCGAACTAATTCATTCATATCTTTACTTCCAAAGACAGTATATCAACACATGATACCAATGTCGACTATGGGATTATATTTTACAAATATAAGATGATTGATACCTCTATCTGAGAGGATTAATACTTGTATTTTTCAATAACACACAGAGGTTTGTAACAGTTAGAAATATAGCTGTTTTCACTGTAAACTATTCAAAATTACCAAGAAATGTCTCGTGTTTTTTAAAGTGTTGGCACTTATCCCCTCAAAGCAGGGATAGCTAACTTGACATTGCTTCATGGGACTTGGTATAACTAGGACATGAAGAAGAAAAAACTAACTAGGAAAGATAAGCAGTTATTGAAATGGTTGCGTGAGGGAGGACGAGAGGGAGCAAGACAAGATTTCATGTCGCTTCTTACGAGAGCTTCAAAACCTTCACGATAGCGATTTGCTTCAAAAGAATATCAAACATCATGCCAGCCTCGTTGCGGTGATTGTAACGAAATGCGTATTCATCTGCGTAGGCTTGCAAATACTTCTTTGACACTATCCGATACACGCCATAGATACCACGCTTCAAACCACCCCAAAGACCCTCAATGTTTTGCGTGTGAATATCACCACGCACATATTCTTTTCTACTGTGATTGACTGCTTCATGTCCATAGCCGAGCTTATCAAGGTTCACATAGCCAGCCAGTTCATCAGTCATTATCTTAGCGGTAGGACTGACATTGTTTTTGATTTGAGTTACAAGTGTATATTTACCAGTATTGGGAATGTGTTTGAGATATGCCTTGCCTTCACGCTGTAACATACCCATAAGAACTTCTTTCTGCTTTTCGTTTCCATGCCACTTGAAAGCTCTATTGCTACCTTTACCACCAATATATGTCTCATCAATCTCTACAACTCCATCAAGCATACCGCCACCGCTTTCATCCATGAGTAAGCGTATCTGCTTGAACATACGCCATGCGGTCTTGTAAGTCACGCCTAGCATCCTCTCAAGCTGTTTGGCACTCGTTCCTGAGCGTGTTTGGGTCATAAGAAACATAGCAAAAAACCATAAGTCCAGAGGCGTTGTTGATTTCTCAAAGATTGTGCCAGCCAAAGGATAGATTTGATAGTTACAAAACTTGCAGTTATAGGAAGTTCGTCCATTGATGCGGTAGAACACCGAAGGCTGTTTGCACTTCGGGCAATCTATATCATCAGCAAAACGAAGCCTCTTGATAGCATCAAGACACTGGTCGTGTGTGCCATATTTGCGTTTGAATTGTCGTAAATTGAGATTTGTCATATGCTCCTCATCAGCCGCCTCCTTCAGCTCTTGGAAGAAGGAGGCTGTCAAGAGCCTAGACCTCTCTCAAGTGTCCGTATTCACGCTCTGATTGTTCGTTAAGCCTGTCATTCTCTTCTAAGGCTTTCAGATTGCAATCATCACACAAGAGATTAGTATTATCGGTTTTGACATGGCAATCCAGACACTCCCCAACTTTTTCATTGCAATATACACAATGACCATCTTCAAGTGCCTTATGTCCATTTTCAAAACAATAAGGAATTATATTGAAATCATTCATATTATTTTCACCCCCTTCCTGTTTATTTAGCTTCATATAAGGAGATTATATCATAGATTTTCCCTGTTGTCAAGGGATAATTGCCAAAGTGTTTCCTTGACATTATTTTATATTAAGTGTATAAATAATTGAACAAACGATCGTTTAATGGAAACTAAATATAAAATCATAAAAAAAGCCAAGAAATTATTTGCAACGCGAGGTTATGAAGGTGTGTCAATGAGAGACTTAGCAAATATATCTGGGATGAACGTGTCAAATACCTACCACTATTTTAGTTCAAAAGACAAACTATTAGAAGAAATATTTCATTTAACGAATAATAAACTTGGTGAGAAGCGCAGGTCTCTTCCTCAGACTGTATCAGCAGCGGAGATGCTAAAACAGAGGATTACATTTCAATTTGATAATGCTGAGGATATTGTGTTCGTTCTCAAGTATTACTTAACTTTTAGAAATAGCTTTAAAAAGAATGATACTGGATTTCTACCTTCGAAAACTTACTTGCATATCGAGGAGGTACTTAATAGAGGAATTAAATCAGGAGAGTTTAAAGTGGACGATTTGTATGAGGATACTCAGGTTATTGCACATGCGATAAATGGATTCGTTCTGGAATACTACCCTCATAAATTTTCTCGTGAAGAAAAAAGGAAAGTAGTCGCCCAGGTACACAGGTTTTTAATGCGAGTACTTACTAATCATGAAAAGTAAAAAAGTAATTATTATAGGTGGCGGTATTGGTGGAATCGCAGCTGCAGCTCTTCTAGGGAGAGAAGGGTATAGTGTTACTGTGATTGAGAAAAATCCTGAGGTGGGTGGGAGAGCATCGATATGGAAATCGAAAGGTTTTACATTTGATATGGGGCCTTCGTGGTACTTGATGCCTGATGTTTTCGAGAATTTCTTTAAAAAATTTAATAAAAAATCTAGTGATCTATTAGATCTAAAAAGACTTGATCCACATTATAGAGTTTTTTTTGGAAAAAATGATTACATAGATATACATAAAGAAATGGAAAAAAATAACATCTTGTTTGAGGATCTAGAAAAGGGCTCGAGTGCAAAAATAAAAAAATACCTTGACAAGGCAAAGTCTGACTACAACCTTGCGATGCAATACATATTATACAAAGAGTTTAGATCTTTAAAAGATTTCTTTACAGCTGACATTATACGTGAAGGAAGAAAACTAAACCCATTTAAAAATTTTGATCAATACGTCAAAAAAATCGTTTATACAAAAAAATTACAGCAAATACTCATGTATCCCATCGTATTTCTTGGAGGATCACCTAAAAAAACGCCCTCGTTTTATTCAATTTTATCGCATGTTGATTTTAACTTGGGAGTTTTTTACCCTCAAGGTGGAATATTTAAACTGATAAAAGCCCTGAAATTTCTTGCCAAGGAAAATCATGTCACTATTTTAACCAATAAAAGTGTATCAAAGGTTATCGTCGTAGATGGTATAGCAAAAGGTGTCAAGGTGAATAAAAAAAATTATTTTGCAGATATAATCGTTTCAAATGCAGATTATGCATATACTGAAAACTCATTACTCGAAGAAAAATACCAGACCTACACTAAAACATACTGGGAGAGTCGAACAATAGCCCCTTCTGCATTCATATTATACCTAGGGATAAATAAAAAAATTCCGTCTTTAAAACATCATACCTTATCGTTTGCTCACGACTGGGAAAAGCATTTTGAAGAAATTTTTACTAAACCAGCATATCCTAAATCACCATCATTTTATATTTGCGCTCCTTCTAAAACTGATCCTTCAGTTGCTCCGAAAGGCTGTGAAAATATATTTATTTTAGTTCCCATTTCACCATTTATTAAAGATAGTGAATCAAAAAGAAAAGACTATGCAAATGTAATTATTCAGCAAGTTGAAAAGCTAATAGGTGAGAACATCCATGATCATATCATCGTTCAAAGAGTTTTTTCTATAAAAGACTTCATATCTCGTTATAACGCTTATAAAGGAACAGCATTAGGGCTGGCACATACTCTGAAGCAAACAGCATTTCTTAGGCCAGCAATGAAAAGTAAAAAAGTAAAGAATCTTTACTATGTGGGACAATACACACAGCCTGGAATAGGTATGCCTATGTGTCTCATTTCAGCCGAGTTAGTCTCAAATAGAATTAATGAAGAACACAAAGAATATATTTAAACAAGGAAGTAAAACATTCTATACAGCCAGCCTTTTTTTTCCAAAAGATATACGGAAAAATGTTACCAGGCTGTATGCTTTTGTGAGAATTGCGGATAATTTTGTAGATCAAATACCTCAGGATAAGGTAGGTTTTTATAAATTTAAGAAACAGACAAATCAGGCTTTTAGTAAGAAAAAAGTATCTTACCCTATTGTGCAAGATTTTGTTCTACTTTGCCGTGAATTTAATATTGAAAAAACGCTTGTGGACTCGTTCTTAGCTTCTATGCAACAAGATTTTGTTAAGAAAAAATACGATACCTTTGAAGAATTAGAAGAATATATGTATGGATCTGCAGAAGTTATTGGCATCATGATGTCGAGGGTTTTAAGACTTCCAAAAAAAGCAGAAGATGCTGCAAGATATCAAGGAAAAGCTATGCAACTCCTCAACTTTATTCGAGATATCAAAGAAGATATTGCATTGGGTAGGCAGTATATTCCACAAAAAGATTTACGACGGTTTAGTATAAGAGAACTTTCGGCAGACGTGAATGAGGGTTTATTCACTGAACTTATTTCCTATGAAATAAATAGGTTTGAAAATATACAAGCAAAAGCTAAAAAAGGGTACGATTATATCCCTCATTCTAGCCGTGTACCTATAGCGACAGCTGCTGCGATGTATGAATGGACAGCCAATGAGATTAAGAAAAATCCTATGACCGTATTTAGTAAAAAAGTTAAACCCAGTAAGACACGTATTTTTGCTGAATATTTAAAACAATTAATCCTTCTATGAAACTTAAAGAATATATTGCTTTAAACAGATCTTCTATTGAAAGTGATGTTAAAAATTATTTGCAAATGAAACAAGTCGAATATAAAGATAATTCGCTGTATCTTGAAAGTATCGCGAGAATCTCGGAGACAGTAACAAGTGGCAAGTTAGTTCGTGGCATTCTTATACTGCTTGCCTTCGAGTCAAGAACGAAAACTATAACTTCGGAGGCAATAAAACTAGCGACAGCAATTGAAATCTTTCATACTGGTCTTCTTATTCACGATGATATCATGGATAATGATTACCTTCGTAGAGGAAAACCTACAGTTTACGCTAAAGCGATAGAAGATGGAAAAAAGAACCATATTACTCATCCTATTCGATATGGAGCTGCAATCGCTACGTGTATAGGTGACTTAGCATTTTTTATGGCTTATGAAATTATCTCAAAACTTGAAGATTTTAAAACAGCTTCGCATATTTTAAAATTGGTGTCCTCAGAACTACAAAAGGTGGGCTACGCACAAATTACCGATATTCATTTTGGCGCGAGCAGTCTCGAACCAACTGAAGAAGAAATACTATCACTTTACAGATTTAAAACTGCCCGGTATTCATTTTCCCTTCCTTTAAAACTTGGTGGTTTGTTATCCGGGTTAGATGAAAATTCTCTTCAAAAGTTTGATAAGTTCGGTGAGGAATTGGGCATTGCATTTCAGATAAAAGATGATGAGCTGGGAATATATGGCGATGAAAATGCAATAGGAAAGCCAATTGGAAGTGACATACGAGAGAATAAAAAAACTTTATTTCGTTTCGCATTATTTAAATCGGTTGATGAGACGACTAAGTCGTATTTAAAAAACATTTTTGGTAAAAAAAATTTAACAAGTAGCGATCTTCATTTAGTAAAAAAATATGCTCAAAAAAGTAATGTGTTAGATTATATTCAGACAATGAGAGAAAAAAGATCATCTTTAGCGAAGAATATCCTACACTCTATAGATATGCCTGATGAATATATAAGTATATTTATGGATTTAATTGATTTTACTAACAATCGGATAAAATAATGTTTAAAAAAATACTTCACATATCCAGACCGAGATTCTGGCTATATACCGCTGGACCTTTTATACTTGGAATAAGTACAGCGGAAAATGTATACAGCTTAGTGAATTTTCAAGTAATCTATAGTTTTTTTTACTTTCTTATACCGGCAAATATCTTCATTTACGCAGTCAATGATTTTTTTGATAGGAATATTGATACCATAAACCCAAAAAAACATATACGGGAGGTGTATATGAAACTTAATGATACCAGGTTGTATAAAGTCTTAGTGACATTTTCGATTCTTCTTGGTCTTCCATTACTCTCTCTAAACTCCATCAGCGCTGCTACGTATATGCTTTTCATGTTTATGGGATTCTTTTACAGCGTTCCTCCTATCCGGTTTAAAACAAAACCCTTTTTTGATTCATTATCAAACTTTTTTTATATACTCCCGGGGATCATTAGTTATTCATTACTATTCAATACAATTCCCCCGATAAAAATAGTTATGGCTGGCAGTTTATGGGCTATTGCTATGCATTTATTCTCGGCAATTATCGATATCGAATCAGATAAAAAAGCAGGAATTAAAACTACCGCAGTTTTTTTGGGGTATAAACGAAGTTTATTATTAACAAGTCTCTTGTGGTTCAGCTCTATAGCTCTTGTCATCGATTATTCCATCATTATCGTATTCGGTCTTATGTACCCACTGCTTCCGATCCTGGTATTTATTAAAAAATATAAAATAACTGATGTTTACTGGTCTTTACCATTAATTAACTGTATATCCGGAATGATACTTTTTTTTACCATAATCTATGGCAAGTAAAATATCTATAATCATCCCAACTCTCAATGAAGAAAAGTATATTGGTAAATTACTCCAAGATATCTATGCACAAAACTATTCTGCTTATGATGTTATTGTTGTCGATGGCAAATCAGAGGATAGAACTTCATCAGTTGTTAAAAAATATGATAAAGTTAGATTACTTTTAACAAAAAGACAGGTTGCATTTCAACGTCATGCTGGAGCAAAAAAAGCAAGAGGTGATCTATTATTATTTTTAGACGCAGACACGAGATTGCCACCAAATTTTTTAGAGAAAGTACATACAGCTTTCGAAAATGACAAAATCCAAATAGCGTGTCCTTGGTATATTCCTATCGAAAAAACATTTTCTAGTGTTGTGTTATATGGTTTTTTTAACAGCGTCTTTTTTCTTGTTCAAAGACTTATGCCTTGTGGTGCCGGTTCATGTATTATTGTTAGAAGACAAGTGTATTTCCAACTTGGAGGATTTGAAGAAAAGTATACTCATGATGACATGCAATTTCTCTCAAAATCAAAGAAAATAGGCGGCTTCAGAACTTTACCAATGAAACTGTATGTATCCAGTCGTCGAATGAATAAATGTGGGTTTTTATTTACTTTACTGCTGTATTTTAAGTTATCTTGGTACTTTATACGAAACGATTATGTGGGCGCTAATAAAATTAAATATCCGTTTGGGATATTTTCAACACACACATGAATTCTAAGCGTTCTAGGCAAATAAATAATAAGTCATATAAAAATGGAATAGTTATTTACTGGATGAGTCGTGAACACCGTGTTAATGATAATTGGGCTCTGATCTTTGCATATGAAAAAGCAATAGAACTAAATACAAATCTTCACGTTGTTTTCTGTCTTCGGAGGGAGTTTCCTCACGCCACAGAGCGCTTAGTGGATTTTATGCTTGATGGTTTGAAAGAGGTCGAGAGTAATTTAAGAACATTAAATAGCCCTTTTCATTTTCTTCTCGGAGATCCCCAAACAGAAATCCCGAAATTTGTTCAAGAAAAAAATGGAGGAATGGTTGTCATTGACTTTCATCCTTTACGACCATTTAGAAACTGGAAAGAATCACTCGAGAATAAACTGTCTATACCTCTATATGAAGTTGATTCTAGAAATATAATACCATGTTGGATAGCCAGCGGTAAGCAAGAATATGGTGCGTATACGTTTCGTCCCAAATTTCAGAGACTTCAAAAGGAATTTCTGGATGAATTTCCTGTTATGAATAAACAAATGGGCGCGAAGTTAAATCTGCCTATTAACTTTGAACTTATTCGTAGATCAATAACAATAGATGGATCAGTTAAAAAAGTTGATTGGGTTAAACCAGGAGAAAAATCGGCCAATGCACTCCTGAAAGATTTTCTAAAAAGAATAGGTGAGTACGGTGAGTCAAGAAATGACCCGACAAAGCACGCTCAGTCTCATTTATCATCCCATCTCCATTTCGGACATCTATCTGCACAACGTGTAGTTTTAGAGATAATAAAACAGGAAAATAGTATCAAATCAGAAGAAGCATTCTTAGAAGAAATAACGGTACGAAGAGAGCTGGCAGATAATTATTGTTATTATAATGAGAATTATGATTCTCCAAAAGGATTTCCTGAATGGGCAGTAAAAACGCTCCAAGCTCACAAAAACGATACACGTGAATATCTTTATTCCTTAGATCAACTCATTGCTTGTGAGACTCATGATGATCTATGGAATGCCGCAATGACGCAAGCAAAGATTCAAGGTATTATGCATGGCTATCTTCGTATGTATTGGGCAAAAAAAATTCTCGAGTGGTCTCCAAACGTGGAAGTAGCACAAAAAAATGCGATCTATATTATGGACGAGTTTTTTCTTGATGGTAGAGAGACAAATGGTTTTACTGGAATTGCTTGGTCTATGGGAGGAGTGCATGACCGGGCTTGGTTTGAAAGAGCAGTATTCGGAAAAGTTCGCTATATGAGCTACAACGGAGCAAAATCGAAATTTGATGTGCAAAAGTATATTCGTATGATTGGGTCAGCTCAAAAAAGTGGATAACTTGACCAATCTGCTATATTAATTATATGTCTTGGAAAAGATTGCTTGTGCTTATACTTGCGTTAGGCCAGATACTTTCATCTGTTTTTAGTGGATTTACTGGTAGAGATTCATTTTCAAATCCCATTATTACACCTGCTGGATATGCTTTTTCTATTTGGGGTGTGATTACATTTGGTTGCTTGGTTTATGGGATTTATCAATTACTTCCCAAACAGCGTAAAAACAAGTTGTATGATCAGATGGCGTTTCCTTTAATGGTTACCTTTACTGGATTTAGTGTTTGGCTGTATGCAGCAACGAAAAATTGGCTGTGGGCGACGGTTGCAATTTTTTTCTGCATGTTCCTTTCATTATGGTGGGCATATTCGCACATTTTAAGATCTAAACAAAAATTTACAGCACTAGAAAATACAATTCTTCAAGGGACATTTGGTTTATATATCGGTTGGGCTACTGTTGCGACTGTTATAAATATCGCTTCAGCTTTACATCATTATGGCTATATCTATTCCGACACAAGGAGTGTAACTATTTATATACTTATTCTTTTAGCTGCTCTAATAAACGCATTGATTGGGTTAAAAAGAATTCGTTATAACATATATTACCTTGCAACAATACTGTGGGCTTTTATCGCTGTTTCTGTTCGTACATATGAACGGGGGTCAGAGATACTAACGCTTACAAGTTTATTTGCAGTTGGTGTAGTAGTCTTTGTTTGGTTAAGAAATAAGAAGGTGTTATTTAGGAATTAATATCACTTATTTTTTATCTTTTTTTGATTTCGTTTATGATATTTTAAGTAAATCTACAGGAATCCTAACATCAATATAATTTCCGCTTATTTTTCCATCACCGTTTATCCATACCTTTTCAGGTATTGCTTTATATATTCTTCTCGGGTAATCTCCTAGAAAGTTTTTTGCATTTCGTTTTTTCGTTTTACCTACTCTTTTATCTAATACTGATAAAGCATCTAATATTTCTATTTCCTCAGTTAGCATATGTGCTTTTGCTTGAATATAAACACCTTCACCTGTTCCTTCGGGAACTGTGGAGTCGTAGATGACAATAAACACGCTATTATTTTCTAAAATATTCTTTGAATGTTGTCCGTTCTGGTCTGACGCCCAATAGAAGTTATAATTTTTATCGTAAGCAGAATAAAGGGGAGTATTCCAAGGCCTACCATCCTTCGTTGATGTAGCAATAATTATGTAAAGAATCTTCTCAATTATTTCTTTTGCTCGTTTGTTAAGGTCATCGTTCATATGAGAAATTTACTTCAAAGATATCCCAAGGATCTTGTGTAAGGTTTGAGTATCGAATCCATTTAGGGGTTACCTTAAAATAGGATATACCTTCCCTTGATTCCCACCGTTTTGCTTGTGGATTCTTTGACCAGTATGCTTCTTTGTATTTCTTAGCAGATTCACCTTTTATTTCTTCGGCAGTTCCTTCGTATTGTATAGTAATATTTTCGTCCCAACCGATAACAAATGATACGTTCTTATTCCTCTGTAAGTTCTTGTATTTTCTTGAGGTATTGTAAGTATCAAAAATAAGTTCCAGGCCGTCTGTCTCCCCAAATTCAAGTACAGCCGATTCTGAATTATTTTCGGCATTTGTCGTAGATATAACTGCAAGAGTTTGTTTCTTTATAAATTCAAGAAGTTTTTTCTTTTTCTCATCCATAACTATCTCGAATTATACTGCTTTCAGGGTATTAAATAAATGAGATTTATGGAGATGAATATATTTTCGACACTCCATAAAATTCATAAAGAAAAGAATATCCTAACACCCCCTAATGACTGGAGATAATAGCTTTGCGCATAAAGAATGGAAGAGACAGGTCATCTGGGACTATGTTCGAATTTACTTTTAATCTCATTATATTTCTGCGTTATAGTATAATCATGTGATTACGTTTGTAAGATTATGAAAATGACGAGAAATATTATAGAAAGCCTTACGGCTATTGTCAGTGAAAAACAACTATCTCTTGAAAAAGAACATCTGGAAAAACACTCGAAAGATATGTCGTTCCACAAGAAAGCCTCCCCCGAAATTGTTATCTGGCCGAAAAATACGCAACAAGTAAGTAAAATTCTTAAGCTTGCTAATATGCATAAAATCCCTGTAACTGCCTGGGGAGGAGGATCAAGTCTTGAAGGGAATCCCATTCCTCTTAGCGGCGGAATAGTATTGAACATGACTCGCATGAATAAAATTTTGGAAGTTATTCCGAAAGATTTACAAGTACGCGTACAACCAGGAATAATAGGCGAAGAACTGGATAGACAATTGAGACCTTATAATTTATGGTTTGCTGCTGCTCCAGGAAGTAAACATTTAGCAACTATCGGAGGAATGATTGCTAATAATGCAGGCGGTATGCATGCAGTAAAATACGGGGTTGTCGGAGATGCTGTCTTAGAGCTTGAGGTTGTGCTTGTAGACGGTACTATAATTCGGCTAGGAAGCAGATCTTTTAAGTCGGTTTCCGGATACGACTTGAAACGTCTCTTCATTGGCTCTGAAGGAACGCTAGGTGTTATAACTGAAGCAGTATTAAAGTTAACACCCTTACCGGAATCAAAGATTGCTGTACTTGCCTCATTTTCAAGTTACACTGCTGCTGCAAATACGTGTCTTGATTTATTGAAATCAGATATAAAACCTGCTTCTGTTGAATTTATGGATGATACCTATGTCATGCTGGTTAATAAAGCAAAAGGCACGAAATTACATGAAAAACCGACATTACTTATTGAGCTGCATGGAAATAAAAAAGTTCTAGCCTTGCATATGACTCATATACAATCCATTTGCGAAAACAATAATGCAATCTATTATCAGGGATTTACTACAAAAGACGAGCTGACAAAATTGTGGGAGTACAGAAGAGCTGTACGGCCAGTTCTTTCCACTCTGCTTCCCAATATAGGTGTATTATCAGCGGAAGTCGGTGTGCCTGTATCACAAGTATCAAATTTGCTTGAAAAAGCGAAAGAAGTCTCAAAAAAGTATGAATTGCAAACAGTGATGTTTGGTCATATGGGAGATGGAAACTTTCATGGATGGGCATTATATGAGCTTAGTAACGATGAGTCCTGGAAAAGAGTAGTAAAGCTTAATGAAGAGTTAATCAAGTTCGCAATTAATGTTGGTGGAACAACGACAGGAGAACATGGAGTGGGTATAGGAAAAAGAAAATTTCTTTCCATTGAACACCCGACAAGTCTTCATTTAATGCATGCACTTAAGGATTTACTTGATCCAAAAGGAATATTAAATCCTGGAAAACTGCTTCCTGAGTAAATTTTTTACTTTTTCCACCCGATGGCGCTAAAGTTTTCTTTGCGAGGACAAACCATTTGACAGTTTATATCTAGAGGGAGTTTGTCAAACGTAGGTGGTAGACATAGACGCTATTCTAATTTATTTAGAAAAACTCGATAGCAAGTTTGTGCCAGTTTTTGCTTTTCAAAGTTAATAAAGTTATAATAGTTAGGCATGAATACTCGATTTTTCATGAGGGAGGTGCTTGGACGTGTACAATCTACGTCGCAAGCTCCTATCTCAAAACTTTCTTCATAACCGGAAGTTAGTTGCTAAACTTCTTGGACGTTCCTCTATTGGTACAAATGATCTCGTTTTAGAAATTGGACCTGGCAAAGGTATCATTACTGAGCGTCTTGTACAGCAAGCGCAGCATGTAATCGCAGTTGAGCTTGATACATATTGGTACAAATACCTCCAGCAAAAATTCAGTAGTAAGAACAATTTCACGCTGTATCAGAAAGACTTTCTTGAATATACATTGCCTTCTGCACCATATAAAGTCTTTGCGAATATTCCATTTTCCATTGAAGGAAAGATTATTAGAAAGCTTATTGATGCTAAAAATCCTCCTGAGGATTGTTATCTAGTAATGATGAAAGAGTTAGCGTACAGGTTAGCAGCTCCATATAAAGAAAATATGTTCTCTATTATGCATAAACCATGGTTCGAGTTTTCAATGTACCATCTGTTCAGACGAACAGACTTCGAACCCGTACCGAGTGTGGATGCTGTAATGTTAAATTTTAGAAAGAGAAAAGAACCTCTATTAATTTGGAACGATATTGCAAAATATCAGCGTTTTGTAGAGATTGGTTTTGGATATGGACAGCGTCTAAAGGATAATCTAAAGAAACAGTATGGAAAGCACAATGTACTTCAAGCTATGAGAACTATTAATTTGAATCGTGATGTAAAGCCTAGCTTTGTAAGCTTAGAACAATGGGTCAAGCTTTATAAAATCCTTACATGCTGGCGGACATAGACGATATTCGAACCGCTAAATGGGATGAAATAGTTCTATATCACGAATTAGTATTACTTAGACTACCCTGTAAAGAGAGAGATTGTAAAGCAACCTATGAATATAGAAATAAATACAACCTTCATTTGAAGACTTTTTTTACTATCTACGTCTCACTATAGATATGACTTCGAGTATCAAAAACCTAGTAACCACTTTTCAATAAGCAATTTATTCATTTAAACCTACAATAGACTCTGAAACCATTAAGAATAAACTGATATAATTACTCAATGATCAACAAGAAGAAAACTATAAAAATTATTGATCTTTTTGCAGGTATTGGCGGGACACGCATAGGGTTTGAACAAGCTACAAAAAAGCACGGATTAGATATTGAATGTGTCTTCATATCAGAGATTAAAGATCATGCAATTAAGGTGCTAAAACAAAATTTTCCAAAAGAAAAAGTATCCGGTGATATTACAAAGATAGCCTCCTCAGAAATACCTGATTTTGACTTTTTATTAGCTGGATTTCCATGTCAACCATTTAGCTCTGCAGGGTCTAGGAAAGGATTTCTCGATACGCGAGGGACACTTTTTTTTGAAATAGAGAGAATTCTGAAAGATAAAAAACCGTACGGCTTCTTACTAGAAAACGTTGAGGGTTTGGTAAAGCATGATAGGGTTGATAAAAATAAATTAATTGGAAGAACTCTGGAGACTATAATTGACCGATTAGAAGCTTTAGGATATAAAACGAGCTGGGCACTTCTTGATTCGCAGTATTTTGGAGTTCCCCAAAGTAGAAAAAGAGTTTATATTGTTGGCACAAAAGATACTCTAATTCCTTTAGAGTTTATCGATAAAAAAGAAACCCATTTAGGTGAAATTTTAGAGAAGGGACTAGAAACTCTCCATACACCTTTCGTTAAGACGTTATTAAAAAAATATAAGGTACGTGAATTATACGGAAAATCTATCAAAGACAAACGTGGCGGGGAAAATAACATTCATGGTTGGGATCTTGAGTTAAGAGGTCCGGTAAATAAAGAACAAATACAGATACTTGACTTCTTACTTCGAGAAAGAAGAAAGAAGCATTGGGCAAAAAAGAAAGGGATAAAGTGGATGGATGGGATGCCTTTAACCTATGATGAGATAAAATCTGTATTTGATATCAAAGATCTAAAAAAACACTTAGATGACTTGGTTTCAAAGGGGTATTTGAAATTTGAACATCCTAAAGATATGGTTATGGAAACAGACATATATGGGAATGAGATTTCAAGCCGAAAAGAAAATACTAAAATTGAGAAAGGGTATAATATTGTGACAGGAAAATTAAGTTACGAGATTAATAAAATACTTGATCCTAATGGTCTCGCGCCTACATTAGTAGCCACAGATGTTGAAAGACTCGTAGTGCCTGATGGAGACGGAATAAGAAAGCTTACTTTACGAGAAGGATTAAGGCTATTTGGATTTCCAGAAGATTTTAAGATGGATATACCTGTGAAAGACGGGTTTGATTTACTCGGGAATACTATTACTGTAAAAGTCGTAGAAGCAGTAGCCGATAGATTGATTACATCAATGAGTTAAACTTTTTCTGATACCTGCTTTAGCCATTCGATAGATTGTTCTGAAGTCTTTACATACATGAGCAGCGTTTTATGTAGTGCAGTTAAAAACTCTTCTTTTGATCCAAACCCCTTATAAGTTATCCTACCTTCTGAAAACCAATTAATTGGCCTCAAATTGTATATCATGCCTCTTTTCTGTTGAACCCTAACAGGATAAGCTTCACTGGGACCAGATATCTCCCATATCTTTTTCAACCAAAGATTTTTGATAATAAGTTTTCCATCAATTAACTCGTAACCAAATATTAGGTAATTTGCGTCTAATCTATATCTTTTGGTTATTAGAGAGCTACAATATGCTTCAAAATTTGCAATATCAAAATTTGCCCCGGCATTTATATCAAAAGCTTTTATTTCTAGTAGGTTAGCTTCTGGGTTCGAAGGATCTAAGTAGAAATCGGGAAATTCCTGACTATTTGGTGGTTTAACAAACTCTATCTCATTTTTTATCATCCACTCAGCAAGCCAATCCTGGAGAACGTTTCCGATAATATTTTTATCATTCACTAAAGTAGAAAGCCCATTTAAGGTAAATAATATCTTACCCTCGGAATTAAGTATTTTTTCCTTATCTAGTAATTGCTTACAGAGATCTGATGCGGAAATTTTCATGTAAAGGCTATTATATACTATTTACACCCCATACAACCTCTTTTTCTTGGAAAACGACAATCAGAAAGACTTGAAACAAATCAGCACGGGCAAAATCTGGTGATTGGCTGGCACTGGTTGACTATGTAGGAACTTTTTACAGTAATCAACTTTATACGAGCTTATAGAGTAATATTACAAACTATTAGAGAGATTAACATTTTAAAAGACAATTTCTGATAGATAGTTTATCTAAACCCTTTTTGCTTATGACAGTTTTTGCCATGAAGCCTTATTTGGTGTTTCGTCATACTTTAGTTGATTCTTGACTATAGTGAGCATGTGATCCTCTATGAAACTGCAAAAAGAAATAACTTTTTCTGCACAGTCTCGACCTAACGGCGTTAGCGAATATTCAACCTTAGGAGGTATGACAGGGTAGCTCTTCCGAGTTACTAGACCATCTCGTTCAAAATGACGAAGTGTTTGAGCCAGCATTCTTTCGGAAATACCTGCAATTTGTCGCCTTAATTCTGCGAAACGCATTGTTTCATTTTCTGCCAACACTTTTAAGATTATCGAACCCCACACACTTGAAACATGATCAATAATAGACCTAGTTGGACAAAGTGGATTATACAAATCTCCTTGTTTGGGTAGAATTTTTAATATCTCTTCCTGGCTCATTTTATGTTTCATACTTACTACTTTGTTAGTACTTGTATAAATAGTTGCACTAACTTATCATAAGTATACACTAAAAGATCCATAAGGAAAAGTTATGAAACTTTATAAATCAAAATACTATGAAATAGAATTACGCGATAATATTCTGATTAATCGCTGGCTTGAAAATACCGCTCATATGGACTTTCAAGATTTTAAAGATGCATTAATGAATCTTGCGGGCTATAATATTGAATACAAAGCCACCCGCACTCTCGTAGACACAACCAATTTTAGGTTTGAGCTTCCATCTGAAAACATTGAATTTCGAAATAAAGAATATCACCCACGCGTAGCCAAAGCAGGTAAGTCCAAGATAGCATTGGTTATGCCAAAGGAGTATTTGCAGTTTATAAAAGACGAGCTAGATATACTTGTGCCTACACGATACTTTAGCGAAGAATCAGAGGCTGTTGCATGGCTGGCTGATCATAAGTAGTCAAATGTAAGTCTGGGTAAAGGTCACACGTAGTCATATCCCTGTGTCTAATTACTACATGTATTCCTCTTTCTTCAGTGTCATTATCCACATTATGAATTTCTTTTAAATTTTTCGAGGACTTCACTTTTTCTAAAGCATAGGTACAGTATACCTAAAGTTCGAATCCAGACTCCTGTTTGTAAGAATACGAGAAATTTTGAAGCTAATTTGTGGCTAAAAACACAGCTGGCCATCCTGGACTGTGTAGGAACTTTTTATCAACGTAACTATATGTACATCCAATGATTTAGTATTTAAATACTATCTTGGACTATTTTCGATCAAATTATTCTTAATCTATAGCTGGGAAGTAAATGTTAGTCCAAATGAGCGCACTTACGCAATTCATTTATTAGAAGTCTATACTATTGAAATGGTAGACAACAAATCAAAAACGATTTTTTCAAGAATCCCTTTAATTATTCCAAAAAATTCACCCGACGATCTTGAAAATAATAAAATAAGCGATTGGCTAGAAAAACTTCATATTCAGGGAGAGAAAGTAAGAATAGATAACAATCGTAGAGAAGAGGAACAATTAAAGACCCATGCTGCTGAAAAATTAGAAAAAGAAAATAATTCTAAAGAAAAAGCCAAAAATCAAATGCAATCAGGAATTGATGCACACACAAGAACAGCTGCGGAGAAAAACGAGGCAGACAAACAAATGGTAAATGATTTGGTAAAGAAATCAAACAGACGCATTATTAGCATTTCCTCTTCGTTTCCTTGGAGTTTTTTTCCGGATACAATAGAAGTAGAAGAAAGCAGGATCACTTTTAAATTCAGTCAATTTCTCTCATCACAGTCTCACAGTGTAGAAATAAAAGATATTTCAAATGTCTTTATAGAATCATCAATGTTCTTTGCAACGCTCCAAGTTGTATCACGTACCTATGTACAAAACGATATTAAAATCGGACATTTAAATAAAACTAAAGCTTTACTCGTACAGAAAATTATAGAGGGACTCCGTACATTTTCAGAACACAACATCAATACGTCAAATTATGAGATTGACGAATTAATCTCAAAAATTGGGGAATTTCACAAACAATCATAAAAACTATAAGAATATCAGTTATTTAAAAGAACTGATACAGTTTGATATATCTGAGCTGCCAAGCCTGGATTCGAACCAGAATAAACGGATTCAGAGTCCGTTGTCCTACCATTAGACGACTTGGCAAAGTAGGGTTATTTTACCAAGTAACCCATGAAAAAGCTATTTGAGCTATCCTTAGGTGTTAACATTCTATACCACCCATGTACGTTAAATAGCAAAGTTAGTTGGGGTTGGACTACTGTGCTAGGGTGGTATAATCAATATAGTTAGTATGCAGTTTCCCCAACGAGCAGTTGCACTAGTAATAAAGGGTAACGATGTTCTTCTTATGGAAAGAAAAAATAATGGGAGACATTATTTTGTCTTCCCTGGTGGAGGAGTTGAAGAGGGAGAGTCTATAGAAGAAGCTGTTTTACGGGAAGTAATGGAAGAAACTACCTTATCAATAAAGATAGAAAAGAAACTATACACTCATTATTACGATAGTGCATTTAGAAAGAGAAGTAGTCAATTTTTTTATTTATGCTCATATTTATCAGGTGAGCCTATATTAGGAGACTCAATAGAAAAAGAAAAAATGAAGGATGGAAATAATTACTACAAACCACAATGGTTTCCTGTTCAGAATTTGAAAACTATGTTAGTCTATCCGTTAGAAATACGGGATTGGTTATTAGAAGATATAGAGAACAATTTTATAAATACTCCCCGAGAAGCTCATATAAAGGTTGAAGAACTTCGACAAAGCATATAGGTATTTGTGTAATAAAATATATACTTAGTTTTAAATAAATTACCTGATATAATCAGAAAGCACTTCTCCTTAAAAACTCCAAAATTTGTTAAATAAAAAATTTATTTCTTTAAATATGAATCAAGAAAAAACAGTATTATCAATTTCGTCTTATATAGCGTTACTCAATGAACAGCTAAAATTTTATGAAGCCAGTATTATAGGTGAGGTAACACAAGTAAAAATATGGTCAAGCGGGCATGTTTACTTCACGTTAAAAGATAAAGAAGATGGATCTGTTTTAGATTGTGTGTTATGGAAACATCTTTATAGTTTGTATGGCATAAAAATCGAAGCAGGAATGGAGCTTATCGCATCAGGACAAGCAAATATATATGCCCCTTCAGGTAGACTTAGTTTTATCGCTAGCTCTGTAGAGCTGGTCGGAGAAGGAGCATTAAAAAAAGCGTATGACGCATTAAAAGTACGCTTGTCAAAAGAAGGATTATTCGCTTTAGAAAAAAAACGTGCTATACCATTATTCCCCCAGAAGATAGGAATTATTACTTCAAAGCAAGGAGCTGTTATCCATGATTTCATGAATAATCTTTCACGGCATGGTTTTCAGTTAACTTTACTTAATACAAAAGTTGAAGGTCAAGATGCACTTCCTGACTTATATCGGGCTCTTCGTACTATGAAAAAGAGAGATGTAGAAGTTATTGTACTTATGCGGGGTGGGGGTTCTTTGCAATCTTTAGCGGCATTTGATGCTGAGCAGTTAGTTAGAGAAGTTGCCACATGTCCCATGCCTATTATTGCCGCGATAGGACACCATCAAGATGTGCCTCTTTGTGCTTTAGCTGCCGATATGATGGTTTCTACTCCGACTGCAGCTGCAAACGTACTTAATAGTAGTTGGGAAAAAGGTAGTCAAAATGTCTTAATAGATTATCAAAAAATCGTAACTTCTTATAAACAAGCTTTAAGTGATGTCGGTTTAACAATACAATTAAAGCAGGTAGGTATGTTAGATAAGTTTAATCGTATCCTTCATGTTTTTTCATATACTACCTCGCATATGCCAGAATATGTATCACAAATTGCACGCGAGTTAGTCCTTCTTTCTGAGAATCTTGCTAGACATGAACAGCACATTTTTAGCCATATGGGAGATGCAGTAGTTAGTCAGAATGTGGAATTAGAAACTATAAACAAAGATAAAATAAAACGTCTTTTTTCCTTCGCTGTAGGGAACATAAAGGAGCAATTAGAAGCAAAACAACGGTTAATTAACGTGTACGATCCTATGAGACAACTCGCACTAGGTTATAGTTTAGTTCGAGGACAAGAAGGACGACTTGTTAAAAGTGCAAAAGATGTTACAATTGGTGAAACACTCATAATCACTACAGGTGATGGATCTATTTCGTCACTTGTTAAATAAGTAAAGGTGGAAAAACATGGCTCAGACACAAATTAACCTTACGGATAATCTAGAGAAACTTCATAAAATAGCAGACTGGTTTGATCAGCAAACGCAAATCGATGTGGAAGAAGGTTTAAAAAAAGTAAAAGAAGCCGCTATCCTCATTAAAGAAAGCAAGTCAAGATTGCGTGAGATTGAGAATGAGTTTGCTGAAATTCAAGCTGAAATTTCGACTGATGTTGAAGACACGAGTACGACAGAGAATATACAAACTGTTGTAATTACTACAGAAGAAAAAGACTCTTTTCCAGACACAGATATTCCTTTTTAGTTTTATATATGACTACTTCGAAACTCCCTTCTGATACTAAGCTTAAAAAAGGGAAGTATCAGCATTATAAAGGGAAGTACTATAAAGTCTTGGGTGTTGCAGTTCACACAGAAACACATGAAGAGTTAGTGGTGTATCAAGCATTATATACGAGTAAGGAATTTGGTCCAGATGCCTTATGGGTAAGACCATTAACAATGTTTTTAGAAGACGTTGAAGTAAACGGTAAGAAAGTTTCACGATTTTTATTTATAGGTAAGTAATATTTGTTGCTGTTGTGTTTGTTATAATAACCACTATGAAATTAATACTTCCATCGGTTCAATATAAGAATAGCTTTATCGAAGCAGTAAAAGAATATCAGGCTGTGGAATCAAATGACAGGCGGGATATTTATGAACTGGATGGAGTATATTTGGAAAACAATTTTTCTGATTATATTTATACATTACTATCCGAATCAAAAGGTGAAAATTTGCCAGAAGGATATGTTCCTCAAACAACATTTTGGCTTATAGATAATGAGAGATTTATTGGTCGAGTTTCAATCAGACATACTTTGACGGAGCATTTGTTAAAAGTAGGAGGACATATCGGTTATGATATACGTCCTGGTAAAAGGAAGATGGGATATGGGAAGAAGATATTAGAGCTTGCATTACAAGAGGCAAAAAAGTTAGGTATTGAGAAAGTTCTAATAACATGTGATGAGACGAATATTGCTTCCAAAAAAATTATAGAAGCCAATGGGGGTATTCTAGAAAATCGTTTACAACTTCACAAAGGAAAACCCGCAAAACTTCGATATTGGATTTTAATAAAGTAAAAGTTTCTTAAACATCCTCAAAATAAGGTATAATTAACCTATTCTGATCATGAGAAAATTAGCAGTTTTATTATTTTTCGTACTTAACTTTTTAACCATTCTTTATTTCTGGGCAAGTAGTTCGGGACCACTTCTTTTCCAAGGAACAGCTTTAGCCTTTATGGCGTTAGGAAGATTATCTGGGTTGCTTGCAGTATATTTTGTACTTTTTCAATTCCTTCTTATTGGTCGATCTCCGTGGATAGAGAGAGCATTTGGACTTGATCGACTTACTCGTATCCATGCTTTAAATGGAAAACTTGCAATAATTTTTATTCTTCTTCACCCTTTGTTATTGATAGCTGGTTATTCAATATCAGCGAATATAAGTTTTCTCGACCAACATCTTCAGTTTCTCACAAACTATGAAGATGTTCCTCAGGCATATTTCGCTGTGAATCTTTTTTTTATTATAGTTTTTTTATCACTGTCAATTGCTCGCAAAAGATTGAAATATGAAACGTGGTATTTCGTTCATCTGTTTACCTACCTTGCAGTTTTTTTATCATGGGGTCATCAGCTGAAGTTTGGTGAAGACTTTCACATAAATAATTTATTTGTTTGGTATTGGTATGGTTTATATATTTTCGTTCTCGGGAGTCACATAATATTTAGATTTATTCGTCCGTGGTATTTTTTCATGAAACATAGATTTTTCGTTCTGGATATTGTAAAAGAATCTTCAGATGTTACATCAGTTATTATAGGAGGTAGAAATATGGAGAATTTTAAAATAAATCCCGGACAGTTTATGTTAGTGCGTTTTTTAACAAAAGGTATATGGTGGCAAACACATCCATTTTCTTTATCCAGACTTCCAGATGTAAAAACATTACGTTTATCCATAAAAAATGTCGGTGATTTTACTTCACTTATTTCTACAATTAAAAAAAACGTCGCAATATATATAGATGGGCCATACGGGCTTTTTACGAAAAACCTTATGACCAAAAGAAAGGCAGTGTTAATAGCTGGAGGAATAGGTATAACTCCAATTCGTTCTCTTGTGGAACAGTTATTAAAGGAAAAGATAAGCGTTATACTTATATATAGTAATAAAACAGTTGATGAAATTGTTTTTAAAAATGAATTTGATGCTCTTCAAAAACAATATGTATTCCCGATATACTATTTTCTCAGCCAAGAGCAAAAAAACGGGTATTCATTCGGCAGAGTTGACGCAGATAAGGTAATGAATTTAGTGAAGGATATTAAAGAGAGGGATGTTTTTATTTGTGGGCCTATTCCTATGATGGATAGGCTAAGGGGTGGTCTTATACGTGCAGGTATCTCCAAGACACAAATCCATTATGAGAAGTTTTCATTATAGTTTTAACGTTATATAGAAGATTCACTCGCATCATCTACTAAGGTATACACTTCTGTTATACTACAAAGGTTATGAAATTCTGGAAACATTATAAATATAAAAACGTAACTATTTTTTTACTTTCGCTAATCGTTGGTTTTTTACTTGCTAGGTTTGAAGCCTTTCATAATCTACTATTAAATTTAGGTGAGTTTGGTTATCTCAGCGCGTTTTTAGTAGGGATACTTCTTGTATCTACATTTACTATGCCTACAGGTGTGGTTATGTTACTTGTCTTAGCAGAAAAATATCATATACTTGAGCTGGGAATAATTGCGGGAATAGGTTCTGTAGTAGGCGATTTTATTATCTTCCGGGTTGTAAAAGATAGATTATTAGAAGAGCTAACTCCTTTATATGAACTTTTAGGTGGTAAGCAACTCAACGCCTTACTCCATACGAAATATTTTCACTGGATGTTACCTCTTTTAGGAGCTTTAGTTATGGCTTCACCTCTACCAGATGAACTAGGTGTTAGTTTATTAGGCCTATCACGGATGAAAACCTATAGGTTTATACTACTCTCATTTATTTTTAATGCTATTGGTATTATTCTGATTTTATCAGCCAGCACATTTATCAAACCTTAAGAACATCTTACTATAAGTTTAATATTCTAGTATAATATATTGTAAACGTGGCAAAAAATCGCTTTTTTAATAAATTTATTATTTTTTTATCCGTGTTAGGACCATCTGTTATTACGACAATGGCAGGCAACGATGGTGGAGGTGTCATAACGTATTCAGTTGCTGGTGCTAAACTTGGTTACGCTGCTCTTCTTACGCTTCCATTGTTAACTATTTTATACGCAATAACGCAAGAAATGGGTAGTAGAATTGCCATTGTGACTGGAAAAGGTTTAGGAGATCTCATTCGCGAACGATTTGGTATAAAAACTTCGTTAACTATTTTTTTACTTCTGAGTATTGCAAATTTTGGTTCGATTATTACAAATGTAGCTGCTGTAAAAACTTCAAGCGAACTTTTAGGGATTCCACCGTTACCTTTTATCATTATGGCTATAACAGTTTCGTTTCTTCTGGTAGCTGTTTCAAGTTATGAAAAAAGCCAGAACATTTTTCTAAGTGGAATAGTTTTTTATTTCGCATATGTATTCTCAGCGGTTAAAGGGAATCCTGATTGGGGTAAAACCTTCCAGCATTTGTTTATTCCTACTCAGAGTCTTTTTACAAAAGAATACCTAGTAACTGCAATAGCTGTATTAGGTACGACAATTACGCCTTGGGGACAATTTTTTGTTCAAAGCTATATGAAAGATAAAAATGTTCCAATAGAGAAAGTAGGATTTTCTAGAATTGAAGCATATTTAGGTGCCTTTGTATCTAATTTTTTTACATTTTTTATAATAATTGCCACTGCAGCTACACTTTTCATTCATAAAATTCCACTCACTTCTGGAGAACAAGCAGCATTAGCAATTAAACCTTTTGCAGGTGAGTTAGCGAGTATATTATTTGGTGTAGGTTTAGTGAACGCTGCTATCATTGGTATGATAATAGTTTCTCTATCTTCTGCCTACGCATTCTCAGAATTTTTCGGTTTTACAGGTTCTTTAGATGAACCTTATAAAAAAAGTCGAACATTTTATACTATATTTTTAGTCAACCTTCTTCTTTCTGGATTTTTAGTACTAACTCCATATTTTCCACTATTTAGTATAGTAGTTTATACTCAGTCATTAAACGCAATCTTACTTCCTATCTTTTTCTTTTTCCTTATTAAATTTGCCAATAACCCGGACCTTTTAGGTAGACACATTAACAGCAGGCTGTATAATATTCTTTCAATTAGCGCTTCAGTTTTTATAGTTATAGCGACTATAATTGCAGTTTTAGCAAGTCTCTACAAGTTTTAGAATTGATGAGTATTATTGACAAAACCTGGATAGAAGGCTTAGAATGCTGGTATAAAGCATAAAGGAGAACTGGCATTGGGAAGCAAAAACACTATTTTTTTATTTTGTAACATCTGCTAGAAATTATTATTCCTAAGTTATTCTTCCTTTACTGTTTACTAAAATATATACCTGCATGTTATATTTTTCTTTGTTGAAGAATAAAAAAGTAGTGACTGAAGATAAACGACTTGTGGGCACATTAGATGACCTGTATTTTCTCGCCTCAGAAACACCCCTTATAACAAAACTTTCGATTAAACAAACTAATAATATTTTTTTAACAATACCAATCGACACTATTAAAAAAGTAAACAGTGTGATAACTATTTCTAAAGACTATAGAAATACCGAGATAAATGATAATGAATTATCGATTATAAGGAACTTGCTTGATAAGCAAATTATTGATGTAGAAGGTCACAAGGTCATTCGTGTAAATGACATTACAATAGACGGAAAAGGGGCTGAAAAGCCTCTTCATTATGTATCAGGCGTTGATATAGGACTGAGAGGTATCTTAAGAAGATTAGGTATGGAAAACTTTTTTAGACCTCTGTACACATTTTTCCGTTTTGAGTCTCATCCTCATTTTTTATCTTGGGCTGATATTCAGCCACTTGAACTTTCCCGAGGAAAAGTGCAGTTAAAGAATGCGTTAGAGAAAATGGAGCGAATGCATCCTGAAGACCTTGCTGACTATTTGGAAAAAACTACTATTAAAAATGTACGTAGAATATTAAATAATCTTGATGAGGATCACGCAGTAGAGGTTATTAATGATCTTAATACTAGTTATCAGGCTGCATTATTTCGAAAATTCTCCTCTGAAAAATCCGCTAAATTAATAGAGTTAATTGATCCTGATGAAGCTGTAGATATTCTTCTTACATTAACTCGAGAAAAAAGAAACAATATTCTTTCAAGTTTATCTCCCGAAAAGAGAAAACAGCTTCAAGATCTCATTAAGCTTTCGAAAACTCCTATAGGAGCTTTAATATCTACAGATTATCTCACAATATCATCAAAGTTTAGAGTAAAGCAAGCGATCGAAGTTATAAAACAAGATAGAGGATTTCATTCCATATTACCCTATATTTATACTCTAAATGATGCATCCCAGCTTATAGGGGTAATAAAAGCTGTAGATCTTGTTACAAATCCTTCAGACACGCCATTATTAAATATAATGAAGCAGAATATTGTTGTTGTTCATTTAAGTACTCCTCAAGAAATAGTTTTAAAAAGAATGATCAGATATAAACTCAGTATCTTGCCTGTTACGGATAATGACCGACACATGTTAGGAGTAGTAAAATTCCACGATGTTGCCGAAGCTTCAGTACAACAATATTTATAAACTGAATTATTTATAATATATTCTAACTTTTCCTTTCCTCTCATATTCTTTCCATTGAGGAAATATAAAATAATTAGTTAGTATGAGTGCCTTAGAGGGTAGTTCTTTTGTCATTTTATTACCTAACCTTTTCATTATATGTTTAATACCATAAACTACTACACAGTCATAGCTTGAAAGGTCTATGTTCCAGAAACTTCCCCAGATTACTTTGGCTTTTTTGTTTAATTTATGCTTTTTAATTAGTTGTCTTGACTTAAAAACAAGTAGAGGATTAATTTCTATACCTGTTACCTTAAAGCCGGCATGAGCAATTGCTATAAGTAATTTACCATCGCCCGATCCAAGATCTATAATATTTTTTTTCTTATGTTTCCGGATATATTCTAAAAATATAGCAACTGTTTTATCGTCCGTTTGAACATACGGAGGACCTTGTATATAAAAAATAAGTCCCATCATTAGGATTATGAAAGCAATAGGGATTATTACACTGAGTAGTTCTATAAACATAGATTGATTCTTAATAGATATTTTCTGTATTATACGTGATAACTACTAGACATGCAGAAAATACACCCACAATGTCTTCTGATCAGTATTCTTCCTAAAGCACTGCCTGATGAACTCGCTTTAGAAGAGCTTCAAGAAGTTAAGGAACTTCTTGAGACATATAACGCGGAATTAGCTGAACTGCTGATCCAGCGACGTGAAATACACGACAAAGGTAGTTACATCGGTAAAGGTAAAATGCACGAAGCTGTTAGAATTATTCATGAGAAAAAAATTGATATCGTTGTTTTAAATGCTATAGTAAAGCCTGGTCATATTTATGAGATGAAAAAACTATTTATAAAAAGTAATCCTCATATTCATGTTTGGGATCGCGTAGACTTAATTCTTCAGATTTTTTCTAAACACGCACATACTACAGAAGCAAAATTACAGATTGAACTTGCTGCCATGCGACACATGGGGCCTCGTATTTATGGCATGGGGATGGTTCTTTCCAGGCAGACTGGTGGAATTGGAACGCGAGGAATAGGTGAAACGAACACAGAGTTAATGAAACGGCATTGGAGAGAACAAATGAAAAAAATAAAAGATAAATTAGTTAAATTATCTGATGATAGAAAAAGACAATTGTTAAGAAGACAGAGAATTGGACTGCGGACAATTTCCTTTATTGGCTATACAAATGCAGGAAAGACATCTCTTTTTAATCATCTAACAGGGAAAGATAAACATGTAGAGAATGCGTTGTTTGTTACATTAGATAGTGCTGTAGGTAAGGTTAGATTACCTACTACAAACAAAGAAATTCTCGTATCAGATACAATAGGTTTTATTCGTAATTTACCCGCAAATCTTATCGATGCATTTCGATCAACATTTCTCGAAACAATAACTTCTGATATTTTACTGCATGTGATAGATGCATCTGATAAGAATAAGCATGAAAAAATTTCTATTGTGAATAGTATTCTATCAGACATGAAGTTACAGGATAAAAAGAAACTATACGTTTTTAATAAAATAGATTTGTTACCCGATGAAGAAAGAGTAAAACTATTAGATGACTATAAAGAATATACACCAATAGCGATATCAGTAAAAAAGGACGAGGGAATAAGAGATTTATACCAGGCCATAGAAAAAACGTTGAGTTGAAATAGGGCTTTACAGTGAATTTTAACAGCCGTGTTTATTTATGAGATTCGCTTAAAAAGCTTGTGGAGATTTCTCAATGAGAATTCTGATTTCGTCGGACGACCATGCGGACAAGTATAATTATTTGGAGTTTTTTCTAACTGATCAATTAATTGTTTACATTGTTTTGTGCTAAGAATGTCTCCTGCTTTGATAGCACTTCTACATGCTAGAAACTGTAACATTACTTCGCTTTGCGAATCGATATTCGTCAGTCGATTTTTCTGAAACGTAGAAACTATTTCAAAGAATAATTTTTTAAGATTATGATCTTTAAACAATTCAGGTATATGAGTTATTCTTAGAGTATTCGTACCGAATTCTTCTACTATAAATCCAAATCTCCCCAATTTCTGCCTACTTTCCATAACAATATTTAAATCTTCAAAAGTCATTTCTATAGTGAGTGGGTTTTTTAATGCATGAGTGAACGATTTTTCTTTCTTTTTTAAAAATGTTTTTTTTAGCTCTTCGTAAAGAATTCTTTCGTGTGCAGCGTGTTGATCTATTAACAAAAAACCAGTATACGTTTGGGTTAAAATATATGTTTTATGTATCTGTATAATAGCCGAAGAAGGCAGAATTTTCGTTATATTCAGCCAATCCCACGACGCTAATTCATCACGTAGTACACCAGTGGCATGATAGGGCATATTATTGGAGGTATTAAGAAGAAAACTTGCTGTTTGCGTTAAGTTGGAAGTCTGTAAGCTTTTTTTAATAGTAGTTCCAATTGTTTTATATAGTTCCTCTTCATTCAAAAAAGCAATTTCTTCTTTTCTAGGATGTACATTCACATCAACTGACTCATGAGGAATAGTCAATTGCAGAACGAATATGGGATAAGCTTGGGCATCTAGCAGTCCTTCATAAGAGTCTTTTATTATTTGGCTAATTTTTTTATCATTTATCTGTCGGCCATTCACAGATAAATATTGTTTGTACGTATTTATATTGATGATGTTTGGTTTGGAGATAAACCCTTTAATTTCTATGTAACCGTCGTTATATTGGACTGGTATGAGTTGAGAAAAAATATCGTTACCTAAAATACTTTTAACTCTTTCAGTTTCTTCATTTGTCTTCGGAAAGTCAAAAAGAAGTCGTTTATTATGAATGAAGGAAAAATGGATTGTAGGATAGTCTAAAACCATCTTTAAGAAAACATCTGTGTTGTATCGCATTTCTGTACGATTGCTTCTTAAAAACTTTTTTCTAGCGGGAAAAGAGAAGAACAGATGTTCTGCCATAACTGTTGTTCCATGTGGCATTCCTAAAGGTGAAAAATATTCGACTTTACCATTACGGATGAAAATAACATTACCTGAAGAAGATTCTTTTTGTTTACTTTTTATCGTGAAATTACTTATCGCTGCAATGCTCGAAAGTGCTTCACCTCTAAACCCAAGTGATTTAATTCCGATAAGCTCTTTATGGAGTTTACTGGTAGTGTGGTGTTTAAAAGACTCTTGGATATCTTCATAATTCATACCTTCACCGTTATCGATGACCATAATTTTCTTTAAGCCTGCGTTTTCAAGGTAAACTTGGATTCTATCTGCTTTCGCATCTACAGCATTTTCCAGTAGTTCTTTCAATGCATATGCAGGTCTTTCTATGACTTCTCCAGCAGCGATTTGTGCAACGATATGATCAGGAAGTTTGTGAATTTTTCTCATGAGAAAGTTTATACATCATACAGCAGTGAAAGAGATATATTCAATATCAGTCAATGTCAAGAGAAGAAATCTTTGATGTTGGAATAATTCGTAATTTTTCTTTTAAACCTGCCAAATAATTTAAAGCATCAAGTGGCGTCATTTGATGAAGATCTACATTTAGTATTTCATCAGTTATTACGTGTTCTATAATGCTAATAGTTTGTTCAACACTTGGCGTGTACATTGCATTTGCATATTGTGTATTTTTATTTTCCATCTCAGCTAGTTTTTCTTTGGCTCTTTTTATTACTAGATCCGGAATACCTGCCATTTTGGCAACAGCTATGCCGTAACTGCTTGAAGCGCCTCCCGGTTGGAGAGAGTGTAAAAAAATGGGTTGATTATTTTCTTCTATGACATCCATTTGGAAATTAACAATTCTTCCTTGATATTCTTGTTCTAATGCTTGTAATTCATGGTAATGTGTTGCGAATAATGTTTTAGGAGTTATAGTGTTATTGATTGCGAGATACTCAGCAACAGCCCATGCGATACTCATACCGTCATATGTACTCGTACCTCGTCCGATTTCGTCCATAATAATGAGACTGTTTTTTGTTGCATGATGAAGAATATATGCTGTTTCTACCATCTCTACCATAAATGTCGAGAGACCAGAAGTAATAACGTCTGAAGCTCCGGAACGAACGAAAATACGATCAACTAAACTAAGCGTTGCTTTTTCTGCGGGTACGAAAGAACCAATTTGATTCATGAGAATAATGAGAGCAACTTGACGTATTAATACTGATTTCCCTGCCATATTTGGTCCTGTAATTAGGAGAATTTGTTGATTGTCGTGGTTAAGGGTAATATCATTAGGGACAAACTGGTTCTCTTCATCCAGTAGTTTCTCTACAACAGGATGTCGACCTTGTTTTATATGAATCTCTCCTGTGTCAATAAGTTGTGGTTTTATATAACTATTCTTTTCTGCTATGTAGGCGAAGTTTGTCAAGCAATCTAGTACTGCGATAGCATATGCAGCATCCTGAAGTTCTTTTGTGTATGAGAGAGTATAGTCGATTATTTTTTGAAATAAGAGATACTCTTTTTTGTTTATTTCATCTTCTGTGTTAAGAATTATCTCTTCATGCTTTTTTAAATCAGGAGTTATAAATCTTTCTCCATTGACAAGAGTTTGTTTACGTATATAGTCAGCAGGGGTAGAAGAAAGATTAGCTTTACTAATTTCAATATAAAAACCAAATACTTTGTTATACCGTACTTTTAAAGAAGAAATACCTGTCCGTTCACGCTCTTGCTTTTCGAGTTCTGTTATCCAAGTCCGGCTATGAACAACTCGTTTACGTAATTTGTCCAAATCTTCAGCTATCCCTTCATTGATGATATTACCACCTTTTATATCGATGCCGGGATTTTCTTTAATGATACGAGATATTTCCGCAATAACAGATTGTAAATTATCTGAAATAGTACTTTGAAGGGATAAAAAAAGAGGAGAAGTAAATTGGCTAAGTTCTTGTTTTACATCAATAATAATTTTTAATGAATCTTTCAGCCTATTTAGATCATACGGGTTACCTAATCCAAGTGTTAGTCTCGACAGTAAACGTTCTATATCAACAACTTCTTTTAATAATTCTATAATACGTTCTCTTTTTTGCTTTTCATCTATTAATATCTCAACACAATCTTGACGGTATTGAATTTTATCCTTATCAAGAAGAGGTTTTCTTAACCAGTCTTTTAGTAATCTTCCCCCCATACTAGTAGTAGTGTGATCGAAGATGGATAACAGTGATCCTTTCAGATCATGTTCACGTATTGTTGAAAATAACTCTAGATTAATTACCGTAGCTTTATCAAGTTGCATGTACTTCTCTGAAGAAATATAGAAGATTTTTTTAATATGACTTGCTGCAGTTTTTTGTGTTTGGTGAAGATATCCCAGAAGTGCTGCAGTAGTAGCTTGTGCAATATGTTTATTAACTAAATTAAAAGCCCCAAGATTCATCATATTAAAATGCCGTTTGATGTAACTTTCTGCTTGATTACTAAACGTACTCCACTCATGAAAGCAGTATATATTCATTCCTCTTTCATTTTTTAAAATTGTAAGAATTTCAGGATTATTGTAAATTTCGGGAGGAAGTATGCATTCTGAAGGATGTAAACGAGCTAATTCGTCTTTTATTGTTTGTTCACAGTTATCTGCCACTATTTCTGTCGTCTGAAAGTATCCTGTAGAAACATCAGCTGCACTTATACCTATTATTTTTTTATCTATATAAAGACTTACGATAAAATTATTGCTATTTTTTTCAAGCGCTTTATCATCAAGAATCGTGCCAGGTGTTAATATTAGTACGAAGTCAAGTTCTACTAAGACATACTTAGAAGGAGGGCTCATTTGTTCGCAAATTGCTACTTTATATCCAGCTTTTACCAATTTATGGAGATAACTATCCACAGCGTGGTAGGGTACTCCTGCCATAGGTATTCGTTCGTTTTTACCATTAGATTTTCCTGTTAAGGTAATATCTAGTACCTTAGCTCCTATATATGCGTCCTCCAAAAAAAGTTCATAGAAGTCGCCCATTCTATAGAACAAAAGGCAATCAGGATAATCCTTTTTAATATCGAAATATTGCTTCATCATTGGGGTAGTAAATTGATCCATAGGGTAATAATATCAAATATTAAAGACTAAATAGAAAATATATTTTCCTCGTTATTTTTTAACTTTTTACATTACATTTATGCCATAATCCTCTTTGTTTTTCTCGTGCTTCTACTTCAGCTTCTTCTAATTTTTTTTGATATTTAATATCTGGTGGATATGCTGATGCGTATGCAAAGCCTTCTTTTACTAGCTGCTCGTTTACCATGATTTTCTCTCCTTGATCGTTGAGACTATAAACGTACCGCAATAATCTTCCGAATCTATCTGTTTCTGAAACATCTTTTTCGATATAGATTTGTTTTCCGAGTACGAGCTTTTTATTCTTTGCACTTGCCTCTTTTCCAAAACATTGTATTTTTCGCCTGGGGTCTAGGGTTTCAGGAGTATCAATACCAATATAGCGGAGCTTTAGGTCTCCTTCAATAATAATTGTATCTCCATCAATAATTTTGGTGACTAATACGGTCTGTTCATTAGGATTAAGAGTGAGCTTTGGTGGCTGGCTGATCTTTTCCCCTTTTACAGTTTCTATTGTTTTTTTCGTAGGCGCACTAGAAGATTGGGGTGAGGTAGTAATTTGTTTGTTAGCAAAAGGAGAATTACTAACTAACAAAAAAATAAGTAAAAAAATTGCTGTTAACAAAATGTTTTTTTGACGTTTGGACAGTTTCATGTTTACAGGATAAACTATACCATGTTTTCCGTCTGTAAGCATCCTGACGATTACCGTAGAAAAAGATGACTAGATATTGTCCAGTTTATTACATACAATACAACATATAATAAAAGTTAAGACATTTAATGAATTTGTTTGACAAATAATATGTTGAATGAGTCATTTTATGGATATGAATTAAGAACTGCCGCAGACTGGGGAATTAACCCAGGTGACGCGCCTGAAACAAGGAAAGAGCAACTCCGTGGTAAAAACACCGTAGAACAAATTAAGAATATTTTTTATGGAAGTGATAAATACGTAATAACCACTGTAGCTACTCCTGAACGTCATAGTTTATTTGCATATACTGAAGCACCTGGACAATACGGAGATCTCGATGTTCTCTTTTGGGCAACGGAATCGAATAGATTACAACCCGACAGCGATGGACATGTTAGTACAGATATTATTTGGGATTATAGCCCCTTAACGCAATTTAGGTACCTACAAGGTGGAATAGCCTTGCTTAAAGAAGCCCGGAATAAATATTCTGGTATGTCAGTCAAGCTTCGTGAAAATAATAGTATGTGGGTGAGAGATCAAAATGGCAAAGACCCCTCAAAAACACTTGCAAAACCTCATTTGCGGGTAAGTGTTATAGATAAATCCAATTTAATTCCTCAAACGAAAGAATGGAGGTTTGATCATCTTCTTAAAGAACAAGAAGCAAAACGTCGGCTTTTACCAAGATATTTGAATAGAGGTAAGATATTACTACAGCAGGATTTGATGGCAAATGGAGCACGGCTAATTCAAGAAAAAGATCGTCCGGTATATGGTTTTGTTTTTCCAATTCCTGAAGATGAACTTTTATTTCCGGCAAACATCGAAAGAATACGAAGGGTTCTTGGCGCACATGCTAGTGTTCATGAGAGATTAGATACAGTACTTGATAGATTTCCTATAACCGAAAGAGCAAAATTAATGAGAAAAACCTGGAGAATGGCGGTATATATAGCAGATGAGGAAGAAGATGTCGTAGAGGGAGAACCAATAAGAAGAGGAGAACTTGTTGCAAAAATTGGTACACAACCGTATTCAGGTGCTGGACCGATGGAAGATTTGGAGGATATAAATCTTAAAAGGATGCCTGGATTGAAGCCACGATATCAACCCTTAGAAAGAAGAGCAAGGGCTATTCATTTAGTAGTTGATGCGCGTATAGCTGCCTATTTAGCTGAAGAAGAGGCTAGGCAACAATGGTTGAGAAATCAAGAACCATTACACTTTCCTGTGATTCAGGAACTATTTTCTGCTCGAGCTGCTTAGTTCTTCTTGCAAAACTCTTACCTCTTCTTATAAGATTGTTGAAGTTTCTAAGTTATATTAGCAGGAATTTACATACCTTATGCCCTGACATATCCCGACATGTGTCAGAATCATCCTTTGAGGAGAGAGTTATAAGGAGAAGCGGTTGTATGGAAAAACATTTAAAAATGGCTAGATTTATTACCGATTTGTTAGAAAATAAATTCGGTATTGGTAAGTTTAAATTCGGGTTTGATCCCCTTATCGGAGCAATTCCCGGTTTTGGTGATATCTTTACACTTGGTTTTTCATTATACCTTGTTTGGATAGGTATAAAGATGAAAATACCTCAAGAGAAAATTGTCGAGATGGTGAGAAACGTTATTTTAGATTTTCTCATAGGTTTATTTCCCTTTCTGGGTGATTTAGCTGATGTGGTGTATCGAGCAAACTCGAAAAACATGAAGATACTTGAGACATATGCCCATTCAGTCGTAGAGGGAGAAGTTATCCTAAACACTGTATAGTTTTTATTTTTTTCAGTTTACTTTTCTATTTTCATCTATTACAATCTGTAAACTTCTATAAGAGATTTTAATAAAAGCTCTGTTTCTTTCTTAATCCTTACGAGTTATTTTTCTAACTCTTAACGTTGAGATGTATATTATCGAATGAATACTAGTTGCATCTAAATCCATAGTATCCGGGTAAGGGGTATAGTTTATAACTATCTTCGACGGATATGTGCGAGTAAGAAGGTGGAGTATTCCTATGAACTAAAGGCTCAAGAGAGGGGGTGGAAAGTTATGGCTAATCAATTACAAGGAGGAAAAAGTGGCCGCGGATTTGCATCAATGAATAAAGACAAACAACGCATGATTGCAAGTAAAGGCGGTAAAACTGCTCACAAAAAAGGGACTGCTCATAAATGGACTTCAGAAGAAGCAAGAGCAGCAGGACGAAAAGGTGGAAAAGCACGCCACCAAAACCGTTCCAGTCAATAATACTTTTCAGCTGCCCTATGCAGCTGAACGATTTTATCTTTTATCATTAATGGTAAAAAATGAGCATCTGATAGATGCTCATTTTTTTAGTTAAATGATCATTTCTACTTCTTGCGCTTTCCTTACCTGATATTGGTTGTTCTCTTAAATAGAAACTCTAGTATTAAATGAGAAAGTCTCAAGGCTAGATGTCATGAGGACCACAGAGTTAATAACGTATAGTTAGTTCTATCGTAGATGTGATATTTTACAAGTTTAGGAGGTGAAAAGTATGAATATTATTTCATGGATGTTATTTGGTTTAATTGTCGGCATTGTAGCAAATGCTATAGATCCCGCGCCAAACGAAGGGGGAGTACTGGGTGCAATTCTACTCGGAGTTGCCGGAGCATTGGTAGGAGGGTTTCTCGCAAACATGCTGTTTGGGGTTGGTATTGCAGCTTTTGATATAACATCGTTTATGGTAGCTGTTGCAGGATCTTTAGTAGTTCTGTTTGGTTCGAGGGTATTTCGAAGAGCGTAAGTAGTATAAGAGTAATTCAAAGGTTACGTGAGGTGTTACGAAATGTAACTTTTGAATTACATAAAAAAATGAAAGGTGGTGAAGAGCATATGAAAGATTCAACGGGAAAAGTAAAAGGGACAACAGGTTTAGCTGCTGGATTAGCAGTCGGCGCAGCATTTGGGGCAGCTGCTGTTGCGTTGAGCGATAAAAAGAACCAGGAGAAAGTAAAAGATTCCATAACAAAGGTTAAAAAATGGGCAGTGAAAACTACAGAAAAATTGAAATCTTCAGAGGGTACAGATAACGCTATAAAAGAGGCAGAAGGTACTACCCATAAAGTGATTAAAGAACGTGATGAAGAGTAAAATAAAGGAGAGTCAAAGGTATTGTAATAAAAAAATGTCTTTGGCTCTTTTTTGTGGATATGAAACTCAAACTAGAATTGAAAATCACCTGATTACTTTAGTTAAATATTAAATTGAATGAGATAAAGGAGATTTTCCACCAGTTTGTAGAATAATTTCTTCTTCTAATTTCTCAAGATTGTTTAAAACAAATAATCTACCATTTCGTGATAGATACCCTCTTTTTTCTAACTTTTTCATTTCTAGAGATGTTGTTTCACGTGTAATTCCTACTAGTGTTGCAATATCTTTATGCGTTAAGGGAACTGGAATACGAACTGAATTACCGTAGACCTCACCAAATTTCTTTGCACATGATAACAGTGTTGCTGCTATTTTCGTATATGCGTTTGAAAAGATAAGATATTCCATTTTCGTTAATACATTATCAAAACGAACCATAGCTCTTCGGGTTAGCTCGAAATAAATATTCGGGTCAGATTTGATAAAAGTAAGGAATTGTTGTGAATGTACTTTCCAAATTTCTAATGGTGTTATAGCCTCCAGGTAATACGATTGTTTTAAGGATGAATTGGTCATCCCGTATGTGAGAGGGAAAAAGTCTTTAGGTTTTAAAATAGTTAGCGTAAGTTCTTCGCCTTGTTCTGATAGTCTAAATACCCTCATGAAACCATGTTTTATATAAAAAACACTTAGTTCAGAGTCTATCCCATATGAGATCACAGACCTTTGTTTATAGGTAAGAGGCCTGTACTGGTTAAAAAACACGTCTAATTTCCCTAACGCGTCTTGTTGTAGCATTCATATACCTTACCCTTCATCAATAATAATAGAATAATGAATTGGTAAGAATTTGATAAGAATAGCCTAGAAAATCGTAAAAATACTTGAATTTTATTACTTTTATAGGATAATTAACACTGCATGGAAAAAATATTGGAAGATATTAATCGAGCAAGCCTACGATTTTTGGATAAGTTAACGACACAAGAAACCTACGAAACCATAGTTGAAGAAGCCATAAAGCTTGTACAAGCAGATGAAGGACTTATTTTACTCCAAGAAGGGGATTCGTTAAAGACTGTTTATGGATCTTCTCCAGCAGCAGCTGCTGTAAAGGCACGAAATAAGGGTTTCGCATATATAGCATACAAAGAGCAGAAAGCTTTCGTCGTAGGAAGGGACGATATTAAACCGCATGACCCCAAATCCGTCGCGTTAGGTGTAAAATCATGGATTTTTATTCCATTATCCTACCACTCGACGTTGATAGGCGCTCTGGTAGTGAGGTCATATAAGGAAAATAAAGTATTTACACAACAAGAGTTATCAATCCTTAAATTATATGGTTCACTTGCTACTCTGGCTATTAAAAAGTCTCAGCTCTATAGCGATATGAAAAAAGCTTTAGAGATTCGTGATATTTTCATTTCTATGGCCGCGCATGAACTTCGTACCCCGATAACATCTATTAGCGGATATATTCAGCTACTTTATAGTCGCTTAGGAAAACACGAAACAAGTGAAGGGAAATGGGTACTTGCTCTCTACGAAGAAAATAAACGACTTATGACGCTCGTTCGAGAATTATTAGATGTCAATAGAATTCGAGCAGGTCAACTACAATTCAAGTGGCAGGAATGTAACATAGTTGAATTAGTAAAACAAGCAATTACTGATGTGCAACAACGATTTCCTTCACGTGAATTAAATTTTAAAAATAATATTGGTTATTCGGGTTCTGTGATAGGAGATAGTGAAAAGCTAGTAAAAGTCTTCGACAATATTTTAGATAATGCATTCAAATACTCCGCAAAGCATACTGCGGTTTATGTAGCCATTTCAAAAAGTAATAATTCCTTTATTATTATTATAAAAGATCAGGGGAGAGGGATTGACGAAAAAGACATACCATATATTTTTGCTGGGCATCATAAAGGAGAAAGTGGTGAAGAAGGCATGGGAATTGGTTTACTCTTTGTAGAAAATATAATTCGTCAGCATAGAGGAGATATTACAGTCAAATCAAAGGTGAAAGAAGGGACTACTATTCACATTAAACTGCCTATTTCAAAAATATGATGTATGAAATGTCATTTACTCCAAGACCTGAAATGCAGTTATCGAAAGAGACTCCTGTATATGACGCTTTACGTTTAGGACCATTTCATAAAAAAATAATGAGGGAGATGGTTCAGAAACCTGATGCTCATCTTACATTATTCATCCTTGGTCCGGTTTCTGCAGGAAAGGAACTAATTACAAAAAATTTTCTTTGGCAGCAATTATATGGGGAAAATATTAGGCCTATTGTGAATAAATATGAGGGAAAAAGAGGAAAACTATCATATGGTATAGTTTCAACACCCATGGCTAATTGGTTAGGTAGAGAGGCAGGTCTAATTAACTCTCCTATTGGAAGTTTTACATGTGATGAAGTCGCCACATCTAACGATATACTAAATGACGTTTTAGAAAAACGTTTCTATCAATCTGGAAAGCCCGCTATGGATATTGTAGAAGGTGGTTTTTTCGGTTATCCTTATTGGCCATTTACCGGTTCTGTCATAGAGAAGGCGTGTGAACGTGCAAAATATGATCCTAACTATATGGTGAAGGCAATAGGAATTATTCCTGAACTAGAGCTACAAGAACAAGGTATGCAGCTACGGGAAATTATCCATGAAATGGGTGATGAAAAGCCATTAGATGAAATGAAAAAATTACAAACAGCGTTAAACCAACATGGTGTAATCTTCGATGTTTCACCGACTCGAAGAGATGTTTGGTCAGGAAGCTGGGGGAATAGAAGAACAGTGAGACAACATAAAGTTAACGGCGATAAACATGCAATACGGGAAAAAGAGCAGATCAGAAGTCAAGCAAGAGGAAAACGCAAACTTCCAGATTATAGTTACTCTGACCTGCAAGTAAATACTAAGCTTTGGACATCAGTTCACATGTATAGAATGGGTATGTTACTAGAGCGATTTGGGATGTCACCAGCTGATTACATCATAAAAAAAAATAAGCGGCTTTCTGATGTTCAGATTCCTTTTCCTAGAGGTTTCGGAAATGAATAAGCTTTAATTAACGCTCCTTGGACTCAAGTAGAAAGTGATCCTGAATTTGCTAATATATATCTGTAGTTAATTGAGATTTCCGCTAGTTTTATTACAGTAATTATTCTTTAATTACATATCCGAATCCGCGGATAGAATGGAGAAGCTTTTTTGTGTGGCCATTGTCAATTTTTTTTCGTAAATATCCCATATAAACGTCTACAACTCGTGTCTCAACATCAGACGAATATAACCAAATCCTATTGAGAATCATCTCACGTGTTAATATACGGCCTTTATTATTCATTAAATATTGTAGTAATTTAAACTCTTGAGGTGTTAACTGAATAAGTTTACCGTTACGTTTAACCTCAAGCGTTTTATTATTTAGTTCGAGATCTGCAACTTTTAACGTTGTATCTCCGTCGCCTTGTCTTCGTAACCGAGCTTTAATACGAGCTAAGAATTCATCAGCAACGAAAGGTTTCGTAATATAGTCGTCTGCACCGAGGTTTAAACCTTGCACGATATCAGAAACACTATCGCGTGCAGTGAGAATAATAACAGGGAGATCTTTATACTTCTTTCTTATTTCCAAACAAACTGTTTCACCTGACATGTTGGGAAGTCCTAGATCGAGTACTACCAGATCTGGTTGTGTTTTCTGTAAATAGTCGAGGGCTATAATACCGTCACCGGCTACTTGGACTGCAAACCCATTATCTAAGAGAAGTTCTTTTAGGTATTTTTGTAATCCTTTATCATCTTCTACTACGAGAATCGACTGGGTCATAGGTTCATATTATACCAACAATTTATAGAAAGACAATGTAATAGTCGTGTTTCTTGCTTTTTCCTTACAATAGTTTATAGGATTGTTTTGTAAGAAAAATTTCTTACATTTTTTAAAGCTAAACTCTTCATAGTTGTGCTTGACTCTTACATGTTTTTATTGATACAGTTTTATTTACTACATTACTTTTTTAAATTTTAACTGCCCATGGATACAGATATATTAAAGAAAAATATTTATAATTGCGTGCTTGAGTTAGCGACAGAAGAAGGAATCAATGCTCCAGGTAAAGAAGATATATATGGTTGCATTTTCGGAAGAGATAGTGCTATTACGATATTAAAGCTTCTTAATGTTTGTGAGAATAATACTGCGAACAACTATATCGAAACACAACGGCTTCTAGGGATTTGTAAAAGAGGATTGCAGACCCTGATAACACTTCAAGGAAAAAAAACGAATATAGAAAGTGGAGAAGAGCCAGGGAAATTCATTCATGAATATAGGCCAGATAATTACGAACGAGTCACTCAATATTCTCGTCCTTGGTATATTTATCCAGATGGTGTGCTTCGTAACTATGATTCATTAGACTCAACTCCTCTGTGTTTAATAGCTATATATAGATACTGGTCTATTTCTCGTGATGATGAATTTCTTTTTTCAGCACTTTCAGCTGTAGAGGCTGGTTTAAATTGGATAATTTCATATGGTGATCGTGATAAAGACTTTCTTTTGGAGTTTGAATTACCTTCATATAGAGAACATGGAGGCTTAGCCGTTCAGTCCTGGACTGACTCTCCTGAATCGATGATGGATATAAACGGTAACTTACCTGATTATCCTATCGCTCCAGTTGAAGTACAAGGATATGCTTGGTTAGCGTTAAGACTTTGGGCAGATTTTTATACCGATAGTACAATTCATGTATCGACTTCAAAACGTTTCGCTAGAATGCTTCGTTTGCAAGCAAGACAGTTAAAAAAACAATTTAATAGACTTTTTATTTTTAAAGAAGGTCGACATTACTATGCGGCACAAGCCTTAGATGGACATAAAAACCAGATAAAAACAATTACTGGTAATCCACTTCTGCTTCTTTGGGCAGCATATAAAAAAGATGAAAAAGTAGAGACTATTGTACGGAATTCGTATATATCCGATATTATTCGCCGAGCATTAATGGATGATATGTTTGATAAAGATGCTGGTATTCGAACAATGAGTACGAAAGCGGAGACGTTTAGGCCTGGACGAAATTCTTATCATAATGGAAGTTTTTGGCCGAAGCTTAACGGCATGAGTCATGAGGGACTACTGAATGTTGGTTATTATAGAGAGGCAGATTTACTAAAGTGGGCAACGTTAAAACCAATACACTATTTTGGGTCACCTATAGAGGTATATGTGAAAGATGAAGGTGGAAAATATTGTTTATATAGAAACGATCACGGTGAAGAAAGTTGCAAAAGACAAGCATGGAGTGCAGCTGCAGCATTAGATTTATTGACTCACTAATACATTATTTTTATGTTATCAGTTCTCAGTAGTCTGTTGTCGGCAATCTGTCTGTCAGATAATAATAGGGAAACTGATGACTGAGTAACTATTACATGAAAACGGAAAACTGCGACACTTCGCAGAAGATAGTCCCCTTGCGGGAAAACCAATTACTGTCCTTCTTTTCTATTTGCTAACTCAACTATAAGATAAAGCACCAGTGTAAATTTTTGGTAAGTTTTTTTAGCTTCTTGCTTATTTCTTACTATTTTTCAAGGTAATTTTAATATAGGTCTTGACATGTTCTTACCTATCCTTTACAATCCGGTCTTGTAACGATTAAATACTCTAGGATATTGATGAGTTATAAAACTAGATGATCATTACACTATTTGGTATGTTAGGAATTCCTGCTCAAAATAAAAATAAAACTTACCTATATAAAGTTCTTACAACACCTCACACCATGACCCCTTTCGAAAAAACGTGGTCTGTTATCACTTTTTTTCTTAGTACAACAGCTTTACTAATTGTCATTAGTATTTCTTATACTCCAGTAAGAATATCTCTTATCTCTCCGCTTAGTGAATTTATTGCTAGGTATACTACTCCTCAAAAAACAACAGAACTTAAAACACTTACTTTAACAAATGGAAAAACTGTTGCACTTCCAGACCTTCGAGGATTATTTACCGATAACCTTCGATTCTCTAGATATATCCAAGAACAAGCAGATGGTTTTATGGGACTTCTCCCTGATTCAGAAAAAAGAGTTGTGAAGGAATTGGCTATGCTTACATATCTTGAAGAACAACAAGCGTCAGCAGCAGATATAATACTTGGTTCTCAAGCAGTTGTTACAAAACCTGGGCGGGCTTGGGCAATGGATTATCTGTGGAAGCTACGTCAAGAAGGGGCTTTAGTAAACTATAATATCTTTCCACTTGATGAAGTAAAAATTGCCTGGGCCGAATCTCAAAATATTGATCCTCGCATGCTTGCTATCGCAACTGATATCTATGGGAGTACATTGCATCTGATACAAGCAAAACCAGAACTTTTCTTCGAAGCTTCCCAAAGTAAAGCTAGAGAAAATAATATTGAAAAATATATCCCTAATCCAGCTGTTATTGCGAAGTTACAGATGATGGAAACAGGTTGGAGAGCGGAAAATATTATTAGAGATGCAGAAAAACTCGGGTTTGCATGGGATTTCTCTAGAGTTGGAAAAACAAGAGCATTTGTAAATATCGGTAGTGAAACTGCATGGGAAGCTCTTAACTTATCTGATTCATGGTTTCCTTCAGGACATGATGATCTTCTTTGGATAGCGAGTATACTTGAAAAAGATTCAGGACTTCCATATCTAAAACACGTAAAAAAGATTCCTGGATCTCTTCGGGGTTCAGGAGATGGAAGCGGCGGAGCTATAGGTCCACAGTTTATGCCTATTAACGCAAGACTTTTTATGAGCTGGTACGAGGAAGCAAATAAAAAATTAGGAAATAGTTTACCAGCTGCTAATCTTTTTAACCCATGGACTGGAACTATCCTTACTTATCTTTATCTCAGTAGTGAATTCTACCATCGCCAGATGGATGTTGATAACGTAACTCATGTAGTTCGACCTGGATATGCAGTACTTAGTAGTAATGATGCTAATCTTGCGTTCACACGAAAAGATCCAAGAATTCGAGCATTACGAAAATGGAATCCGCTTGATTGGGAAGCGACATCAGCAGTTAAAGCTGGAGAAGAATATTATGACTTGTGGGTTACAACAGAAGTGTCATTAAACATGCAAGAGAATAATAAAAAAATTAATTAATCCATGAAACATTTACCTGCTCTACCAATAAAAAGTTTGAAGATTTTTTTAAGTACTCTTATCGCGATATTTATTCTTACATCATTGCATCTTATTGGGATTAAAGCCCCGCAACTTATTGTTCCATTACCTACCGAACCAGATGTTTTCTTCGATACTATCGTTCCTAAGTTACAGGAAAAAGGGAGTACATATCGTTTATATAAAAAACAAGAGTTTATTCCCAAGGCACATGCTACAGGTGAGTACGAAGAAGCGTCTGCATATGTTGTAGTGAGTTTTGATTCAGGAGATATAATCGCTTCAAAAAATTTATCGAAAGCTCTTCCTATCGCATCATTAACGAAAATTATGACATCTATAGTAGCCTTAGATCTGGCAGACCCTTCTGAACGATTCGCTATGACGAAATCAGCAGCAGCAGCTGTCCCGACGAAATTAGTAGCTCCTATCGGTGAAGAATTTACAGTTGATGAACTACTTCATGCCACTCTTATGACTTCAGCAAATGATGCAGCAGGTGCTTTAAAGGATGGTATCGATGCAAAATATGGAAAAAAAGTATTTATACGGGCAATGAACGAGAAAGCTCAAAGCTTGGGTTTACAGCATACGTCTTTCGCAAACCCTCAAGGATTCGATGATCCTAATAATTATAGTAGTGTAGAAGATCTTGCAATTTTAACTCACTACGCGATTGCTAACTATCCTCTTCTTGCAGAGATAGCAAAAAAAGACTATTTAAGACTTCAGCCAGATTCGTTTCATGGAATGTATCATTTACCTAATTGGAATGGTTTAATCGGAGTCTACCCTGCCACGACAGGTGTAAAGATCGGTAACACAGGCGATGCAGGTAAGACAACAGTAGTTGTTTCAGAAAGAGAAGGAAAAAAAGTAATGGCTATCGTTCTAGGTGCCCCTGGAATTATTCAGAGAGATTTATGGGCAGCGCAACTTCTTGATCTTGCTTATGAAGAAACAATGAAACTTGATCCAGTGGCTATAACAGAAGAACAGTTACGAGAAAAATATATTTCATGGCAGCGATTATTTGAATAATTGCTTGACTATTCTGTCCGTAGATATAGGAGACTTATAAGCAGAGACTCTTTATCATCGGTAGATGAAAGGAGGTGTATTTATGATAAAGCGGTTTATCCAAAAATTAGTAGAAGTATTGATTCCTCAACCAGCACCAGCATACGCTAAAGCAAGATAATTTTAAATTTGAAATTTTTAATTTTTATTTAATTTTAAAAGGTTATATAAATTAAAAATCGTTATCCTCTTACACTTCTTTTTCCTTTGTCTTACAGGTTTTGGGTATCGTAAATTTTATAGTACAGTTAGGGAATTCTGTATGAAAAGAATAAAAAAATATTTACGAATTGTACGTTTTCACTTCGCTACTATTTTTCTCTCAAGTATTACTGTTCTTGCGTTTATACCATTCTTTACGTATCTCTATTTCGCTCAAGACCTTTCTAGTAAAGAGTATATTATGAATAGGACAAACACAGGACTCATTCTCTATGATAAAAACGATAAACCATTCTTTACTTTTTATGACGCTACATATAAGAAGGTAATTCCGCTTTCAAAAATTCCGAGGCACGTTCAACAAGCTATAATAGCTGCTGAAGATAAAGAATTTTATACACATCAGGGTTTTTCTCTTCGGGGAATTTTACGTTCGATTTATTTAAATTTTCAGAAACGGGAGACAACATTTGGGGGATCGACAATTACTCAACAACTTGTAAAAAATCTTCTGTTATCACCCAAAAAAAATTTTTTGAGAAAATATCAGGAAGTTATTTTAGCCCAAGAAATAGAAAGGCGTTATAAAAAAGATGAAATTCTGGAAATGTATCTTAATTCAGTTTATTTCGGTGAAGGAGCTTTTGGTATTGAACAAGCAGCGCAAGCTTTTTTCGGGAAAGAAACAGAAAAACTTACTGTAGGAGAAGCATCAATACTCGCTGGTATTTTGCATTCTCCATCTCGATATACTCCAATACATGAAAATCGTGAATTAGTACGAAAAAGGCAAGCATATGTTTTAAATGCGATGGAAAGTATGAAATTCGTGACAACTGCGAAAAAGAAGGAAATAGAGAAACAACCACTTACGTTTACTAAAAAAACAGAAGATATTAACTCTGTCGGTATTCATTTTGCTTTAATGGTAAAAGATATTTTAGAAAAACAATATGGAGAGGAACAGATATCCAGGTCTGGATTTAAAGTGAGAACATCACTTGACCTTACTTTACAGAAATATGCAGAAGAAACAGTTAAAAAACATGTACTCGATCTTGCGAAAAATAATGTTACGAATGGAGCAGCTGTAATTCTCGACCCTAAGAATGGTGAAATTAAAGCGTTAGTTGGAAGTATGGACTGGTATAACACCTCTTTCGGAAAAGTTAATATGGCGACGACACCCCGCTCTCCAGGTTCTTCCTTTAAACCGATTATATATGCTGCAGCCTTCGAAGAACGTCTTATTACTCCAGCTACTGCGTTAAAAGATGTTCCTACAGTATTTCAGCGTACTTATCGTCCCCAAAATTATGATAGAACATTTCGCGGTACAGTTCTTGTTCGACGTGCACTTGCAAACTCTTTAAATGTGCCTGCTGTAGAAGTCATGGAAAAAGTGGGTATTTCATCTGGTCTTGAAATGGCGAGGCGTCTAGGTATTACATCATTGAAAGATCCATCAAACTATGGTGTTTCACTTATCTTAGGAACTGGAGAGGTAAGTCTTTTAGAAATGACGCATGCATATGCTACTTTTGCGGATGCAGGAACGAAACATGGTCTTTCACCTATATTATCTATTACAGATAAACATGGGAAAATGATTTATACGCACAAAAAGAGCCAGGAGCAGGTTCTAGAACAAGAAATAGCGTTTCTTATCTCTTCTATTCTATCTGATAGAAATGCGCGTATGGAGGTTTTCGGTAACAAACTTGATACAGCACGACCTGCAGCTGTGAAAACAGGTACTGCAGAGGACTACAAAGATGCATTAACAATAGGTTATACCCCGGGTATTGTAGTGGGTGTTTGGGTGGGTAATAATAATAATGCATCCATGGATAGAGTTGCAGGGTCGTTAGGTGCAGCTCCTCTATGGAAATCACTGCTTGAACATACTTTAAAAGATACCGCGGTTGAAACATTTGAACCACCAGAAGGAATCTCTCAACGTTCGGTATGTAACTATAACGGTTTATTAGCGGGTGTAGGTACAGGTGGTAAAACAGAATATTTCATTGCTGGAACAGAACCAAGTAGAGTTTGTTATATTCCTAAGCCTACAAACCAACCTGTTTTTCCAATCGACGGTAAAAAAGATAAAGAAGATAAGAACCAGAAAAAATGGCAGGATATTGGTGGACCACAAGCAGGTAATCTCGATCAGATTCAGCAACAAGTAAAGCAGGAAATAGAGAAAGAGTTTAAGAAACAAGAAGAGCAAATACAAGTACAAATCCAACAGTTTCAACAACTATCTCCAACACAAATACTGCGTTAATTTCTCTTATTATATTGCTCTTACACATTTATCATCTGCTTCAGATGCGAATAAAATACATTCGTATATAAACACTTTTCAAGAAAGGAGTTGGAATATGTTAAAAACTAGTGTTATCGCATTATTAACATTTTTTATTTGTCTTACGTTAGCGGCACATGTGGTTTTCGGGTAATCCTCAACTCAAACAGCGATGTAAGTTCTACTAAGAAACCTCAGGCTTTTCCCCTGACCACTGTTACGTCTACGGTAGACAGTGATCGAACAGTTCCGAGAGGAGGTTCTAATACAGGACGCCTAGATTAATTGTTCATACTTTCTGTATGCAATTTCCGATGAAGTAGTGATGGCGTCATTATAAAACTTCTAAAAATTTCAACGTTGAGTATTAAATAATTCATACATCTTTATGATCAAGCCATTTTCTGATGGGGAAAAAGAAAAGAAAGAACTTTATCGAAATCGAACTGTGGTAGTGGTCTTTGATGGTTTTTCTGGAGAAGCAAGTAATGCTTGCGGCATAAACCATGCGTATATGACTGCCATAGATGTAACTTCGGATAGCTACTTTTCGGACACCACGCACAAACCTTCACGAGGTAAAAATGTCGTTTTTGTGTTATATAAACTACAAGTTTTCTTAATAATGTATTTACGATTATCATAGATATTCTTTCTGGGCAGATTGCTCATAATGTATTTTCTATAATAATTTTCGTTTGTTATAAGCGTGTAAATATACGTAAAACCATCGTAAGAATTATCATAATTTTTCTAAAGGTATGCATGTTTACATAATCCTTACTTTTTTATGCTTTATATCTTATCAGTACAGTTTAGTATCGCATCATGAGTATGTTTACAAATTTTCTAACATGGATAATTTTCGGAAGTGTGGTTGGAGGACTTTCGTATATTCTCGAACCTTCCTTACGAAATAAATATACATTCATGCTTAGCGTAGGAGGAGCGATAATTACTGGACTGTTAACAAATATCATTCTTAATATTCCTATTGAACAATTTAGTCTAGTTTCATTCTTTATAGCTATTTGTGGAGCCTGTTTTGTATTATTTACAACTGCATATAGGAATATATAGATACGATTTATATATACGTTGATCCTTTGCATTCGGTCTACAATAAAGGAATAAGACGTTGCTTACCTGAGGAGTTTTTTTGTGTAGTTAAAAAATATGATAGTATACATTCATGAAAAAAGGCAAAAAGATTCTTCTTGCAGAAGATGATGATGCGATAGCAGAAATCACGACTACTGTATTAGAAGATGCAGGGTATATAGTGATATGCCCAGCATCATTTGAGAATATTGTTCATGCTCTTAAAATTGAAAAATTTTCATTAGTTTTATTAGATGGTTGGTTATGGGGGAGAGATAGTGCTGAGGTTATAAAATACATTACAGATGTGCCTATTATACTTCTTTCAGCGCAGCAGAATGTCAAAGAGTTAGCGGAAAAAATAGGCGCGCATGATGTATTAGAAAAACCATTCGATATTGGTGATTTATTAGGTAAAGTCGAACGCTCTATCCTTTGATTTGATTTTCCGTTCTCGTTTTATCAATTGTATTTGATAACTTTTGCTGTAACGTTGTAATTGAATTTATGATTTGATCAAGATCTTTTTGTATCGTGTCCATATCTTTTTGGATATCCTGAACGTCTTCTTGTAATCCTTCTACATCTTCTTCTAACTCCTGCTGCTCAATCTCTTCTTCTCTCTCTTCTATATCTTCTTCCAAATCTCTATATTTATCCAATAACGATTGTCGGTTTTGAGCTACCATAATAAAGGTCGATAAAAAAATAGCCTCAAGAGATACGACCATAGTTAAGAGTCCATATGGAAATGGATCAAAAATAGGTATATAAGGTTTAAAATAACCTTGGTTTATACCAATCCATATCATAAACCATAATGCATGAAAATATACGAAATCCATACTGCCTGCAAAGTTAGTTATTTTTTCAGCAAGTTTACCTTCGCGTGAGTTCAGCCTTCGCAATAGTGATCGTTGTCTTCTCTCGTTTTGATCAAATGTTTTTTTGTTATTCATAATGTAAGAAGTGTAGCATACCCAAAGAAGTAATTCGATAGAAAAAAAGTTAAAAAATGTAACCTAACTTATTTCTTACGCAAGAAAAAAATGTTATAGTTTGATCACTTGTGGATTGATTTCGTACATGGTAACCTAGTTGCACTCTAAAATTGGATGTTTTAAGATTTAGAAGTTGATATCCTTGATTATTGAATACTGAATCGAGAAAGCCTGAATTATTAGAATCAATATCTGAAGATTTTATTCTATCAATTTCAAGTCCCCGAACTTCCATCTCAAACTTTTTAATAAGGGGGTTGACAATTAGCAAACAGTATGATAGATTGCTAATGGTTCTATACATTCACCACTAATACATACCCATTTATGGAAGAAAATAACACACAACAAAAAATAGTTCCAATAATCCCGATAAGAGATGGTATCATTTTTCCTAATACAGATTCAGTGCTTACCTTTGGCCGGCCGAAAAGTCTTGCTGCTTTAGAATCTTCCTTCCAGCATGAAAGAATTGTATGCTTCGTTTTGCAAAAAAACTCGAGAATTAATGATCCTTCCACAACTGATCTATTTAGTGTAGGAACTTTATCACGAATTGAAAGGATGATTCGGGCCGATGGCGAAATTAATGCACAAGTTCGTGGACTCTCACGAGTGAAAATTTTATCTTTCGAACAACATGATTCATTCTTGATGGCACGGGTTGAAGAAATACCAGATGTTATCGAGAATACTCCAGAAATAACTGCATTATGTAACCATCTAACAAATGAGTTTCGAAGAGCAATGAATTTCGGTAAGTCTGCGGATTTTCTCGTTTTCATGAATATTATGTCTGAGAATTCTCCTTCTGAACTTTCAGATCTCATCGCATCTGCATTAGATTTAAAACCTGTTGAGCGACAGGAACTTCTGGAAATTTCAGATGTTAAAAAGAGATTACAAAAATTGACAGAGCTTCTCGCGAAAGAAATTAAAGTACTAGAGCTAGAAAAGAAAATTGCTTCAAAGACACAAGAACGATTCGAAAAAGGCGCACGAGAAGCAATGCTACGAGAACGATTAAAGACAATTCAAAGAGAATTGAATGATACAGATGGTGATGACGACACCAAAGAGTTAATGCAAAAAATTAAAGCAGCTGGCATGCCAGATGAAGTTCGTGAGAAAGCAGAAAAAGAATTGAAAAAATTACAGGGTATGAACCAGTTCAATCCTGAGGTTGGTTATATCCGAAATTATTTAGACTGGCTTATTAGTGTTCCCTGGAATAAGGAAAGTAAAAGCAATAATGATATAAAAGCAGCGGAAAAAATACTCGATGAAGATCATTATGCATTACAGAAAGCAAAAGAAAGAATTATAGAGTATCTAGCGGTAAATCAACTAGCTGGTAAGATTAAAGGACCTATCCTTTGTTTTGCTGGTCCTCCCGGTGTTGGTAAAACATCTATCGGTAAATCTATTGCCAGAGCATTAGGTAGGAAATTTGTTCGGGTTTCTCTCGGAGGTATTCGGGATGAGGCGGAAATTAGAGGACATAGAAGAACGTATGTCGGCGCTCTGCCGGGACGAATTATTCAAGGCATTAAAGATGCAGAAACTAAAAATCCAGTTTTTATGCTTGATGAAATCGATAAGGTAGGAACAGATTTTCGGGGTGATCCTTCGTCGGCTCTTCTAGAGGCACTCGATCCAGAACAAAATTCGCAATTTTCAGATCATTACCTTGAAGTACCGTTTGATTTATCAAATGTCATGTTTATCACAACAGCAAATGTTCTCGATACTATCCCCCCAGCGCTTCGAGATCGACTAGAAATAATTCAATTTACAGGATATACGCATGATGAAAAATTTAAAATTTCCAAAGAATACCTTATTAAGAAACAAATGGAAGCACATGGTCTAAAAAATGAAATGGTAGACCTTACAGACGAAGCATTACGTTTTATTATTCTCCATTATACGAGAGAAGCCGGTGTAAGAAATCTTGAGAGGAAAATAGCCACAGTATTACGTAAAATAGCGAAGAAAATCGCTGAAGGTGAAAAAGAAAAGATTATGGTAAAAGCTACTGATATTCCTACTTATCTTGGACCTATTAAATACAGTGCTACGTTAATTGAGAAAAAAGATGAAATAGGTCAAGCAACTGGTCTCGCATGGACTGAAGCAGGTGGAGATATTCTATTCATAGAAGTAGCACTTATGCCTGGAAGAGGTCAACTGATTCTTACTGGGCAGCTAGGTGACGTTATGAAAGAGTCCTGTCAAGCCGCGATGTCATATATTCGTTCCCGGGCGGCTGAATTAGGACTATCGGATAAATTTTATCAAAAGTTAGATGTCCATGTTCATGTTCCAGAAGGGGCTACTCCTAAAGATGGTCCATCAGCAGGTATTGCTATCACTACTGCCATTGCTTCTGCGTTAACAAAGAACGCTATCAAGCGTACAGTAGGTATGACTGGAGAGGTAACGTTACGAGGAAAAGTACTCGAAATTGGTGGAGTGAAAGAAAAAATTATTGCAGCACACCGTGCAGGATTAAAGATGATTATCATGCCAAAGGATAATGAGAAAGATCTAGAGGATGTACCAAAAGAAGTGTTGAAAGATTTGGAATTTAAGTTTGTCTCTCACATGGATGAAGTTTTGGATCTCGCTTTCGTGAAGCCTGTAAAAGTTAAGAGAAAGAAAAACGATGAGGCACTTGCTACATCTCATCCGATGATACATGCTCATGCCACCCAACCAGTACCCGCGGATTAACTTCTTCCAGGTCAATCTGTGCCAAAATCTAATATTTAATACATAATTTTATTGAAATCCAAGTTGAGTAAATATTGTATGAAGTGCTTGTGTAGCATCAATTGCTTCTTTTCTCTTTTGTAACGTGGTTAAAAGTTTTAATACAGCTGGTGTGTTTATATCATCATTCATAAATTCGATAAATTGTTTCATATAATGATTATCATGGGGAGCTGGGGGTAGATTTCTAAATAATCTAATATTTTTTTCAATTGATTCTACTGTTTTTTGCGCTTCAGCCAATTCACTTTCTTGAAATTCCCAAGTTTCACGGTAATGATGAGATAAAAGCGTGTATCGAACAGCGTTAGAGCTATATTGTTCCTGAAGGTTTGATATCATGATTAAATTACCTAGTGACTTTGACATTTTTTCCCCTTGATAACGAACCATTGCAATATGCATCCAATGTTTAGTAAATGGTTTTTTTCGAGTAAACGTTTCAGACTGAGCGATTTCACTTTCATGATGAGGGTAGATGAGATCAGCACCACCTCCGTGGATATCAATTTGTTCACCTAGATAATCAAAATTCATTGCAGAACATTCGATATGCCATCCAGGTCTTCCGTTTCCCCATGGAGACTTCCAAAAAGGTTCATCATCTCGAGAAGGCTGCCAAAGAATGAAGTCGAGAGGGTATTTTTTTTCAGGATCGTCTGGATTACCGCCTCGTTCTTTTAATAGTAACAGCATGTCTTCAAAAGAGTATTTCGATAATTTGCCATATGGAAGAAATTTTTGTACATCGAAGTACAATGTACCATGACGGTTATATGCTATTGATTCTCTTTCAAGCTGCTGAATAATTTTAATGATCGTAGATAATGAATCTGTTGCTTTAACGTAATGAGTTGGAGATTGAATGTGTAAATAGTCTAAATCTTTAAGAAATCGTTCAGTCCAGTAATTTCCGAGTTCTTTCCAATCTTTTTTTACCTCTTTAGCTTTTTTAAGAATATCATCGTCTATATCAGTGACGTTTTGTGCATATTTTACTGTATAACCAGAGAAGTGTAGATATCTCTGCAGTACATCGAATATCATGTATGTGAAGGCATGTCCGAGGTGAGTTGTGTCATAAGGTGTAATACCACAAACGTATAGTAAGACCTTTTTATCATTTATGGGAGTAAATGTCTCTTTTTTATTTGTTAGGGAGTTATATAGCTGTAGCATTGAGTAGTTGTATCCTACTATATGTATAATTTGAATACAATTACTTACTTTCTAGAAATCAATAATGAATGAAATTATGCCAGTAAAAAAGTGCAAATAAGATGTAGCATTGTATTCGGTTAGTTAATTCTTGAAGATTTCTAATAATCAGACCTTAAGAGTAGTCTTGATTAACTGCAGTAACTCATCATGGACTAGGCCATTACTTGCCACGAAACCTTTTATATCTTTATCATATCGTTGGTCGTTTCCGAAAAGGTCCGTAGCTTTTCCTCCAGCTTCGTCGATGATTATTTTTGCAGCTGCTACATCCCAAGGTGTTTTACTTGCAAATATTGCTCCTATTAATTCTCCACAACTGACCAATGCAGCAGAATAAATATATGAGCAGAGAGTAAATAGTTTAACTTTTTTTTCGTAGAGTTTTTCCTGGATACCTATTAAATTATATGTTGCTCCTTTAAAGGCTTCGATATTCATAGCAGTAGCTGCGAGGCTAGATAATTCTGAAACATAGATTCGTTTGTTATGTAAAAATGCGCCTTTTCCTTTCTCCCCGGTAAATAGTCGATTAAGATACGGATCATAAATAATACCAAATATACTTTCACCATTTCTTGTTAAAGCTAAGGTGAACGTGGATATGGGTATTCCATGAGAAAAAGGAATTGTTCCGTCAATAGGATCACATACCCATGTATATTCAGAGTCTTTTATTAAATGACTGCCTTCTTCAGCGAGGATTGAGTGTTCAGGGTATGCGTCTTTGATTGAGTTTAGAACTAATTCATTTATTGAAGTATCTGTAACCGTGAGAGGTGTATGATCTGCTTTCCACTCTTTCTTCATGCCAAGCGAGAAGTTAGCTTTCATAATCTCTCCAGCTTTTTGGGCCAGTTCAATTGCAAAAGTTCTATAATCATTCATGATTGCATTTTATTATACCAGACTGTTGATTGCTTTTTTTGTACGATATGATATACTTCGGTTAGTGTAGATAAGACTGCGTGTGTTAGTTTAGGTTCAGCTTTTATTTTTAAAAGTTCCCCTAGTACGATAACCAGTGCTTTCCACAATTTGAAAAGAAAGGAGGTTATCATGAGTACTAAATTATTCGTCGGAAGTCTCGCATGGGCGACCACAGATGAAAGTCTCGGTAATTTTTTCTCACAAGCAGGTACAGTTGTTTCAGCAAAGGTTATAACAGATAGAAATTCAGGAAGATCTCGAGGATTTGGATTTGTAGAAATGGGTTCGGAAGAAGAAGCACAAAAAGCAGTTGAAATGCTTGATGGAAAAGAACTCGATGGAAGACCTATTAAGGTCAATGAGGCAAAACCTCAAGAAGATCGAGGTCCAAGAAATGGTGGCGGTCAGAGATTTGACCGAAGAGACGATAGAAGACAAGGAGGTTATTAATCTCTTTTTTTCTATTTCCGAAAAACACTTGTGAAGGGGAACTGGATCAAGTGTTTTTTTATGCAAAGTGTTCTACTGCGTAGGAATTTGGCCTTATACCCATAACCACAATCTCGTAGTGTTGTATGGCTTTTTCGAACTCAGGGAGTAAAGGATTATCTGACCATGTATTCCGTAATGTTTCAGCAAGTTTTCTGAAACGGTCGTACTGGTTAGTTTTTCCTGCATTAAATATTTCAAACATACTATCTCCACGATCTGGGTATGAAATAATGAAATCAGTAATATTATCGATAAGATCAGCGGTTTTTAATAACTGTTCGTCTTCGGACATTGTTACGATTTCTGCTCTAGCCCTTTGTTTTCTTTCTCTCCATGGAAGTGATCTATCTTTTTCCGTAACTGCATAAACAAGTCTCGCGACATTTTCTCCAAAGTTTTTAACTAACTCTTCGTATGTCGTTTCAGTGTCTTCAAGTGTGTCATGTACATAACCTGCCACTATCGTATCTTCATCAGCTCCAACTTGATAGAGTATTGTTGCTACTCTATTACTATGTATCCATGTAGGCTGTTCGGTAAGCTTTCTTTTAGTTTTTTTGCTAGCGTCGAACTTTCGCATGTTAAAATCACTTGCTTTTTCAAATCGTATGAGATCGTATTCTCTATTCATGAATTAATTATATCCTATAGCAGACAGGGGCATATGTAATCAGTCGTGGTATTGTATTCCATCATTATAGTTCTGTATATTTTTTATGTGAATTTTTTGATTTTCTACTGGGTATTTTTTTTCATTTTGTTCCATTTTTTTCTTTAACGCCTCTCCAATATCTATATGCAAGTCATTGCTTAGTAAAAGAATCCAGTAAAGCGTATCTGCAAGTTCTTCTGCGATAGCATCTCTATTCGTTTTTATATATCCTTCGATTTCTTCTTTACTCTTCCATTGGAAATGTTCCATTACTTCAGTAGCTTCTAGTACTAAAGAAAGCGATAGATCTTTAGGGTTATGGAATTGTTTCCAATTCCTGGCATCTCGGAATTTAATAATACTTCTCGTTAATTTATCGAGATCAGACATAAGAGGATTATATGCCTGGGATATCCCAAAAGGCAAGCAAGAGTTATGGAAGATCTACAGCCTTGAGACGATATATTTTATCTTAGTTTTGGCGCACGGATGTCAAGAACTGGAGTGATGTTACGTCCTGGAAGTAAAGGTTAATTGCTTTTGGTTGCTATATTTGTCACGTTTGATGCAGAATGAATGGTAAAGAACTTTGGCTTAAATATTATTTCATTTTTTTTCATGTTCTTCTTTAGAGGGTTCTTGTTTCTTTTTTCTTTGCATCCATTTTTCCACCCACCATGGTACTGTAAGCATCGGACCGCAAAGAGTACTTAGCATAGAGAAAATTTTCGCTTGTGCAGCGGTTAGACCGAACATATTCGTAACAGTAATTCCGAAGACTTGGGTATTAATAACATCTGAAACTGCTAGATCGAAAGTTCCTGTTTTTCTTGGGGTCATAATCCAAGAAAGTGATCCTTTCCCTTTTGACGGTAAGGTGATTTTTTGTTCTTCCTTTGACGGGCTTAAATCGAAATTTGGCGCGCGAAGAGAAAGGTATGTTTCACAAGGTTTTTCCGCAGAGTTGTTAACAGAAATAGAAACTGCTTGTGTTTTATTCTCTGCCATGACTCTTTCTGGCTCTTTTGTTTCCCAGATACATGGAGGAGGCGTATTATCTCCGATAACAGCAAATGCGGTTCTTTTATCGTCGAGTGCAAAAGCAAGCTTTTCGCTTTTTTCTACATTATTACGTACAAAAATACCAGCAAGTAAAAGCATTATGCCGAGTATTCCGATAAACGCTTTTAGCATAAGGAAATTTCTTTGAGCAGTAATGATATTATATACTTTTATTGCTGACTTTTCATTACTTTAGCAATTGGCTTTACTGTATTGAGACTAACTCTTACTCGAATATTACCCACACTTCACCTAGTTATTAATCCTATCTATTAGATTCTGTATATAAGAAAAGGAGGTGAAGAAAATGCCGAGACAAAGAAATACACAAACGGAAGGTGTAAACGACATACATGAAGAGCCAGCTGTGGCAGAACATGACACTGTGGCTCGCCAAGAAGAACCATTAGTGGTAGATAATACACATAAAGAGAATAAAGGCTTAGGCCTTGGTTGGTTACCGTTATTATTACTTCCTCTTTTGGTTTTAGGGTTATTATTCTTACCGTATGGACAGAATAATAAGAATACAAGTGATACTCAGACATTTCGAGAGACTGATACACAAAGAGATTCTATGAACGGAAGACCAGAAGTAGGTGTCGGGGGTAGTACAGAAGAAGAGCTTACTCCCACTATAACACCAGTACCGTCAAGAGAATTAGAGCCTACCTTGTCACCAATTGAAAAAATAACTCCTGAACAGAGTTTTTAAAACGGTACATGGTATCCTTAAAGCAGAGTAACTTCTTTAAAAAGCTACTCTGCTTTTTACTTGATAGCGCGTATGGTGTAAATGATAGAGATCACAGTGAGTGACAAAATTTATTACTAAAATATATCGAAGTAATAGTTGGGATTATTCTTAGAATATGCTATTGTTGAGATATGGATAGTAAATTGAAAAAATATACCCTCTGGTTTGATGAAATAAATAAAGATGATATTCCTCTTGTGGGAGGTAAGAATGCAAATCTTGGTGAGATGTATCAGAACCTTACGAATGCCACAAATTCTACCTTTAAAGATGAAAAAATTAGAGTCCCTTACGGATTCGCAGTAACTGCTTATTCATACCAATACTTTATAGAACAAAACCAACTTGACAAAAAAATTCGTGCAGTCTTGGAAGGTTTGGATACGGCTAATATTCATTCACTCGAAAAATGTGGCACGAGTATTCGTGAAATGATACTCTCAGCAGATTTTCCGAAAGATTTAGAAGAGGCGATTTGGCTTGCTTATAGTAAAATGGCTGAGAAAATGGATATAAAACCCCATGAGTTGGATGTGGCGGTTCGATCATCTGCAACAGCTGAAGACCTCCCTGATGCATCTTTTGCAGGGCAACAAGAATCATATCTCAATATTCACGGAAAACATAATTTGCTTACTGCTATAAAAGAAGCATTTTCCTCCCTTTTTACAAACCGCGCAATATCATATCGACAAGATCAACATTTCGATCATTTTAAAGTAAAACTTTCTGTAGCCGTCCAGAAAATGGTCAGGAGCGATAGGGGTTGTAGTGGTGTTATGTTTACACTTGATAGTGATAGTGGTTTTCGCAACGTAGTCTTGATCAATGGATCATGGGGACTTGGAGAATATATAGTCAAAGGTATTGTTACACCAGATGAATTCATGGTATTTAAACCAACGTTGAAAGAAGGATACCACGCGTTAATTAATAAAAAATTAGGTACGAAAGAAAAAAAGCTGGTCTATTCTACTGAAGGGACAAAAGCTACAAAAGAATTGCATGTGAACGAAGAAGATAGAAATAAATTCGTTTTGTCAGACGAGCAAGTACTTAAGCTTGCCAAATGGGGAATGATTATCGAAGAACATTATAAAAAGCCTATGGATATCGAATGGGCATATGATAGTGAAACGAAAGATTTATTTATCGTTCAAGCACGTCCAGAAACGGTACAAGCTAGAAAAGATACCAATGTCCTGGAAGAATATATTTTACAAAGTCACGGTGATGTATTAACAGAAGGTGCAGCAGTTGGAGCGAAAATTGGCCAAGGAAAAGCTCGGTATATTAAAGACCCAAGTGAACTAGATACCTTTCAAAAAGGTGAAGTATTAATAGCAGAGATTACTGATCCCGATTGGGAACCTATTATGAAAATTGCCAGTGCTATCGTTACGAATTCAGGCGGACGTACGAGTCATGCAGCTATTGTTTCTCGAGAATTAGGAATTCCAGCTGTAGTTGGTTGTGGAAACGCGACGAAGGTAGTGAAAACAGGCACTGAAGTAACAGTTTCTTGTGCAGAAGGGGAGAAGGGAAAAGTATATAAAGGAATATTGAAATATGATGTAAAACAAACAGATTTAAAGAATTTTAATCCACCAAAGACGAAAATAAAAATGATAGTCGCTGATCCGGAATTTGTCTTTAAATACTCTTTTATTCCTAATAGAGGCGTGGGACTAGCACGAGAAGAATTTATTATTTCAAATTTTATAAGAATCCATCCAAATGCATTATTAAATTACGATACATTGACTGATAAAACAGTTAAAAGGCAAATTGACGAGCTAACTGCTGGATATAGGAGTAAGACCGAATATTATGTTGAAAAGCTAGCCTATGGCATAGGTATTGTCGCTGCTGCGTTTTATCCGCATGAAGTACTTTTACGATTTAGCGATTTTAAATCCAACGAGTATGCAGGACTTTTAGGCGGTCGTGAATACGAGCCGGATGAGGAAAATCCGATGATTGGCTGGCGAGGTGCTAGCCGTTACTATGACCCAAATTTTGAAGCTGCTTTTGCACTTGAGTGTGAAGCAGTGAAGAGGGTTCGTGAGAAGATGGGGCTCTATAATCTGCAAATTTTAATACCATTCTGCCGAACTCCAGAAGAAGGACAAAAAGTACTTGATGTTATGGCAAAATACGGATTAAAACATCAGAAAGTTGACCAGGCACGAGCAAAAGCAAACGAAAGTACCATTAATAAAGAACTTCGAGTGTGGGTTATGGCAGAGATTCCTTCAAATATTCTTCTTGTGGAAGAATTTGCAGCTATTTTTGATGGCTTCTCTATAGGGTCGAATGATTTGACCCAATTAACACTGGGGTTAGATCGCGACTCCAAACTTGTTGCGCATGTTGGTAATGAGCGGAATAATGCTGTGAAGAAATTGATTAAATCATTAATTTCCATGGCACATACACTTGACCTCCCAGTAGGTATTTGTGGTCAAGGTCCATCTGATTTTCCGGATTTTGCTGAATTTCTCGTGCGTGAAGGTATAGATTCTATCGCGTTACAACCGGATACAGTTCTTAAAACATCGATACGCATTAAAGAAGTAGAAGACTCTTTAAGAAAATAACATGCCCAGAATACACGAAGACTATTTAAGAAGTATTTTATTTGGCTTACAAGATGGGCTTGTCTCTACAACAGGTGTTGTCGCGGGAATTAGCAGCGGTGTAAGTGATAAAGGGATTATTATTCTCGCTTCTTTAGTCGCTATAACTGTCGAAGCCTCATCTATGGCAGCCGGACAGTATTCTTCTGAAAAAGCTGTTCATCAAATGGATAAGACTGGTAAACACACGGACAGTTTATTACTTGGAGCATTATTAATGTTCATTAGTTATTTCGCTGCAGGTATGATTCCTATCGCTCCTGTACTTTTGTATCGTCAGCCAGAAGCGAAAATTATGAGCATTCTTCTTGCGTTTATTGGGTTATTTATTATTGGATATATTAAAGGTAAGTTAGTACAAATGAAACCTCTCAGAAGTGCTGTCGAATTATTTATTATCGGTGCGCTTGCTACGAGTATAGGCTTGTTTGTGGGAAATATATTAAAAATATAGCTTTAAATTGATTTATAAAATATTATTCTGTTTATATTTGTTCGATGGTGAAATCCGGTATTAGTCTATTAACTTCTCATTATCCTTCGCGGAATAAAAACATCTCAAGCCTGTTGTTTACCTACTTTCTTTACTCTCTTCTATAATTTGCTACAATACAGGCATGGACGAAACAATTTCATCTAAAATAGAAAACTTTTTTACGACCGGACAGCATAAAACTTTTAAAAAAGGTGAAGTTCTTATTCGAGCTGATGAAGAACCAGCTGGTATTTTTTTTCTAAAGCAGGGTACTGTAAAAATGTACAGTATTTCAGAAAACGGCGATGAACTCGTTCTTAATATATTTAAACCGTACTCCTTTTTCCCCATGTCGTGGGCTGTCAATAGCACAAAAAATAAATATTTTTTCGAGGCTATAAATGATCTAGAAGTGTGGAGGATGCCTAAAGAAGCTGTTTTAACATTCTTGTGGGATAATCCAGATGTTTTATTTGATTTGTTACGTAGAGTCTATAGCGGTATTGATGGTTTATTACTTCGCATGGCTTATCTTAAATCAGGTCAGGCTTACCGAAGACTTATTAACGAAATACTCATTTATGCTAAACGTTTCGGTGACAAAACAGATCATGAGAGTAAAGCTGCAATTACTATTACAGAGAAAGAGTTGGCTTCACATATAGGTATTACAAGGGAGACAGTAAGTCGGGAGATGAAAAAACTAAAAAATAAAGGGTTTGTTAGTTTTTCGAAAAATAATGCTATGTTTATCGATATAGAAGGGCTAGAATCTGAGTTGACTTCTGAGCTTCATTAATGGTGGCTAGTGACAAAAATCACATAACTCATTTTTGTAATCCTGTAGTCTAGATTTGCCAATGAAATTGTTTTTTAAAAAAAGCTGTATTTTTTTATCGAAAACTGCGTATGCGTATCTATTAAAACCTTTATTTTTTCTTATAGATCCAGAGACGGTGCATAACCGCATGACAAAAACTGGAAACTTCTTAGGTCATTTCTCTCCGATAAGGACGGTATTTGCTTATGCTTTTCAATATAAGCATAAAGTGTTGGAGCAAAGGATTGCAGGAATAGAATTTGAAAATCCGATAGGCCTAGCTGCGGGTTTTGATTATCAGGCTCAATTAACAAATATTTTACCATCTGTAGGATTTGGGTTTCAAACAGTTGGTACTATTACATATTTGCCATATAGAGGTAATAAAAAGCCTCGTTTAGGTCGGCTACCGAAATCTAAATCACTAATGGTAAATAAAGGCTTTAAAAATGATGGAGCTACACATGTCGCAAAATTATTGTCTCATCAGTATTTTCAAATTCCTGTAGGAATAAGCGTAGGAAGAACAAATACAGTTGCTTTAGATCAAGAAGAGAGTATTGTGGATATTCTTCGTTCATTTAAAACATTCGAATCTTATCCTTTGCATCATTCGTATTATGAATTAAATATTAGTTGTCCGAACTTATACGGTGATGTTACTTTTTACCCACCTAGAAAGTTAGAAGAATTACTGAAAGAAGTTGATATGTTACGTTTATCCCGTCCGGTGTTTATAAAAATGCCGATTGAAAAAGACAATGAAGAAGTTCTCGCTATGTTAAAAGTAATTGCGAAGCATTCTCCCGCAGGCATAATTTTCGGAAATTTACAAAAAAACAGAAAAGATCCGTCTTTAGTCACTAGTGAAGTTGCGAAGTTTCCCAGGGGAAATTTCAGTGGGAAACCTACGTTTGATCGCTCGAATGAGTTGATTGCCTTAGCGTATAAGAACTATAAAAAACGATTTGTCATTATCGGTTGCGGTGGTGTATTCAGCGCAGAAGATGCATATGTGAAAATTACATTAGGAGCGTCATTAGTCCAACTAATTACTGGTATGGTTTTCCAAGGCCCTCAGCTAATAGCGGATATAAATCTTCGATTGGTAGAATTATTAAAAAAGGATGGATTCAGTCATGTCGCAGAAGCAGTGGGTTCAAAAAATATAAGGTAAGTTATTTAAAAGAATAGATACGCATAGTGTCAGTGAATGTTCGTCTGTAGTAGCTTACTCCGCCTCCGAAGACATTATCAACCTTTTCTCGGATACTTTTTATCTAACGAAGTGATTAGTTTCTCCCCTTCTTTTCCACTTAACTTTTTTAATATTGCATCAAGTTTTTCTTCTTTCCGATCATCTCCTTCTTTTGATTGTGGTGAGCCAATATGCCAGAGAAATGCTAGACCAGCTACTTGACAGATCAGTTGAAGAAACTCTGATTGCCAATTCTCAAGTGTATCTCTTGTAACCTCAGTAAGATATTTATTCATCTCTATAGACTGTTTATGTGTCTTTTGTTCATCTACATATGCCTACCGGCAGCGGTCCAGATAAAGGATCCCCAATTCTCTGCGAGTGGGGATGCGGCCGACGGGTGAAGTGGCGATACTTCCACCGCGACCGAGTGGTATGGACGTGTGGGGTGTGGCTGTGCGACGAATGTGCGACGGAGTTGTATCGTCGTAATCATTCGCCATATGGGGGTCACCACTCCCACCTTCAGCGCGGTGTATACTGCGACCGTTGGTACTGGTATGGAGGGGGGAAGACCCATGGTCTTAATCCCAGTATCAGTCTGGAGGAGCCGGTTTCCACAGCTGTAGAGCCGGATCGATACCAGGAAGTAAAGCAGTATTATGCTTCCTGGAGTGGAGAGGATGTTCGAGCAGTTGCTTCCCTCCGCGGTTTGACCGTGGGTGGATTGACTGACGAGGAGATTCTCCAGCAGGTTATCAAATTCGACATTGAATTTTAGATAATCTGCCAAATACAGCCTGAGAGTACTGCGAAAAGCACCCTTGTGATATAGGGTCTGAGATGCCGTAAGGCCTCAGCGTAACAAACGCTCTCTGACTCTGAATAGAGTTATTCTGCCGGGTGACCGTCAGACGCCTATGGCTTACTTAAACCAGTGAGATGAGCCATAAGCGTAAGCAGCCGATACTGGTAGCACCTCTCCAAGGTTCTTAGAAATAAGGACCAGAAACCAGCCCGATCCGTATCAGGTAGCGGGCAGAGAGGTTAAGGTGCATGGAGTAATCCGTGTATCCAAATATGGTTTCAAATCCCGCAAGGGATTCCTCCGATGTAACATCGGAGAGTCAAAGGTAAGGGGTGAGTCAAACGCTCCCTTCCCCCAAATCATGATTAAAAATCGTGGAGTGAGGAAAGTAAATGAACAAGAGTGGAAGAGTATATCCGCTCCTTTCTCCAGTCCTTGAGAAGGACAGGCTCATGGGCTGAAGAAAGTTATCTGTCCAATATATATAAAAACCGGTTCGTTCGATACAGAATGAGCCGGTTTTTTTGTGGTCATTATATCTAACAGGAATATCATTAGTTATACCAATATAGAAAGTTTTACCATCGCAAAGAAGCATATATACAAACCATGGTATTGCGTTAACCATATATGTGCTTGCACTGAGCTTGCCGAAGTGACCCCACGGGAAGTCGAATCCCGGTTTTCAGGATGAGAACCTGACGTCCTAGGCCACTAGACGATGGGGCCGTTACTGACAAATAGCTAATAGCAGATGGCTAATAGTAGTTGCTTGTAGCATATTTTACCGTATTTAAGAAAGTAAGACAAACGTAGGATATATGTAAAAATACTAATGTAGTAGGTCACTATGTTTGCGGAAGCGCTCAACTCCCCCAGATCTTTCGAATATTTACCTATATCGAACAAATGTTCGAATCCTTGTTTCTGTTTATGTCCTTCAACTCAGCTGTAAATAATTGTATAATTAATCCATGTCATATTCATATTCGCAATTCATTCACGACATTTATTTTTATGTAAAACCTTACCGGGTAAAGTTCCTTCTGGCGTTTTTTTTCCGTCTCACAAGTGATCTCGCCAGATTATATCCTGCTTTTGCATTAAGTCAAATTATTCTGTTATTAACCACCAATAGAGATCAAGACATTTTTTTATCTGTAATGCAGTTATTATTTTTTTGGCTTTTTGCAATCACGTACAGGAGTGTTTCAAAAGAATTAGCAAAATACTATGGATTTCAAGTAGCAGAACAGGCCGGACTAGATATCTATCGGGACTGTCTCAAGCACATATTCGCCTTAGATTTATCATGGCAAGAAATTGAAAACAGCGGTAATAAATTTAAACGAATTAGTAGGGGTAGAGATGGCATGAACGAAATAATTAGAAAAATATTCAGTGTTTTTATTGAAGTAGTAGTAAATACTTTTGGAATTTTTTTAATTTTTGTTAATCAAAATATGGCTATTGGGCTTGCTTTATTATTCTTTATGATTAGTTTTTATACTATTGGAGTGATGTTACTAGGTAGAGCATCTTATTATGAAAAACGTGCGAGTCAGAAAGATGAAGATCTTGGAGGGATAACTTTCGAAGGGTTAAACAATATTCGTACTATAAAAGCTTTAGCAATCGATAAAAACATTTCTTTAGTTATCTTAAAAAAAATTGTATTACTTGTGGATGAAATCCGAAAACGAATTTTTTGGTTTAGAGTGCAAAGCGGTATATTAAATCTCTATTACAGTGTCTTTGAAGTGACTGCAGTAGGGTTTATTATTTATGGGATACTAAATGGATTTTATAATGTCAGTTTACTTATCCTGTTTGTCACTTTATTTCAGCGGATGGGAGAATCTGTCTGGCAGTTAATGGATGTGACTCAGGATATAGTGATTTCGAAAATTTGGGTTGGAAGAGTACGTGCTATCCTCAATACAAGGCCTGAAATTGAAAATCCTGAAAAATTGAAATCTCAACTAAATTTTCCAGACACATGGGAAAAAATTCATATACGAAATGTTAAATTCATGTATAACACTCAGGATGTACTCCGTGATATAACGATCACTATTAAGAGAGGTGAAAAAATAGGTATTGTAGGCATCTCTGGTTCTGGAAAGTCAACGCTTTTTAAACTACTTATGGATCTTTATGAAACCTATGAAGGCGAGATATTCTTCGATGATGTTCCCCTAAAACTTATAAAACGCCAGTCATATATCGATAATGTATCAGTCGTTTTACAAGATACGGAATTATTTAATATGTCATTAAAAGATAATATCACTATTACAGCAGTTCCAGGCCAGAAAGAAGATCCAGAGTTACTTATGTCTGTCATACAAACTGCTCATCTAGAAGATGTTATTTCCCAATTACCTCAAGGAGTAGATACCTTAGTAGGAGAAAAAGGAATTAAACTCTCAGGTGGGCAACGTCAACGTGTCGGTATAGCACGCGCACTTTATAGGAAACCAGAAATTTTGTTATTAGATGAAGCAACATCGCATCTTGATGTTCATTCAGAAAAGCAGATTCAAGAAGCGTTACATGAAGCATTCGGAACTTGTACTGCGATAGTAATTGCACACCGTTTATCTACAATTAAAGAAATGGACAAAATTCTTGTTATGCAGGATGGAGAGATAAAAGAAGAAGGTAGCTTCGAGGCATTACTGAAAAAGAAACATATTTTTGCAAAAATGTGGCAAGAGCAAACATTATAAAACAAACTCGAATTGCGGTATGAATACATATTGGTTTGACAGAAGACTGTTTACAAATTGGGAATATCAGAAAGACTATATATTAAAACTGAGTGAAATTTGGAACTTAGAAGATAAAGAAAAAATTTACAAAGCAGTTGAGCTTGTAAAAAGATTGCATAGTGAACCTCGACTGGATGGAGTAGGGATAGCAAATGTTCATCTTCTGAGAGTTCCACGAATTTTAAGTGAAGAAATGAATGAAGTTCAGAGTGATACTATTATTATTGCAGTGCTTCACGATATCTTAGAAGATACATCATATTCTGAAGAAATGCTTTTGAAAGAATTTGGAATACGAATTCTAGAAGGTGTAAAATTATTAACTCGTCCAAGAGAAAAAGACTGGGCAGAATATGCAAGGGAAATTTTTCTGTCTGGTAACCAACAAATACTGAAGATAAAAATAGCTGATAAATTAGACAACACTCGTTCTTTAGCGATGTCGAATAACCAACGATTACGAAACCAGGATATACATAAAACTGTTAAAATTATGAAACCAATTATTGACATACATTATCCAGAATTCTGGTTTAGATTTGATGAAGTTCTAAGACGTTGGAATTGATATTTCCTTAATAGAATGTATCACATGAGAAAAGATCACAATATTTCTATCCGCGATTAAACCACTCAATGCGTTGTTATGATGAACCATGAGTCCAGCTCTTAGGGTTTATACAGCCTGTCATTTTGTGTTGTATTTTGTCATCTCCGACTGCTGCGGCAGCTTCCATAGTTTACTGTAAAATTCATAGTAACGGAGCATTGTTATAACTGATAAATAAATTTCATGTGTAATGTAAGAGGTTGCAGAGAATTATTCGCTGAGTTTTGGTAGAGATAGAAATGTTGGTGTATAATAGATATGACTCTTCATGATCTCATATTAATGAGCTTATGCAGATTAAATCCTGTCAAAGATGAAACAACCATTCCTTTCAGTTATCATTCCTTGTTACGATGAATTGGCTAATCTTCGTAAAGGAGTCCTCGATAAAGTCGAACACTTTCTAAGTAAGCAGAAATATTCTTATGAAGTAATCATAGTTGATGATGGCTCTACCGATGGAAGTGTTGATTTTATTAAAAAATTTGTAAAAGAATATCCTCATTTTCGTTTAATTACGAGTGAACATATGGGTAAAGCTGGAGCTGTAACGAAAGGCGTGCTTAGTGCAAAGGGTAGCATAATTTTATTTACTGATATGGATCAGGCAACTCCTATTGAAGAAATCGATAAAGTACTTCCTGAGTTCGAAAAAGATTTTGATATTGTTATAGGGTCTCGAGATACTAATCGTGAAGGAGCCCCTCTTTCTAGAATTATTATGGCACGTTCTGCCATATTACTGCGCAAGTTGATTCTCGGACAGTCTGAGATTAAAGATACACAGTGTGGTTTTAAAGCATTTAAACATGATGTGGCACATAAACTTTTTGCTAAAGTTAAGGACATACATGACGGGTATAAAGCAATTAAAGGTTCTTCGGTAAAAGCAGGGTTTGATATGGAATTGCTCTATATCGCAAGTAAATCAGGCTACACAATTAAAGAAGTACCAGTAAACTGGTTGTATGTGGAAACTCGCCGCGTAAGTCCAGTGAGAGATTCTATAGAGGGAGTTTTAGACCTAATTCGTATAAAAAGAAACGATCTGGCAGGGAAATATGCATAAATATGAAGAATATTTTTTCCTCTAAAGCACTTTTTTTCTATCTATTTGCTATTATCGGATTGTTTTTCTATTCATTTACTCAAATTTCACTTGGTCTTGCTTTAACGAAGTATCCATCCTTATTCTCAATACAACGTTCTTTTCAACAAATAGGTTTTTTTAATCGGCCACTTGCTACGGCTTTGTTTATCGGTATTTTACTATTACTTTTTATTACATATATATTTTTACTTCGAAATGCGAAAAAAACTTTTAAAGATACGAAGGATGTATGGAAAATAATTTTTTTAATTTGTGCTTTGTTATTATTATCATATCCGGCATTTTCTTATGACGTATTTAATTATATTTTTGATGCTAAGATTCTGACGTATTATGGAAAAAATCCATATGAACATAAAGCACTTGATTTCCCTGCTGATCCTATGCTCAGTTTTATGCATTGGACACACAGAACATTTCCCTACGGTCCGACATGGCTTCTTTTAAGCATCCCATTATCATATTTTGGTATCCAAATATTTTTATTAACGTTAATATTGTTTAAGGCTGTGGTTGTGGCAGGTTATATAGGAAGCATTTATTATATTCAGAAAATTATTAAGAAAATTTCGCCAGGAAATGAGTTAACGGCTTTGATTTTTTGGGGATTAAATCCTCTCGTAATCATCGAATCTCTTGTCTCTGCTCACCATGATACTGTGATGATGTTTTTTGCATTAGCAAGTTTATATTTTATACTTGAGAAAAAGTATTGGAAATCGTTTTTATTTTTTGTTCTCTCCATTGGAATAAAATATGTAACGATTTTTCTTTTTCCTATTTTTTTAGCCATAATAGTCATGCAAATGATAAGAGAGAAAATTCCTTGGCTTTCATTTATATCGAGCTTAATTATCTGTATGTTTTTAGGAGTGCTTGCAGCATCGCAACATTCCGGTAATTTTCAGCCATGGTATCTCATATTTGTTCTTCCTTTCATAGCACTTTTAGCGTTTAAACCTTTTCTTTCCACACCTGGAATAGTATTAAGCTTCGGTGCATTGTTAACATATGTGCCTTATTTGTATTTTGGTAATTGGGATAAACCTGTACCCGATATTTTGAAAGCTATCTATAGTGTTACTATAGTATTTTCTCTTATTTCATGTCTTATTTTTTACAGGAAAACATAATAATTTGCTTCTCGTTTTAGCCTTTCGTATAATCGTTCTATATGTATTATTTAAAGCGGTACTCCTGGCCTGTAGGTATTTCTTTTTTACTTATTAGTATTTATTTTATAACTCGTCTTACGACATTACTCTCCCTACCCATATTTACAGATGAAGCTATTTATATTCATTGGGCGCAAGTGGCTTCTCAAGATGCAAATTGGCGTTTTATTTCTTTAACAGATGGAAAACAGCCATTATTTATTTGGATGGCTATGATAAGCGTAAGGCTATTTAGTGATCCACTTTTTGCCGGTAGGATTGTTTCTGTTTTCGCTGGTTTTTTTACCATCATTGGTTTATTTAGTTTAACTAATGAGCTTTTTAAAAGTAAAAAGATAGCTATAGTAACATCTGCGTTATATGTTTTTTATCCATTTTCCCTTGTTTATGATAGGATGGCGCTTTATGATTCTCTTGTAGGCACTTTTGCTGTTTGGGGATTATATTTAGTTATATTATTAGTCCGCTATATACGATTAGACATAGCTCTTCTATTAGGTATTGTGAGTGGATTAGGCGTATTAAATAAATCAAATGGATTTTTTACTTTATATTTAATACCTCTTTCTTTACTCTTATTTTCCTGGAAAGATAAGAAAGTTTTTAAAAAATTTTTTAAATGGGGAGCTTTATGTGTAGTTGCTATTTTATTAACGTATAGCATGTATGCTATTTTACGTTTATCTCCTTTTTACTATATTATCGGACAGAAAAATGCTATTTTTGTTTACCCCTTTAAAGAATGGCTTCAACATCCTTTCACATACTTCTGGGGTAATCTTTGGGTGGGTATGCGGGATTGGTTAATTCGTTATTTGTCATATCCTTTTCTTCTTCTTACTATTCTATCTTTTGTAGTAAAAAAAGAGTATTTTAAGGAAAAATTATTGTTATTCACCTGGTTTGCCGCCCCTTTTTTCGCTTTAGCCCTTTTTGGCAATACACTCTATCCTCGGTATATATTTTTCATGACTTTATCGTTATTACCACTTGTGGCATTGGCCCTCTATGAGATGTACTTTATGATAAAAAATAAAGCAATTGCCTCTATTCTTATAGTAACATTCCTGATAGTCCCGTTATGGACGTTTTTTCAAGTTTTGACGGATTTTGCTCATGCACAAATTCCTAAATCAGATAGAGATCAGTACAATAATGACTGGCCATCAGGTACTGGGATAAAGGAGTCAATAAAGTTTCTTAAAAATCTTGAAAAAGGGAAAAGGATTACATTGTATACCCAAGGAACATTTGGATTGATGCCTTATGCCTATGAAGTGTATACACGAAAAGATGACTCATTCATAGTAAAAGGGATTTGGCCCGTAGAAGATGCTCCTTCTACAGAAATCATTACTACCGCGAAAAAGATGCCTACATATATAGCATTTTACCAACCATGTCACTTATGTGAGTTTCCGGGTGACGCACCAGATTCATGGCCTTTAGAGGAGAAAGTTAGATATAAAAAAGTAAACGTAGACCGTTATTTGATCATTTATAAAGTTAATCCATGAAAATCTCTCGAGAATATTTTTTGATAATTGTTCTATCAATTCTTCCATTTATTCCTATTTTTATAACTTCAGAGCTGCCACATACACATGATGGTTTGGTACATCTTCCTCGCATGGCTGCGTTTTATAAAGCGCTAATGACCGGACATATTCCTGTACGATGGGCAGGGGATCTTAATTATGGATATGGTATGCCGTTGTTTAACTTTGTTTACCATATGCCATACATTATTGCTTCCATATTTCTCTTTTTGGGAACGGGTTTGGTTGTAGCATTTAAACTTACACTTCTCGTGAGTTATCTTTTATCAGGAGTTGGCATGTATTTATTCTCGAATGCCTTGTTTCATGATAAGAAGAAAGCTTTTCTCATTACTATTTTTTATCAGTTCGCGACGTTTCGCCTTATTGAATTATTTATCAGGGGAAGTTTCGGAGAAGTGTTTACTTACTCTTTTTTACCTTGGATTTTATATGGTTTAGTACAGTTGGAAAAAACGAAAAAAATTAACTACTTTATTCTAACAGCAGCAGCAACAGCATTATTAATTCTTTCTCATAATTCAGTAAGTCTGATGTTTTTTGGTATTGCTGCGTTATTCTTATTATTCATAATCAGAACATGGAAAGAACGCTTGATGGGATTTCTATCTCTTATAATTGGGTTATTCTTATCGATGTATTATTGGTTACCTGCTATTGTGGAGCATAAATATACATATGGAAATTTATTCATGAAGAATCTTTATTTAGAACATTTCGCACCTCTCTACAAATTTTTTATACCCAATTTCATAAATGCTGAATCGTTACAGACAGGTGGTATATCTGTACAGTTGGGTTTATTTCATATTATTGGAATTCTTTTACTATTGAAATTTAAAAATAAGGAAAAGACCACAAAAAATTTAAAAATATTTATTGTTTTTCTACTTATTATAACGTTCTTTTTTATGTCTCCTCTTTCAAAATTATTATGGGAGCAAATAAGTTTACTTCGTCAATTCCAGTTCCCTTGGCGTTTTTTAGCTGTAGCTGTTTTTTCTACGTCTTTAGCTGCGGTGGGATACTTTTATCTAGATATTATTAAAAGAAGAAGTGTTTATATACTATTAATAGTTCTCACTATTCTTTCCAGTGTATGGTACTGGAATCCATCTTTGGGTTTTGATAAGGTTGACGAAGAATATTACTGGAATTTTCCTTTAAATACTACATATTATGGTGAAACAGATGTTATATGGTCAGCTGGACCAGCTAAGACATATCCTAAAGATAGAATAGAAATAATAGGCGGAAAAGGTAAAATAGAAAACTTTAAAAAACAAAATCATATTCAGACATTTACTATTCATGCAGATACAAATGTTTCTTTAGTAAGTAATACACAGTATTTTCCTGGATGGGAAGTTTATATTAATGATAAGACAAAGACTGATATCCAATTCCAAGACCCAAACCATAGAGGAGAAATAGTTTTCTCTGTACCGAAAGGAATACATACAGTGAAACTTATATTTAGTGAAACAAAATTACGATTGGTAACAAATATTACTTCTTTCCTAACTGCATTTCTTCTTTTTGTTTTATTTGTATATTATTCGAGCAGAGGTAGACTAAAAACAAAATGAAACACAGAGAATTACTTATTTTTTTTGTTGTTTTTTTACTTATCACATTAGTTTTTTTTTATAAGACAATTTTATTTGGTCTTATACCGTTTCCTGGAGACTTATTAGTCGCAGAATATAGTCCTTGGAAAACTTATTCTTATCTAGGATATAATCCTGGTTCTTACCCGAATAAAGCGCAATACTTTGATACTATCCGGCAAATTTATCCATGGAAAACATTAACTGTTTCTATGATAAAAAATGGTGAAATACCTTTATGGAATCCCTATAATTTTTCTGGGAGTCCTCTTCTTGCCAATTATCAGTCAGCTGTTTTCTATCCATTCTCTGCTTTTTATATGTTTTTCTCACAAATTGTTGCTTGGACACTTCTTATTTTTTTACAACCTTTTTTAGCAGGGATAGGAACTTTTTTATATGCAAGAAAACTAGGATTAAATGCTTTCTCTTCATTTCTTTCTGCATTTGCATTTAGTTTTTCGTTATTTATGATTGTTTTTCTTGAATATAATACGATTAATCATGCAATTTTATGGTTACCTTTCGCACTGTTCGCGACTGAAAATTTACTAGAAAAAGTACGATACACTTCTGTAATCATGTTAATAGGTAGTCTGGTATTTTCTTTTCTTGCAGGGCATTTACAACTTTCAGCATTAGTATTTTCTTTTGTAGTTATCTACGCTTTACTAGGTATCCTTAAGAGAAAGCAAGGAAAAAAAATACTTTATGCGGGATTCCTCTTTTTCTTATTTTTATTAGTTATAGGTATATGTGCTATACAATTTTTACCTACTTTAGAACTACTTAATAATGCTGCTAGAGTATCTCAGGAATATGACTTTCTTATTAATATATTGTTGATTCAGCCTTATCAACTTATCATGTTCTTTATTCCTGATTTTTTTGGCAATCCCGCGACGAGAAACTATCTTCTTAACGATCCATATCCTGGTAAGGCTCTCTATATAGGTGTTATTCCTTTTCTTTTTGGATTATTTACCTTGGTACATAATAAAAATAATTATCATAAGCGTTTTTTTACCATAACTATTGCCCTATTATTGCTCTTTCTCGTACGATCGCCCTTTACAGAATTACTGTATAGATTACAAATTCCATTTATATCTACAAGTTCACCCACAAATTCCATTTTTCTTATAAGTTTTAGTTTGGCTATTCTTGCGGGTTTTGGTTATGAATATTGGCAGAAAGAAAATAAAAAAATACATGGAAGATACTTATTGCTCTCAGTTTCAGTTTTTTCTGTTTTATTAATACTTGGATTATTACTCTCAAGTAAAACACCTTCTGTAAAAAACATATTATTTTCAAGCAGTCTTTTGATAGCTTTTTTATCAATGTTTTTCTTAAGTACTTATTTTATTAGACTTAAAAAAGTAATTCTTTATTTATTTATCTGTGTAACTGTACTAGATCTTTTTTATTTTTTCCATAAATTTAACCCTTTTATTCCAAAAGAACTTGTGTTTCCAACAGCTAAGGTTATTGATGAGTTAGATAATAATCGCGGAAGGTTTTGGGGATATAAAGCTGCTGGTATAGAACCAAACTACGCTACACAGTATTCTCTTTTCGCGGTAGATGGATATGACCCATTATATTCTCGAAGATATGGAGCATTTATTCAGTCAGCTGAGAAGGGGAAGTTAATTACAAATTTTACTAACCGAACGAGGTCTGATGCAATTATTACCTCTGAAGGTGAATTAAGTGAAAACCTTTATAGATTACGAATTATAGATGTATTAGGTGTTAACTCTATTCTAGACCGAGCAGAAAACGGTAGTACAGAAAAAACATTTAATCCAAGTCGTTTTTCTCAGCAATATAATCAAAATGGTTGGAGAATTTATGAAAATAAGAATGCTTTACCTAGGGTGTTTTTTGCAGAAGGCTATCAAGTGTTCCGTACAGATAAAGAATTTGAAGAGAAATTTTTTGCAGAAAATTTTACTTCGAAAAGAATAATACTTCTGGAGAAAGAAATAGGAGAGTTAGGAACAGCTAATAAAGATGATAAAGTCACTATTATTTCGTATCGACCTAATAGTGTTCATTTAAAAACCACGAATCAAAAAAAGCGATTGTTATTTTTATCAGATGCATATTATCCTGGTTGGCAAGCAATGGTTGATAATAAACAGGTAGAAGTTTTGCGTGCGAATTATACTTTTCGAGCAATAGTTGTACCGGATGGTGAGCATGAAATTATTTTTACATATAATCCACAGTCTTTCCAATGGGGAGCAAGAATCACTATAATAAGTTGTATAGCTCTTCTGTTTTTTGGACTCATTTTAAAGAAATCAGAAATATATGAGAAATAAACTAGAGATATTAGCATTAGTAATTATTTTCTTAATTGCATTTATCCTGCGTTTTAACATGCTAGGTGAAATACCGTACGGTTTTTACCAGGATGAATCAGCTATCGGTTATAACGCTTTTTCAATTATAGAAACTGGGAAAGATGAATACGGTCAGACAATGCCTCTATACTTTAAATCGTTTGGAGATTATAAACTTCCGGTGTACATTTATGTGACCATACCCTCAATAATGCTTTTCGGTATGACTGAGTTTGCTGTAAGATTTCCCTCTGCTTTTTTTGGCTTCCTAACTGTAATAGTTTTCTATGTTTTCATTAAAAAATCTTCTAATAATGAAAAACTTTCTTTAATTGCTACTGGTTTGTTAGCAATAAATCCATGGCATCTTCATTATAATAGAGCAACATTCGAAGTCAGCATTTCATTATTTCTGTTTGTGCTGGGAGGTTTTCTTTTATTATTGGCTTTCACAAAAAAACGAACTGGTTTCTTTCTCATAGGTACTTTGTGTTTTATTATTTCTTTCTATTCATATAATCTGACTCGATTATTAGCACCTGCGTTATGGGGACTATTCTTAGTATATTTCAGAAAAGATAGAGGTTTTATTCGAAAAAAAGAGGTAATCATTACAGCTATTACATCAGTTATTTTCCTTATACCTTTTATACTTACATTCTTTCAGCAAGGAGGAGTGTCTTCAGCGGGAGGAACACTTATTTTTTCTAGTGCTCGAGTCCAAGCTCCACTTTTAGAATTACGTTCGTATGTAGTACCTCTACCTGATGTTTTTGGAAAAATATTTTTTAATACATTTTTATTGACAGCATGGCAGTATCTTATACATATTGCATCATACTTTTCAGTCACAGCATTTTTTATAAGTGGATCTGAGCATGGTAATCATGGGATTGGAAACTTCGGTCAATTTTATCTTATAGAATTACCCTTTTTTCTTATTGGTATTTACACAGTTTTAAAAAGTAAAATGCTATTTGGTTATTTTCTTTTTGGTTGGGCAGCTGTGGTTATAGCAGTCGCCAGTCTGACCCGAGAGGCTCCACATATGACTAGGAGTTTTTTCCTTATTCTTCCAACTGTGACTGTAATTGCTATTGGCGTCCAAGAATTTCTCAAATATTCTTTTAATAAAAAAAATTGGGGTATGTTTCTTTTATGTGTTGTAGGTTTATTAGGACTATTAAACATAGTTTACTATCTTACTTCTTATTATGTGAGGTTTCCTAAGTTGTATGCTAGTTCGTGGAGAAGCGCAGATAAAGATGTTGCTTTATTCATAAAACAGAATGAGAAGAAATACGATAGGGTTATCTTTGACTCACAGGCAGGATTTATGTATAGTTCTTTACTCTTCTATACACACTATTCACCAACAAATTTCCAACGAACAGTGAAAAGGTTACCAGATGATAGTGAAGGATTTAGTACAGTGCAATCATTTGGAAAATATGAATTTCGAGAAATTGACTGGTCCAAAGACATACAAAGCAAAAAAACACTGATTATTTCACGACATGATAGAAAACCTGATAACGTTCCACCTTTAATGACATTTTACTACCCGATGAGACCAGTAGCTTTTGCGGTAGGACAAAATATTGTTTCTTATCCGATAGAAGAAATCGCATATGTCGCAGTTGAAACACAATAAAAAATTCTATATTTTTCTTGTCTTAATCGTAGTCCTGTCTCTTCCAAGTGTCTACTATTTATTTCAAAAAGGTTTTTTTCAAACTGATGATGGTGAATGGATGATTATAAGATTTTCTGCATTTTACCAAGCATTACGAGATGGGCAATTTCCTGTTCGTTTCCTCGAGAGGTTAAATTATGGATATGGATATCCAGTTGCTAACTTTCTCTATCCTGGGTTTATGTATCTGGCTGTGCCATTTAAAATATTAGGTTTTGGCTTTGTCGGAAGTATAAAAATCATTCTGGGATTATCTATGATCGGTTCAGGGGTTTTTACTTTTTTATGGCTTCGAAGACTTTTTGATGATTTTTCTGCATTTATAGGGGCGTTAGTATATATCTATTATCCTTATCATCTTTATGATCTCTATACCCGTGGATCAGTAGGAGAGCTATTAGCTTTAGCTGTAACACCTTTTATATTTTGGCAATTCGAAAGAAGGAGTTTTTTCTTTACAAGTTGTGGAATTGCTCTTTTAATACTTTCACATAATACCCTTGCTGTGTTATTTTTTCCTCTAATTATTGCATATATATTAATAAAGAGCAGCAGAGAGGGGAAAAGATATCTTTATGAATATATAAGTATGCTTATAGCTGCATTAGGCATGGCAGCATTTTTCTGGATACCAGCGATAGGAGAGTTACAATACACGAAGTTTTCTCAAATTCAGATAGCTGAATGGCAGCAATATTTTGCAGAATTTGGTTTGTTAGCATTTGGAATAGTTATCATATCTATTGCTTTATATGTATTGATTTATAATCATAAAAAAAACATACTGAATACCCTATTTTTATTAACTGGAATACTAAGTATTTTTTTAAGTCATGAAATTAGTAGTTTTTTATGGAATATACTTCCTGTAGCTTTTGTACAATTTCCGTTTCGTTTCTTATCTCTTACTGTAGTAACTACAGCTTTTCTCATAACCCAAATACTTTCTATAAATAAAAGAAAGTATTTTTTAAGTTGTGTGTTCATTGTACTGCTTATAATAAGTGCATTACCGTATCTTTATGCAGAAAAGTTTATAGATTATCCTGATAGTTATTATTCCACTAATGAAGCTACTACTACTGTTAAAAATGAATATATGCCTATTTGGGTGAAACAAGAACCTACAAAGAGATATACTCAAAAAACTGAAGGGACTGAGTCTGTTAAGATCCTTCACGCTTCAAATAAAATAACCTTTTATCCAGCTACTAATGAAAAAGTAATAAAAATTAATACCGTATATTATCCTGGTTGGAAAGTTTATTACGCTAAGAAAGAAATACCTATACAAGTTAATGATAAAACAGGAATTATGGAAGTGCCTATACCTGAAAATGCTTCAGGGAAAATAGAGGTTGTCTTTAAGGAAACGAACTTTAGATTATTTGCAAATACAGTAAGTATTGTAACAATGCTTGCAGTGTTTATAAAATCCTCTCTTCATTTTAAAAGAAAAGATTTAAAGATCTTCCGGAGATTCTTCTATTCCTTCTTTTAGTTCTATAACCTCAAATGCGGGTATACCGTCAGGTGTTCTAATGGTATTAAGAATATGGGCATTTAGTGGTAAGGTACAGCCATTTTTATTTACAAAAAGTACATTATAGTTACCAGTAGCATTTTTCCTTGGATTACCTTCTATGGGACAAGAACTATATGTATATCGTATTTTTCCAAACTGCAGGTTGTCTTTTTCTCTAGGAGATCCTTGTTCTTGAAACTTTTTAGGGTCATATTTGTTATAAAGTAAGTAGAAGATAAAGTTGTTATTATTCTGAGTTGTCATAATAATTTTTTTATATCTCTTTTCAAGAAGACTAATAGTAAATATAAGTTCTCTTTCTGCAGCACTCCTGTGCCATGGTTCGTTTATACGAGAGTGATAATAATAATTGTGAGCAAAGTAGGCAAAATTTTGAAAAAGTAGACATGAAATAAAAAATATAACGAATAGACGTTTTTTATTATGAAATAGTTTAAAAAATTCAAATACTCCAAAGGCTGCTATCATATGCATAGCATAGATCATGAGACTTGCTCTTTGTACGTTTGGAATATCTTCCCAAGTTAATCCTGAAGGTACTGGTCCAAGAAAAAGCCAAAATACAGGTATAAGGTAATAATATTTTTTATTCTTTAATCCTTCTGCTACTAATACTGCAAAACCTATGAGAAAGAAGAATCCTTCAATTATATAAAAGTTCCCTGTCCAAGGCATTCTATAGCGCATAGGTAGGCCATTGTCGACGTATAAGAAATCCCCAGAGAAATGTTGAAAATATGAATTTGCGAATAATCTACTATAGAAATAAAGTTTATTGTGGAAGAAGCGGGTTATAAGTGGGTTCTGTACGCCGTCTTGGTCCATTTGGTGTTTTAGTAATGCTGTTCCTCCGGGTATGTTAAAAATACTTATGCTTGTCGGGCGTGCAGTTCCTTGACTCATTGAAAGAATAATTAACAGAGAAATTGTTAATGAAAAAAAGAATATAAAAGTTGGAACGATAAGAGTTTTCCATTTTTTTCTTTCGAAGGTTGCAAAAATTAACGGAATAACTGACACTATAAATAGGGGAACGAATAATCGGGCTGAATGATAAAATAAATAACTTACTATAAAAGAAATAATTGATAGTAATAACGTGAAATAGTTAGTTTTACTTCGGATAAAATGTAGATAGAGGTACATTCCTAAGATTATAAAAAATCCCGCAACTATTCCTTCTGATGTTGCCCGAGAAATTACAATATGCCAAGGAGAAATTGTTAATAAAAATCCACCAAGAAGACCAATGCTTTTGTTTCGGAATAATTCAGTAATTAAAAAATAAAATACCAATATGGAAGCTGTCCCAAATAAAGCAGAGGGAAATCGTATGCCAATTTCATTTAGGTCAAAAAGAGCGATAAAAGGAATTGTTATATAGTGATAGCCCGCAGGTCTGAAATCTCCAAATTGATCTATAGCCAATGGTAGAAAGTTGCCTTCTTGATCGCGTAGTGTTTTTAATAACGAATATGCATTATATCCTATACTTGCTTCATCGCCATGAATACCAGGAGGTATAGTATCTAAATTATAAAATCTTAAGAAGCCTCCTAATAGAAGAAAAAAAATCAAAAAGAAAGAAGAATTAATTCTATGTAACATACTCATCAGTATACATAGAAAAGATAAATATATGCAACAAAATACTCTTTTATTTTCTATAAAGCCTCAAGTATAATCGATGTATGAAGAAATTTGACATTTATAGTATTATTCTTATTCTGTTCCTTAGTATTTTTGCGATTCTTCCTCTTTTCCAGTCTGGTTTTTTCCCAATGCATGATGATACTCAACCTGCCCGTGTTCAGCAAATGGCTCAGTCACTGCGAGATGGTATGTTTCCAGTGAGATGGGTAGCTGATTTGGGATATGGATATGGGTATCCTTTATTTAATTTCTATGCGCCATTAGCGTATTATTTTGGAGCTTTTTTCATGCTAGTAGGATTTAGTGCATTAACAGCAACGAAAATCATGATGGGATTTAGTATGGTTTTTGCAGGTATTTCGATGTATCTTCTAGCTAAAGAATTTTGGGGGAAACTTGGTGGTAGTATCTCTGGTATTTTATATGTATATGCTCCTTACCACGCTGTGAATCTCTATGTAAGAGGGGATGTGGCAGAACTTTGGGCATACGCCTTTTTACCTTTACCTTTTCTTGCTATTTACCAGCTTTATACATTTGTCTCGCGATTGTTGTTTAAAGAAACAGAAAAAGGAAATATCAAAAATAAAATAGTAAATATAAATAACAAAAATAAAAAAATATTTTACTGGATATTAGTAGGTTCTGTTTCATATGCAGCTATTATTCTTTCACACAATTTATCAGCTTTAATGGTAACACCATTTATACTTGTAACGATTTTCTATATAAGTTATCTACTATTTAAAGAAAAAAATCTATACGCTATACGCTATGTTCTATATGCAACATGTTTCGGCATCCTTCTTTCTACTTTTTACTGGCTTCCTGTTTTAGGTGAAATGCATTATACAAATGTGTTATCTCAAATAGGTGGAAAGGCGGATTTTCGTGATCATTTTGTTTGTCCATCTCAGTTATGGGAAAGCTTATGGGGTTTTGGTGGTTCCGTCTCTGGTTGTATTGATGGTATGTCATTTAGAATCGGGAAGTTGCATATTACATTAACAGTCGTTTCATTCATCTTAAGTTTCTTCCTTTGGAAAAAAAATAAAAAATATGTGACAGGAGTTATCTTGGGATTGTTACTGTTTCTTGTGGGAGTTTGGTTAACTGTTGATAGCTCTTCTTTACTTTGGAATTCCATATCTGTTATGTCATTTTTTCAGTACCCATGGAGATTTCTTTTAGTTGTGTCTTTTGCTAGTTCATTTGTGGGAGGTAGTGCTATATATTTTATAAAAAGTTATAGTACTAAAGTCACCCCGTATTTATCAGTTTATGCCGCACTCATTATTCTCTTAGCAAATTTTAGTCTTTATCTTAAACTATTTACTCCTCAGGCTATATTGAATAAAAAGGATGAAGCATATACGTCTACTCAAAAATTACGTTGGGATATCTCGAGAATTTCTGATGAGTATTTACCCAAAGGCTTTCAAAAACCTGAAAAGAAAGAACAAATCGTTACTGAAAAGTTTATTTTTAATCCTACATCTATAAAAATTCAAGATGCTGAGTATAAAACCGATGAAATTAAAGTAGAAATAAAGAGTAAAGAAAATGCAAAGGTTTTAGTTCGTACCGCTCCATATCCTTCCTGGAAGATTAGATATAGGGAAGGAGATATCAATTATAAATCTACTAATAAAGGGATAGTATTCATGCTTCCAGCTTCAGACGGTACACTTCATATCTATTATGAATCAACTATACTACAAAAAATTGCTAATACTATATCATTAATTAGTATTGCTGTGCTTTTTACTGCTATAATGAGATTATCTATTCTTAATAAAAAATGAAAAAACTTTCAGTTGAGATAACTATTCCTGTTTATAATGAAGAAAAAGAGCTGGAAGCGCATATTCTAAAACTTCACTCTTTTTGTGTTAAAAATTTGAAAGAGTATGCTTGGCATATAACTATAGCAGATAATGCTTCGACGGATAACACACCTATTATAGGAGCAACTCTTGCAAAAAATAATCCTCTTATTTCTCTTTTTAGACTTGAAGAAAAAGGTAGAGGAAGAGCGGTAAAAAGAGTTTGGAGTTTGGCAAAAACGGATATATGTGCCTACATGGATTTAGATTTATCTACAGATCTTAAACATTTGCCGAAAATTTTAGAAGCTTTAAAAAATGGTTATGATATCGCCATAGGGTCTCGTCTTGCAGAAGGAGCGATAGTTGAAGGTCGTACCTGGTTACGTGAGTTGACTTCAAGAGCATTAAATTTCGCATTTATTCAGTTATTGTTTAGGACACACTTTACAGATGCTCAGTGCGGATTCAAAGCAGTAACACGTGATGTAGTAGATACATTAATACCATATGTGAAAGATAATGGATGGTTTTTCGACGGAGAACTATTGATTATAGGAGAAAAAGCTGGATATAGAATATATGAGGAACCAGTCCACTGGATAGATAATCCAGGTTCAACTGTCCGACTAATTTCTACTATCTCAGGAGATATAGAAGTTATGACTCGTTTACTAAAAACAAAACCTTGGAAGAAAATTAAAAAACGAAAATGAATATATGGATGAATTGGATATCGCAGTTATTAAGAAAAGAACGGTTAAGAGTATATTCGCATTGTTCTCCCGAGGATTTATTCTCCAACTGATATCTTTAGGTGCATTTTTAGTCGTATCTACTAATCTCTCTCCTAGTGAATTCGGTACTTATATAATTGTTATCACTATCCAAGAACTAATTAACTTTTTTACGAATTTTGGTTTAGGAGCAGCGCTTGTACAGAAAAAAACAGAGCTTGAGCAGGAAGAAATAACTACAGTTTTTACCATTCAATTTCTCTTAACTCTTTTTATATTTCTTTTGGTATTTATTTTTAAGGATCTTGCGAGGGAGATAGTGTCTACGTTTATGAAATCTAATCTTTCTGAAGAAGGGTTATGGTTATTAATCATTCTAACATTTACTATTTTTCTTTCTTCTTTTAAATTAATACCTGCAATTCTATTAGAGAGAAAAATTAATTTTCAGAAATTGATTATTCCTCAGATGGGTGAATCATTAATATTTAATATTATTCTTGTTGCACTTTTGCTCAGAGATTTTGGTATTAGTAGTTATACGTATGCTTTTGCAGTTTCTAGTTTAGTAGGTATTCCATTGTATTATTGGGTTTCACCCTGGAGACTGCAGTTTGGTATTACTAGAAGAACATTATTTCATCTTAAATTTGGAACACAATTTCAGGCAAAAAATATTTTGGCGAATTTAAAAGATAAATTTTTAAAATTATTTTTGGGTGCAGCGTTGGGAAGCGGAAAGATTGGCTATATTGGCTTTGCAGAGAAGTGGGCTTTTTTTGCATATAATATTATTGTTAATAACGTAACTACAGTTACTTTTGCTACATATTCTCGACTACAAGATCAGAAAGATCATCTTAAAAAGATTGTTGAGAAATCATTATTTTTTGTGTCCGCAATTATGTTTCCTATTTTGATAGGAATAATGGTAACAATTCCGTATTTTATAGAGTACTATTCTCGATGGAATAAGTGGCAACCTGCGGTCATTAGTCTTATGTTTCTGTCACTTAATGCTGGAGTTTCATCATTATCGGGAATTTTAGTAAATGTACTTGATTCAAATGGAAAGGTTAAAAGGACTCTAGAACTCATGGTGATATGGACAATATTAACCTGGGTGTTTACCTTGGTTTTTATTCGATACTTTGATTTTAATGGAGTTGCCATTGCTTCTTTCGTAGTTACACTCACTATTTTTTATACAATACATTTAGTAAAACAAGTAGTCAATTTCAACTTCTGGAGAAGCATTTCTAAGCCATTATTTGCGAGTGCGAGTATGGGAGTCTTTCTTGTGTTTGTTTCTCAACTGCTCGTAAGTAATATGGTAACCCTTTTTTTTGTTATACTCATGGGAGGAGCAGTATATCTAGCTATTATGTACTATCTGGCTGGAAAGGAAATTCTCTCTGACATTAAGACAGTCTTTGCAAGAAAATGAATAAAAAGTTACCAATCTCTGTGGTTATTTCAGCATATAATGAAGAAAAAAAGATAGAAGAATGTCTAAGGTCTGTTGAGTGGGCAGATGAGATTATTGTGATTGATAATACTTCAACAGATAAAACAGTTCTTTTATCTAAAAAAAATGGAGCTAAAGTAATGAAACGGTCTAATAATTTAATGTTGAATGTTAATAAGAATTTTGGATTTACAAAAGCTTCTAATAGATGGATTCTTAGCCTAGATGCAGATGAGAGAGTAACACAAGAATTAGCTGAAGAAATAAAGACTATACTGGAGAATGATGATGAAACAAAAAATGGTTTTTCTATTCCCAGAAAAAATATAATTTTTGGTAAATGGATGCAGCACACAGGTTGGTATCCAGATTATCAAATGAGACTATTTAGAAAAGGATGTGGCAAATTTGAAGAAAGACATGTGCATGAACAAATGATTATTCAAGGACAGACAGGTGTATTAGAAAATCCTATGGTTCATATGCATTATGAAACAGTAACACAATTTCTCAATAAAACCTTTTTAATCTATGCCCCAAACGAAGCTGATGAGCTTATAGAAAAAGGCTATACGTTTAATTATCTCGATGCATTTAGATTTCCTTGGAATGAATTTCTTAGTAGATATTTTGCTAGGCAAGGATATAAAGATGGTCTACACGGTTTAGTATTATCACTACTTATGGCAACATATCATTTGGTTGTTTTTACAATGATTTGGGAAAAAAATAAATTCATAGAAAAAGATAAGGAAATTATTAGTAGTGTAGAAAAGGAAATGAAAAGCAATTATCAAGCATTGTTATATTGGTTTGCTTCTGAGAGATTGGAGAAGGTTAAAAATCCTTTAGTAAAAACATATTACAAAATAAAAAGAAAAAGATATTCATGAAAAAAGATGAAAGGACTAAGTCATTATTTATCGTTATTTTGTTATTTGCTCATTATTACTAACCTAATTTACATAGATTTGTTAATCATTAGTAATAATTCAGACCATGAAGGTTTTAATACATTTTTAGTAGCCCAACAAGTCTCTTTACCTGCTAGTACTGTAAAATCTGATACTGAAACTTCCAGCGTGGTCTGTGATGCTTCATGTATCTCTGAAATTTATGCATCTATAGAAAAATCGACGAAATCAGCTGCACCTGTCTTGAAATCAGATGAATCCTCAGTAAATGTAAAAAACAATTCGCGAGTGAAAGAATTATTTATTCCTTTCGGTTCTGGTTCATCGTCTGCTGATGATTGGAGTGATGTACCAGGAATGGTGGCCACTATTGATTCTCTAAACTACTCTGGAATTAAATCAATTGTTTTTGAGGCAACATTACGAATACCGACAGGTAATCAGAAGCTATATGCCCGTCTTTATAATGTCACTGATAAACATCCTGTCTGGTTTTCAGAAGTATCTATAGAAGGAGGTACTCCGCAGCTAGTAACATCTCAACCTATTATGTTTGATTCAGGAAGTAAAATATATCAAGTTCAGCTTAAAACGAGTTTAAAGTATCAAAGTTTTATAGATCAGGCTAGAATAAGGATTACATTGCAATGAAAAAAGTTTTTATCTCACTCATTAATTTTAATAATGAAAGTAGTACTTTTGACTGTTTAACTTCATTAGAAAAAATAAACAAAGAAAACTTCTCTTTGCAAACTGTTATAGTGGATAATGCATCTATCTCCCCTTTGGATTTAAAAGAAAAAATGTTCTCAACGTTACGTCCGGTAGTGTTATTTAACAAACAAAATACTGGATTTACCGGTGGTCAAAATACTGCAATACAGTATGCTTTAGATCGTGAAGCTGACTATATTCTTGTATTAAATAATGATACTTTTGTGGATAAAAATCTTATAGAAAATTTACTTGATACAAGTAATAAATATCCTGACGCGGGTATTGTGAGTCCAAAAATATACTTTGCTAAAGGATACGAGTTTCATAAAACTCGATATGCCGGGAAAGACTATGGCAAAGTTTTCTGGTATGCAGGTGGTATTATGGATTGGGATAACGTTTATGGCAAACATAGAGGAGTTGATGAAGTTGATAAAGGCCAGTACGAAAGTATTGAAAAAACAGATTTTGCGACAGGGTGTTGCGCGTTGATAAAAGCAGAAGTATTTAAAAATATTGGCCTGTTTGATAGTAGATATTTTCTTTATTATGAAGATGCAGATTTTAGTGAACGTGTAAAACAAGCGGGATATTATATCTATTATACTCCCAAAGCTATTGTTTGGCATAAAAATGCTAGTTCGGCTGGCGGATCGGGATCGGATCTACAAGATTATTTTATTAGCAGAAATAGATTACTTTTTGGTATGCAATATGCGCCACTACGGTCTAGAATTGCATTATTAAAAGAAAGTATTCTTCTTTTAAAAAAAGGGAGGTTAATGCAGAAAAGAGGAGTAATAGATTTTTATTTAAGAAAGTTTGGTAAAGGAAGCTATAGTATTTAGTCAACAGGTATTCCATAAGGGACTACCCCGTTTGAGTCGAGGAATCGTGAGCTATGAGTAAAATTAGTGTAGTTATTATTGCTAAAAACGAAGAAGATATAATTGCAGATTGTATAGATTCTGTCTCTTTCTGTGATGAAATTTTACTAATTGATAATGGTTCAGATGATAAAACGGTAGAAATTGCGCAAAGAATGGGAATAAAAGTTTATCCTGCAAAAGGAAAAGATTTTTCAGCAATGAGAAATATCGGTATTGAAAGAGCAAAAGGTGTGTGGGTTTTATACGTTGATGCTGACGAACGTATAGATGAAAAGTTAGTAGAAAGTATTAAATATAAGGTATTAAGTAAAAAGAAAAATGATATTTCTGCATATAATATTAGAAGAAAAAATTTTTATCTTGGAAATCACGAATGGCCGAAAATTGAAACTTTTACCAGACTCTTTAAAAAGAAAGCATTTAAAGAGTGGAAAGGTGTATTACATGAAACACCTTATTATGATGGTAAAACAGAAGAGCTTGAAGGCTTTATTCTTCACTATACACATAGAAACCTTTCTTATATGTTGGAAAAAACTATTACTTGGTCAGGTATCGAGGCTCAGTTACGATATAATGCTAATCATCCAAACATGACTTGGTGGCGATTCCCTCGAGTTATGTTTACTGCTTTCTGGGATTCATATATCAGACAAAAAGGTTATACAGTAGGAATTGTCGGGTTAATAGAAAGTTTATATCAAAGTTTTAGCATTTTTGTTACATACGCTAGGCTTTGGGAGATGCAGCAATCAGCTATCTATAAAAAAGAGGAACATGAAGACAAGAAAATATAAAGATTATCAAAAATAATCGCGAAAAAATTTTTCATGAAATCATTTGTACGTAGATATTACCCAATCTTATATATTCTTCTTATTTGGTTTATTTTTGCAAATCCTTATTTTTTAAAAGGGCTTGTTCCTTATCCGTCTCGATATCAAGTTACTTTTTTCCCTCCATGGAGCTATTATCAGGAATGGGCAGGACCTGTAAAAAATAATGCCATGCCAGATGTTATAGTGCAGTTATATCCATGGAAAAAGTTTACGATAGACACCATAAAACAAGGAATCATACCTTTTTGGAATCCTTATAATTTTGCAGGTAACCCGCATATTGCTAACTATCAGTCCGCTGTTTTTTCACCTTTCAACTTTCTCTTTTTTATAGTACCGTTTATAGAGGCATGGTCATTACTTGTTTTATTACAACCGCTTCTTGCAGGTCTCTTTACATACCTTTTTCTTAGAGAATTACGGTTAGCACCAATTGCTTCTGTATTGGGAGCGACTTCATTTATGTTTTGTGGGTTTATTACTGTCTGGATGGCCTATGGAACTTTATCTATGAGCGCAGCTTTCCTTCCATTATGTTTATATGGAATCGAAAAAACATTTAATTCAAAAAAGGTAAGATATTCATTTCTTTTATTTTTGGGTGTAAGTATATCTTTCTTTTCTGGACATTTTCAAACGAGTTTATATGTAGCGCTTTACTGTTTGATCTATATTTTTTTCAAAATTTTACAATACTCAAAAGAAAAGAGGTTATACATAACAACTTTAGGATCATTTCTTTTAGCTGTCATTCTAAGTCTTATCCAAATTCTTCCAACTATGCGTTTATACAGTGCTTCGGTGCGAAGTGAACTTGTTCATCGCGGGGGAGGAATTCCCTTAGATCATATAATTACTTTTTTCATTCCTGATTTTTTTGGAAATCCAGTAACAAGAAATGACTGGGTTGGTAGTTATGCAGAATGGGCGATGTTTATTGGTTTGATTCCTTTTATATTTACTCTTTTTGCAATAATTTCAGTAAGAAAAAAGGAATTTTTCTTTTTTTTATCCATAGGAATTATTACCTTACTTCTATCACTTAATACGCCACTACATACTGTATTAATAGCATCTAAAATCCCAGTTTTTGCGACGAGCATTCCATCGAGGATAATTATTCTAACCTGTTTCTCATTTGCAATTTTGACAGCTTTTGGATTTGACTATTTACTTAGAAAAGGCGGATATAGGAAGCTACTATTTAGCACATCTTGTCTTGGGGTAGTATTTTTAATTATTTTTGTGTTGTTGAGAATTTCTACTGTTTTACCTATTGAAAAAAATCTTGTGGCTGTTAACAACATGAAATTACCATTCCTTTTTTGGTCAATTTCTTTTC
>CAZEJU010000003.1:0-100994 GCA_964512695.1 uncultured Gammaproteobacteria bacterium | reverse complement strand
TTGTTTTTTTAATAAATTATATACACTAAAAGAATAACAAAAATATGAAAAAATATGCATTAATTATTCCATTAGTTGCAATGTTTATTTCCGATGTGTTGATTGGTTTTCACGATACAATGTTTTTTGTATATCTAAGTTTTCTTATTTCTGGTTTATTTGGGTTATGGTTGAAAAACAAAAAAACGATTGGAACTACTGTTCTGGTTACACTGCTTTCTTCTCTGCAATTTTTCTTTATTACGAACTTCGGTGTTTGGCTAGTGGGATCAATCTATGCTAAGACAATTGAAGGTTTATTAGAAGAATATGTGATGGGTATTCCATTCTATAGGAACACTCTCTTGGGAGATCTTTTTTATACAGCAATCTTTTTTTCAGCGTATGAGGTAGTCCTTCACTCCGTGAAAATATCTACGTCTTCTCGTTCGTATATGAAGAAGTAGCTTTTTTTTCATTTTTAACTTTTATTCTTTAAATATGCCTATTTATACTCGCACTGGCGATAAAGGAAAGACCTCATTGTTTGATGGTACTCGTGTTCTTAAATCTCATATACGTGTTGAATCATATGGAACTATTGATGAATTAAATAGTCTTATAGGTGTAGTCATTGCACATATAAGGAGTAAAAATGGTAGTGTACTAAAAGTGAAAAAACAATTACAACATATTCAAAATGACTTACTAGATATAGGATCAGCATTAGCCATGCCTGGTGATCTTCCAGTTGTAGGATTAGCGGACCGAACAGAGGAATTTGAAAAAGTAATAGATGCATTAACTGAAAAAATGCCTGAGTTGAAGAATTTTATTCTACCTGGAGGATCAGGGACAGGTTCGTTACTTCACGTAGCACGGACAATAGCACGGAGAGCAGAACGTAGAATTGTTGATTTAATGCAAATAGACTCTATAGATGAACAGATTGTTATTTATTGCAATCGTTTATCTGATTTATTATTTACGTATGCTAGATTTATAAACTTTATCGAAAAAGAAAAAGAAGAAATGTGGATTAAGAAGTAAGAAATATATATTGGTGAATCTCGTGTAAATCGAGAGCTGTGCCGCAACCGTGAGTCTCGTTGTTTGTGAAGATGGAAAAGTCCGTTCACTAAAGCTACGACGAGACAAAGCCGGATCCCATAAGTCTTCCGAGTCAGAAGCAGTTTTTAATTGCTCCTCGGTAGTTTATACGGAGGAGTTTTTTTATGAAAGAAGGATTACCACAGAGAAGTGTTAGAATGGATATTCAAAGATTTGCTTCATCTGAAGCGTTTTTCCAAACAGTACCTCAGCGCGGAGTACTTGCGCAAAAGAGTTCATGGAAAGAAGAACGACCATTACCTAGTGATCTCCTCTCCTCAGCAAGAGAAGTAACGTGGCAAGAAAAATTACAAAAACAGTTAAGGCAGGCATTATTGAAACATACTAAAGAAAGACCAAAAGATACAGACGGTCTTGAATCGTTTATTGAGTATTTTGATGATAGCTATAGTAAAGAAGGATTGCCAAGAGACTGGTATCGTTTAGAGGAAAAAATTGGTTTTAGTATGAAAACACAAATGAAACTTCTTGAGAATCTTGATAAAGATTCCTTAGCAGTATGGATGGAACGAACAGTAAAAGATATTAAGGGTTTTTCTTTAGAATATTTATCAGATCATCTCGTTTATCCATGTAAATATATCCCAGATCCTGAGAACCCTACCAGGCTCGTAGACCCTCATTATGGCAATAAAGATATGGTAGAAATTACCCTTGATGATGAGAGGGGCGGAGAAACTAAAAATGCACTACAAGAAATAAAAAATTTCTTTACTTCACCTGATACACCCAATGGTTCTCTTGCCGTTATGGCAAGCCCAAAAGGAGAGACAGGTTTATATATGGATAGTGGTAAACCAATAGTCTATGAAGATTCTTATTTTTTTATTATGGAGAAAATGGGAGACGAAGTTACTAACTATACAGTTAAAACTGATTTTTCACTGTTTGAATGTAGAAGTGCGCTTTTTGCTCTTACTGGGACGATGCTCTCTCCGACATCTACCGTAGAAGATTACGTTCGAGAAATTGCTACATTTAAACCCGGGGAAAAGCCTACGTTACGGTCTGTATCTGATATTGTTGCGGCATTAGAGAAAGTTCGTGCTGATTATGGTTCACCTTTTGCATTTGAAAATGTGAGATGGAGAAGTGTGTATGAAGATATGCAACAAGGTGAGAAGTTATATACCTTCAATGAGAACGTACAGAAAATGTTGAGTGACTTTGAAAAGTATTGTATAGAGAAGATTCGTTCTCGCGAAGAATTAACCAAAGCAGTAGCAGCGACAGTTCTACGTATTTCTAAGTATCTTCTTTATGATAGTAAGCAGGAAGAGAGTCAACCAGTATATAATAAACCAGCTATAGGAGTAACAGATATATTTATATCTTCGGAGCTTCAGCATTATCAACCCAGAGCACATAGAGCTGTCCCTGTATCATTCGGTACAGTACTTAATACAGTTGCTGATCGACCTGGATGTGCAGGCGGAGGGAATACAACGGTTCAAGGAGAAACAGTAGTTTCCGGAGATCGTACGTATGTTCAGTCAGTCGTCGCACGACGAGCTGCAATAATACCAACGGAAACATCTGTTTCCCAAGCAGAGTCAAAAAAATCTTGGAATTATGAAATAGGTAATTGTGTTATTCCGGAACCATTCTGTGGAAGAGAGAAAGTTCTTGTTGGACCATGTTTTATTTGTAAAGATGCCTGTCAAGATAAATTTGATAAAGGATATATATTTAAAAACGGAGTATGGCTGAAGAAATAAATGAATGTAATGTTTGCTCTAAAATTATCTGCCGAGGTTGTGGGTGGCAGCCGAATAATGAAGAGAGTCATAAAATTGTACAAGGGATTTTGACAGCCTGCCCTCTTTGCGGATGGTCACCCAACTAGCTACTGCTGAAATTGTTTAATCACGAGCTTCGTGCTAATATGAACATATGGATACCCAGAATCAAATCATAGCAACTTCCCAAGTAAAACAGGATGATAGCCAAGAAACGCCACCGAGCCAAATGCAATCAGTATCTCATCCTGCAACAGGTACGCAGCAAGCATCGCAGAGTACTCTTCAGACGGAAAATGTGGAAAAAACAGATGAGAAAAAGATTGAGGAGCCAGATAATCCTGTCAGCCCCTCCGGGAAAGAATTTGGCCCTACTACACCAGCTTCTGTAAAAGAGTATATTCAACCTTCTCAACCTGAGGTAACGTTATCTGAGGAAGTGAAAGAAGCTGGTGTTCAACCGTCTCCGAATACATCACAACCAGCACTACCACCACAGCAAAAACATCCTCAGATAACACTTGCGAAAGAATCTGTCCCTGTCCAGACCAACCCACAAGGTGTTATTCAATTACCTATGCAGGAGGATAGAGCCATTGAGGTTATAAAAACGAATAAACCTATGGAGTCTGTTCGTTGGCTAGCGACGCTTATTCTTGAACAAGCAAAAAAAGCGCATAGACTTCTAAAACGATAAAACTATGTATTATCTTGCTCAAACACCGGATAGAATTGCGAATATTTTTTTCATATTTTTTCTCGCCGTGCTTGTAACTGCATGTATCATGGCAAGTATTGTAGGTCTTGGCTATGTCTTCCTTTTATGGTATAGAAATAGACATAGAGAAGCAGATTCACTTGATAGTACCCTCCTCCAAATATCTTTGCCACGTGATAATGAAATAAAGATTGATGCTGCAGAACAGTTGTTTGCTAGTCTTTCAGCAGTCGATAAAAATAAGTTCTTAAAATCTGCAGCTCCACTCGCTTTTGAAATTGTTGGGTTACCTGGAGATATCCGGTTCTACGTTAATACTCCTAATAAGTTTAGAGATTTTGTAGAAAAGCAGATTAATGGAGCATATCCTGATGCGGAGATTGTTCAATTAACAGAAGGTGCAGCTAAACAAAAAAAACAATATGTGATAGGTAACGAATACAATATTTTTACTGAATCGGGCAAAGTAGCTTTTGCATCGCTTGTATTAGAGGATAGTACGTTTAAACCAATTAAAGTATTTAAAGAACTTGCTGTTGATCCATTATCTTCCATAACATCTACTCTGGCAAAAATGGCCGAAGGAGAAGGAGCTGTTATTCAACTTTTGGTTCAACCGGTAAAGGGTAAGTGGAAGAAACAGGGCCAGACATTTCTTGCGGAGACAAAAAAAAGAGAAGCAAATCCGGAAACTGCAAAATACTCATCAAATGCGAAAGAAATAGAAGCTGTAGAAAATAAAATAAGTAAACCGGGTTTTGCGACTGTTATACGAGTTGTTGTGTCATCAAGTACAAAAGAAACAGCTGAAGCCCACTTAAATAACATTGTTAATACTTTTAGTCAATATAATGGTATAAATTCTTTTATTAAAAGAAAACCTCGTTTTAAAGGGTTATTCGTTACTAATGTTATTTATAGATATATGCCGATTATTGGAAAATTGCCTATACTCACGAGTGAAGAGTTGGCGACAATTTTTCACTTTCCGAATAAGTCTGTCACAACACCAGGTATTCATTGGATTAATTCGAAACGGGCTCCTGCTCCTGCAAATATTCCGACCGAGGGTTTGTATTTAGGAAAAAGTACTTTTCGGGGTATTTCGCGTCCAGTCTACCTTGGTAGAGAAGACAGAAGGCGACATATGTACATTATCGGAAAGACAGGTACTGGAAAAACTGAGATTCTAAAACAGATGATTAACCAGGATATCCGCAATGGTGAAGGATTAGCAGTTATCGATCCTCATGGAGATTTAGTTGAAGATGTATTACTAATGATGCCTCCATCACGATCAGAAGACGTTATTTTATTTGATCCATCTGATCTTGCTCGACCTATGGGTTTCAATATGTTAGAAGCTGCTTCCGAGGAACAGAAACATTTTGTCGTAAACTCGATAATCGGCTTAATGTATAAACTGTTTGATCCTAATAAGACTGGTATTATCGGTCCTCGTTTCGAGCATGCTATTCGTAATGCTATGTTAACAGTTATGTATGAACCAGGTGCTACCCTTATCGAGGTTGTCCGTGTGTTAACCGATTCAGCTTTTGTTCAAGAAATGCTACCCAAAGTACAAGATCCTATTATTCGAAGATATTGGACAGATCAGATTGCTCAGACGAGCGATTTCCATAAATCAGAGACACTTGATTATATCGTTTCGAAATTCGGACGGTTCGTTACAAATAAAATGATCCGTAATATTATCGGGCAATCGCAAAGTGCGTTTAATTTCCGAAAGGTTATGGATGAACAAAAAATTCTCCTTGTTAACCTATCGAAAGGTAAGATAGGTGAAGAGAATGCAAGTTTCTTAGGTCTCGTCCTCGTTCCTAAAATTCTTGTTGCCGCTATGTCTCGTCAGGATATCCCTATGAAAGATCGTAAAGATTTTTTCCTCTACGTTGACGAGTTCCAGAATTTCGCTACTCCTGATTTCGCACAAATCTTATCTGAGGCTCGTAAATATCGTTTGAATTTAATTGTTGCCAATCAGTTTATAGGTCAGATGGAAGAAGAAGTTAAGAATGCTATTTTCGGTAATGTCGGTACGAAAATTTCTTTCCGAATTGGTGTCACAGATGCTAACTATATGCAACATGAGTTTCAGCCTACCTTTAATGAAGCAGATCTTATAAATATTGACCGTTTTAATGCCTATGTAGGTACTCTCGTCGATGGAGAACCTACCCCTTCTTTTTCCTTAGATACGACGAAAGATATTGAAAAGGAAAAAGCCATGGAGAATCCTCGTGTAGCAGAACTTGTAAAAGAACTGTCACGTCTGAAATATGGAAAAGATGTTCATGTCATAGAAGCCGAAATTGCGCAAAGAGCAAAGCTTTAAAAGTATCAAATGTAAGAACGAAAGTAGAGAAGGGTTATCATAAGTTATTACTCTGGCAACGATTTAAGGCATTTATTAAACTTGTCTATTTTCTAACAGAAAAACTTCCAAAAAATGAGGAATTTGGTTTAAAACAACAAATGCGGCGAGCAGTTGTATCAGTTATTTCTAATTTTGTGGAAGGGTATCTGAAAACAAGTACTAAGCATAAGGTAAGTTTTCTGGAAATTGCTAATACTTCTTTACAAGAGTTAGAAGCTCAAGGAGAAATTTGTCAAATACTAGAACACTGGTCAGGAGAAGACTATCATTTATTTGATGAGAAGCGTGGAGAAGTTGCTTTTCTTCTTTACCGCTATATAAATACTATAAAATAAGCTTTTGATCTACCCTTGTCAAGCAAGCGAACTCCTTCACTTTGCTCAGTCCGTTCCTTTGATACTTTTCCTACTTTTGATAGTTTGCTATACTTCACATGTCTGGGCTTGTAGTTCACCGGTTAGAACGCGGCTCTTATAAAGCCGATGCAGATGGTTCGATTCCATCCAGGCCCACCTACAAAAAAAGATATTAAGATAATACGATACTGAAAAGTTAGGTGCGTACGCTATTTGCTTATAATCACTTAATTCCTCAATATCTTAATCTCTTAATATCTTCTTTATAATTCCGTCAGATTTGTGGTATCTTTACCTCTTTCTTTAACGTATTCGAGGTATCTTTCTGTTGTAGAAATTCTTTTGTGGCCGAGAATCTTTGATAAGAGAACGAGAGACACACCATGTTTAATATGATGTGCCACAAATGTATGTCGGAGATCATTAACTTTCGCATTTTCAATTTCTGCCAATCGGAAATATCGCTCAATTGCAGTTCGGATATTACGTACTAAAAAGGGTTTACCTGATTTAGTGACGAAGATATGATCATCTTCAACTTTAGGTCGTACTTGAATATATCTTTGAAGGGCTTCTTTTGCTGATTTATTTAAAGGAACTGTTCTCTCGGGGTGTTTTTCATATGGTCGGATTCGGAGGTTATCTTCTTTAAGGTCAACCATGCGGAGTTCCGCAAGTTCTCCAATTCGGATACCTGTTTGGAGGAGAAGTTCGATGATAGCAAACATACGTGGATCATGTCTGGATGCGTCTCTGAGGGCTCTATATTCTGTTGGCTTAAGTATTCTGGGTGGTGCTAATTCATAGCGAGGGTGGTTAACGAGGAGAGAAGGATCATCAGTGATGATCTCATTGATTTTAAGGAATCGGTAAAATGTACGAGTAGAGTTGAGTTTTCGAGAAAGTGATTTAGGTGTATATCCTTTATCATTCATCTTAGCTAAAAATGCTTGTAAGTCATCTTTCGATACTTCATGAATATGTTCTTTATCTAGTTCTTCGAGAAAGGAGGCTAATTGATCAATGTCTTTTCCATAGGCAAGAACTGTCGCATTGGAGTGGCCTTTGCCCTTAAGAAAATCTACAAATTGTTGGTGTGCGTCTTTAACTTTTACGTTTTTCATCGTTTTTATAGTATCCCATAATATCAGCTATGTACTAAAGAGTCAAGAGTGTATTTAGGGTATCTCTCTTGAGAGATGTATACTATTTCTTACGGAATAGTATATACTATATTTCTAAAAATGCCAAGGATGAGAAATGTTTTCTTCTTTTTATCAATTTTATTTCTTTTTTTTATTATCTATAACTTATCTCAGTCGCTCTATAGTTTATGGCAAAAACAAGATTTACTCGTCAATGCCAAAACAGAATTAGAACAAGAAAAGCAGAAAAATAAACAGCTGAAAACGCAACTTCATTCTGTACAAGATCCTTCTTTTATTGAGAAAGAAGCACGTAATAAATTACTCTATGTAAGACCAGGTGAGAAAATAGTAGTGTTTTCTGATAAGCTTATAGTTAAAGAAAAGAAGACAATTTCTGCTCATCATCAACAACCTTACTGGAAGCAGTGGTGGGATTTGTTTATAAAATAAAAGGTAATAAGCGTCATTAGGAGAGTTATTCTTAAATATAGCTTGGAGCCTGTCATTCCCGACTGCGCCCCTCGGAACGAGGTAGTTCCTTGCGGGATCGGGAATCCACAAAAATAAATCGCATGAATCCCGGATTTAATCCGGGATGACAATAAGCATGTTCCTTCTTCGGCAAGCTCAGAATTGAATGATGATACTCTTGCACTTGAGCTCGAAAACTACTATTATTATCTTCTGTTTATGACTACATTAAAGGCTTCATTGCTCGGGGTTCCACTAGATCTGGGTGCGGAAAATCTTGGTGTCGATATAGGTCCAAATGCTTTTCGTTATGAAGGTATTGCGGAAAAGCTCGAAACTGCAGGTTTTTCTGTAACAGATATAGGAAACATTTTTTCCCCTCAGCGTGCTGACATAGAGATTGGCAATCCAAAAGTGAAATACCTTAAAGAAATTATACGAGTCGCAGAAGAAACAGCTAAGATAGTTGCCACAGAGATAAAAAATGATCATAAAACCATAGTACTTGGAGGTGATCATTCTATCACTTTAGGGACAGTATCAGGCGCTTCGACGGCTGTGGAAGGAGATATCGGTTTAATTTACCTTGACGCGCATGGAGATATGAACACCGAAGCTACGACATTAACTGGTAATATCCACGGGATGCATGTGGCATCACTGTTAGGATTCGGTACAAAAGTTATGGTCGAGGTATATAGTAAGCAAATAAAAATTGCGAAACAGAATTTCTTACATATTGGTGCGAATGATCTTGATGAAGGAGAGAGTGCATTTATCGAAAAGGAAAAACTTGATTGCTATAAAATTATAGATGTGTTAGCTGCAGGGATCGGCCCGCTTCTGAAGAAAATTGATACACTGGCGGGGAAGGTAGGAAATATTTGGGTAAGTCTGGATCTGGATGTTATCGATGCTATGTATGCTCCAGGTGCAGGTATGCCGAATAAAGGCGGATTAACGTATAGAGAAATCACGACGATTATCGAATATATAGGAAAGAAAACGAATGTTATCGGTATAGATGTCGTGGAATATAATCCTTTGCAGGATATTGATGGAAAAACTGCAGAGTTGGGAATAGAACTGATCGCGAAAGCCTTCGGAAAAAACTATAGCTGGTATTCGAATTATCTGCGAAAGAATGAAATAAAGTCATAACTACATAATACTTACTTTTTAGTCTTCAGGAATTATAGAATTCACCAATTGAGTCGTTCTACTAAATCTGCTATGGGTTTACTTGGGCTCAGCAGATAAAAGTCTTAGTTTATATATTGTAATTTCATTTGGCCTCATCTGCATCTGGTTGCATACGATTTAACCCATGACAGAAGTTCAACTATAGGTTGATTTAAGCTGTCTAAGTTGCTATACTCCGGCAGTCTACTATATAAGTAGATCTTCGGGAAAGATAACGATGACTTTTTATAAGTCACACGTCATCTGGAACGATGTGATCTTTGACATGCAGAAGGAGGAAGTTATCGAATACCTTCTACTACTAACACACAGATAGTACAACTGAATACTGACTAGCCAACATACCGTAACTCAAAGAAAGGTAAGAAGACATCATGTCCTCTCGTCAACCAGCTCCTGAAGGGAGCTTACGCGATCGGGCCGGTGATTTGCTTGAAGCAGTCGGCCGGCGAGTCGGAGGCGAAGACATCTCCACAGTAGACAAGCTCTTCGTCGAAGTGGAGGAAGGAGGTGGAGTCTTGTGGGGTAAACGCATCGTCGTCCCACCCAACGAGATCCACGTAGTTACGGCCGAGGGTCTCTTCGCGTTCACCGCGAAGTCGCAGACCAAGATCTATGGCGCGAGCGTTACCCTGTCTGAGGAAGCTCGAGCGCGCACTGGTCTGCAGGATCCGAAGCAAGGGACTATGTACCGGAAGAATCGGTATACCCAGGTGATTGGCCTGAAAACCATCACCTTTGTGGTGCCGGTTGCCGGCCGTGATGGGACAGGCATTCAAGTGCTGGACAGCCAGCATGTGCCATTTACCATCACCGCGCACGTCGTGGCCAAGCTCGACGAGACCAATCCGGACATCGCTGCGATGCGGATCGGTCATGACATCGACAGCCTAGTCATCAACATCAAAGAAGTGACCGAGGCTGAGCTTACTGACGCGGCTGCGGATCTCTCCTTGGCGGAAGTCATTAAGAACCGCCAGCAACTCGCCGACAAGGCGAAGGTGAAGGTCGATGAGACCTTGCGAGGCCTGGGGTATAACCTGGTGCTTCTCAAGATCTCTGACCTCGGTGGCGAAGCCTATCAAAAGCTCGTTGCCCAGGCGCAGGCCATCGTCGTTCGCGACTCCACGATCAACCTTAACGCTGCTCAGCTTGCCACAGCGGAGAACGAAAACGAGCGCCAGCGGCGCGAGGCGGCGGTACAGGCAGAAACTCGCCGTACCACCGAGGCAGAGCGCCTTGCAGCTGATCGTGATGTTAAGCGCGCCGGTTTGAACACAACCGAAGAACTCGCTCAGCGCCAGCATGAACTGGCAATCGTTCAAGCTCAGCGTGCCACCCTCGCAGCGGAAGCGATGCAAGCAGGACAGCTTCGCCAAGTTGCTCTTGATCAAGAAGTTGATTTGGCGCAGGCTGGTCGTGCAGCGCAAGTCGCTGCGCGTCGTCAGGCTGATGAGCAGAAGTTAGCCCAGCAAGCTGCTGAGGCTGATGCTGCCCTGCAAGCGCTAAACCAAGAGCGTGACCTTGAGCGTAGGCTGGCTGCGACTGAATCCGAAGCGCAGCGGCTTGAGCGCGAGAAGCTCGCTGAGGCTGATCGTGAGCGGAAAGTCAAGCTGGTAGATGCTGAGGCGACAGCCCAAGCTCTCCAGCGACAGACCGAAGCGCAAACTGCGGCTGAGTTACTGCGCGCTACGCGTGAAGCAGAAGCTGCTCAACAGCGTGCTGCGGCGTCCAAGGTTCAGGCGGAGGCTCAGCGCGCCACAGAGGCTGCTGCTGGTCTAGCCGCTGCTGACGTCCGCGAGCGCGAAGTTGCTATCGCTGCCGCGCAGGTGGCGGTTGATCGCGACCGCGGTCTCGCCGAAGCTGAAGTGACGGAGCGCACGAATGCTGCCGCGCTTGCCCTTACTCGCGGTCAGCGTGAGATTCAGATCGAGGCGGAAACCCGTCTGGCCGCGCTCTACGCGGAGTATCCGATTCTCGCGGAACTCGAGCAGATCCGTTTGGCGAATGCTCAAGCGCTCGAACTGGCCCGTGTGGATGCCGAAGCTCGCGTGAAGATCTTCCAGGCTCTGGCGCCCAACATGCGCGTGAACCTGATCGGCGACGGTGGCCGCACCAGCCAGATTCTGGCGCAGGTGTTGGCCATCGGTAATGGCCTACAGGTCGTTGGTGACGAGGTACCGGCTATCGGTCGACTCGTCGGTGCTAACGGCGTCAGCGGTGATGGTCTGGCTCTGCCTTCCATGGGCGTCCTGGGCGCGTTTTTGCCCTACGTTCAGCGGGTGGCCCGCGAAGCCGATCCTGGTGTGTTCGCGTCTATGACGCTTGCCCAACTGGTGGACCGCTTAGGGGCTGTGGTCGAGGGTCGCGAAGACCTGGCGACAGCGCTGAACGGTATTCGCCAGAACGCGCAGTTTCGCGTGTTCGCGAATGTCCCCGTCCAGCCGCTACTGAGCGGCTTGGGTGTCAACGCCAGCGACGAACGCGGCGCAGAGTAGTAAAAGTACAAAATCCGAAACAGTTGAGTTCGCTTGACTGTGGAGGAACTCCGAGTAGCATGTCAGAAAGCGCTGGCTTAGGTATTATACCGAACCAGCGCTTTTTGCGTTTTAAGAACCTTTTAGTCTAATTACTCTATAAAAGTTTCCGCTTTTAGAAGCGTAGGCTAAAGTTATTAATTTAGCATCAGGTATTATTTTTTGACAGATAACCTAGAACATTATCCCATCTTATAGTAACAACGTGATTAATGTTTAGAATTAGTTTAGAGAATATAGAATTATTCTTTTTTCGCTTAATACTTAATTTCAAGTTTTCTTCAACAAAGATTGATAAGATCTATTAAAAAATCAGATGTTTACCGAACGACCAGGAAAATGGTCGTTTTTTTGTGGAAAAAATTATTATTAATAGTTTCCGTTTTTATAAAGTGGAATTATTCTCTATCCTGCATATGCTTTTGCATTTTAGGAGGTAATTTCCGTCTTAAAAAAGTTCTGGAATACGTCCCGATGAACAGAGGGACTAGGCTTGGACAATACTCTTTACCATAACTCAGTAAACATACCTTTAGAGAGGAGTTCTTGTTCTCTGGCATGGGTGAGAAGTTCGACTGGAAGATTTGTCATTTGCCGGATCGAATTTATGATGAGTTTATCAGTATTTCGTGTACAGATTTTCCATTCTGCGATATGTTGCGCTTGGGGAGTGCTAATAAATTCTATAAAAGATTTTGAAATGTGTTCGACATTTATTGTATTTTCTGTCTGAAGGTCAAACTCTACATAATGTATAAGCTTCCATGAACGAAAGTTAACTTCATATAATCGAACGATACAGGTAGATTTATCGATGAGAATAATCCCATATTTTTCTTTCATACTCTCATGATAATAGAGTAATATCTATTATGTCAAGGGGTAATTTAGAGGATTAAGAGCCGTTTTTTAAGAGTCGTTTTACTTCTAATAATTCCCGCTCTATAGAAGCAAGTTTGCTTGCTATAGTGGCATCTTTATTATTTTCTTCAGTGAAGAAAGAAAGAGGATGGTTTGTTTCGTGAGCGATTCTTTTTAACTTCTCAAAAGGTGGAGTACTGCGGCCTTGTTCATATGCAGATATAGATTTATCAGAGACTCCGATGCCTTGGGCTAACTCTGCTTGTGAGAGGTGGGCTGCACTGCGTGCTGAGCGAATTCTGTGGGCTAAATCAGATAATTGAACTCCTGGTTCATTAGACATATACATCATTATATACTACTTGGTTTTATTTTTGCACGAGAGATTTGTGGAAATGTAGATAATTTTTATAGTTGCAGAGTTGCATATGAAACTTTACATCTTTGCCACTTTGCAACTCTTACCATATACTATAGTTATATGAGAGAATCTCGGAAGAAAAAGCGGATTATTGATTTACCTCGATTTGACAGACCCAGAGAAAAAATGATCGCAAATGGAAGGTCGAATAGTAGTACTGCTGAACTTCTGGCTATTCTTTTTAATACGGGAAGTAAAAAAAATAGTGCCCTAAGTTTGGGAGAAACAGTGTTGCGAAAATTTACACTAGAAAAACTTCCACAAATTACCATTGATCAGTTAACGAGTATTCCAGGAATTGGCGCGTCGAAAGCTACCCGGCTTCTCGCAGCTATAGAGTTAGGACAGCGAATGTTTGACGCTCCTAGCTTGTCAAAGATTGTTATTCATAATCTCCAAGACACTGTACACCTTTTAAAAGAATATGCTGATAAGCGTCAGGAATATCTTATTTGTCTGTATATAAATGCACGTCATGAACTGATTCAGAAAGAGGTACTAGGAGTAGGGAACTTAAATACGTTACGGATAGAACCCCGAGAAATTTTCCGTCCAGCCTTGAGTAGTCCATGTGCTGGAGTTATCCTCGCTCATAATCATCCCTCAGGAGATCCGACACCATCTGAAGATGATATAGCATTCACAAAACGCATCCATGAAGCAGGGCAGATTATGGGTATTCCCTTATTAGATCATGTGATTATCGGATCGAAAAAATACTTTTCGTTTGTAGAGTATAGAGAAAAATAATATTTTTCAAAGAATTGTTCTTTTGTGAAGACAAAAGACCAAAAACTTATGAGCTAATGAACAGTGGCTACATCCTCTCGTTCGTCACCAAGTGGTGGTACATGACGTGGGCTATTCCCACAGTCGATTGGATCACGCTAGAATTCTCGGAAGAGCAAGAAACCCCGCTACTTAATTGAAGCGGGGTTTTTTGTGGTAACTTTCCACAAAAAAAGAGCCATATTGGCTCTTTTTAATGTGTTGCGGGGCCGAGATTCGAACTCAGACTAAGGGATTATGCACAGTTTCTCCGATTACTCGGAGTGTCGGACTATATCTTCACCCAGCTGATCTGGGGCTTAGCGTGTAGTCTCTACGGAGTCCCATGCCTTAAGACAACTATGAACTAAAACTTTGAACTAAGAACAATAAAAACTTTCGTTTTGTTCTATGTTCTTGGTTTCCTGTTCATGGTTCTTCGCTTTGCGAAGATAGGTTCCCTCGGTATTACCCTTACCGATATTAATTAAGAATATAATAGGGTTTTACCGATATAGCTAAGTTCATATTCCATGTTACCATGTGAATGGCCCATTTTGAGCCCCTTGTGCCACCATGACACTCCCCCGCCTAACGACCTAATACTAACAGGTTAGAGACTTAGAAGTCAATATTGAACTTCTTGGATAGTGAAATTTTAATATTTGACTTGGTTCGATAAGTTGTTCATACTGCAGAAATGGGGCATAGTAAGTTAATAAAGCAGAAGGTTATAAAACTTCGAATGGCAGGTTTTACATTAAATAAAATTCAAAATCAAACCAAACTTCCTAAAACTACGATTTATGAATGGATAAGAACAGTCCCATTATCTGAAGAGCAGGTGAATAAAGTTAAGGTTGATGCATTAGCAGCTCTGCAAGAGGGTAGAATTCGTACACAAAAAGAATATCAAAAAAAGATGAGAACAATGGAATTAACTGGAATAAATGCATTTGGCGAATTGACGAAAAGAGACTTACTTATTGCAGGAATAGCTTTATATTGGGCAGAAGGTTTTAAAAGTAGACATGAACATCGATTAGGATTTTGCAACTCTGATCCAGGTATGGTACGTTTTTATCTAAGATGGTTAACAGATTGCCTGAAGATAGATAAGAAGGATATTACACTTCGGGTTAGTTTAAATATTTCTTATAAGAACAAAGTTGATGAAATTGAGAAATACTGGTCAGTCGTTTGCGATGTACCACGTGAACAGTTCACAAAACCTTTTTATCAAGTAACAGTATGGAAGAAGTCATATGACTCAACAAAATATTATGGAGTTTTAAGAATTCATGTAAAAAAAAGTCTCCAATATCTTCATTATATGAAAGGTTTAATAATAGCACTTCAACAAGGTTAGTTCAAAATAGTATTTATAATTGCGGTTCTATCGGATCTCTTACAGATTTCTCGTTTTTACCTTACCTGCTAGTCCTAATATATGTTTATATGGAAAACATGATCACAGTACTAGTTTTTGCGTTTGCGATGAAGATGTATCTGGACGTTACATCATTATCATAAGAACTTTTAAAATATTCATCTATTTGAGGTAGGTTATAGGACAACATCGTTCTGATGCGCGGTGCCCCCGAATACATCGGGGCGCGAGTATGACTCGTGGCACACCTATAGAGATAGAATCTCTGCTTATTGAGAGAGATTTCACTTGCATACCTTAAGTGCATATACACCGCTTTCAGCGGATGACCAAACGGTCAGCAATGATGCCTTATAACCGACCTTCAATAGATGAATAAAAGAATAAGTCCGCCTAAACTTACTTCAAACCTTTTTAGTACTGTTCGTACACGGCTTGAAGTGCGCTTGAGCGGCGAGTATAAGAAAGGAGGCAGCATGCGCGAGAAGATCAGGCAGTTCTTACAAGAGCTGTATTCATCATTCTTTATCTTATGGTCAACACCTGTTCGGTAAGGGTAAACGGACAATTGATCAGGCAGGGAATGACGGTAGACGTTTTAGTACTAGGGCAGGAATAAACACAAACTACCACTTCTCAAACTTCTTCTCTTCTGCAAAAAAGGACTGGAAACAGTTCTTTTTTTGTGAGGTATACTTCTAGCACTTGACATGAACGACTGCTAGGCTATAATAGTAATTGCGTATGTTCAAAGTGACAGAGTCACAAAGTTTTAATGTCTTTGTATCTCTGAAGCTATGCAACTTTGCAACTTATTGCTATGGATAATCAAGTACCAGATTTTCTCAAACCAATTTCTCCTGAAGAAGCTTTAAAGAAGTTTACTATTAATCTTACAGAATACGCTCAACAGGGAAAAATAGATCCAGTTATCGGTCGCGAGATTGAGATTCGCCGTGTTATGGAGATTCTCTCTCGTCGTACGAAGAATAACCCGATTCTTATCGGTGATCCTGGAGTGGGGAAGACAGCAATAGTAGAAGGGCTTGCTCAGAAAATTGTCATAGGTTCTATTCCAACACCTTTAAAAGAAAAAGAACTTATTGTGTTAGATTTCGCACAACTTCTGGCAGGCGCGAAGTTTCGTGGAGAGTTTGAGGAACGGTTAAAAGCCGTTATTAAAGCTGTTGAAAGTTCGGATGGGAAATACATCATGTTTATTGATGAACTACATACTATTGTCGGTGGTGGATCTGCAGAAGGTGCAGTAGATGCCGCAAATATTCTCAAGCCAGCATTAGCCCGTGGATCACTTCGAATGATTGGCGCAACGACAATTGGAGAATACAGAAAGTATATCGAAAAAGATCCGGCATTAGCCCGCCGTTTCCAGCCTGTGACTATTGATGAACCGACTATTGAAGATACCATTTCTATTCTCCGGGGGATAAAACAAAAATACGAACTTCATCATGGAATTCGGATAACAGATGATGCTATTATCGCAGCCGCAAAGCTATCAGCTCAGTATATTCCTCAACGTTTTCTTCCAGATAAAGCTATTGATTTAATAGATGAAGCAGCGGCTGCTATAAAAATTGAAGTTGAAAGTATGCCAGCAGAGCTTGATGCGCTGCGACGCAAAATCACACAAATTGAGATAGAACTTCAAGCAATAAAAAAAGAAAAAACTGAAATTGCGAAAAATAGAAAAGAACAGCAGGAAAAAGAACTGGAAAAACTAAAAAAAGAGGCTTCTGTTTTACAAGAACGCTGGGAGAAGCAGAAAGAAATTATTAAGAAGATTCAGGATATTAGAGCAAAAATGGATGCTTTTCAGATAGAGCTTGATCAGGCAGAGAGGGATGTCGATCTACAGAAAGCTGCAGAGATTAAGTATGGGAAAATTCCAGAATTACAAAAAGATCTCAATGTTATAACGGAATCTTGGGCTACTATTCCACAAGAAGAAAAAGTGCTTCGAGAAGAGGTGGATGATGACGATATAGCGAAGGTTGTTGCTCGATGGACAGGAATTCCGGCTACAAGGATTCTTTCTACAGAAGCAGAACGATTGCTTCATTTAGAAGATGAGTTAAAAAATCAAATAGTGGGCCAGGAAAAAGCAATTGAAGTCATCGCTCGAGCAATTCGTCGTTCTCGATCAGGACTTGGTGAAAAGAATAAACCGATAGGATCATTCTTATTCCTGGGTCCGACTGGAGTAGGGAAGACTGAAACCGCTAAAGCGCTTGCACGAATTCTTTTTAGTGATGAACATGCTATAACGAGAATTGATATGAGCGAGTATATGGAATCTCATTCAGTCGCTCGTCTAATAGGCGCTCCTCCTGGGTATGTAGGCTATGAGGAAGGTGGACAGCTGACTGAAGCAGTGAGGAGAAAACCATACTCAGTGGTATTATTTGATGAAGTAGAAAAAGCGCACCCCCAAGTTTTTAATATCTTTTTACAAATATTTGATGATGGAAGATTGACTGATAGTAAAGGTACAACAGTCGATTTCCGTAATACTATTATTATTATGACCAGTAATTTAGCGGGGGACATTATAAGGGAAAGTAAGGTAGAGAAGGGAAGCAGCGAAGAAATAGAAAATAAGGTGTGGGAAGTGCTTCATATGCATTTTCGACCGGAGTTTTTAAATCGATTAAATGCCGTAGTCATCTATAATGCATTAAGTCCGCGTGAACTTGTCCAGATTGCACAGCAAGAGTTAGAAAAGGTAAAAATCCGTATGGCTGAAAATGATATTAATCTTGAAGTAACTCATGATCTTGCTCTTCATTTCGCTGAAGTAGGGTTTGATCCAGTTTTTGGGGCTAGACCATTACGAAGAGCCATAGAGGAAAAACTTGTGGATGAAATTGCTATGAGGGTTATTGAAGGTAGTGTGAAACCAGGAGATACAATTAAGCCGAAGGTGGAAAATGGAAAAATAGTAATGTAATTTTAAATTTCAAATTAAAAATGTATTATGCATCCAAAGACTTGTAGACATTGTGGTTCGCAATTAACTGTTAAACAAACAAAACGAACTCCGCAACAATTACTAAAACCTTACTATTATACTGCTTACTATTTTTGCTCAAACTGTAACCGGATTTACCATAGTGATAAATTCAAGGTTAATAATGAAAACGTCGATTTATTTACAGGGAATACTGAGAACGGCGAACCAGTAGATATAGAAATTTGGACTGATGGAGCATGCACCAATAACGGAAAGGAGAATGCGAAAGCTGCATGGGCTTTTCTTTCTGGGGATTTTGAAAAAGCAGGACCAGTTACGGGAAAACAAACAAATAACAGAGCAGAAGCAGAAGCTATATATGAAGCACTACGTTGGGCTGTAGAGAATAATCATCGCAGAGTAAAGATTTTTACTGATAGTCAAATCACTATTCATAATATGAAAAAACCACTTGGAAAAATACTCTTGAATAAAGATATCTATGAAAAACTTTTTTCTTTGATAGTAGATAACAATCTAGAAGTTGTTTATGAAAAAGTTCTCGGACATAGCGGAGTAAAAGATAATGAAAGAGTGGATAAGTTAGCAAATACACTAGCAGCGACTAAAAACGAACAACAGCTATAGCTGAATACTGTATTGGCTATTGACAAGGCTAAGCAGCCTATGATATATATAGATTTAATCTAACAATAGCTTAGAGATACAGGGGTAAGCCTCTGTGTCTTTTTCTGCGTTGATTAGTAATCTGCCTATTTCCATTCTACCAATGCCGAAGCAGTCCAGTGTTACCGATATTAATTTAACATCGCGTCACGTGTGGGGACGTATTTACTCTGTTCTTCCAGAGTTAGATTTATTGGCTGTGCAAACAGCTTCGTATCATCGATTCCAAAAAGAGCTTATTGGAGATATCTTAAAAGAAATTTCCCCCATTGAAGATTTCACAGGAAAAAATTGGAGTTTAACACTAGGAGAATATAGAATTGGTAAACCCACAAATGATCCAGCAAGTGCATTAATAAAAGGTTTAACTTTTGATGCTCCACTTTACGTTAAGGCGACACTAGTTAACAAGAAAACAAACGGAGTACAGTCTGGAGAAGTATTTCTTGGTGATATACCACAAATGACTGAACGTGGAACATTTATTATTAATGGTATTGAAAGAGCAGTTGTTAATCAACTTGTACGCTCTTCAGGAATCTTCTTCACAGCTCTTCAAGACCCCGGAACAGGAAAAACACTTTACACAGCAGAAATAAGACCAACGCACGGTTCATGGTTAGAGTTTTCAACTACTCGTTATAATACAATCACAGTTAAGATTGATCGACGACGAAAGTTCCTTGCTTCTACTTTCTTACGCGCAATCGGTATAGCTTCAAATGATGCAATTAAAGAAACATTTAAAGACATTTCTCAAACAGATGAAGAGAATTTTATCGAAAATACACTTGTTAAAGATGAAACAAATAGTGAAGCAGAAGCAGTAATAGAAATATTTAAGAAGATGCATCCGGGAGAACCAGTTGTGTATGACAAAGTGCGGGAAAGTTTCACAAATCTCTTCTTTAATAATCGACGGTATGACTTAGGTGCAGTAGGACGATATAAAATGAATAAAAGATTAGCTAAAGCGAATGGGTATGTTTCCTCGGAAGATCGTGTTTTAACGAGAAGCGATATTATTGGCGCTATTTCGTATCTCTTAATGTTAACCCAAGGTAAAGGAATGGTAGACGATATTGATAGTCTGGCAAATCGAAGAATAAGAAGTGTAGGAGAATTAGTTGCAGCAAACGCATTTCGTGTAGGAGTTCTCCGTATGGAACGGTCAGTAAAGGAAAGAATGAGTTTACTACAACCTGATGTACCAGTAAGTGTTGCCAACCTAATTAATGCACGACCTATTATGGCTTCAATTAACGAATTCTTTAGAACTTCCCAGTTATCAACAATCCTTGATCAGACGAATCCGTTGTCAGAAATTGATAATTTAAACCGTGTTACAGTTATGGGAGCGGGTGGTATTTCCCGAGAAAGAGCTGCTTTCTCGATTCGTGATATTAATAGCTCTCAGTATGGAAGAATTTGTCCTATTCGAAGTCCCGAAGGGCCCAATATCGGTCTTGTAACATATTTCTCACTTTATTCTCGAGTAAACGATCATGGTTTTATCGAGACTCCTTATAGAAAAGTAGCAAAAGAAGAGGGTAAAAAAGCAGGTATGCGAGTTACAGATGAGATAGTGTATATGACTGCAGACGACGAACGGGAATATTATATCACCCATGCAGGTGTTCAGATAGATGATGATGGTAAGATACTCGATGCCCGTGTTGCTGCAAGATATAATGGTGAATTCCTTGAGGTCGATAAAGATCTTATTCAATACATTGACGTTACTCCACGACAGGTCGTCGGAGCTAGTGCTTCGTTAATTCCATATGTTGCGCATGATGAAGCTAATCGTGCACTCATGGGTACGCACATGCAATGTCAGGCAGTTCCATTAGTAAAACCAGAATCTCCTGTTGTGGGGACTGGTATGGAAGCAACAATTTCAGAAGTTATGAAACGTGTTGTTAAAGCACCGTTTGATGGAAAAGTAGCATATGTCGATGCAACGAAAGTAGTTCTGGAAGGCCAAAAGGGTGAGAAAGCATCTTTTGCAATCGAATCATTCAGTAGAACTTCGCAAGCAACCTCCTATACACAGCGAGCTGTTGTAAACGTAGGTCAGCGGGTAAAAAAAGGAGATCTTATTATTGATGGTCCAGCTTCTGATAACGGTGAACTCGCATTAGGACAAAACTTATTAATAGCTTATACATCTCTATATGGACTTGGGTATGAAGACGCTATTGTTATCTCTGACCGTCTCGTAAAAGATGATAAACTTTCATCAATTCATATTGAAAAATATGAGTGTTCAGTAGTTGAAACCAAATTAGGTCCTGAAGAAACGACATGTGATATTCCAAATGTAGCTGAAGATGACCTTAGATATCTTGACCCAGAAGGTATTATTACTGTCGGAAGTGAAGTTGGGCCAGGTGATATTCTTGTTGGTAAAATTGCTCCTAAAGGTGAAACAGAATTAACAGCAGAAGAGAGATTATTACGGGCTATTTTCGGTGAACAAGCACGGGAAGTTCGAGATACCAGTCTTCGCGTTCCTCATGGAGAACGAGGTACTGTTATTAGTGTACAAATTCTTGACCGAAAAAAAGGTGATGAACTTGAACCAGGAACGTTACAAAAGATTATTATTGAGGTAGCACAATTTAGACATGTAGTCGTAGGAGATAAACTTGCAGGTCGACATGGTAATAAAGGAATTATCTCAAAAATTCTTCCAGTAGCAGATATGCCTCATCTTGCTGATGGAACCCCAGTCGATATCATCATTTCTCCTATTTCTGTACTCGCACGTATGAATCTTGGACAGTTACTTGAAGCACATCTTGGGTTTGCAGCAAGAAAACTTAATATGAAAATTGGAATTCCAGCATTCGAACGTTTATCAGAAGAAAAGATTATAAATCTTCTTAAGGAAGCAGGATTACCAGTCGATGGAAAAGTTGATTTATATGATGGTAGAACAGGTGAAAAATATGAAAATCCAGTAGTAGTTGGGATTGAATATATGATGAAACTTATTCACATGGTAGAAGATAAAACTCATGCTCGTTCCACAGGTCCATACTCTTTAGTCACCCAGCAGCCACTTGGCGGTAAAGCGCAAATGGGAGGACAGAGACTCGGAGAAATGGAAGTGTGGGCGCTTGAAGCACATCGTGCCCGCCATATCTTACAAGAAATGCTTACAATTAAAGCTGATGATGTCGTAGGACGCGCAAAAGCTTTCGAAGCAATTGTTAAGGGTACTGATATTCCTACACCAAAGGTACCAGAATCATTTAAAGTCTTAATTAAAGAGTTACAATCACTCGCATTGAACGTCGTACCTGTTGGTGTTCAAACAATTACAGAACAGGCTGAAGTAAAGGATGAGGTAGAATCTGAAAAACTAAAGGCTGAAGTGCAAGAGCTTCAGAAAAATTTACAAGCAGAAGAGATAGTGGATAGTGCTGAGGCAGCACAACAAGGGATAGAGATTGCTGATACTGACGCAGATAACGCCTTAGAAGGGGGAGTGGTATGATAGATCCTAAGAAAAAAACAATGAAAGATCCAACCATATTAGACTTTAAATCATTAAAAATTCTTGTTGCAAATAAAGACGATATATTAGAGTGGTCTTATGGTGAAGTAACAAAACCAGAAACGATTAACTATCGTACTCTTCGACCCGAAAAAGATGGTCTTTTTGATGAAAGAATTTTTGGTCCTACGAAAGACTGGGAATGTTATTGTGGAAAGTATAAGAGAATTAGATATCGAGGAATTATTTGCGATAAATGTGGAGTTGAAGTTACCTTATCCCGCGTTCGACGGGAGCGCATTGGTCAAATTAACTTAGCAAGTCCTATTGCGCATGTTTGGTTCTTTAAAGGGTCATCATCGCCTTTATCACTTTTATTAGATATCTCCCAGAAGAGTTTAGAGTCCGTTATTTATTATGCATCATATTTAGTTGTTTCGATTGATGAAGAAAAGAAAAAACAGGCAATTGAGAAATTTACACAAACTATAGACGATAGAAAAACAGTTTTAAAACAAAAAGTCCACGATGAAGAAGACAGGATTAAAAGTGAAACAACAGAAAAGAAAACTGATACAAAAGGTAGTAATATTGCTCGGGAACAAAAGCAATTAATCAGTGAAGAACTTGAATTAAGTAGAAGACAATATCTTGCACGGGTTAGTGAAAACTATGATGCAGAGGTAAAGAAGCTTGATGAGATTTCAGAAACTTTACTAAAGCTTCTTCGAAATCTGAAAGAAGGTAGTGTCCTGTCGGAAGATGAGTACTACAAACTTCTTGAATACGATATCCCTATATTCTTTAAAGCAAAAACAGGATCAGAAGCACTTCTCGAGTTAATAGAAAGTATTGATATTTCGCAGCTCATTGCAGATTTGCGAAAAGAATCTGAAAAAGCTTCAGGATCAAAATATCTTAAATTGGTAAAAAGACTTCGATTAATTGAATCTATGAGAAAAGCAGAAGTAAAACCAAGCTCAATGGTTCTGGAAGTATTACCTGTTATTCCCCCTGATTTACGACCTATGGTCCAACTTGCTGGAGGAAGGTTCGCTACATCAGATTTAAATGATTTATACAGAAGAGTTATTAATAGAAATAATCGTTTGAAACATTTGATTGCATTAGGTGCGCCTGAAATTATCTTAAGAAACGAAAAGCGTATGTTACAAGAAGCAGTTGATTCACTAATCGATGCATCCCAGCGTGGTGGTACTATGCCAGCGATGCCATTAAAGTCTCTCTCAGATATGCTCCGAGGTAAACAAGGACGATTCCGACAGAATCTTTTAGGTAAAAGAGTTGATTATTCAGGTCGTTCAGTTATCGTCGTGGGCCCTGATCTTAAGTTATCAGAATGTGGATTACCTAAAGAGATGGCTCTTGAGATGTTTAAACCATTTGTACTCCGAGAGGTTATTAATCGTGGCTTAGCAACAAATATTAAATCAGCAAAACGGTATATTGAAAAAAGACCACCAGAAGTTTTCGATATTCTTGAGGAGATTACAAAGAACCATCCTGTTCTCTTAAATCGTGCTCCTACATTACATAAACTAGGTATTCAGGCATTCTATCCAGTATTAATCGAAGGTGCTGCAATCCAACTTCATCCTTGTGTCTGTGCTGGTTATAATGCTGATTTCGATGGAGATCAGATGGCAGTACATATTCCTTTATCAAATAAAGCACAAGAAGAAGCTATCTCATTAATGATGCCTAAGAATAATCTTCTGAAGCCAGCTGATGGTAGCCCTATTACTCTCCCTAATAAAGAGATGGCTTTAGGCGTCTTTTATCTTACATTCATGGATGAATCATTAAGAAGAGAAGAAGAGCAAATGCCTATTTTCGAAGATGCTACAGCAGCGATTATGGCACGAGATATGGACAAAGTTAAGTTACGTGAACCAGTCCGTGTTCGAATGCAGGTTCACGCTAATGGTGAATCCCGGATAGAGATTATTGAAACCACAGTAGGTAGAATACTTTTCAACGAGCTTTTACCTAAAGAACTTCAGTTTATTAATGAAGCTGTACCAGCCTCGGGTATCAAAAAGATTATAACCAAAGCCATGAAGATTATAGAGCCTGATCATTTAGCTGCGCTTATTGATAGTATCAAGAGTATCGGATTCTATGGTGCAACTATTTCAGGTATTAGTATCTCTGCGTTTGATAGTAAAATTATTCCGCAAAAGAATGCATTAATAGGAGAAGCAGAAAAGAAAGTAAGTCTGATCGATGAAGAATATCAACAAGGTTTAATTACACTTGAAGAGAAAAAGAGATTATCAAATGATGTATGGCTAAAGACAACAGAACAAATCGCAAACGAAACATGGAATAGTTTCGATGAACTTAGCCCATTACGGGTAACAATTAATTCTGGAGGATCTCGTGCAGGTATCGAACAGTTGAAGCAGTTATCAGCTATGCGTGGACTTATCGTCGATCCACTGGGCAAAATTGTTGAACTTCCTATTAAATCCAATTTCCGAGAGGGATTATCTATCTTTGAGTACGTTGCATCTGCTCGTGGAGCGCGAAAAGGTTTAACTGATTCTGCTTTGAAAACAGCTAACGCAGGGTATCTAACTCGTAGGCTTGTAGATGTAGCTCATGATGTCATTGTCACGACTGAAGATTGTGGATCTACAGAAGGAATTACAATATCTGTAAATGATAAAGGAAGAACATCATCCTTATCAGATCGTCTAATCGGTAGAATAGCAGCAGCAGATATCGTATCTTCTAAAGGTAAGAAAGTTGTCTTTAAAGCTGGGGAAGAAATAACAGATGAAAATGTTTCAGCAATCATTGAACACGAAGTAACAGAAGCAACGATTCGATCCCCATTAGCATGTAAATTGTCTTACGGTATTTGTGTTAATTGTTATGGTTGGGACTTCTCGACGAGAAAGAAAGTTGCAATAGGTGTACCTGTCGGGGTTATAGCAGCGCAGAGTATCGGAGAACCAGGTACTCAGCTTACTATGCGCGTCAGACATTTCGGAGGAGTTGTTATGGCTGACGTTACACAAGGCTTACCAAGAGTTGAAGAATTATTTGAAATGCGTACACCGAAAAACCTTGCTCTTATTTCTGAAATAACAGGAAAAGTTAAAATACAAACCACAGAAGAAGGGTATCGAGTACAGGTTAGAAACGCAAAGATTAAACCAGTAGAGGTTCAGGAATACTTTGTACCTCTTTCAGCGACTTTAACAGTTCAAGATGGTGATGAAATCGTTGCTGGCACACCTTTTGCTGAGGGATATCTGGATCCGAAAGAAATACTAAAAGTTAGTGGACTAAATCAGACACAAGAATATCTTTTGACAGAAACCCAGAAAGTGTATGAATCCCAAGGAATAGCTATTAATGATAAGCATTTTGAAGTTATACTGCGAAAGATGTCAGATAAGGTTATTGTAGAAACTGTTGGTGATTCGTCTCTTATTCCAGGTGATTTTATCTCTAAATCACGGTTTGAGGAAATTAATGCTGAAATATTATCTGCGGGTGGAGAGCCCACAACAGGTAGACAAGTTGTGTTGGGAATTACCAAAGCCGCATTATATTCAGATTCATGGTTATCCGCATCATCATTCCAGCAAACGACATCTGTCTTAACAGAAGCGGCACTTGAGGGTAGAGAAGATAGGCTTCGGGGATTGAAAGAAAATGTTATCATCGGACGACTTATTCCTGTCGAACCTAGTGAGTTTGTCGAAAATTAATAGTCTGAGAGTTCTTCTATTAAGGGTTGAATAGAAAGCCTCAATACAGTATAATAAACAAGTTAAAAGTGTAAAGTTAAAAGTGTAAAGTTGTAGAAGGAATCGCTTCATAATTGATTTTAGAAATTATTCCTAAGTAACTTTTAATTTTTCATTTTTAATTTTTAGCTTTTTATTATGCCTACCTTATCACAATTAGCGAAACGAGGGAGAAATAAGAAAATTAAGAAAACCCGTGCTACAGCACTTAGGAGGTTATTTAATGCAAAAGATCGTTTATACTCTGAAACGAATTCACCTCAGAAACGTGGTGTAGTCACTCTAGTAAAAACTATGACTCCTAAAAAGCCTAATTCTGCGCTTCGTAAAGTAGCCCGTGTTAAATTATCCAATAAAATGGAAGTCACAGCCTATATTCAAGGAGTTGGTCATACATTATCTGAACACGGCATTGTTTTAGTTCGTGGGGGACGTGTAAAAGATCTTCCGGGTGTAAAATACCATTTGGTTCGGGGTAAACTTGATTTACAGGGTGTAGAAGGAAGAAAAACATCACGAAGTAAATACGGAACAGACCGACCTAAAGCATAATAGATTTAGAATCTAGAGTTCAGAGTTCAGAATATAACTTTGAATTATAAATTTTGAATTATAAATTCTATATGAGACATGCAAAAGTAGCAAAAAGAACAGTAAAAGCAGATAAAGTATATAATAGTATCATGGTAGCTAAGTTCGTTAATCGAATTATGCGAAATGGTAAGAAAACTGTGGCAGAGGAAAAGGTCTATAATGCGTTTAATTTATTAACTCAGCAAGGGAAAGATGCGTTGGAGACGTTCGATAAAGCTATCCAAAATGTTTCTCCAAAGGTAGAGGTACGCGCAAAAAGAATTGGTGGGGCTAACTATCAAGTCCCTGTAGAAGTGCGCGCAGAGAGAAAAAATGCCCTCGCAATTCGCTGGATTATTGAAGCTGCACGTAAACGATCGAATAAAGATTTTCGGGCTTTTGAAGATAAACTCGCTGCAGAACTTCTTGCCGCAGCTAATGGAGAAGGGGAAGCCATGAAAAAGAAAGACGTCATGCATAAACAAGCTGAAGCTAATCGTGCATTTGCACACTTCCGTTGGTAAACAGCTCGCGTATCTTCAAATGTGACTTTTTGAAACGTAAATAACTACTCATTCTCAGATTTTGAATTGTCTTCAGGATACACTCAAAAACTTTTCGGTTACACTATGTAAGAAATAATACATTCGGGTATTTTTGCAATTTAAAGAGGACTAAGTGTTGAGCAGGCTCGCGTAGCGATTTGGTCGATTACTTTATCTAATTGTTCATTAAGAGGAGCGACATAGGCATCTTGGGGTGTTGTTGCGATTCCTTCCATAATGCGCTGTAAATCGTCGTCGAAATAACCATCAGCGTCACCTATGTAGCGTATAGTAAATATGCGTATTCCTCTGGCCTTTATTTCATCTGCTACGCTTCTAGGGTCCTGGTTAGGGTCTAAACAACGACAGGAAGATCTATTCGTTCGTACATTTGTATATGGAGTACAACGTACACCTAACGCAGTGTCGGTGGCATCTATTGGATTACATAAAGATCCTCCAAGCCCTGCAGTCGGATTGAAATATTTGTTATTCATTTCTGCAGTTTCCGGGATACCGTCTGAAATATAAACAACTGCAAATTTATATGAATTAGGGAATATATTACTATCGATAGCTCTAAAAAGATTTGTTTTCAGTTCGGTAAACGCATCTTTCGAATAAGTAGCTCCTAGCGGCGAAAAGCCAGCAATTTGCTGTAAAAATTGTGTTTTTTTATCTTGGAAATAGCCATAATCTACGAGTAGTTGGTTATACTTTATTGGGATCGGCCAGTCACTATTAGTTTTATGAATTTGTAAAGCTATAGCTCCTTTATCAGGAAATCTACTTGCAAAATATCGGAGGCCTGTCTGTAAATTGGCTAATTTCGTTCCTTTTGAGCGATCTGCACGGTTAATAAAGTCGTCCATAGACCCTGATTGATCAATTAAGAAGCTAATTGCGATGGAAGCTAAACATTTTTGGAATTTAAATGTTTTTAACTGTAGATTATTATGGACTGTAGGATCTATAGTGGCATCGATTTCATACTGATCAAGTGGATTAGAAGAGCTTGGGATTTTTGGAAATAGGTTGCCTATTAAGAAAATACCTAAGACCACAGCTAGAATGATAATTGCGAAATCAGCGATAAAACCCCGTGATCGAAAAAGCCTTTTAGATGAAGTAGCCTTTAACCGCTTTTTAACTTTTTTAGACATATACATAGCGTACCAAATTATCTAGAAGAGCGTCAATATGAGAGTAGGGAATAAAGGATAGGGAAAAGGGTGGGGTATTGATGTGTAAAGAAATGAGATCTATATATAGTGATTGTATAAAATGTTGTTTACTACAATAAACTTCTCTACTCTGCGAGTAAGCTAAAAATATTGTACGACCTGAAAGATAAGAAAAGAAATGTGGATAACTATTATCTTTCTTAATATATAGTCAACTGCTTGTAAAATGAAAAAAATACGAAAATATAGAAACGATTATTTTGATATAGTTAGTAGTAGATAATAGCTGATCAAACACCATAGTGGTTTGCTAAACAGGTGAGGATAGTACGGTTTAAGCATATGATGTTATTAAATGTATTGACATATAGAATTGTATATTGTAAGGTAGGTCTATGTTTCATACTATATTACGTAAAGTCATAAATTTTCTTCCTTCAGAAACTGTATATGCACATTGTGATGTTCCTTGTGGTATATATGATCCGGGAATAGCACAGAATGCTGCTGCCACTATATTAAAAATGGTTGAGATTATTGAAAGTGTTGACCAATCAACTAAATCGCTAAACGATAGAAATAAATTAATAAGAGCTATTTGGACGAAAGAAGAGCATGGACGGAAATGTAAAGAAGAACTTATGATATTATGGGCTGATTATTTTAAGCCTGAACACCTCGAAAAATTTCCCCATTTACACGATAAATTTTGGAAAGCAATGAAACTAGTCTCGAAAAATAAGCAAGAAGTGAATAAAGAAGCTGCTCAGGAATTAGTCAGGGCAGTGGATGAAATAGCAGATATTTTTCACCAGACGAAAGCGACTGCTAAATAGCCCCTGTGAAATATTTACTATATTTTTTATCAATTTTTCACGAAATTACGTAATATCATAGTAAAATGAGTTAAAGTATCACGTATTTACACAATTTTATAGAAAATGTTTATTTTAAAAAAATGTACAGTTACTGGTAATAGTATGATACCAACACTGAACCCTGGAGATATCGTACTAGTCTCCCCTCTTCCCTACTTTTTTAAAAATCCTGAAATAGGAGATTTGATACTATGTGAAGACCCGAGAGATAAACGTCCTATAATAAAAAGATTAGCTGACATAAAAAATAAGAAATTTTTCCTTATAGGTGATAATGTATCTAGAAGTACGGATAGTAAAGTGTTTGGTTTAGTGGAGAGGAACAATATAAAAGCAAAAGTAATTAACATTTTTAAAAAAAATAAAAGTAGTCGACAAAAAATAGATAAATAATTCTACTTTGCCTATACTCCATTTTCAAATTTTACTATACAATAACATGTATGGTTTTTATTGTTACTCAAATATTTGTATTAATAGCAATTCTTATTGTTCTTTACCTATTAACATGGTTTCTTCCCACGGATAGTCCTTGGTCACCCTGGTGGTCCACTTCAACAGAAGTTTCACGAGAAATAGGTAGATTAGCACGTATAACTAAAAGAGATATTTTTTATGAGTTAGGCTCAGGTACAGGAACAACCATAGTTACTATAGTTAAAGAATTTGGAGCAACTGCAGTTGGAGTTGAATCAAGTAAATCTCGGATATGGTGGTCAAAAATGAAAGCTAAAAAAAACAATATTCCTCGAGATAAAGTTACATTTCTTAGAAAGGACTTTTTTAGTGTAGACCTCTCCCCTGCTTCAGTTGTTTACCTTTACTTAGTTCCAAGAGTTATTACAAAGTTGAAAAAGAAGTTAGTAAAAGAACTAAAGCCGGGTACAAGAGTGATTAGCTATATTTATCCAATAAGCTATTTACCATTAGTAAGACATGATAAAATTCAGAAAATATATGTGTATAAAATTAAATCATAGAGAAGAAGCGTTAGATAGAGTTACTTTTTAAAACGTAAATAAAGCCAGCGTAGTTTATTAGCTATTTTGTAAACTTGGTAAAGTGATTTATTAATAATAAAATCATAACTTCCTATGAACTCTACATGTTCAGGTCCATACTTTTGTTTAAAAGTATGAAAACCAAACCAAGGATTCTGTGGATCTGGATTCGGTTCTAGCGCACCCCACATATCAAAATTTTTAAGACGTAAGTTTTTACCTAAGCGTATTGCTTCCCACATTATAAGGCTAGATGCCATAACCTCTCGATGTTCACTGCTTGACGCTCCATAGGGATAATATAACGTATCATGAAAAGAAAATAGAATCCACGAAACTAAAGGTTTACTTTTATATGTGGCTGTTAAGATTTGCATCCTTAAATGATCATCGCTATCCCCTTCCCTAGGTTGATTTTTATCGTCTACTGGAAATTCATTAAATAACTTTTTCATTTCTTTAAAGTGCCAATCCGGACGAGTATAAAATTTTTGTCTAGTATTTGTTTCACTATTTAAACGGAGAAAAGTTTGTAATGTTTCTTCTGAGGAGTTAAATATGATTTCAACGCCATGTTTTTTCGCAATCTTAATGTTATATCTTGCCTTAGAATGCATACTTTTTAATAGCTCTTCTTCTGATTTTGTAAGATTGAGAATAAATGTATATTTCGTAAAAAGAGGATGTTCGGAATTATGCATTAAGAACTGAGAATTATGAATTATATTGTTTATTTGTAATCTGCCTTCTCTTGCCTTTACATTCGGTTCTAACTGAATAAAGATACATTTTTCTGCTTTTCCAATTACTTTCAGTTCATGAAGAACCTCTTCAGTGGGAATATTGCCTTTCGGCAGATATCCAATTGTCCACGGTGTCTTAGGGATAGGGTGTATCGTTAATTGAAACCCATCAATGAGTTTGTTAGTTTTAAAAATACCACGTCTTATAACTTTTACGTTTGTTTTTTTCCGAAATTCACCCCACTCATAGGATTGGAGAGGATGGGATACTACTTTATTGAATGCTTTTTTATCATGTTCAGTAATTTCTTTTATTACCATATTGAATATATAAAATAATTTTTTTTATAACTATTTTTTATTGTATTTACTATCTTAGAAGTAGTCCATCATACCTTCACGTTTAACTTTAGTATATTCAAAATTTTTACTAATTACGTGTTCAGGAAGATCGAAAATAAATCGAGAGACGGAATTATTCGTTCGTTGACCGAAAAATATTCTTCTTCTAGCATATGTTAAATATAGCTTCTCTTTAGCACGCGTCATCCCTACATAACATAATCGCCGTTCTTCTTCTAGTTCTTCCCTATTCATAAGTGATCGACTATGAGGGAATATCCCCTCTTCCATTCCAATCATAAAAATAATTGGGAATTCTAGGCCTTTTGCTGCATGAAGAGTCATTAATGTAATAGCATTTTTTTTCTCTTCATTTGCGGTCTTTTCTGTAATATATTCATTTTCAACAAGTGCAACGTTTTCGAGAAAATCTGTAAGACTAGGAAAGGCTAGAGCTACTGAACGAAGCTCTTTAATATTCTCAAGCCGCGTTCTATCCTGTTCATCATTCTCATCGTAGAGATCTAAATAGTTTGTTACTTTGATAATTTCGTCCATAATATCAATTGTTTGGTTTTCTTCTTCTGGATCAGCTACTTCTTTAAAGGTTTGAAATTTTTTTAATCTTGTTTTTCCTATTTTTTCTAAACGCTTATAAGAAATCATATCTTTTGGGTTACGAAAAAAACGTAAATATGATAGTACGTCTTTAATCTCTTTACGCTCATAAAAGCGGGTTCCTCCTATCAGTGTATAAGGAATACCATGGTGCAGAAACGCTTCTTCAATTACACGAGATTGTGCGTTTGTACGATAGAGAACAGCCATACTGTCTAACTTGCTCATACCTATAGAATAGATTGTCTTTATAATGAAATCTGCTTCATCTTGTTCGTTAACGGCTTCATAAATTTCAATTTCCTCACCGCTTGGATTTTCTGTCCAGAGTGAAAGTACTGGGTGCGATGTGTTTTTCGCAATAACTGTTGAAGCGCCATCGAGGATTTTCTGCGTTGATCGATAGTTTTGTGATAAAGAAAAAGTTTTCGTATTCGGGAAATCTTCTTTAAACCGTAACAGATTTCTGTAATCGGCTCCCCGCCAAGAATAAATACTTTGTGAGAAATCACCGACCACACAGACATTATTATGAATTTGTGCAAGCATTTTTGTTAAAACATATTGTGCTCTATTAGTATCTTGATATTCATCAATGAGAATATACCGGAACTGGTTTTGATATTTTTCTAAGATTTGGGGTGAGGTTTTAAACAGAGTTACTACATGAAAAATGAGATCATCAAAGTCGACTGCGTCATGTTCTCTCAGAAGTTGCTGGTACTGTGTATACAGTTTCGCGACAGTCTGCTGAAATGTTCCCCGGGCAAACAAACCATAATCTTCGGGTGAAACAAGTTCATTTTTTGCTTGAGAAATAGTAGCTAAGACACTATTTGGTTTCGTGTCTTTGGGAGATATTGATAATCGACTCATACATTCTTTGATAGCATCTAATTGATCTTGATCATCGTAAATAACAAAATGTGGTGAAAAACCAAGATATTTTGCTTCTTTTCGCAACAATTTAGCACATAATGAGTGGAATGTAGAAATGAAAGGTTGAGTAGAAAACGTTTTCTCTAAAGGTAAATTTTTAAAGAAAGACTGAATACGTTCTTTCATTTCATTAGCTGCTTTATTGGTAAACGTGACCATAAGAATAGTGTCTGGATCGACATGCTTCTCAAGAATTAAATATAAAACTTTATATGTTAATACGCGAGTCTTGCCAGACCCTGCTCCTGCAAGTACTATTGTCGGGCCATCAGTGTGAAGAATTGCTTGTTTTTGTTCATGATTCACCTGCTTGAGGATGGGGTTTTCCATAAGGTATAATGCATTGTATACCACTTTGCTTTGATTTACAAAAGCAAGTAAGTACCTTCGTAGCTGTCAAAAGTATAACTATGATATAGTTAAATATTCAAACAAGGCTTCGTTAGGTATATGCATTTTTTTGAGAAGTTGAAGAGGCAAACCATATGAAAAATATTTATATTATTGGGAATTGGAAGTCAAATAAATCATCTTCGCAAACCGTGGAATGGTTTGAAAAAATAGCTCATAAAAAAGATCTCATAGCAAAAGATGCATTTAAGAAAACCGTTATTTGCGTTCCATATCTCTTTTTACCATTAGCAAAATCTCTCATAGGAAAATATGCTTTAGATATACACCTTGCTGCGCAGGATATTTCTCCGTTTGGGGAAGGTGCCTATACAGGTGCAATAAATGGTAAACAACTTAGCGAATACTGTTCATTTGTAATTATTGGACATTCTGAACGAAGACAAAATTTTGCTGAAACAGATGAAGTCTTGGCTAAAAAAGTTACGATGGCTTTAGCAAATGGGTTAACTCCAATCTTCTGTGTCAAAGATAGTGAGACATCTATCCCAGCAGGAGTAAAGATTGTAGCTTACGAACCATTGTTTGCTATAGGAACAGGTCAGGCCGATACACCAGATAACGCAGAACGTGTTGCTTTAGAAATCGCAAATAAAGGTATAGAAAACATTATATATGGTGGGAGTGTTACTGGAGAAAATGTGAGATCATTTACAGAGAAAGATCATATAGCAGGAGTTTTACCCGGGAAATCCAGTCTAGATGCAGATTCATTCGTTAATATTATTTTGAATTCGTAAGAGTTACCTTTTCAAAGAAAGAATAAATACATTGTATAATTGGGTTTATAAGACTTTCATTTGCTTATAGACCTATTTTTATTGGAATATGCCCATAAAACGTAAAAAACCAATACGAGAACGAATTTTTTTCCTTTTAGGACTCCTTTTTTTAATAGGAGCATTTTTATTAATCACGAAGATCTTTCAGTTTATTACCCCAGTATACGAATATACATTTAATAAAAATATAGAATTAAAAAAAACAAAGGAACAAAGGATAAATATTCTTCTGCTCGGAATTGGAGGAGGTAGACATGAAGGTCCTCTGTTAACGGACACGATCATTCTTGCTAGCATTGACCCCGAAGCAAAAAAAGCAGTGCTGATATCTCTACCTCGCGATTTATGGGTTTCTCGACTACGAGCAAAAATAAATACTATTTATGCCTACGCAGAGGCTAAAGAAAAAGGCTCTGGTCTGCAAGAAGCAAAAAAAGTAGTCTCAGAAATTCTTGGCCAACATATAGATTATGGTTTTCGTATAGACTTTAATGGCTTTATAAAAGCTGTTGATACCATCGGAGGAATAGATGTGGATGTGGAACGAACATTTGATGATTATGAATACCCTATTGCAGGTAAGGAAGAAGATGATTGCGGCTTTAAAGATGAAGAGTTCCAAAGACGAGCTACTGAAGAGGCACAGTTAGAAGCATTTCCATGCAGATATGAACATCTTCATTTTGATAAAGGTATAACTCAAATGAATGGTGAAACAGCATTGAAATATGTGCGTTCACGTCACGCTTTAGGTGTAGAAGGTTCCGACTTCTCAAGAAGTCAAAGACAGGAAAGAGTTATTAGGGCATTTAAAGATAAGATTTTTTCTGCAGGTACAGTGTTGAATCCTGTAAAAGTACTTAGTTTAGTGGATATAATACAAGATAGTATTGATACAGATATTAAGAAGGAAGAGTATGATGATTTTGTAAAACTGGCAGAAAAGATGAGAGAAGCTAAGATCGAAAGTGCTGTATTAAACGTAGGAGGAGAACAATCTGAAGCACTAGGTTTATTCATTAATCCACAAACAAATGAAGAGTTTGGCTATCAGTGGGTTATAGTTCCTCGTCTCGGAAGTGATAATTACTCTCAAATACACTCCTATGTTAACTGTTTAATTAAAAATGGAAGCGATAATTGTTCTGTTACTCCAATTCCTACAGAAGAAGCTCTATAAAATTTCATAAATAACCGTATCCCCCACTTTGAACACTTCCCTTCCCAGTTCTTTAAACTTTTGAACAGAGATGTTAGCGTACTTTTCTTTCTCCAGCCGACCTATAACAACATATTGAATACTATACTTTTCAAGTAATTGTTTTGTTTCAGGTATATTAACTGATTCATATAATGTTTTAATATCATCTGCACGAGGCTTAGGTGTGCTTTCTCCCCTCCATAACCATTCGTGAACATACCATCCAAGAACAGTAGGTAGTCCAGTATTTGATGATATACGTTGATATTCAGAATAAGAATCTCCTTGTGCTTCAAGAATGAAAGGCTGACCTTTGATTTGTTGATTAAACCACATAATAGCTTTAAAATCTTCATCTTTATCAACTAGGTTTCGATTTTTTAAATAGATTAAACCATTCAGTCCAATGTATTTCGACGTTTTCAAAGAACATTTTTCCTGTTCTTCCTTCGTCATTATTTTCATAAAGATAAGATAAGGAGAGAAAGTAGTACATATAGTTTTATCGATATCCTCTTTATAACCAGCATAGTAAGAAGTTATGGCAAAATACGGATAGGTAAATACAAGTGTTAATAGAATCGTCGAGCATAGAAGAAAAAGTACATAGGCAGTTCTACGATATAAAGAAGCTCGTAAAAGATCTTTCTTAGAAAGTATGCGGAAGATTGTATAACCTGAAACGATAGAAAGCATGATAAAGGCTTGAAAGACGAGCTTGAACATAGTGTTAGCTCTATAATGATCAGGATAAATATCTTTCATGTAAAAAAACTCAGGAATAATAATTAACAAAGAAGAAGCAATAATAAGAAGAAAGATAAAAATATCAGTAATATTTTTTTGTTTTTTCCAAAGAAATAATCCTAGAGAAATTACAAAAAAATAAAAAAATCCATAGAGTATTAATAATTGCCACCACGGTGAACGAAGACAGTGATCTGGTTCAAAAAGAAACGGCCCAATCTTTCTGGTTTCATATTGTGTTGTTATTAGATCTGTTTCTTCAGGAGTTAATAAACTCCTGCAGTGGTCAGGTAGAATTATTTTCGATAGTAATGGACGGTGATCATGACCGTAGACTTTTTTTTGAGGATCTAAAGATTTTTTTTCTAACATAAAAGAAGGGACATTAAGTACACCTATACCACCCACAATTTGAGAAGCATTAAAAAATATCGCAAATGGTCTTGAAAAAACAAAGAATGAAAATAATATTACAATTCCATAAACTGCTGCTCCAGTTACTATATTAAGAATAGTATGGTGATGGAAGTATTTCTGCAGATTTTTGTTACTGAGAGAGGGAACTAATACCTGTACTGGGTGTATATTATCTTGTTTTATAATAACAGTTCGATACCATTGCAGATACAGCAGCAATAAACCCGCTAATAAAAGATATGTCAATGCATCCCACGCATTTGTCATAAACATAATAGCGAGAAGAAATCCAAAAAATATAAATTCCTTACTGACAGTTAAAACATGAATAATGATATTCTTCTTGGATCTCGTGTATGCTTTTTTATTAATTTTTTCTTGATGAGTAAGAAAAATAGCGAAAAGAAATGCAATACTTAAAATAACAGTGGGTATATCAGCAACATGTCCATGAAGGTCTGCAACTACCCAAGAATATATAGGGAATTCATGAATAGTGTGGTAAATAAAACGGGTAGCATTGGGATACCAGTAAGAATTTGGAAATAAAGAAACCTTTTTTTTATCTTCTAGAGAACAGTTAACTGTTTCAAAAGTACCGTCACCAAGATCTTTTTCATAAAAATCTTTTTGGTAACATGGATTTTTTAGAGACAATTCTAGTTCCCAAAAGGGTTTTGGTTTATCTGCTTCGTATGGTTTGAAAAATGCATAGAAAACGTGTAAATTGCCAGCGAGTGTGATAAGACAAGCAATGAGTATTCCTCCTAGAACTACTTTTCTTATAGAAAAAGTTTTATCATGTAATTTTCTAATAAGGGTACTACCTAGAGAAAACGATTGAGTAAATGTCAAAGCAAAAAGTGTAGCAATCATAAGATTGTAAGTTATGTGTGAAGGAATTGCTGAGGCTTTTGTTAGGACTGCTGTCATGAGATGCCCGAAATAGTAATAATTTATGGGTTCAGGTGGATACCACATATCTATAGGTGGAAAATATGTTGAGCGAAGGATAGTGTTAACAAATCCAAAATCCATATATTTTTCTAATCCAAAGATTTCAGGGTTATATGCACGTACTATAGACCACCACCAAAGGCCCAAAAAGAAGAGTATTTCTTCAAAAAACCAGATCCTAATTATCTTTTTGTCAAATATTTCTTGCCTAAAGTTTCTGAACTTGACAAATAAAGTAATACCTAGGACTAAAAATACTAGGTAAATAGTGAAAGTTGTAAAAGGAACTATTTTTAGAACGCCTAGAAGAAATATCGTATAACTTGAGAGAATGATACCTAGAACTTTAGAAAAAGCATATCCTTTATCCCAAAAGTTAGAAAAAAGCTTCACAGTCAAAGGTATGAACAAAATGCCTAGGAGAAAAAGAAGAATCCACCATTGAATAATAAATAAAAAGTCACTGGAAATCATATTGTCTACTCTTTAAAGATATCTTTTAGGGATGTAATAGCGGTTATATTTTGACTTATTCTTTTATTATTTTTGTTGTTCAGCCAGAATAATTTTACTTTATTATTTTTACCTGCAATATATTTCAACAGGTATAAATCATCATCAATATATATATCGATTTTAAGCTTTCTAATAATTTCATCCTTAAATTCATGAGGTTGTTTATTATGAAAGTTAAAATACAGTTCGGAAAACAATGAGTTCAATTTATATTTTTTAACTAACTGTTCTGTCGGTTTTTTCAAAAAACCGAATCGACTTGAGACAAGATATAATAAATGTTTATTCTTTTGAATAGAGCTGAGAATCTCTAGATTACTTTTGATAGGTGGACGTAAAAAAGCTGCGTGCGAAATTCGACGGACAAACTGTTCATAGTGAGATGGTATTCTATACTCTAAAGACCCATTTGTTTTTTTCCGATATAACCGTTCAATTATACTGCCTGGAATAAAGGGCGGGTGATTAATAAAAATATTATCTAGGTCAAATCCTATTCTCATGATTAGGTTATTATATACCACTCGACTACAGATTTGCAGTGTCTAAGCTAGACTTCTGAATCTATGATACATATCTATAAATTTGAATAGAAGGTGTATATAATTCATGATATGTTTTTGCTAGAATAACTTATTGTATATGAAAATTTTAATCACTGGAGGAGCAGGTTTTATAGGTACTAATACAGCGCTTTTTTTTTTAGAAAACGGTCATGATGTTACAATCCTTGACAATTTTTCCCGGAAAGGGACACCTTTAAATGCCCAACATATTGCTGCTTTATTTCCTAAAGTTAAAATAATTACGGCAGATATCCGAGATGCTTCTTCCATAAAACAGTATATAAAAGAAAATGAAGTAATTATTCATTTAGCTGGTCAAGTAGCGGTAACTACTTCGATTAAAGATCCAAGATATGATTTTGAAGTGAATGTTTTGGGTACTTTTAATATTTTAGAACAAGCCCGTTTAGCAAAACATAAACCACTAATAATCTATAGCTCTACAAATAAAGTATATGGTAACTCTAAAGGAACTATTAAACATACAGATAAAAGATATATAGATATTACATACCCAAATGGTATCTCCGAGCAACAACCATTAGATTTCTATTCACCATATGGTTGTTCTAAAGGCGCAGCAGATCAGTATGTTCGCGATTATGCAAGAATTTATGATATACCTACATTAGTTTTTCGACAGTCTTGCATTTATGGTGAACACCAATTTGGAATAGAAGATCAAGGTTGGTTAGCACATTTTGTGATAAAGGCTTTACAAAAGAACAAAATTACTATTTATGGAACAGGATACCAAGTACGCGATATCTTATACATATCTGATCTTATCGAAGCTTATGAAGCTGCCATAAAGTGTAGGAGTAAAGTAGCAGGTGAAATATTTAATATAGGTGGTGGAAAGGAAAATACAATTTCTCTTTTAGAAAGTATAGAAGAATTAAAAGACATACTACATACGAACATCACAACAGTTTTTAAAGATAAAAGACCAGGAGATCAGGATGTTTATATATCAGACAACTCGAAATTAAAAGAAATTTTACACTGGCAACCCAAAACGAATAAAGGTGAAGGAATAATGAAATTAGTCACATAGATAAGAAATAACATTGATTCCATTCAGAAAATTTCATGAACGTTCTTTTTACGATCACGTATTATACCCCTTATATTTCTGGACTTACCATTTATGCGAGTCGTTTAGCAGAAAGTTTAGCAAAAAGAAAGTATTCAATAACGGTTCTTACTACCCAACATGACAAAAAAATCCCCCTTATTGAGGAGGTTAACAATGTTCAGATTAAAAGAGTACCTTATTTTATAAAATTACATAAAGGTTTTTTTATGCCTAAATTTTTTATAGAAAGTTGGAAAAACATTAACAAATCTTCAGTTGTCATTTCTCATCTACCTCAATTTGAAGGCTGTATTACTTCTCTCTTTTGTTTTTTACAAAGAAAGAAATTCTACTGTATTTATCATTGTGATGTTATTCTTCCGAAAGGCTTTATTAACCTGATAGTTAAATTTTTTTTAGATGTTTCTCACTATATTACATTACTGTTTGCAGAGAAAATAATCACATATACTAAAGATTATGCACAACATTCAAGAACCTTAAAATTTTTTCTACATAAAACTGTCTACGTATATCCCCCAATTCCTTTCACAGGAACAGAAAATAAAAAATTAAAGAAGGAATTATCAGAGAAGATAGCAGATAATAAATATGTAATTGGAGTAGCAGCAAGGTTCGCAGCTGAAAAAGGTTTTGAGTTTTTAATAGAGTCAATACCTTTCCTTAAAAAACAACTAGGAGATAATTTTATTATCGTATTTGCTGGTCCTGAACATCCGGCAGGTGAAGATAAGTACTGGATTCGCATGCAACCATTAATTAAGAAATATAAAAGAAACATAGTTTTTGTGGGCGCTATTTCACCTGAAGAGATGAAAACTTTCTATAAACAGATAGATGTTTTGGTTCTACCGAGCATTAACTCTACAGAAGCATTTGGAATGGTTCAAGTTGAGGCTATGTTTTCAGGTGTGCCTGTCGTTGCTTCCGATTTGCCAGGCGTCAGAGTACCTATTAGCGTTACTGGTATGGGTGAGTTAGTAGAACCAAAAAATAGTGAAGATATTGCATATAAAATAGCTATTATATTTAAAAACAAAAAAAAATATATGAGAAGTAGAAAAACTTTAATGAAAACATTTTCTTTCCGTGATACAATTGTTTTTTATGAAGAGTTACTTAAAAGCATTTCTTAAAGAAAAACCATTTTTCTTCTCCATTGTTAGACCTAAAGAAGTAAGTTTATATCAAAAGTATAAACCTTTTAAAAAACCAGTACTCGATTTGGGTTGTGGAGATGGTTTTTTTGCAGAGGTTGCTTTTGACCAAGTAGATGCAGGAATTGATCCCAATGGCTCAGCAATAAAAGAAGCTAAAAAAAGAAAGGTGTATAAAGAAATTAAACCCTATGATGGTAAGGTAATACCGTATCCTAAGGCTACATTTAATACAATCGTTTGTAATTCTACATATGAGCATATCTCGAATATCGATGAAGTACTCTTAGAGACAGCAAGAGTACTAAAAAAAGGAGGGATGCTATATTTTACAACTGTAACAGATATCTGGCCTAAATATTTATTTGGTAGCCTCTTCTTAGGCAACTTTTACAAAAGGTTTTTTGTTAAGAAATCGAAACATTACAACATGTATAGCGTTAAAACCTGGAGTAAAAAACTTGAAACGAATAACTTAGAAATTATAGAATTTCAACATTATTTAGATAATAAAAAAATCATGTGGCTTTTTGATATCAGTCATTATTTAAGTGTTAGTTCTCTACTCACAAAAAAAATATTTAATAGATGGGTTCTTTTTCCAAAAAAAGAAAAATATTTAGGGAATTTGGAGTCTGTTATTTTACGAGAAACACAACAGAATACGAAAAAAGGTCCTTATCTTTTTATAGCAGCGAAGAAAAAATAATTATTTAGCAACATTTTTAAAAATAATAACTTTCGGGTGATCATATACAGTAAATGATTCGTCGCTCCAATCATCAATGAATGTAATAGGTATTCCTAGATACGAAAGCGAGGGATAAGAAGTTATCTCATGAACTTTCATATATTGTGTTTTTCCTGCGAATAAATCTTTATAAAATTTACTCATTCGAGGATATTTCTCAGGAACTGTCGAAATACTCCCCCAAGCGCGATTTGACGATAAAATATAATAGTCAGCTTGATAAAGAAGACGTTCCATCTCATGCCATTTTTCTGAAGTGTCTGGATCAAATACATGTAATTGTTCTACAAAAAAATGTTTAGACTGACTCATGATAGGTAGTGGTAAGGCATCATCCCAATATTCACTTAAGAGGATACTATTATTAGGTATATTGGCATAAATCCACGTAGATGCTGTTACTCGTGAGTGTGGATGTAGGTAAATTGAAATAAATGATAGAGGCCATAGAAAACATATAAAAAGAATAGTACCTTTAATCATATTTTTTTGTTTTTGCAAATGGTGTTGAAACCCTATGGCAGATAAAAGCGCTAGAAATGGATAGAGAAAAATAAAATATCGCATTACTTTCACGAATTGTATTGACTGATAAATAAAAATACCTAGAAACCAAAAGACGAGAATAAAAAGAATACTTTTTCGTTTCTTGGTCAATACATATGCTATGCCCGCAAGAACTAGAAGAAAGTATGGAATACCAATTCCGAAAATAGCCATGTTTATTAGACTAAATAATACAGGCATTTTATTAATCCATTGAATTGCTGGAGGAAACCAAGTGTCGTAGCCTTCCCAGGATTTTAACATCTTAAGACTTTCAAAAAATTGAGGATTAATCCGGGGATCGAAAAGATTTGCTGAAGAAAACATATACGGGTTAGCTATTCTTACTGTGAAATAGCACGAAATACTGAAAAGTATAGTTGTTAAAAAAGTAGAAGTGAGAAGATACAGGATATTTTTTTTGTCTTTAAAACTCTTTTTTACTAATCCGAAAAATAAAAAAAAACCAATTAAAGGTGCCCCATATATAGCACTAACCTTTGAAGAGAACGCCAGTCCGTAGAATATCCCGCTACCTATAAGAGAAGCATAAGAAGAGAAATAATAAAATTTCAGAATAAAGAATACTGAAAAAAGAAAAAGAGTATTTAAAAAAGTATCAGATGCATAGAAATGAGAGAGCTGGATAGGAAGGACTGCTATCGCATAGAAAAACATTGCATAATATTTGGTATGGTGATGAAGCTTGGAATGTTTCCCCAAAAGGTCAACTATTTTATAGACAAGGATAACCGCTATTAAATCAAAGAAAGCAGAGATACATCGCCCTAAAACTGTAAATGTTGCATACGTATCATTATTTGTCCATACTGCAAAGAATTTAGCTATCGTAAGAGGAAATAAACCGTAAACAAAAAAATCAAACCCGTTATTTACAGGGTTAAGACTCGATAAAGATGGGTTTAAATATTCATTAAACCATTTGGGAATTGTTATTTTATTGACCACCATCGTAAGAAATCTTTCATCAGGATGTAAATGTTGTCCTTGATCCCAATCAAGATTTATAAATCGGAGAAAAGCTGCAAGTAATAAGATAAATAAAAAAACAATTCTTTCTTTTGATATATATTTTGTCATTGTTTAATTTTTTCGAAAACATAAACTGTCGGTCTATCGAAAACATAAGCGGTCTGCTCAAGAAGTAATTTATTACCCATATAAAGAATTTTACAGAATATGTCACATGGAGTTTTGTATACAAGCTTATAACTTTCTTTGTCAGTAAATAAGGATGTATAGAAATTGTATCCTCTGGGAAATCGTTTTTTATTCACTAAGCGAGATTGCACAACTCTTTCACTAGGTAATAAGATATATGTTACATCTTTCAGTTTATGTTCTAAAGAAACATCTTCACAAACCTTGAGGTGTATTTCAAGGTCATAGATATTGCAATATGTTATTTCAGAAAAGATTCCAGTAAATGCCATACTGCCGGGATCATACGACTCACTGAGAACTTTTTTGTTAGTACTTGTAAATCTTTCAATCCATGTTTTTGCTTGTAACCTTGTATCCTCTTTGGCGATAACTGTGACAAAATAGGAGAATGTATAGATGCTACTTATGCTAACCAGAGAAAATATAAGATACTTCCTATAAGCTGCAAATTTTTTATTGGTTGATATTGTCATTACTACAACTGAAAACATCACATAAAAAAATGGTAGGGTTGGAATCATATACCGTACCCATTTTACGAACAGAAAAGCCTGGGATATGAAAAGGATCATAAAAGTGAGGAATACAAAAAATAATGAAGTATTTTTTTCTTTTTTACTAAGAAAGAATGTAACCAGCAGTGTGGGAATAAGTAGAAATGTAAGAAGCGGATTAATGAGAAAGGGATAAACATGGAAGAGCTGATAAATGCCTGGTATTGTGTCACGAAATAATTGGTTATAGAAAACAATAAGAGATCCATTAGCGACACTAACTTCATAGTCTATTGAATCTTGAAAAGAGGTTACATCTAAGAGAACAAAAGGGTTAGTTATCATAAATATGATCGCTCCTAAAAGCAATAAACAGAGAGCTTCTGCCATAAAAAGTAACGCAGTCTTACCCAGTATTGGTAAATTTTTCTTTACTAGTTTTATGTCCCTAAAACATCCATAAAAAATAGCAAGAAAAGGTAGTGGTAAAAGTACAAGGCTGGATATTTTTATACCGACTAAGATTCCCATAAGAACGCCAAGAATTAATATATCACCGGTATGATGATCTCCAGCTATTTTTAGACTATAATACAAAGCTAAGACGCTAAAGAAAGTAAGCCATAATTCAAATGTCGCAAAATGTGCATATTGAAGTAGCCCAACACTAGTTACTGTAAAAAAAGCGCTTAGTAATCCTGTTTTCTGTGTATGCACTTTTTTTCCTATAATAAAGACAAGGGGAATAAGAAGTAGAGAAAAAAATGCTGATATACTCCTGGCTATAAGTATTGCATCATTAAATGTAACAATATTTATTTCATTCCAGAGCGGGGTTTGTTTCTCTACAAGAAGTTTCGTTATAGGACATAGAGTACTATAAAAACAGGAAGTCACGATATTCTGTATTACTCCAATGCCATAAATGGTATAAATAGGAATAGATCCGTACGCAAAAAAATGTGGATTCGTCTGATCAGGAAACCGTAACTGAGTAACTGAACTGATAATATTTCGTTCATCAGGATGAAAATAGTAAGGAGCGCCCCAATTTAGATTATAGAAACGGAGAAAAACACCAATTAACATTAATATAAAAAGAAGTATTGTAGTTTTCTGCTGTATTTGTTGTCCGAAATTTTCCATTTGTCATTTTTCATTTTGCCATTGATTATTTAGTAATTTCAAATCTTGATTTGTTGGAAAATGAAACTTGGAAAATGGAAAATTCATTCGTTTACAATAAGCTTTGCTACTTTCTCACCTAACTCTACTGCATAGTTTGTTCCTCTATCCCAAGGATACACTTGTTCAATATTTGCAAGAAAGACATTTTTTAAAGGAGTCGCCATAGGGGGAATCAATCGAGAATAGTTAGTAGGAATAATAGGTTGTGCAAACGGTGCTTTAAAAAGCTTCATACTGATTAACGAATCTTTGTATTTTGGATTTATTTTCTTTAAAAATGGATGAAAGTGTGCGAGCATTTCTTCTTCAGTCATGGAAAAGTATGGATGAGTCGTTCCAACATAGTTTCCTAAATACACGATATGTTCATTATTGTAATATTTTCTATCCATAAAATTTGTATGTTCTACGATTGCCATAATAGGTGATGTTGTATCACAAACGCTTAGCCAGTATGTTTTCGTTTTGAAAAAAGGTTTGTTAAGACGTAAAACAAGATTCGTTGCACCTAAACCTTTTAGTCTTGTCAGTTTATCAGTATAAGTTTTAGGAAGTTGAGGAGTAATATTTATAAAAAAAACAGACGGAAGTGTTACGAGTACTTTATCGAAGGTATGCAATTTTTTTTCTTTCATAAGTGTTGTTTTTTGTCCATCATCCCTTAATTCCGAAATCTCTGCATTAAATACTACGTTTCCTCCATTTTCTTTTATTACATCGATAAGGTGTTCGGCAAAATGTAAAAATCCACCTTCCGGATACGCAAGTGATGATGTTCGTTTTTTTATACGTGCCCAAAACCATGCAAGTGATACATTTTTAAAATACGTACCAAACTTATTTTTAAGTTGGGGTTCCCAAAGCATTTTATAGGACTTTTCTCCCATTGTTTCCCTTAATACAGGAACTGCATATATTTTTTCTAATGGCTGCCAAAAAGGATTATACCGGAGAGCTGCTAATGCAACTCCCATTCGAACACGATCAACAATTGAAAGTTGTGGAAACTGTAATACTTTTAATGGAGAATCAAGTTGGTAAATATTATCATCAATATATGCTGATGTTTCTGGACGACGGATGAATACTTTATGACCAATTTCTCTCGCAAGGTTTAAAATAAATTTATCGTTTGTGAACCAATGGTGGTAATGTTTCTCAAGTGACCATTCCCATTCTTTCTCCTTATAACCAATTGCTAGTCCTCCGGGTTGAAGATCTTTCTCAAAGATGGTAACTGAATGGCCTCTTTTTGTAAGTTGATATCCTGCTGATAGTCCGGTAAATCCAGCTCCAATAATACCTATATTCATAGATTTATGTATGAGTTAAAAAGAATAACACAACACCTGTAATCGTAGCAAATAGCGCAAAGCCAAACGTGAGGACTGCAGTACCACTACCAGTAGGCGTCAGACTAGGTACGGGAGATGCTGGTGGAAGCGATACTGTTATTTGTGTAGGGCTAGGAATTAACGTTGGTGAAGGTATAAGAATTTCCGTGGGTGACAGTATAGGTGATACTGTGGGACTTACGGATATCGAAGGTGAGGGCGATATTGATGGTTGAGCAGGTGATACAGAAGGCGATGCTATAGGTGATGGGTTTAGTGATGGACTTGGAGATGGTATTGCTGTAGGAGAGACAGTTGGTGATGGAGCAAAAAACTGGCTACCTATAGCATGAATAGCAAAGGTTTGAGACGTTGTTAGCGTCATGCCTGATATATCTTTCATGCTGACGATAATCGTATGATTACCTGCTGTCATTGGCTGTTTTGGTCTATATAACCATGTTCCTGTTGCAGTAGTTCTTACAGTTACTTTTGTAGTCGCTGTATCAAAACTAATTTCGATATTTTTAGAAGGGGGAGCAGATCCACGGAATTCCGGTTGGAGATCATCAAATGCTTGATCTTTCTTTGGCACTATAATCTGAGGAGTTTGGCTAAACGTAGTATTTGTCGAATATTCTGGGAAAAGCTCTGCGGTATCTAAGAGATTTACGTTGTTGTCCAGTGATTTAGTAGGAAGTAATTCATAAGTAAAATCATAGTTTTTCGACAGAGTAACCGTAGGGAGTGAATCTAGATCTTTCGATAAAACATTCATGTACGTTTGCATATCACTGTTTACTAAACGTATTTGAAACTCTGCAGTTTCTTGTTCTTCCGCATACGAATCAAGCGTACTAGTTCGTAGGGATGAATTATCTATGGAGAAAGATCCGTCTACTTCTACCAGTTTTGAAAGAAGTTGTGAAGTACTACTTATTGCATATACAACTGTCTCTCCAGGATAGCTGCCGTTTGGTAGCAAAACGTTTCCTGCGATTTTTCTACTAGTTTGTGTCTGGGAGAGAGTTGGCCCTGTGGTTATAGCGTATGGCTTATTGTCTTTTTTATACGTCGTATTACCAGACAGTAATATGAAGTAATACGTTGTATTAGGTTGAAGACCTTTTATGTCGAAATAATGGACTCGGTGAGGTAATGGTTTTCCACGAGCGGTATCTCGAATATCAAATGCTATTTGACCCAGTTTGTCTGTCGGTCCATATGAGACAGAACCGATAGTAGCTTCAATTGTTGTATAAGAGATAGTAAAAGAGTTGTCAGTAATGTTACTAATCTGTACATCTTGTGGTGTATGATCCGGGTTTGCTCTGACGGGTACGACAGTATTATTTTCGACTATCCACGCAATTATGGGTATCATTAAAATTAGTGATAGAAATCCAAGATATGATGGTATTTTTTTATTCAAGATTGTTGGTTTCATAAGGATGGCTCTGCGCTAGATGTACTATTCGGTAAAAATACATCAGTTGGTGTAAGAGTTACTTCGGACGTTGGTTGCGGTTGATCAATAGGTAAAGCATTAATACGGAGTGTATTTGCTGATACACTTGCGGAATAATCAGGAATTATTGGAGTTCTGTTTTTGATAATTTCTATACTGGATTCATCAAAAACACCTTTAATAGGAACTATCTGTATTTGCAATGTATCACTAATAGTGCTTGTGACATAGATTCCGTGTATGGTAAATGCGATCCATAGTGTAACTACTACAAACAGAGAAAATGACAAGATCGTCAGATCTTTTTGAATTGTATATTTCCTTTTTTTCATGGTATGAAAAATGCTTTTGCGCGAATTGTTAAGCGTTGTTCTTCCTCACTTATAAAATGTAATGACTCAATAACGACAGTTCTATCAAATGAATTTAAAGCATGAAGAAAATCTACTAAGTTACTTTTTTCACCCTCTATACTTAAGGTAAAGATAAAATTAACAGTTCTAGGTGGAGTAATTTTCTGTTGTGTCATGTTGATTTGGTATGTTTGAAGACTGGTAATTGTTACATCAGTAGTCTTTGCCAGTGTTCGTAATTGTCCCAGTAGGAAAGGCGCTTGAGCAGAACTAGGTACAGCTGCTTCAATAAGAGGTATATCAGTAGACATACGTTCATATTGACTATTTAATGAAGAGAGATTAGCAAGTTTTGTTTTAAGGGCCTGATTAACAAATTCACTATCCTCGAGTTTCTTATTTAACTCTGTAATAGTTTTTAGTGTTGGATTTATAGCTAATATTCCTAAAAATGATAAAGCTAGGAACGTCAACGTTAGTAGAATATATCGTTGTGTTTTATCCTCCTGGAGTCGAGGATACGCACGTACAATTGCCATATACCTCTCTTTTGCGAAATCCTTTAAAAAAGTTTGTTTAAAAAATATCATAATTATTTAGCTTTTAGCTTTGCCGTATAGGAAACAAGAATTATGGCGTTTGCTGTCTTATTTTCTATTTTATCGACGGTAATTGAAGCGATGGATGGGTGTTGTTTTACTTTTTCATGGAAATCAGAAAGCGCTTGTATAGAACGTGCTTGTACCGCAATGGTTAAAGAAGAAGGATTTACTGAGAAGCTAAGAATACTTAACTGAGGATTCACATTACTAGTAAGTTCTTCAAAGAGGATTATTCTTTCATCGTTGTCTGTACTGCTGATAAAGTTCGTTTGTAGTTTTTCATGTATTCCTCTGTATATTTCTTCACGACTTTGCATATATCCTATAAAGGATTGATTCTTCTTAATTTCATCATGAAGATCGATAAGCTTTCTATCCAGCGTAAAGCGATTAATAAAAACGAATAAGGCTACTGCTTCAGTAATAATTACAAGTAAACGGCCGATATAAATTGCCCAGTCGAGAATAGTGTCAGTAAAGCTTTTTTGTTTATCATCTAGCAAATTGATGGACAGGATATCTTTTGCCATAACAGATAAGTCCGAATGAACGGACCTACTTCCAGTCTATACCACTGCGATTTGTTTTTGCAATAATTGGTATATCTTCTCGAACCTAGAGCTTCCAGAAAAAGAAAGTTGATTTTTCCATGCAAAGCTACGTTAGGTATATCCCATTTATAAGCGGAAAAGAATAGGTGTTTTTGAGGAGTTTGTAAAGCTCTTTTTATTTTATTTTAAACTGAGAATGATTTTGTTACAATGCACCCATGATACCTATTTTATTAGCTCTTATTCCCTACTTTGGATGGAGTACAGGCGATATGTTTGGCACCTTGGCGACTCGTAAAATGGGAGGTTATTCGACCACTTTTTGGATGTTATGTATTAGGGTACTACTTTCTCTTATCTATATTCCTTTTGCTTTATCAGAATTGCATACTCTGTCAACTTCAATGTTTCTTTTTACACTTTTTCTTGGTGTTATTTTAATCACAGGGATCGTTACTTATACTGAAGCATTAAAAGCAAGTGCTGCATCTATTACCGCAACGATTTCTGCTTCTTATTCAGTTATAGTAATACCGTTATCGGTCATTTTCTTTCATGAGAAAATTACAGAGTTACAAGTCTTTGCAATCTTATTTATCCTCATAGGAGTATTTCTCTGTACATTTAATCTTCGTGATCTACGCGAAAAGAAGGTAAAATTCGATAAAAGTGTAATGCTTGCATTTACGACAATGCTTTGTTGGGGAATATACTTTACATTCTTAAAAATACCTATAAAAGAAATTGGCTGGTTTTGGCCTGGGTTCATCTCAATGATTGTTTTTCCGGTTATTTATCTCTATACGAAACTTCGAGGTCTTCCGTTACCGATACCTAAAGACCCTGAGGTGTTTCGGAACGTTTTTCTTTTTGGTTTTCTTACAGGAATTAGCGATTTCAGTCTTAACGCTGCATTGGGCACAGGACTTACAGCCATTGTTACTCCTATTGCAAGCTCTTCCCCAACTATGTTCGTCCTCCTTGCCTTTTTATTTTTAAAAGAGTCTATAACAAGACAGCAGATTGTAGGTCTTCTAACTACGCTTTCAGGAATTGTTTTCCTTGCAATCTTAAGTGTGTAGTGTCATCTAACCTACTAGAATAAACAAGAAATGTGTGCTATACTTTTAGAGTTAAAAGTTCAAAGGTAAAAATGAAAAGTTCTTAATTTTCTTGTAGTTTTGAACTTTGTAGTTTGAATTTTTAACTTTTTTTATGGCAGATGTAGCAAAATCACGAATGTATCCTCTTGATAAGATCCGAAATATCGGAATTATCGCCCATATCGACGCAGGGAAAACGACTACCACAGAGCGTATTCTTTTCTATACTGGTCGGACTTATAAAATTGGAGATATTGATGAGGGTAATACCCAAATGGACTGGATGGAGCAGGAAAGAGAACGGGGTATTACAATTGTCTCCGCTGCAACAACTACATTTTGGAAAGACCATCGTATTAATATTATTGATACTCCAGGTCATGTAGATTTTACTGCAGAAGTCGAACGTTCATTACGTGTTCTTGATGGGGGGATTACCGTTCTTGATGCTGAAGAAGGTGTCCAGTCACAGTCTGAAACTGTATGGCGACAGGCAGATAAATATAGAGTGCCGCGTATTTGTTTTGTAAATAAGATGGATAAACTCGGTGCAGATTTCCTCAAAACAGTAGGAAGTATTGAAAAACGATTAGGTGCTAATCCAGCGATTATGGTATTACCAATCGGATCAGAAAACACCTACGTAGGTAATGTAGATTTATTAACTCGAAAAGTAATCATTTGGAATTCTGAAGAATTAGGTGCAAAATTTGATATCACTGATGAAATCCCTGAACACATGAAAGCTCAGGTTGAGGAATATCGTAATAAACTCATCGAAAAGATATCAGAAACTGATGATCAGATGCTAGAGAAATATCTTGGTGGTGAAGAACCTACAGTTGAGGAATTAAAAAAAGCACTGCGAGCTGCAGTAATTGCTTATAAGCTTGTTCCGATTTATGCGGGTACTTCCCTCCGGAATAAAGGCGTTCAGCCTCTCCTCGATGCTGTAATCGACTACCTTCCCTCACCTGTTGATTTGGGTGAAGTAAAAGGTAAAAATCCGAATACAGAGCAAGAAGAAGTCCGTAAGCTCATTCCAGAAGAAGCATATTCTGGTCTTGCATTTAAAATTCAAAATGATCCCCATGTTGGTAAATTAACATATTTCCGTGTTTATTCTGGTGTTATTCAGTCAGGATCATATATTTATAATAGTTCAAAAAATATACGGGAACGTGTTGGCCGATTACTCTTAATGCATGCAAATGAGCGAGAAGAGATAAAAGAAGCATACGCAGGAGAAATTGTTGCCATTGTGGGTTTAAAAGATACTATCACAGGTGACACCTTATGTGATGAGGCGAAGCCAATTATCCTTGAGCAGATTTCCTTTCCAGAGCCTGTTATATCCCTCGCTATAGAACCTCAAACGAAATCAGATCAGGAAAAACTAGGTCTTGCATTGAAACGTCTTATGGAAGAAGATCCGACATTTCGAGTGAAAACCAATCATGAGACTGGGCAGACAATTATCTCGGGTATTGGCGAGCTTCAGCTTGAAATTATGGTAGATCGTATGAAAAGAGAATTTAATGTTTTAGCAAACGTCGGTGCCCCTCAAGTTGCCTATAAAGAAACCTTTGCCTCTCAAGCGGAAGCAGAAGGTAAATATATTCGCCAATCAGGAGGACGTGGACAGTATGGACACTGTATGCTTCGGGTTGAACCAAAGCCACGTGGGGAAGGATTTGAATTTGTCGATGCCATTAAGGGAGGCGCAATTCCTGCTGAATTCGTAAAAGCTGTGCAAAAAGGAGTTACAGAAATGCTGGATAATGGTGTTATGCTCGGCTACCCATTAGTCGATATTAAAGTTACGTGTTATGACGGTTCATATCATGATGTCGATTCTTCTGAACAAGCATTTAAAATAGCTGCATCTCAAGCTATGCAAGCAGCAGCGAAGAAAGCGCAAATGTCGTTACTTGAGCCTATTATGAAGGTAGAAGTTACGACTCCATCAGAGTTTATGGGAGATGTTATCGGAGACCTTTCAGCAAAACGTGCACAGATTATGGGTACTGAAGAACGTGGAAATGCTACTATTATTCTCGCATCAGTTCCACTTGCTGAGTTATCCGGCTATGCTACACAGTTACGTTCTATGTCTCAAGGTCGTGCATCATATTATATGGAACCTTCTCATTATGAAGAAGTTCCAAACAATATTGTCCAAGCAATGCTTGCTAAATCCACCTTTACCGGCCGCATCGCTGCATAAATTTGTTGGTAGCTACTTTTTTATCTTTACTATAAATGTATTTGTTTGCCTTATTTAGTAACATTAATTACTTTGAGTTTGGGAGCAACATGGGATTGATTGTCGGATCAATTATGGTTTTAAGCTTTTTATTGAATTTAATTTTTAATTACCTTAATTCGTTAATAAATACTTCTCTCTTCTAGGAAAATGGTTTATACTTAGCCATATGAATAAGGCATCTACCAAAAAGTTAAGAGACTACCTGTCTTTTTTCCACGAAGTTGAGCCGCTGAAAAAGTTGCTTCGTCATTCTTGGTTATCTGATGGAAGACAGGAAAGTGTTGCTGAGCATAGTTGGCGGTCTGGATTAATTGCATTGGTTCTTTATTCAGAAATTGGAAAGAAAGTCGATATCGGAAAAGTATTACAAATGCTAACTATCCACGATCTTGCTGAAATCTATGCAGGCGATCATCATGCCTGGAAAGGAGTATTAGCAAATAAGCATGAGTTAGAGCAAAAAGCTTTAGAAAAATTACTAAAGATGTTGCCAAAACATAAACAGCAAGAATTAACAGCTATATGGGAAGAGTTCGAAAAAAGACAAAGTACTGAATCAAAGTTTGCACAGGCTGTTGAAAAAGTAGAAACACTTGTTCAACATAATGAAGCAGATATTTCTACATGGAACGAAATTGAAAAAGAATTTAATCTAATCTACGCTCACGAACATTGTAATTTTAATGATGTGATAAAAGAATTGCGAGAATTGGTGCAAAAAGAAACAAACGAGAAGTTGCGTAAGGCAAAGTAACTTCTCTTGACTTCATGATCTGTACTTGTAAAGATTATAAATAATGAAGCGAGAACAAGGTATTTTTCTAGCAGGAATTTTTTTAACTATCGTATTAATTAGTATCACTATTGTTGTGAAAGTAAATTGGGATTCTTCGAAAACTCTCATAAAGGAAATGACTCGGAAGCCAGCAGAAATATTTTGGAAAAAATATGAAAAAGAAGATGCTTCTTATTTTCATGTTTCGATATATTATCCTTCTACTTGGACGTTTAAGGAAAATTATGGACCTGGTACGTCTGATCTTATGGTTGTTTTCAATAATGATAGAAAGCAGATATCCGTTATATTTTTAGTATCAGCAAATAGTTTTATTGAAGATTTCTATAATCCCCAGCAACGTTATCTAGGATTCTTACAAGAAAGTATTATAGATGGAAAAAAAGCATTTATTTTTGATAACAAATATAACTATAAATCTGCATATTATTTTCCTTTCAAAAAAGGCTACTATTCTTTACAGCTTATAGATAAGCATGAAGAGGCTATCTTTAATGAGATGCTGCGAACAGTAAGTATTGTTGAATAGAATGTATTTTACAGTTGAACCTTTCTTTGTAACCTTCTATACTAAGCCACGTTATGTCAAAAAATCAGTATATACTTTTTCTCTTTAGTATCACGTTTCTTATTACATTATTAATGACGTATTTTCGGCCAGAAATATTCGATAAATACTTTATGAAATTGTTTCTTCGCGAAACTAAGCAAACTTTCGTTATTAAAGGTATAGGAATAATAGGAGATAGTTTATCAGACGAATATCAGGCAGATGATGCAAGAGGATATGAATACGCCCCCACAACCTTAAATTGGGTTGAACAGTTAGTAAAAAACAGGAGAATAAACTTCGGTGTATGGAATCAATGGGGGGATGCAAGAAGAACCGGATTTCAATATAACTGGTCTCGAAGTGGAGCTACAATCAGTGACGCTATTGCTAATGGACAGCATACGGGTCTAGCGCAGTATGTAGCAAATGGAGAAATTAATGCCGTAATTATTTATATCGGAGGAAATGATTTCTCGCCTTTTAATACAAAAGACGGTTATTTACCAATTTATAATGGTGTGCTTTCTGAAAGAGAACTCCGTGAAAAAATTGAAGACATTGTTGAGAATATTACACTCATGTTAGATACGATTCAAAAAATTAGATTGAATAATGGGAAACTTGCAGATTCTAAAATCGTGTTGGTTACCGTACCTGATTGGAATCTTAGTCCTGTTATTGAAGTTGCAAATAGAAATGATGAAGGAAGAGAACGTGTTTCAAATGCTATCGCAAGTGTCAATAGAAAACTTGTTGAAATAGCTGATAAACGTAAAATTACACTACTAGATATAAATGATTATTATAGAAAATTAGTTTCAAATGCCATTCTTGGAAGTACAAAAGTAGGATCAGAAAATATTTCATTATATATTCCAGGTGATAATCCAGAAAGGGCTTTTCTTAGTGATACAATCCATCCAGGTACAGTACTAAATGGACTTTTTGCAAACTATTTGCTTGAGGGTTTAAATAAATCATTCGGTACAAATATAGTTCCATTAACCTCTGATGAGATTTTAAAAAACGCAGGGTTAAGAATATAGAGTTATACTACAATTTAGACGGTCTTTGTTAATAATGCATAACTGACGGAGGTGATTTTTATAGATAAAAAAAATGAATTACAAATAAATATAAATGTTGATACTACACCGATACTTTATACAGATAATATTCTTATGACAACAAATGAGGATGGAGTGGTACTCGATATTTGCCAGAAACTAGGTCCTTCCAACCAGTTAAGAATTGTGTCACGAATAGGTATGAGTCGTAATCATGCAAAACGTTTTCTTAAAGAAATGGGAAGTCTTCTAGCTTTAACTGAAGGAGAAGGACAAACAGGTAAAGAAACAAAAAGTTAATAGCTAAAATTTGTTAAGTTAGCTTCAAGTATAGTAAAATAAATCCATCATGGAAACGATAGTTTGTATTTTTGCTCATCCTGATGATGAAGCTTTTGGACCAGGAGGTACTATTACACTACTCGCCCAGCAGCATGATGTATATATTATTTGCGTTACTGATGGCGATGCAGGGGATACTAGTCTTCAAGAAGAATGTGAGCTGGGAGAGCTTCGTAGAGAAGAACTTGAACGTTCTGCTAAAGTGTTAGGTGTAAAGAACGTCATTTTTTTAGGATATAAAGATGGCACTCTTAGTAACAGTATCTATCATGAACTTGCCGAGAAAATACAGCATGAACTTGATAAGTTCAGACCTACTACTCTCCTAACATACGAACCCCGTGGAGTTTCGGGACATATCGATCACGTTGCTGTTTCTATGGTCACATCATATATTTTTGAAAAAAAGGATTACATAAAAAAAATAATGTACTTTTGTCTTGATGAAGTGCAAAGAAAACGAGAAGATGAGTATTTTATCTATTTCCCACCGGGATATAAAAACGAAGAGATAAACGAAACAATTGATACGAGTAAAGTATGGGATATAAAGGTAAAGGGAATGATGGAGCATAAGAGTCAATGGCATGATGCCCAAGGTATTTTAGAAAGAAGTGAAAAACTTCCTAAACAAGAACATTTTCTTATTAAGAAAAAAATCGATACAGTATATTCATGAGATACGATAAACTTGTTCGCGACAACGTGCCCTTCAATATACAGGCAAGAGGTAAAAAACCTGTAACTCATATTGCGGATGATAGAGAATACCTTAAAAAATTGGATGAAAAACTCCAGGAAGAAATAAATGAATTTTTGTTTGCAAAAAACGAAGAGGAGATGGCGGATATTTTAGAGGTGCTTGATGCTATAGTGGAAGCAAGAGGACTTAGTAGAAAAAAAATAAAGCAAATTAAACAAAAGAAAGCTAAAGAAGCAGGGTTATTTAGTAAACGAATTATTCTCGATGAGGTTACTTGAAATTATTAATTTCCTTTTGTGCCTCGTTACCGATATAATACCTGCATGAGAAAACTTTTTTTTCTAATAATCTCAGTTTTTTTCCTCATAATTTTTTTTAGTAAAGACACTGCACCTGTAAAGCGAGAAGAAAAAACACAAAAAAATACTGTTGTCTCTCCTACGATAATAATAAGAGAAGAAAAGTCTTCAATTTTTGTTCCTTACTGGGCAATACCTAAAACCCCGGAGAATTTACAAAAGTACGATACAGTAATATATTTCGGGATTGCTCCTAAAGGAGAAACAATAAACACACAAGACGCAGGATATCTTCGGTTAAAGCAATTCACTAAAATAGCAGAAGGAAAGTCTAAACTACTTGCAGTGCGAATGTTAGACTCAAAGACAAATTTTACGATTTTGGAGAATAAAAAGAATCAAAACATCTTTATAACTGAAACAATTAAAATAGCAAAAGAGTATGGATTTGATGGAATTGTGTTAAACCTCGAATTGTCTGCACTTCCTTTCGAGTCAGTTATTCAAAATATTAATAAGTTTATTGAAAGTTTTTCTTTTTCCGTTAAAAAAGAAGACCTGACTTTTTCTATGACCATATACGGAGACACCTATTATAGAGTTCGGCCTTTTGAGATTAGTACATTGTCGAAATACGTTGATCAGCTCTATCTTATGGCTTATGATCTCCATAAAGCTGGCGGGAATCCTGGTCCAAACTTTCCGTTATCAGGGCAAGAAACGTATGGTTATGATATGGAGTTATTAATAAACCGTTTAACTCAAGATGCTCCTTTAGAAAAAATTGTATTTATTTTCGGACTCTATGGATATGACTGGGAAATTGATGAGAAAAATATTTCTCAGAAGATTGGTGTATCACGTAGTACTTCTGAAATCGAGAGTATGATCTATAAAGACTGTAAAAAATTAAATTGTTTCTTAGAAAAGGATGAAGAGTCGAAAGAAACAACAGTTTCATATAAAGATGCGAATGGGAAGAAGCACATTATCTGGTTTGAAACTTTAGAATCTGTTAATCAAAAAATAAAATACTTAAAGTCAAAAGGTCTTTATCAATTTAGCTACTGGGCGTACTCCTATTTTTAATATTTATTGCAATTCATTCAGTTCCACGTTAATGTAGAAGTATGGTACTGCATGGAAAAACGAAAAAAGATTTTTTCATTAACTTCGGTATATTTATCCTTGGCTTCTGTCTTCTCGTATTTCTTTTTCAAGATACGAAAAATTCTTTAAACACCATTCAAAAACCAAGAGTTGAAGAAAAAATGCGAACTTTTTCTTCAGAAGATATGCTTTTTTCTGTAGAGGTTAGTAATTTTTTCCAAGTGATAGAAGATACAAATGAAGTAATTTTTCATAAACAGGATGGAGATATAACAATTAAGCGTGTACCAACAGATAAGGAAAATATCGAAGAATTCCTTCAACATTTTACTAATAATAATCTTTTTTCTTTATCCAAACGTGAAACGTTTACCATTGACGATTTACCTGCAGTTAAGGGCTTTATTAACAATGACCTTTATTATTTTATTTTTTCAGGAGAAAGGTATGTATATGTATTAACCACTTCTGAAGAACTCCTCTTTGATACACTAAATTCTCTAGCCGATTCTTTTCAGTATGCTCCATAGACTCTGATATAATTTGCTCATGAATGTTTTTATCCCACCAAGACTAAGAAAAGGTGACAAAGTAGGTATTATTTCTCCTTCAAATACTATTCAGCATAGAAAAGAAGAATTCTTTGCTGCTGTTAAAGCTTTTTCTGAACGTTTAGAAGTAGAGATTGTACTAGGTTCACACACATTAGGAAGACAGTATTACTCATCAGGTACCACAGAAGACCGAATTACTGATTTTCATAAAATGTTACAAGATACATCTATTAAAGCGATAGTTTTTTCAACTGGAGGACATACAGCGATAGATTTAGTTTCAGTGGTTATATAATTTTCAGTTATGAGTTCGATTAATACATTACAAGAAAAACTAATTAAAGAGAAAAAAAGAGGTATAGCTGTAGATATTGACGAGACATTATCATGGACCGTTGGTTACTGGGTAAAAGAACTGTCTAAAAGGTTCGGTAATCCTGAAAATCTATCTCCTCAGCAAGTTATCGCTAAATATCGATATACACAGCTTGTTCCCTATTGGCAAACACCAGAGGCTTTACAGTGGATGGAAGATAGAAGAAATGACGATTCATTGCAGGAAAGTCTTCCATTAATAGAAGGAGTTGACATTATTATACAAGAAGTACATCGTATGCTACCCATAGTCGCTTATTTAACAACTCGACCTGACTCTGTGATTTTAGGAACAAAAAAATGGTTAAAAAAACATGCATTTCCAGAAGCAGAGGTCATAGCACGACCCAAGGCAATTCCGCTTGAGGATGCGAATAAATGGAAAGCAAAAGTACTTGAATCTCTTTATCCTGAAGTAATAGGTATTATTGATGATAATGAAAATCTTGTGAAAGAGCTACCAGCTACGTATCAAGGAACGGTTTTTTTATATGATCGCGAAGAATCTCCCAGAGATGATATACATGTAGTTATATGCAAAGATTGGCAAATAGTTCTCCAAGAAGTTAGAAAGGTTTTCTCTCTATAGGAAAACGACAGTTTTTTGTAATTTTATTTAAATAAAGAATATGTAAGAAAGTTGTAGAGCAAGATGTTATATAAAGCTCAGATGAATGTGGAATTCCTCCTTGCAAGATACCTTTGACTATCTATTAAGAGAAAAATAGCGTATAATAGATAGGTTTTGCTTATGGGAGAAGCTGTAGTATTTTTATTCATAAAAGATAGAGATGTTCTTCTTGAGTTCCGGCCACGCGGTGTATATGAAGAGATGCATATTCCCGGAGGCGGGATTGAACATGGTGATAAAAACATTGATGAAAAGTATGCTCAAATAGCGATGAAACGGGAAATCGCTGAAGAGCTTGGAGAACAAATCAAAGTACTTGCATATCAGTATGCTGGTAATACTATTCGTGAAGAAACAGGCTCTCGATATTTCGCGTTTTTAGTAACAAAGTGGAAAGGGGAAATTCCTTCTCATATTAAAGAAAAAGGAGAGCCTGACTCACGGCTCGTTTGGATATGTATTGATGATGCCCTTAAGTTAGCAACGACTAATGTTAGAAAGTTTGCATTATCGAAAGCAAAAGAGTTTATACATTCCAGAAGTCCTCATGAAACACATTAAAGCAATTATCTGTGATTGGGATGATACAAAAGTTGCTTCTTTACAATCATGTCTTAATCTTTATAAATCTTTTTCGACAGCATACAAGTTAGACAATCCTTCTCTTAAGACAGTTGCTTCACAATGGGGAAAACCATTAAAAACGTTTTTACCAGGTTTATGGCCAGGAATACCTGAAGAAAAGTTAACCAAGAGTTTTCTACAACATGCTCAAGAAATTGATTTCTGTTTACAACCCTTTCCCTTTACGAAAATAACAATTTCATCTCTAAAAAAAGCAGGTTATAAACTTGGAGTGATTAGTTCAGGTCCTCGGAAAGGCATGGAGAATACCATTAGAAGATATTTACACTTACCGGATGATACTTATACTTTTTTCTTCAGTGGTGAAGATTTTCCCTTTCATAAACCTGACCCGAGAGTTTTTGATGCAGGTTTAGAATTATTACTACAGTTAGGGATTTCGTCACAAGAAGTGATATATGTAGGAGATAATGTCGTAGATTATCAAGCAGCCGCAGCAAAGGGTATTTCCTTTATAGCAGTAACGACAGGTTTTACTACAAAAGAGCAATTTATAAATTTAGGGCTTAATGCAAAAAATATTCTTCATAATTTCGGTGAGTTACCTGCTTATCTACAAAAATAGATATTGCATAGATATAAAGGTTATTGTAAAATAAGTAATTGTTTATTACACTACTCTTAATTAATTTTTATTAAATTATTAAAAGGGTATTGACGAATAAAACAAAGTAGTGTAATATACACTATATCTCATTCCCAAATGAGATTTATTTTGTCTTAACAATAAAACTATGGCAGATAAATTTCAAAGAACTAAAACACACGTAAATATTGGAACTATTGGTCATGTTGACCATGGTAAAACCACAACAACAGCAGCAATTGCGACAGTACTTGCAAAGCAAGGTCTCGCTCAAGCAAAAAAGTACGAAGATATTGATAATGCTCCAGAAGAAAAAGCTCGTGGGGTCACCATTAACATTTCTCACATTGAATACGAAACTGCAAAAAGACATTATGCTCACATTGATGCTCCAGGTCATGCTGATTATATTAAAAATATGATTACTGGGGCTGCGCAGATGGATGGTGCTATCCTCGTCGTTTCCGCACCAGATGGTCCAATGCCTCAAACCCGAGAACATATTCTCTTAGCTTATCAAGTCGGTGTTCCAGCAATCGTTGTTTATCTCAATAAGTGTGATATGGTACAAGATGCTGAACTTCTCGATCTCGTTGAAATGGAAGTCCGTGAATTGCTTACCAAGTATAAATATCCAGGTGATGACGTGCCAATAATCCGAGGATCTTCTCTTAAGGCATTAGAGGGTGATGCAGAATATGAGAAGAAAATCATGGAATTAATGGATGCAGTAGATAATTATATTCCTACGCCAGAACGCCCTGTAGATAAGCCTTTCTTAATGGCCGTTGAGGATGTTTTCTCTATTAAAGGTCGAGGTACAGTCGTTACAGGAAGAATTGATCGAGGTGTTGTAAAGATTAATGATACAGTTGAAATTATTGGTCTTCGTCCCACAAAATCTACAGTTGTCACTGGTGTCGAGATGTTTAGAAAGCAACTTGATGAAGGTCAAGCTGGAGATAATGTCGGTCTTCTTCTTCGAGGAGTTGAAAAAGATGATGTCGAAAGAGGACAGGTATTAGCTAAACCAGGTTCAATTACACCACATACAGAATTTGACGCTGAAGCATATATTCTTACGAAAGAAGAGGGTGGAAGACATACGCCATTCTTTAAAGGATACCGCCCACAATTTTATATTCGAACCACAGATGTAACTGGTGCAGTTGAATTACCAGAAGGTGTTGAAATGGTTATGCCTGGTGATAATAGTAAAATGAAAGTTAAGCTTATTGTGCCAGTTGCTCTCGAAGAGGGACAACGCTTCGCTATCCGCGAAGGTGGTAAAACTGTCGGAGCAGGTGTTATCACTAAAATTATCGCTTAAAAAAATAGGCCTCAGGCCTATTTTTTATTGGACAGTGCTCTTTAACAGTTTGTTGGAGTTAATAATATAGACATATGCCGAAAGGAAAAATACGAGTACGACTAAAAAGTTATGATTCACGTGTTCTCGATGCGTGTTGTCAACAAATTCTTGATACAGCAATCCGAACTGGTGCAAAGATAGTGGGTCCAATTCCATTACCAACAGATAGAAGCCTTTATGCTGTAAATAGATCGCCATTTATAGATAAAGATGCACGGGATCATTTTGAGATAAGAGTGCATAAGCGGCTTATAGATATAGTTTCTCCAACAGACAAGACAATTGATAGTTTAACACATCTCGAGCTTCCAGCCGGTGTTGATGTTGAAATAAAAATGTAGGTTATACATCTGCTCAAATAATCTCACACATATAACTATTTCGTATTAATTCGGATGTTGAGTATTTCATTATTCTCTAATGCGAATTATTACGAAAACTTAAATTTAGAGATAACAGTAAGAAAATTTGTATTTATTGTAAAGCTTACATGTTTAAAACTTTAATGCCCAACAATATTATAATGAGGAGGTTGCGATCAGCCTAAATTCGGGTTCATAAGTAGTAACAGTACTAGGAAGATAGCCGAATGGGCTATCTTTTTTTGTAGGCAGAAGGTATGCAAAATACAAAAAAAGTTTTAGAAAACAATAGGAAATATGAATGTAATTTTTGGTACAAAAACAAAGCAAACACAAGCTTTTCTTACAGATGGAACTCGAGTTCCGGTTTCTGTTGTGGCAATTAGCGATAATGCTGTAGTAGGCACAAAAACTCTAGAGAAACACGGTTATGCAGCTGTACAAGTGGGTATAGGTAGCCGAAAAAAACCAGGTAAAAATCTTCTAGGCTTAACGAAAAAGGCTAATCTTAAAACGACACCATATCTTATCCGTGAAATTCGTGTAAATGCTGATGAAGCTCTTCCAGCAGTAGGCGAGGTTTTATCTGTTGACGCTATCTTAAAAGCAGGAGATATTATTAAAGTAACAGGCACATCAAAAGGAAAAGGATTTGCTGGAGTGGTAAAGAGACATAACTTTAAAGGTGGTCCTCGAACTCATGGACAATCAGATAGAGAGCGCGCTCCTGGTTCTATTGGGCAAACAACGACTCCAGGAAGAGTTTATAAGGGTAAAAGAATGGCGGGTAGAATGGGTCAAGACAAAGTAAGCGTCGCGAATTTACAAGTGATTGCTGTAGTGGATAAGGGAACTTCAAAAACTGTACTTGTAAAAGGACTTATTCCAGGATCGGTTAATAGTATTGTCAGAATTGAAAAAACAGGAGAGCTTTCAGACAAAAAGTTTGTTCCCTTGCTTGTAGAAGAGGAAAAACAATCAGTAGAAACAGCAGTAACTGAATCTGTAACAGAGAAAGTCACAGATGCAGCGGTTGAGACAGAAACAGTTACAGAAGAAGCAAACGTTCCGGAAGAACAGAAAGATTCTCAATAATATGGCAGAGAAAAAAATTAAAAGTCAAAAATCAAAAGTCGAAAGTGTAGAGAAAACAGCAGTAAAAGTAGCTGTTAAGAAAACAACTACGAAAAAAACTGATGCAGTAACTGAAGTGTCAGCTAGTGCAAAGCAAAAATCGGTAGATCAGTCTATGAAGAAAGGTACAATTGGACAGAAGAAAGATGCGTTACATGCAGATGTGTATGATCTAACTGGAAAGATTGTAGAATCTTTGGCGCTTCCGGGGAAGATTTTTGGTGTAAAGAGTAACCCTCAGTTGGTGGCTCAAGCGGCTAGAGTTTATTTAGCTAATCAACGTGCTGGGTCTGCCTCTACAAAAACTCGAGGTGAAGTCGATGGATCAACAAGAAAAATCTATCGCCAAAAAGGTACAGGAAGAGCCCGCCATGGTGGAGTACGTGCTCCTATATTTGTGCATGGAGGTATCGCTCATGGGCCAAAACCAAGAGATTTCAGTCTAGACATGCCTAAAAAAATGAAAAAGATTGCTCTCTTTACTGTATTAAGTGATAAAGCAAGAAGAGGGAAAGTAAAAGTTTTTGATGGTTTAGAAAAAATTGCGCCTAAAACCAAAGAAATGGCTGCATTATTAGAGAAAGTTCAAGATATGAAGAAAAAAAATAAAGTTTTATTAGTCCTTGATGTAAAACATGCTAATGTAGTCCGTGCTGTAAGAAATATCGAAGGTGTAACCTATGATTATGCTCGTCAATTACATGCGTATGAAGTATTAAATCATGATGCTATCTTCTTTATGAAAAGCGCACTTAATGAGATGGAAAAAAGCCTTAATAACGAAAAGAAACAAGAAAAAGAATAATATGAAACAAGTATTAGTAAAACCAATTATTACAGAGCGATCAATGGCATTAGCAGCAGCTGGAAAATATTCTTTTTTTGTACAGAGAGATGCAAATAAACAAGCAATTAAGCAAGCTATCGAAAACACATTTAATGTTAATGTCATTATGATTTTAACATCACGCATAAAGGGGAGAACGAAGAGAATAGGCTTGCGAAGGACTGAAATAACTGAGAGTCCTATGAAAAAAGCTGTAGTTACTGTTAAGCCAGGGCAAAAAATTAGTTTATTTGAATTATCTGAATAATAGTATGAAACAACTAAAGGTAATTAAAAGAAAAACAACAGGAAGAGGAGCGCATGGTCAAGTTGTTGTTCGCCATAAGGGTGGAGAACATAAGAGATATTATCGTTTCATCGACTTTAAACGCGATAAACGTGATATTCCAGGAAAAGTTGTAGCTATAGAATATGATCCAAATAGATCGGTTGATATTGCTTTAGTGCAATACCGTGATGGTGAGCGACGATATATTTTGGCACCAAATACCCTGTCTGTTTCGGATATTGTTATTTCTAGTCCAACAGTTGAGATTAAAGTAGGTAATGCGCTTCCTTTAGGAAGTATTCCTGTAGGAACTATTATTCATAATATAGAATTACATCCTGGAAGAGGAGGACAAATAGCCAGAAGTGCAGGAACGAGTGCGATCGTCTCAGCTCGTGAAGGTGATTATGTTCATGTAAAACTCCCATCAGGTGAAATCAGACGCATTTTAGCCACAGGATATGCTACAATTGGACAGTTAGGAAATATAGAGTGGAAAGATGAGGTTATTGGAAAAGCAGGACGATCTCGAAGAATGGGTATAAGACCAACAGTTCGAGGAGTTGCACAAAATCCACGATCTCATCCGCATGGAGGAGGAGAAGGACGGTCAGGTATTGGTATGCCTTCCCCAAAAAACTATGCAGGCAGAATTGCAGTTGGGAAAACAAGATTACGAAGAAAGTACTCTGATAAATTTATTGTTCAAAGGAGGAAAAGTTAATTATGGCACGTTCAAGTAAAAAAGGACCATTCATAGATCAAAATCTATTAAAAAAGGTTATACAACAAAAGCAAACTGGTGATAAAGCAGCTATAAAAACTTGGAGTAGAGCTTGCCAAATTCCGCCAGAGTTTGTCGGTCATACATTCGCTGTTCATAATGGACGTGTTTTTATTAATGTCTCTGTACAAGAAGGTATGGTTGGAAGACGACTTGGTGAATTTTCGCCAACACGAACATTCAGAAGTCATGGACGTGTCGTCGCACGAGAAATAAGTAAAACATAACAAATAGAAAGGAAATATATGCAAGTACAAGCAATAAGTAGAAACGTTAGAGTTAGTCCTAGAAAAGTAAGACTGGTTGCAGATTCTGTACGAAACTTACCATTAGAGAATGCGTTAGTTTCATTACAGTTTATGCGAAAACGGGCTGCACAGGCAATAGCGAAAACAATGGAAAGTGCTGTCGCAAATGCATTACACAATGCGAAGCTTGATAGAACACGCTTATATATTGCAAATATTGAAGTGGTTGAAGGACAAGCTTTTAAACGTTTTCATCCTTCAACTCGTGGAAGAATTCATCCTTATAAAAAAAGAAGTAGTCATATACGAGTAATATTAGATGAAATAAAAGAAGTAAAAAAAGAGATGAAAAAAGAAAAGGAGGATACTAAAAAGTCATAAGTCGCAAGTCCTAAGTTAGCAGTCACTATTGACTTAGGATTCATAACTTATCACTTGTAACTATTAAAATTATGGGACAAAAAGTAAATCCACATGCATTACGTTTAAAAGCTGTTTTTCAATGGAATAGTAGATGGTTTAATGAAAAACAATATAAAGATACTGTTCTTGAAGATTTCTTATTAAGAAAGCTTCTTCAAGAAAAATTAAAAAGCGCAGGCGTATCGAGAATAGAGTTAGAGCGATCCATTAATAATCTTAAAATTATCGTGTATGTTGCTCGTCCGGGTATAGTTATCGGAAGAGCAGGAACTGGATTAGAAGAGTTAAAGAAAACAATAACAGGTTTTTTTACGAAAAGAAACACTAAGCATATGCCGAAACTTGATATTCGTGTTGAGCCCATTAAAGAACCTAATTTAGATGCATATTTAGTCGCGAAAAATGTCGCGGATCAGTTAGAAAAGAGATTACCTTTTAAGAGAGTTATGAATCAAGCTGCAGAGCGTGTTATGAGTGCTGGAGCGAAAGGTGTTCGTATTCTTCTCTCTGGAAGAATTGCGGGAGCAGAAATTGGTCGACGAGAAAAAATCCAGATTGGTACAGTGCCTTTGTCAACAATTCGTGAAAGAATTGATTTCGCTAGTACACCGTCATTAACGAAAAAAGGATATATAGGAGTAAAGGTATGGATTCACAAATCGGAAGCAAAGTAAAAACTCAAAAGTCAAAGGTCAAAAGTGTAAGTTGAAAATAGTATCTTTTAACTTTTGCATTTTGCCTTTTGAATTTAATTACATATGTTATTACCAAGAAGAGTTAAATATCGAAAACAAATGAGAGGAAGTATGAAAGGTATCGCTAGTAGAGGCGTTGAACTAGCATATGGAGAATTCGGCTTAAGTGCTGAAGATTCCGGATGGGTTTCAAGTAGACAAATTGAGTCAGCACGACGTGCAATAACTCACTATACACAGCGTGGTGGACGTGTTTGGATTAGAATCTTTCCAGATAAACCTATCACCAAGAAACCACCGGAAGTACGTATGGGTGGAGGAAAAGGGGATGTTCATGAATATGTCGCGACAGTAAAACCCGGACGTATTATGTTTGAAATTGGTGGTGTAACTGAAGAAGTTGCTGTAGAAGCATTAAAACGAGCTGCACATAAGTTACCAGTTCGATCGAAATTGATTCAAAGAAGGGTTCAGTAATATGAAAACGAATAAAAAGAAAGAATTACATAGTCAAACACTAGAAGAATTAAAAAAATTACTTAGTGATTCACGAAAAGAGTTACTTTCAACAAGATTAGATCATACACGCGGAAAGGTAAAAAATGTTCGTGTATTACGTTCATTACGTAAAACAATAGCACAAGTAAGTACTGTTTTACGAGGAAAGGAGTTAACGCATGGCAAAAATTCTTAATGGGACTGTAGTTTCTAAGAAAATGATGAATGCGGTTGTGGTAGAGATTACGAGAAAAGTACCGCATCCAAAATATAAAAAGTTGTTAAAGCGAAGTAAAAAATTTAGTGTTGCTTTAGATGGTCATACTGTTTCTGTGGGAGATCGCGTAAGTATTATAGAAACAAGGCCAATTTCAAAAACAATCAACTTTAAAATTTCAAGCATTCAACCAAAAGAAGAAAAAACAGTCAAAAAAGTGAAGGGAACTAAAAAGGAGGAGAAAGCATGATACAATTACGATCAATCTTATCAGTCGCAGATAATTCAGGTGCAAAAGCACTTTCTGTAGTCCATATTTTTGGTGGATCGAAACATAAGTTCGGTAGAATTGGAGATATTGTTAATTGTGTTGTTAAAAGTGCTTCACCTCATGGTCAAGTAAAAGATAGTGAGCTCGTTAAGGCAGTGGTAGTGCGTACGAGAAAAGAATATAGAAGAAAAGATGGTTCGTATGTACGGTTTTCTGATAATGCAGCAGTTATTATCGACAACGCAGAAGATAAAAATCCTAGAGGAACACGTATATTCGGTCCGATTCCAAGAGAAGTTCGTGATAGGGGCTTTACAAAAATAGCAAGTATGGCAGTGGAGGTTGTTTAGTATGAAATTACATAAAGGTGATGAAATAAAAATTTTACACGGTAAAGACGCAGGAAAAACTGGAAAAGTAGAGAAGGTTTTTGCTAAAGAGATGAAAGTCTTGATTCCTGGCGTTAATCAATTCAAACGTCATGTTAAAGCTCGTGCACAAGGACAACAATCAGAAATTGTTACAATTACAAAGCCTTTGCCAGTTTCACAAGTTGCACTTGTCTGCCCTAAGTGCAAACAGCCTACACGAATAGGGTATACATTCGAAAAAAACAAAAAAATGAGAGTTTGTAGAAAGTGTAATAAGGAAATATAAGTTGATACATTCAAACAAGTAGTGAGGATTAGAATTTACATATGTTAGATTTACAAAAAAAATATAAAGAAGAAATAGTTACAAACCTGCAAAGTGAGCTAGGCATTAAGAATCCTATGGCAACACCTAAGCTTGAAAAGATTGTAATTAATATGGGTGTTAAAGATGCAACTTCTGATAAAAAGCTTATCGACCGTATGGTTGATGTTGTGGCTGCTATCGCAGGCCAAAAACCAAAAGTTTCTCGTGCAAAAAAGTCGATCGCATCATTTAAGCTTCGACAAGGTGATCCGATTGGTGTAACAGTAACTTTACGGGGTAAAAAGATGTATGAATTTATGGAAAGACTTGTCACTATAGTATTGCCTCGTGTAAAAGACTTTCATGGTATTAGTACAAAAAGCTTTGATGGAAGAGGTAACTATGCATTAGGATTTCATGAATATTCTGTTTTTCCTGAAATAGATCTAGGAACAGTTGATCGTTTACAAGGTCTAGAAATTATTTTTGTGAATACCGCAAAAGATAATATACAAGGCTTAGCGCTGTTAAAGGCTCTAGGTATGCCTTTTGAGAAGCGGTAAGGTATAAATAAATAAGGTGAATATGCGAATAGCCACAACTATGGTATAATTCGTGAGGCTAGATTCGAGTAACCTATTTATTAAAAAAAATATTTATGGCAAAAACATCAGATATAGTTAAATTTAAGAGAAAACAGAAATATACGGTGAGACATGTAAACCGTTGTGGTATTTGTGGGAGGTCGAGAGCTTACTTTCGAAGATTTGGTCTTTGCCGTTTGTGTTTTCGTGAATTAGCGATGAAAGGAGAATTACCAGGCGTTATTAAATCAAGCTGGTAAATACCGACATATGTATCATGTAGGAGATTTTATATTACGAGTTAAAAACGCATATCTTGCTAGACAAAAGCAAGTCACTATGCCTTTCTCAAAGATTAATCAATCTATTGCTCGTGTATTGGTAAAAGAAGGATATCTCGCCAAGATTGAAGAACAGGAAGTAGATGGAAAGAAACTATTGATTGCGCATCTCCGATACGAAAATCGTCGTCCAGCAATGCACGATGTAAAACTGATCTCAAAACCATCTATTCGTGTTTATATCGATAATACACATCTTAAGCAGGATAAAGATAGAGCTATGACAGCAATTATTTCGACAAGTAGCGGTATCATGACTGGTAAAGAAGCTTTAAAAAAAGGTATTGGTGGAGAGATTCTTTTCAAGATTTGGTAATAGAGGGATTAAAGATTGAATAGTATATATAATGACTGGGAAGGCAGCGATTTATATCTACTGTTTTATTTTTAAGAGTGAATATTTTTTTTACTATGTCAAAAATAGGAAAAACACCAATCGAAATTAAGTCAGGCATACAAGTTGTTGTAGAAGGTAATACTGTAAAAATATCAGGACCTAAAGGAGAAGTAGTATATCCTGTTCCCAACGGTATTACTGTTTCACTTACAGATGGGAGATTACAGTTTAGTGCGGCTAATCAACAGGATCGTAAGGTACGAGCTTTATATGGTTTGACGCGAGCACAAATTGCTAATGTTATAAAAGGTGTAGATACCGGGTTTGAAAAGAAATTAGAATTGCAAGGCGTAGGATATAGAGCACAAGTACAAGGAAATGATCTAGTTTTATCGTTAGGATTTTCTCATCCTGTCAAATTCCAGCCAGATAAATCTATTAAAATTGCTGTAGCAGAAAACATTATTAGTGTTTCTGGTACTGATAAGACATTAGTTGGGGAAACTGCTGCTAAAATCAGAGCAATTAAACCACCAGAACCATATAAAGGTAAAGGTATCCGTTATAAAGGCGAACAGGTTAAACGAAAAGTAGGAAAAGCAGCTAAAGCTGTGGGAACGAAGTAAATAAGAATTGAAAGTTAAAAATACCTATGAATAAAAATAAAAGAGCATTACAAAGACAAACAAGAATACGAAAAAAATTCCGATTGATTACTGACAGAGTGCGGTTATCAGTATTTCGTTCAAACAAGCATATGTATGCGCAGATAATTGATGATAAAACTGGTAAAACTATAGTTAGCGCTATGGATGGTAAAGAAGAAGCAGGAACTGGTGTAGAACGTGCGAAAGCTTTAGGTATGGCTATTGCTAAGCTTGCCAAGGAAAAGAAGATATCAGAAGTAGTTTTTGATAAAGGCCGATATTCCTATCATGGTAAAATAAAAGCAATTGCAGAAGGTGCCAGAGAGGGAGGATTGCAGTTCTAATTTGTTAAATATATGAATAATAAAAACACGAATAAAAATATACAAAAAGAAGCTGAAATGCTTAATGGCTTCTCAGAACAAGTAGTAAACATTAACCGTGTATCGAAAAAAACAAAGGGCGGTAATAAGATGGGATTTGCTGCTTTAGCTGTAGTGGGAGATAAAAATGGTAAAGTAGGAATTGGTTTAGGTAAAGCAATGGATGTATCTTCAGCTATTCGAAAAGGAATTATTTTAGCGAAAAAACATATGATAACAGTACCAATTATTAATGGTACTATTCCATTAAGAATCGATGTAAAGCATGGTGCAGCGAAGATCATGTTAAAGCCAGCACCTCCAGGATCAGGTATTATCGCTGGCGGAGCAGTAAGAAGTGTCGTTGCGGCAGCGGGAATCCAAAATATCTCAAGCAAAGTATTAGGCACAAAGAATCAGGCGAATAATGTTTATGCTACGATGGAAGCGCTTCGACAAGTTGCTCATCAGTATGAACGAATGAGATTAGATAAAAAGGAGAAAAAGAAATAATGGAACTTCATACATTGCCATCAGTAGTACAGAGAAATAAGAAAAGACTTGGTTTAGGTCATGGTTCAGGCCGTGGAAAGACAGGAGGCCGGGGTACAAAAGGTCAGAAAGCAAGAAATTCTGTCCCGTTACGATTTGAAGGTGGAGCTCTTCCATTAGTAAAAAGAATGCCTTTTTTACGAGGTAAGCTTCGTAATAAAGCCAGGGGGTTAAAGCCATATGTGTTGAACCTACATGATTTAGCAAGAATTCCAGCAAAAGGTACAGTAGACGTAGATACACTTATAAAGATGAAAATAGTAGAAGAAAATGCACGAAAAGTGGGTGTAAAGCTTTTGGGCCATGGTACTGTAAATAACCCTTTAACTGTAAAAGTTCCTGTTTCACAATCCGCTGCTGATAAAATAATAAAAGCTGGTGGCAGTATAGAAAACAAAGTATAGTTAAAAATGCTGTATCAGCGTAAATTAGCTAACAATCCATGAATGAAGCGATCCGTACTCTCCGTAAAAGTTTAAGTACTCCAGAAATTCGAAAGAAAATTCTGTTTACTATTGTTATACTTTTCATCTTCAGGTTATTTGCATATATTCCTGTTGCGGGTGTAAATGTAACACAACTCCGGAATTTGTTTAGCCAAAATCAATTCCTCGGGTTACTCGATATCTTTTCAGGAGGAACTCTTGCTAATTTTTCTATTATGGCCTTAGGCTTGAATCCTTATATTAATGCATCTATCATTCTGCAACTTTTAACCATGATCTTCCCGAAATTAGAAGAGTTATCGAAGGAAGGAGAACAAGGAAGAAGAAAGATAAATCAATATACTCGTTTTATTACTGTTCCTCTAGGCGCACTTCAAGCTCTCGGAATGTATGCTTTACTTCGTAGTCAAGGTATTATTTCGACACTTCCGCCGTTAGGTCTTATATCATTTATTTTAACAATGGTTGCGGGCACAATGTTTTTGGTATGGCTTGGGGAGTTGATTTCAGAACGAGGTGTGGGTAACGGTACATCCGTACTGATTTTCGCGGGAATCGTAGGAAGACTACCTATTCTTTTGGGACAGACTGCAGAAACTATAACCTCGGAGAATATTCTTACGACTGGTTTATTATTACTTTTAAGCGTAGTAATGATTGCGGCAATTATTGTGGTTAATGAAGCTACAAGACAAATTACTGTGTATTATGCGAAAAGAGTAAGAGGAAGTAAAATGGCTGGTGGTCAGTCTACCCATTTACCTCTTCGGTTAAATCAAGCTGGAGTTATCCCAATAATTTTTGCAGTATCTCTTGTCCTCTTGCCTTCACTGTTAGGTAATTATCTTATATCTTCACCTGATAAGAATCTTAGTAATATAGGTCAGACGTTGACAACCTGGTTTAATCCAGTAGGAATTCCTTATAATATTATGTATTTCATTCTGGTTGTTGGATTTACTTATTTCTATACTGCTGTTGTTTTCAATCCTCAAAAAATAGCAGAGGAAATTCAAAAATATGGTGGATTTATCCCAGGTATTCGTCCAGGAAGCCAAACTGCAAAATATTTAAATTATATTTTAAACAGAATAACATTGGTTGGTGCATTATTTTTAGGTCTGATAGCCATCCTTCCAACAGCAGTTCAAGGAATAACAAACACACAGACTTTATTATTAGGAGGTACAGGTATTCTTATCGTTGTTAGTGTAGTATTAGAAATGTTTAAATCTATAGAAGCCAATCTTGTTACTCGTAACTATGAAGAGTTCTTGAGGAAATAGAAACAATGACTTCAGAAAGTAAAACACTAAAAATAATAATTATCGGTATCCAGGGTTCAGGGAAATCCACACAGGGTAATTTACTTTCTAAACAGCTTCATGTTCCATATCTCTCTACAGGTCATATTTTTCGTGAGCTAGCTAAAGAACGCTCTAAATTAGGCCGTTATATTAAAGAGCTTCTTCATGCGGGGACATTAATACCTGATAACCGGACTATAAAGATTGTTTCGGAATATCTTAAAAGGTCAGAATATATTTCAGGATATATTCTTGATGGTTTTCCAAGAACATTGAAGCAAGCAGAAGCATTTGACGAGAAGATAGATGAAGTTATTTATTTAAAAGTATCTGATCGGGAGGCGTTATGGAGATTATCCTACAGAGAAGAACATGAAACTGAACAAAGAGATGATGAAACACTTGCTGCAGTCAGACATAGAATTGAATTATTCCATAAATTTACCGAACCTGTTCTTCATTATTACCATAGAAAACGTTTACTTATAGAAGTGAATGGCGAACAACCTGTCGAAAAAATCCATAAAGAAATTATGAGTAAACTTCGTGTATAGATTTCCTCTGTTATTCTAAACCTGTTTCAGGATCCGCTATTTGAGGATGCCGAAACATGTTAGGCATGACAGAGAGAAAAGGTTTCATTATAGCTATAGATGGTCCCATGGCCTCCGGTAAAGGAACGCTTGCACCTTTACTTGCAGAAAAGCTGGGAGGTTTTTATATTGATACTGGAGTGTTTTTTAGATGTTTAGCATTATACTGTTTGGAGCATGGGATAAATGTTGAGGATAAAAATGCAGTAATAACAGCATTACCAAAAATATCTATACATTTTTTGGGAGAAAAGCGGGTTTTATTAAATAAAGATGACGTATCCGATAAAATAAGAACAGTAGAAGTATCAGCAGCTTCTTCGAAAATAGCTACTATTAATGAAGTCCAGTATGAAATGATTAGTATCTACCGTTCAGTTTCTAATGAACGGTTAGCGAGGGGAGCTATAATTGTTATAGAAGGTAGAAATACTGCAACAGCGATTTTTCCTTCTGCAGATGTTAAGTTATATTTAACTGCACGGTTGTCTGTTCGTGCAGAAAGACGATTACAACAATGGTTAGCAATGGGAATGACAAATATCTCATTAGCTGAGGTAGCAGAAGAAATTAAACAGAGAGATAGTCGTGATGAAGAAAGGAAAATATATCCCTTACCAGTAAATCCAGAACGTCAGGGGTATATAATGATCGATAACTCTGATTATTCTAAAGAGAAAACAGTAAAGGTAATCTTAGATGAAATACGTAAGAGAGGTTTACTATGATAGATATAAAAAATTTAAAACAAATTGAATATATGAAACAAGGGGGAAAAATTCTCTCAGATGTATTGTGGGAAGTGCTTGGGAATGTAAAACCAGGAGTTTCTGAAATAGAGATAGATACTTTGGCAGAAAGGTTAATCCGGGAAAAAGGTGGAGAACCAGGGTTTAAAAAAGTTCCAGGATACCATCACACGTTGTGTATTTGTACGAATGATGTTGTTGTACATGGAGTTCCTTCTCCCTATAAATTTAAAGAAAGAGACGTCGTATGTATAGACGCTGGCGTATATTTTCAGGGATATCATACCGATATGGCCGAGACCATACTGGTCTCAACTCAAAACTCCAAACTCAAAACTCAAAATTACAAAGAAAAACAGCTCTTTTTAGCTATTGGTAAAAAGGCTTTGGAGGCAGGTATTGCTCAGGCTGTATTAGGGAATCGTATTGGACATATTTCTAAAGCGATACAAGATATTGTGGAAAAAGAAGGTGGCTACTCTATCGTTCGTACATTAATAGGTCATGGGGTAGGAAAAGAGCTTCACGAAGAGCCAGAGGTGCCCGGTTTTCTCGACCAGCCTATATCACGAACTCCTTTACTTGAAAAGGGAATGACCATCGCTGTTGAGGTAATTTATAATATGGGTAGGCCGGATGTCGTGTATGCTGGTACGGATGATTGGACTATAAAGTCAGCTGACGGGAGTTTATCTGCGGTTTTTGAGCGTTCAATAGCTATAATTGAGAATGGTCCTGAAATATTGACAAAATAATGTTTGCTCTTTCTAGGCTTGTTTGCTATAATATGCGAAAAGACACGAATGCGCTTTCTTATTCTGCCTGTTCGCGATAGTTCGCGAGTTGAGAATTGAACTTCAAGATCACCTCGCTCTCGAAAAACACGAAACGTTTTTTGAATGAGAAGCTGTATTCGTGTGTTTCGTGTCATATGGCTCATCAGGGATCGATTGAAGTTGATGGAATTGTAAAAGAAGCTTTGCCCAATACACTTTTTCGTGTTGAGCTAGAGGATGGTTCTATCGTTCTTTGTCATTTATCAGGAAAGATGCGAATGAATTTTATACGTATTTTACCTGGTGACAAGGTAAGGGTTGAGATGACGAAGTATGACCCGACGAAAGGAAGAATAGTAAGGAGAACAAAATAATATGAAAGTACAAGCAAGTGTAAAGCCTCGATGCAAAAATTGTAAGATTATTAGACGAAAAGGTGTTGTATATATTGTCTGTACAACAGCAAAACACAAGCAGAGGCAAGGATAACTAGATTATGAGAATACTTGGTGCAACTATACCAGACGAAAAGAGAATTGATATTGCGTTAACGTACCTTTATGGTATCGGAAGAAGTAACGTAAAGAATATCTTAGCAAAAGCAGAGATTGATGGTGCTAAGCGAGCAAAAACGTTAACAGAATCTGAAGTTAAAAAAATAACGGATGCTTTAGAACATATAAAGATTGAAGGAGATTTACGAGCAGAAGTACAAGGAAATATACGCAGATTAAAAGAGATTGGTTCATATAAAGGAATGCGTCATGCTCGGAATCTTCCAGCGCGAGGCCAAAGAACACGCTCGAATGCACGTACAAAACGTGGTAAACGTGTTACAATTGGTGCTATTAAGAAAGAAGTCATGGCAAAGATTGAAGCTGCACAGAAAACTAAAGAAGCAGCAAAGTAGTAAGTAGTGATTTAATAATATATGGCTAAAAAAACGGCAGTAGTAAAACAAACGAAAAAGAAAAGTACACTTACTGTAGGTGTACATGGAAAAGTCTATATAAGCGCGACATTTAATAATACACTTGTTACTATCACGAATGATACTGGTGATGCTATCTCATGGAGTTCTTCTGGAGCAAAAGGATTCAAAGGTACGAGGAAGTCCACACCATACGCAGCATCACTTGCTGTAGAAGACGCTGCAAAAAAGGCAGTAGTAAGTGGTTTAAAGACAGTTGATGTCTTTATTAAAGGACCAGGTTCAGGAAGAGAATCTGCATTACGCGGAGTAAAAGCAGGAGGATTAAGTATTGTGTCCATCACAGATATAACACCGATTCCTCATAATGGTCCTAGAGCACAAAAAAGGAGGAGAGTATAATGGCACACTATACAGGTCCTAAACATCGAATTGCACGAAGAGAAGGAGTCAATATTCTTGATAAAACATCTGCAAGTTTGCTTCGTCGTATTAGTATCCCACCTGGTGTTCATGGAAGAAAAAGAAAAAGAAGGTTATCTGAGTACGGTTTACAACTTCGAGAGAAACAGAAAGCAAAAGCTATTTACGGAGTGCTTGAAAAACAGTTTAAACAATTAGTTGATCGTGTATCTAAACAAAAGGGTGACACAGAAGAATTACTTTTATCTCTTTTAGAGACACGTTTAGATAACGTTATATATCGTTTGGGATTCGCTAAATCCAGATTTATGGCTAGACAAATGGTTACCCATGGGCATGTTACAGTTAATGGAGAGAAAATGACCATTCCATCATATCAGGTAAAAGAAAATGATATAATCAGCATTTCTAATGCAATGCAGAAGAATCCCGATATTATGAAACTTATGGAAGAAAATGTGCCAGTTGTTTCCTTTCTTTCGAAAGAGGGTAATCAAGGAAAGCTTGTTCGTATGCCAAAAAGAGAAGATATTGAGCTACCATTTAACACAAGACAGATTATTGAATATTATTCTCGTTAATGGTATACTAGACAAGTTGAGTCTAGATGCTAGAAGTTAGATTGTGGAAATATAAGCAATTCTACACTTATTACAATCCAACTTTTAGCTATAATTATTATTACTATATGGTCGAATTAGATTTTAAAGTTAAAGAAGCTACACTGACAGAAGAATATGGTGAGTTCGTTATCGAACCACTTGAGCCAGGTTATGGTTATACTATGGGAAATGCTCTTAGACGTGTTCTTTATACGTCTACTCCTGGTGCTGCAGTAACCTCTGTACGTATTAGTGGAGTAAAACATCGATTCTCAACTCTTCCAGGATTAAAAGAAAATATTATTGATCTTCTTCTTAATATTAAACAAGTTTGTATCAAGCTTGCAGATTCTAAAGAATCAGCAACTATCAAGCTATCTGTCAAAGGAGATAAAGTAGTCACAGCTGCAGATTTAGAGGAAACTGATGGCGTTGAAGTTATGAATAAAGATCTTTATTTAGGAACACTAACGGGTCCAAAGGCAAAATTAGAAATGGAATTAACAGTAGAAAGAGGATTAGGTTATTCGCTAGCAGAAGATCGAAAATCTTCAAGTCTAGAAATAATCCCAACAGATGCTGTATTTGTACCAATAAAAAGAGTTACATATACTGTTGAAGCAACGCGTGTAGGAAGACAAACAAATCTTGATAAGCTTGTAATTAAAATTTGGACAAATGGTACGATTAATCCTAGAAAAGCTCTTGATGATGCAGCAAAAATTCTTGCAGAGTCATTCTTTATGGTTTACAATCCAAAAGCTCCTGTAACTACCGATGGAGAAGCTACAACTACAGTTTCTACAATTGCACCTGAGACATTAAAACTCACTATCGATGAATTGGATTTACCTACGAGAATTTATAATTCTTTGAGAAATGGTGGAATAGAGACAGTAGAAGAATTAATTAACACTCCTCGTAAAGAACTTGTTGGTATGAGGAATATGGGTGGGAAGTCATTAACAGTCATCGAAGAGAAGCTTCAAGCTAAAGGAATAACATTACCTGCCTAATTGAATCTCAAATCTTAGATCTCAAATGTCAAATCTACAGCAGTAAATCAATACATAGAGATTTACGATTTGCGTTGTAGTTTTACGATTTGAGATTTGAGTTTTGAGATTTTTTTATGAAAAAAAATGTTTTTGGAAGACAATTTAAAAGAGATGCAAATGAAAGAAAAGCCCTTTTTAAGGGTTTAATGTCATCGTTAGTCTTAAAAGAGCGTATCCAGACAACTGAAGAAAAAGCGAAAGCAATAAAAGGTTCAGTTGAGAAGCTTGTAACGAGGGCAAAGATAAAAGGTGTTGCAGCGACTCCTTTTTTATTACCTTATTTACATGAAGATGCAGCAAAAAGGATGATTACAGATATTGCTCCTCGTTTCATAAATAGACCAGGAGGATATACACGGATTATGAGATTGGGAAAACGTTTTGGAGATGATGCATCCGTAGTGATTATAGAATGGGTTGATAAAGGTATTCAGTTAAGTGAAAAAAATAAGAAGAAAGTTACTAAAGCTGCGAATACTGATAAGGTAATAGCTCTGAATAGTGGAGCAAAAAATGTAAAAGCCGAGAAAAAAACAGATAAAAAAGTAAGTAGTAAATCACAGCATGGAACAAAAGGTAAAAAAGAAGCCGTAAAAAAGGAGAAAAAATAATGAATGGGATTACAGTTCCTACAAAAATAGGTACAGTTGAGAGAGCATGGCATTTACGAGATGCTCGAGGAAAAACTTTAGGTAGATTCGCGACAGAGATTGCACAATTACTAATGGGTAAAAGCAAACCGTACTTTGTTCGTAATCTTGACTGTGGTGATTATGTGGTTATTACGAATGCTAAAGATGTTAATGTAACAGGTAAGAAGGAAGAACAGAAGACATATGTAAGACACTCTGGGTATCCAGGAGGATATCGATCAGAAACGTTACGTGAGTTACGGGAGCGAAAACCTGAGGAGATTATTCGACATGCAGTAAAAGGTATGTTACCTGATAATAAACTTGCTGCCAGTATGATGAAGCGTTTATTTATTTTCTCGGGTGAACAACATACATACAATGATAAATTTAAAAGTTAAAATTCAAAAATTATATGGTAGAACAAGTTAAACAAACAAAACAACAAAAAAAGGATTATATATTTGCAGTTGGTCGCCGGAAACAAGCGGTAGCACGAGTACGTCTTTATACAAGTGTTAAGCCTGATGCTGTTTGGAATCAACAACCTATTGTAAAAGGAGAAATGCTAGTAAATGAGAAACCTATTACTGAATATTTTTCTAGTGAGGTAATGCGAAGGACGTACAGTGAGCCTCTCCGTGTGGTAAATGCTCAAAATAAATATGCGTTTACTATTAGAGTAGTTGGAGGAGGTATTGAAGGTCAGTTAGAAGCTGTAGCTTCAGGTATTTCCCGTGCTTTAGCAGCATTAGAGCCAGATGAATATAGACCCTTGCTAAAGAAGAAAGGCTTTCTTACACGAGATGATCGTGTACGTGAACGACGAAAGGTCGGCACAGGTGGTAAAGCCCGAAGAAGAAAGCAATCTCCAAAGCGTTAATGAATCTTCAAAATTCAAAAAAGTATAAAGCCATCATAAGCGACTTCGATGGAACACTAGCAGGTTCAGACTTTCAGATTCCATTAAAGGTAAAAGCTGCGATTAAACGATGGGTAGACTCTCAATCTATTTTTTCAATTGCTTCTGGAAGAGCATTTCCAGGAATACTGCAACAAACATGTAGGCTTCTTGCTCTAACAAATCCTATTATAACGCGCGGTGGTGCTGAAATAGTCGACCCGCAGTCTGGAAAGACATTGCATATAGAATATATGCCAGATAGTGATGTTAGAGAACTAATAAAACTGTTTCTAGAAGAAGGTATAATGTTCGCAGTCGAAAAAAAAGATGTCGCCTATACACCGGATGCTTTCCTATTTAAGGGATATGGTCCATATATATTTAAAGACATTAAAGATCTGGTGGTTGCTGATATACCAAAAATACATGTAAGCGCTATTAAAGATATTGCTAAGCAAAAGATAGTTGAAGAGATGCTTAGCACGAAATCGAAAAGACTTTCTTTTATAGATTCAAGTAGCCCAGCAGGTAAAGGATGGGATATAACTTCAATAAAAGCGACAAAACATATGGGAGTACTGTTGCTAATGAAAATGCTTGGGCTGAAGGAAGAAGAAGTAATTGGCATTGGGGACGGTTATAACGACTACCCGCTATTGACTGCCTGTGGCTATAAAATAGCTATGGAAAATGCAAATGAAGCATTAAAAGCAATTGCAGATTATATAGCTCCTTCGTATAAAGAAGAAGGAGTGGCAGTTGTTATAAACTTACTCTTAGAGAACAAACGGGTAAAATGAGAAATCTGCAGATTAGACAACTAGCATTATCAGAGCTAGATATTTTTTTCGATTTTTTTTCTTCTGTTTTACTAGCAGAGTTTGCTGAATACTCAGCAAGATCAAAAAAGTATATGCTAACAAGTCCACGAATGTGGAACAAAGAAAATTTTGAATCCATTCTTAAAAACCATACAAGAATACTGCTGGGTGCTTTTAAGAATGAAGAGCTCGTAGGCTTTTTAGAAGCGGAATATCCTTTTGCTGGTGTAAGCTTGGCTATTTGGCTTATGGTAGATCCGAAATTTCGAAGAAAAGGGATAGGTAAAAATTTATTAAAAAATTGGGAAGAAAGGATAGTAGAGCTAGGCGGACATAATCTCTATTTATATGCTGATAAGAGGAATAAAAATTTTTATGAAAAAATGGGTTTTGAGATGGTGGGTTTCCATAAAAAATCATGGTTTGGAAATGACGAGTTTATTTTTAGTAAGATAATTCAAGAACCGAAAGAAGAAAATTTCTTGAGGTGATTTAAATTGCTAATTCTATTGTTTCCCCAGTTTCTAATCCTTTGAATTGAATATCTGACTGTTGTAAATATTCTGCTGCACGTTGGTACATTCCCTTTCTCACGTCATCTTTCCAATGCCAGTCATGAATGGGAATAACATACTGCGGGCTAATTTCTTCCGCAAGCTTTAGTGCATCAGCAAAACTACCCCATGGAGCTTGTATAGGAAGAGCAAGGATGGGTGCGTTTGTGGAAAAATGATGCGAATCACCTGGATCTGCGAATTTTCCAAATACGGTAAGTAGTACATTCTGGGGTGGTACAGCTATCACTACATCTTCATGAGGCACTGGTTGTAATGTTATATATTCATTGCCATCTGAAGTTGCGGCAATGCCTTCTTTATCAAGAAGAGCGACAACAGATTCATTACTAAAAATTTCGATATTTGGAAATCTGGCAATAATATCTTTTATAAATGGTATAGAAAAATGGTCTATATGCTCGTGAGTTATCACCAGAGTATCTATTTGCGGGATTGTAGCTAGCGGAAACACTTTTGCATCATAAGTATACTGACCAGGATCTATTAGTACAATTTTTCCTTGCTCTTCAACAAGTAAACAAGAATGTAGATATTTTGTAATTTTCATTTTATTTTTTGTTACTGATCCTAGATGATTGGACAAAGGAAAGGAATGCTTTTACAGTAGCTCCTACAGTCAAAAGATAAATAAATATAAGGATAATCCAACCTATAATAGGTATAAGCATAAGTATATACACAGCGATTGATCCAACTACTGCTGTTTTCCAGCTATTTATTTGATACTTTTCTGTGGTTTTTTGATGCATATGCCACCATTTAAGAAGTCGCCACCCAACGACAATTTTCATTAAGAAAATACTAGTAATAAGAATAAGTGCATAAAAAAGAAATGAAATGAGAGATAACCAGAGAAGAAAGAGCATAACCAGGCTAAGAAGCGGCCAGAAAATAACAAAGAAGAAACCTGTTCCTGCAGAATTAAGAGGGGATTTAGACAAAGTTGCTATTATTTTTTTAACGAAATTTGGTAAGAAGACTACAACTCCTAGCGAAAGCAACATATCAAGGAATAAAGTATAAAGCGCACCTGGAGTGAAAGCTCTTAAAATACCTTGTGTGTTTTTAGGTTCTTGTTTAACCGCTGAATAGTAGGTTTTTCCTTGAATAGTTGCGGATTCATGAATTGCTGCTTTCGTGGGCGAAGAATACCGAAGCTCTTTCTCTATTATTGTTTTTTTCCCAAGGGTTAGTAAACCCATATTGCCTTCTACAGAACCGACACGACTATTAATTGTTACTTGTTCACCCGTTGCATTTACTTTCCCTTTTACAGTGCCCTCGACTACTAACTCACTGCCTATAAAGATTAAGTCACCGCTAATAGATGCAGTTTTAGTAATACGAGCTACACCCGCGGCTATCAATACATCACGTGTGATAGTTCCGCTTATAATAACATCTCCAGCTGCTACACGCATTGTGTTATCAACATTTGAACGTATAGTAAGAGTACCCCCGGCAGCCATTAAGCTGCCTGTTACATCTCCATTAAGAGTTACTTCTCCTCCGGCAGCAATAAGATCATTCTTTATAGGTGCTTCAGCTGTAATCGTACTACCAAAAAGATAAAGATCTTCGTATTGTTTCTCTTCAGAAAGGTAAATACTGTCCCCTGTTTTAACTGTTGCAGCATACGAAATTCGAACATTAATGAAGCTGAGGATGATTATGAGAAGAAATAACGAAACTTTTTTATATATATTCATAAGACTTCTGATACTCTAGCATAATAAAGATTTTTTTTCTATAAAGTAATAGTATTTTACTGCAGGAGATTAAGACCTGTTTCATTATCAAATGATCGGGAGAGATTATTAGATAAATTTGTTAAAAATACTTCGCATGTTGCTGATACGAGTAGTTTTTTTATATGTCCACCTACAGTATGTAAATCTTTTTTTGAGAATACGCCATGCGCATGAATAACAGGTTTATCATTCATAATCGCTACATTTCCAGTTATACTTACTACCTCTAGATCTTCATCTAGCGTATGATCTTCATACTGTTTAGTTGTTAGATTGTAGTAAGATAGGACGAGTCCTTTTACAGAACCAATACAAGTAAAATATGCACTTTGTATATTCTTAAGATTGATAAGTTTTGAAAGTTCTTCTAGAACCTCTTCATTTTTATCGAAGCGGATAAAATATTGTAAATCGTTTTCAATAAGTATTTTCATATAGTCATTATCTCATAATTATACTTAGCTTACACCTATTCTGCTACTAAAAACGTTTAAAGATGCACCTGATTTTGTTTTTTTATAATATACAACTGCTCCTGTTACACGATCCGCTACATATGGATACTGATATTGAAATTCTTTAATATACTCTTCTAATACAGGAAATTTACCTTCTTTTCCTATTTCAACAATAAATGGATCTGGAGTAAGCATTACTATATCAGGTCCATGCCCTGGTTCAAGAATAAACGGTGCAATATGTTTTGGCGGTGCAGCTCCCATATTACAGAAGATACTCTCAACCATTTTTCTCGTATTAGCAGCTAAAAACAGTTGGACGCTCGTATGTTCCTGAGCATGTTTATCGTATTCAGGAGGTTTTATAAAATCCTGAGCAATAGCTAGTTCGCCTGCAAGGTGGCTTATTTCTGGCGCTGGAGTAAGTGTAGCCCGGTTGAAAAGGCCAATGGGATCTATAACCGTTACTTGCCAGCCACCCATGCCTACAGTATCAAAAATATGTTGCGGCCATGTCCCATGAAACCTTTTTACTTCACGAACAGTATGGCCTTCTGGACGAATAAGGTATTTAGGCATCTGCATACGAAGATAGTCTAGTCCTTCTGTTAATCTTTGTCGCCTATTTTTGTCTGCGTGAACGATTGCTGTTTCTATTGAATTATAACCTAGCTCTACATTTGTTCTCATATTTAAATGTTTATGCTGCTTGTTTCATCTTTGTATATGGTGATGATGTAAATATACGTAAGTTTCCCCCTTCTTCATTTACAGTGTAATGAACGACTGCTCCCTGAACGCGTCCTTTCATAGAAGGGTATACTCTTTCAAAGTCATCTACATACCTTTCTACTTTTCCAAATTTACCTCCTAATCCAATCTCAAGGAGAAGTGGATCGGGTATAAAAAGAGTTAAATCTGGTCTACTCCAGAGTTCTAAAAGGAGCGGTATAGTAGTTACTTTTTTTTCTATTCCCATCTGACAGAAAATATGTTCTGCCAAAATGCTTGTATTTTCAGCTAAGAATAATTGTGCTGCAGTATGTTTTTGAGCTCTTGTATCTTCAGGAGGAGGTTGGCGAAATCTTTGTAGTGGAGTCAGCTGTTGTGCTAAGAATGTAACTTCTGGCGGTGTGGTGAAGTATGCTTGATTGAATTTCCCTTCAGGATCATAAACAGTTACTCGCCAGTTACCTTTTTCTATAGTTTGAAAAGTATGTTCATCGCAAAGTGTTCCATATTGTCTGACTTTTAGAGCAGTATGGGAATCGGGAAGTATTCGATATTTCGGGCCTTCTTCCCTAATATATTCAAGACCCTGTTTTAGGGTGTCAATTTGACGTAGAGAGATGACAGAAAAAGCAGATGTGGGTTCTGTTAAAGACTGAAGGTTTCTTCCCGATTCTATAGCATGAATTCCAGACATACGATCAAACTATGTTGAAGATGAATGCTATAGTAAATCATTTATCTTTTATTATTTCTTTTGCAAAAAGATACCCCCATAACAATGTGACGGGGAGAAATTTATCAAATTTTTCTGCGTCGAATTCATAATTTTTTAAAGGTAATCTTTATAATCTTCGCGGTGTTGCTACATTTGATAGGAAAATATCCATTGCGTGATTTAAAGGAGGGTATACTTTTATCCCCTCGGTGAGTTCATTCATAACTCGATTTTTTGCTTCTCTGATTAATTTTTCATGAGTTTCTAGTGTATAAGGAGCATGGTTTTTTAGTATTGATCGTTCTTTAATATGCATTTGCATACCACATATAATGAGAAAATAAAACACTCCATAGAGATGGGATTTATAGATTTCTTTTTTTGTTGGTAGAGGAGTGTAATGAAGTTGCGCAAACGACGATGCTATGGGGCGCACATATGTAAGTATTTCTTCGGGGGGTAAAAACTTTGAAGTAAAACTATCGTTTGTATACTGACCCATCGAATGCACGACGTCCTCCCAAATCTGTGTTGCTAAAATTATTTGTTGGTCAGCTGGTTCAGGCAAAATTTTCATCGAAAGTAATTTCTGCCTGTATGTTTAGTATAAAAAGAAAAATTACACTTGGCAAGTATGAAGTTATAATGAGTTACATAGTTGCAAAGTTTCAGAGCCAATTTTCGAGGACCTGGGAGAGCTTAGAGGAGTTCTGCAGCCATATTATAACCGAAATACAGTGATACAGTCATATATGTGTATAATTTTTTTTCATTTAACCTGTGTTCAGCTAAGGTAAAGTCTTTTTCATGTAATGTTTTTTGTACTTGCATAAGTGTTAGTTCAATTATTTCATCAGCAAGAGGAGAAGATACCAGGTTTCCTGTTTCAGCTCGTTCTAAGATAACAGAATTTGCTACTTCAATTTTTTTCTTATTTGTGGGTAGTGTGTAAGGTGAGCTATTGGTTCTTAGCGAACGTTCTCGAATATATATTTGGAATCCATATGTAATAAGAATAAGAAAAAATGATAATGCATGAATGTTTTGCACCTCATCAGCTTCTAATTGAGGTTCATAAATTACAGCTGCAAAACCACCAGCTGCTATATAAAAGTTTGTACCAATTTCATCGGTCAGAAAGAATTTTGAGGTGAAACTGTCATGGGTATATTGAGTTATAAGATGTGATATCTCAGAAGCGATAGTAACAGCTTGTTTTTTTAGAGTTTCATTTTTTGCTTTATTCATAGTTTGCATCGGAATGATAACACATTTTTTGTAATCTAACCAGTTGAAGAGAGTAAGTTTGATATACTGTAGGTATGTCATTAAAAGGAATATTTATAAGAAACATCGAGGCTGATGATCTCTTAGAAATTTTTTTAGTTTCTGCCATTTCCTCACTTTTTTCAATTCGTTTCTTTTTATTCATTACAGGTTATCCCCAACTTGGTGGTCGAGGTATACATGTTGCACATATGTTATGGGGGGGATTGTTTATGACTGCAGCATTAATTCTCTTATTAACATTCCTTAATAGATTTGCGATGCAGCTAGCAGCAGTTATTGGTGGAATCGGTTTCGGTGCATTTATCGATGAATTAGGTAAGTTTTTAACAAGCGATAATAATTATTTTTTTCAACCAGCTGTTGCAATTATTTACGTAATTTTTATTCTACTCTTTCTTCTTTTTCGTATGATTCCTCAGTACCGTGCATATTCAAAAAAAGAATATTTGATCAACGCCTTAGATATGACTCAGGAAGCTGTGATTAATGATTTGGATGTCGAGGAGGAAAGACTTGCCTTTGAATATTTACAGAAATCTGATTTAAGTGATCCTATTGCTCAATGGTTATATGAGTTATTATCAAAAATTGAAGCAATACAACCAAAAAAACCTGGCTATTTTCTTATATTTCGTCGGAAATTAAGAAGCATTTACCAATTTATGACAAAGTCTTTTTTACTTGCCCGTTTTGTTATATTTTTTCTTTTATTACAAGCAGCTTTAGCGATAGGTCTTATCTCTTATAGCATTGCTGCTCGTATTTATTTATCATTTGATAAATGGGGAGTTCTCATAACTGCATTGGTGGCAGCAGTTTTTATTTTAGAAGGATTTTTTTTACTGAGATCTTCACGACTCCGTGCATATAGTCAATTTAAAATTGCAGTGATGATTTTCATCTTTTTAACGCAGTTTTTCCTTTTTTATAGTTTTCAGTTTTACGCTTTGAGTACATTACTTCCCAATCTTTTTATTCTAGCTATCATTGATTATGCTATTAAACGTGAGAGGGAAAAAACTATTAAAGAACAAATTATGCAAAAAACTACGCAGAGAATTATTTAATATCAATCAGCTCAACTTCAAAAATAAGTGTAGCATTAGGTGGGATGACAGGTGGTGAACCAGATTCACCATAGCCTAAGCTAGGGGGAATAGTAAGTTTTCGTTTCTCGCCTATCTTCATTCCTGGGATACCTTCTTCCCAGCCTTTAATAACCTGATTTGTTCCCAATGTGACAGAAAAAGGTTCATTTCTCTTAAATGAACTATCAAATTCTGTTCCATCTGTTAACGTTCCCTTGTAATGTACGAGGGCGGTATCACCGATTTTTACTGCTGTCCCTGTTCCTTCTTTAAGGATTTCTTTTTTAAGAGATTGTGTTTCTTTATTTTTTTGATCACTTGCTAGATTAATAGTTTGAGTAGGTAAAACGTTAGAATTTGTTACTTTCATATCACCTGGGGAAATAACTAGAAGGAACTCGACGAAAAGGAAGAGTAATAGAGCCCATATAAAGATTGTCTTTTTCATAATGACGTTTTACATAATAGCATATCTTTTAGTAATTAGTGAAGAGATCGTAACAACCAGATAGAGAGTGTTAAACTCTAACTTTTTTCTTTAGGTTTTATAGTTTTATGATGTTCAAACTCTTTTATTTCTTTTGTCATCCAATTAAATCGAACTTTTTGTTCTAATGTATATATTGCGGCAGTTTTTGCTCTTGGCTCGACTACATAATCACTAAATTTCATGAATGCTTCTATCGTTTTAGGATTGAATTTGTGATATAAAGGCATGGCGGCAGTGAAGTACCATTTGTTAACAACATCGTCATAAGAAAATGGTGTAACAAGCAAAGAGAAAAGAGAAGGATTTTCCAAGACAGGTGAAAAAGTAGTAACACGTGAGTGTTCACTATAGTTTATTTGGGGATTTTTCCAATAGTTCTTTTTTAAAGGTAGTAAAGATTGTTTTTTAATACTTATCAGTACACACTCTTGTGGTATCGTTATTTTTTTTTGCGTTCCCTTTATTTGTTCGAATATAGCTTTTATTCCTTCTGAAGCATGATCGATACTTGTGTAGATAGTATCAAGGGGTAATGTACCAAGCAAATTGTCATCGTGAAGTATAAACAGAAATCCTATATATCCTGTTTCTGGGAAATCTGGATCGAGTGAACAATATGCGATTTCTTTTGACATATGTCGCATTATAGTGGATCATGTATTTTTTGTGTAGGGAAAATCTATCTGGAAAAAAGAAAAACTCCCAAGCCGATTAAAAAGAGAGGCCATATAAAATCAAAACGGATAATACCCAGTTTATGGAGAAACAGTATTCCACCTATAACGATAAGAAGAATAGCAAGTGTATTTTTGGATTTTTCTCCTGTCTTCACTCCACGTAATCCTTCAGCTAAGGAGGCTGCTTTCCCCCTCATTTCAGCGATATTATGATTAATGGTCTTCTGGGTCGCGGGTTCCCCAGATTTTTTAGTAGGAAGTATAATCCACAAAACAAGATATATTGGTACGCCAAATCCTCCAAAGAATACAGCAGCGAGAAAAAGAAGCCGAATAATGACTGGATCAATTTCAAAATATTCACCTAGCCCTCCTGCTACTCCTGCAATAATAACATCAGTTTCTGAACGATAAAGTCGCTTAATCTCACTTTTAACTTTTGCCATAGGCGTATTATAGAAAATTTAGATAGTGATTGCTATAGCTTACTGAAGTACTCTTTTATACAAATATAAACAGGATATCAATACGATATCGATACCAATAGGTATCAGAAGTAAGGAACTTGCTTTCTTAAATACGCCATTAAGAAATACTATTGAGTTTTGATCAAGTTTTATACGAAATCCTGTTATATACACTACTATTGTTAGTATAGTTACTAAAATCAGAAGAGGTACAATACTCTCCATATCTTTTTTACTAGAAAACATTGTGTTACCGATTTGGAAAATAATCAATATAACAAATACTAGGAAATATGGATTGTTCCAAGTGTTTTCTTGTTGTAATAAAAAGGTAGCTAATAAGATAATAGCTGTGCCTGCTAAGAAAGGGGCTGATCCTATGAGAAATCTCCTTATAATATCTGTTTTTGCTATCATAACTCTTCCTAGTCTTAAGTCGTTACCTGTAAGTTCTGGTTTTAACGAGAACGATCCAGTAGGAACAAAAAGTAGCTTCGCCATAAGAAAATGAGCCAGTTCATGGACAAAAGTTCCTGGAAGAAAAAGAAAGGAAAAAAGAAATATAGCAGCTGTTTTATTATGTGTTATGCGATGTAATATTATTGAGGTTTGCATGGATACTGCTTTAGAGAGGAAAAAAAGTATGAATAGTCCTAGAAAGAAAAGAAAAAAATACATAGTAGTTTTAGAAATGAAAAAGTACAAAGATTCCTAGTGTTACATCAGTGAGAAGTTGTTAGAACTTCGTTGATTTGTTTTTATTGTAACATTTCTTCACCTGAAGATCGCTCTGAGCGGAAGTAACAAAGAGTACTGAATAAACCTGCAAAAATCAGTGTTTGAGGTATAAAAATTAGTAAGGTATCGAATATAGATTGAGACGATTGGTGTATTCTAAAGAAATTATACATAGTCATACCTATAAAGCCTATTGTTAATAACCAGCCTTGCCATGAGATAGGTATCCATCCTGTTTTCCATTTATTTAATTTAAACCACGGTTTAAACATAGTTACTCTACCACTCTTCAGGTAATGAAGAATAATTTATACTTTGTACAATTGCTTCTCCATTTGTATACATATTCGTGTTATACTACATATCTTCGTTTATGAGCAAGTATAAAAAACACTTCACGACCATGGTAAACGAATATCATGAGTTTTTTACAGACTTCAAAAGTTTACATGACCGTTTAGCAGCTGGAGATGAATCTGTCCTCGAAGAATTTAACGAAAAAGGTCAAAAAATTTTACGGATTATTAGACGTTATGATAATGAACTCTGTGCAAAATCTGAAAATAGTGGATATGCAAAGTTTTCTTCAAATCTTTCGGATAAATTTTGGGAGGAAGTTCGTGTATATTTACCTCTCATTGATCAGATACCGCTGGAATAATGTTTAAAGTTTAGAATTATTGTATATAAGATGTTCGTGGTATGATCTCCTGCAGGTTTCAGAAAGAAAGATTTGCTATAAGACCTATCCTGCATCTTCTAGTAGCTCGCGTAAATTCTTACGTATTACTTACTTATTTACCACATGTTCTGTTAGTTTTATATGATAACTGGTGAATAGTTCATTATGAACTTTGACAACGCAAGGCAGAGATTTTTTGTAAGATGAAAGGAATGCATCATGTCTGAAGAAGTGCGCAGAGCAGAAGACTCGTTAGAGGCGGATGAAGTTGTCATTGAACCAGAAACCCTGGGACGTCGAGAAGACATTCTGGATGAAGGACAAGCGGAGAGCAGCGATGCGAGTAGTGCAGTAATCCCTACTGAAGCTTTCTATACGAGGGATGTTCCCCGGTCTGATGACACCGAACATGGTATCGAAGAAGATGCAGATGGTGATAGCTAAGTTTGACAATCACACAGGTGGCGGCCATGTTGCCGCCACCTACCTTTTCTACTCTAACAGAGAAGCTCAGAGATTATAGTTCTTTTATGAAGCTGTGTCAGAGTGATTCATTTTTTCATGAGTGGAAAGTATTCTTGAGTTTCCCTGCCTTGCGTTTATTTCCTTCCAAATACTACATCGGTATATGATCCACTTACACCCACACCAACATGTGTCCACTGCGTACTTAATTGGTTATCATTATGCCCTGAACTTCTTCCGAAAAATTCCTCAATTAATTTTTCGGCTGTCATTGTTCCGCTAGACGCGGAGTTTTCTCCTAACGAATAATATGCGTTAAATCTACTATCCCGAATATCTTTAAAAAATTGATCGTGATTATCTAGTCCTCCGCGAGAAACGAAATACTGGGCTCGTTGTTGGGCATATCCCATGAGAAAATCATCCTGTGTGAAAGCAGATAGACCATTTTTAGCACGATAGTTATTTAAAGCTCCGACTATTTCAGATGGACTTGGCATAGTTGTAACAGGCGGTTGCGGTTGTGGATTCGTATAGGGTGGAGGATTTGGTTGAGGTTGTGGAACATATGGATTTCGTTGTGCTGGCGGATATGATGGTACGAGGCGGAACATATCATCACTAAATTTGGGTGTTTTAAAAGCATAACCTACAAGTTTGGCTATGGGTTGTATCGCGTTTTTTTCAACCAATGGGTAAAGCATAGTGAAAATATCAGCGTACAGAAAAAAGTAGAGAAAGACACAGATGAATATACCTGTTATCGTGCGAAGAGCCTGTGTTGTTAAAAGTGTTAATCCGGCATGACGATACCGTATCTTAAAATAGATCATACCGGATACAGCACCACTGAAAGTATATAATAGTTGATAAAAAATGAAAATCATGACATTTACTGGAGTAATATATAACATCTGTGGAAATCCTAACTTTTGTCGTATGGTATGATGTAGAAGAAGTTCTTGATACGGGAAAGAAGAGAAAAATATTCTTAAAAGTAATCCGATAGAGAAACCGATAACCGCTCCGATGAGTATATATTTTTTAACCTGGGGAACATAAAAAAACTGCATATATGTATAGTACGGGGTTAAGTCTGATGAGTCAATGAAAATAATTAGGACAGAAGATTTAGTTCAGCAGAGAGGACCATGAATTAAATAATAAACTATATACTGCTGTAAGAAAAAATAAAAATAATAAAGAAAATCCTAATTGCATACTTCTTTTCTCATTTGGCCAAATAGTTAATATAAGACTAAATCCAATCGCCATTAAGGAATAGATGCGATATTCAAGGGGGAATTTTGAGACAGTGATGTATACAAGGGTAAAAAGAAAAGCAGCGAAGAAAGCACTGAACTTCTGACCCCAGACAACAGCAATTGTGCGAACATTTGTTTTCTTGTCTGGAGTGTAGTCACGCAAAGCTCCAATGATATGAATGGCAGAGACACCGAAAAAAATACTGAAGACTGCGTGTAGAAAAACTTCACTTATAGTAAAGGTTGCATGAAAAACATACCCTGCAATAAATACAGATGTAACGAATGCTCCATTGCTAAGACTATCGAAAGGTGGTTTTTCTTTTAATCGGAATGGGTGAGCAGAATAAAGATAAGGAATTATGAGTGCAATAACGCTGAATAATAGTAATAGATAGTTAAAAGTAAATATGGTAGGGATAAGAATGAAAATTAGGCTTATGCGAGCTAGCTTACGGATAAATACTTCTTCGTTGTGTAAAATTCTAGTTCCAGAAATACTCCCTTTAAAACTATTTAAGCTATCTGTATCTTTGTCATGTAAATCATTCACAGCACTAATCCAAAGCGAATAAGGAAACGACCAGAGCAAGGCAAATACGACTGACAGTGGCGTAATAGCATTATGGGAAAGTATGATACCAAGAAGAAACGTAAAAAATGTAGAAGGCCAAAAAACAGGCCTTGATATTTCAACTGTACGTTTCAGGAAGAATAACATACATATATATCATCACACAGAGATAATTGATTCTTCAATAACGACTGGTAGTTCTGCTATAAAAATGAGTCGGGGTGCGCAGAATTGAACTGCGGCCACACGCACCCCATGCGCGCATTCTACCGTTAAACTACACCCCGGTGAAACGATTGTAGCAAAGGAGACCGAATTTTTCCAATAGAAATCTATCTAATTATATTTTAGCTTTTACCTAAGATGATATTTTTTGATATCCTTTGTTTATTAAAGCCATATTGTATTTTCTGATATTTTTTTGTAATATGAACAAAGTTTATGGCACGAAATACTAATCCCCCTAAGACAACACCCCAGCCAAATGCAGACCATAACGCTAAGCTTGAATCCATCCGGCTCGCCATGGATCAGATAGAAAAACAATATGGCCGTGGTTCAATCATGCGATTTGGAGAAGCCGCTCAAAAATTAGATATTTCTGTTGTTTCTACAGGTTGTTTGCCACTCGATTTAGCGCTTGGAGTGGGAGGTTTACCGAGAGGAAGAATTATCGAGATCTTCGGCCCTGAATCATCTGGTAAAACGACTGTTTGTCTATCTACCATCGCTCAAGCACAAAAACATGGTGGTATCGCAGGATTTATCGATGCGGAACATGCATTAGATCCTCTATGGGCAGAGCGAATAGGGGTAAAGCTCGACGAATTACTTATATCTCAGCCGGATACAGGAGAACAAGCTTTAGAAATTACTGAGAGTTTAGTCCGGTCCGGAGGAATAGATGTCTTAGTTATTGATTCAGTTGCTGCACTCGTACCACGGGCTGAAATAGAAGGAGAAATGGGAGAGTCAGCTATCGGATTACAAGCACGTCTTATGTCGCAAGCCCTTCGTAAATTAACAGGTGTTATTTCAAAATCAAAAACTGTTGTTATTTTTACGAACCAGTTACGCCAGAAAATCGGGGTCATGTTTGGAAATCCCGAAACCACGACCGGTGGGTTGGCTCTGAAGTTTTACGCATCGGTTCGCATGGATATCCGAAAAATAGAAACTATAAAGGATGGGGATAAAGCAGTTGGCTCACGACACCGAGTAAAAATAGTAAAAAATAAGGTATCAGTTCCATTCAGGTTGGCAGAATTTGATGTTTTTGGTGACGGAATTTCTCGAGAAGGCGGGATTCTCGATGTAGCTGTGGAGATGGGAAATATCACGAAATCAGGCGCTTTTTTCCGTTATGGAGATCAAATGATCGGTCAAGGGAAGGTAGCTTCTATGATGTGGCTGAAAGAAAATCCAGAAGCAGCGAAGAAGATTGTTGCTGAAATTATGTCGAAAAGTCGAGATGGTGGTATGCCTGTTGCTGTAGGGCTCGAAGAAGAGGAAGAAACTGAACCAGTAGCAGAACCCACTCCACAATAACCTCAAAAGTCACAAGTCCTAAGTTATCTACAACTCTGTCATTGCAATCCGTCAACTGACGGAGAAAGCCGAAATGCGAAAGAACTAGAACAAAGAGTTTCAAAGCTACAATGTGTCATAGTTGCAGAATTTGTAATTGTGAAACTCTGAAACTTCGTAACAAGTATTAAGCTTCTTGCAACTTTATCTATCCCCTATTACAATCAACTTGAATAATATGGATTACTATCAGAAATATCTTGAAAATGCTATTAGATTTCTTTCATACAGGCCACGTTCTGAAAAAGAGGTAAGAGACAATTTACTCAAAAAGAAAGCATCATCTGAAATTATTGAACAAGTTATTCGCTGGTTAAAAGAACAGCGCTTTCTGAATGATGAAGAATTTGCTCGATGGTGGGTAGAGCAACGTACGTCATTTAAGCCAAAAGGCGCACGAATAATTAAACTGGAATTAAAACAAAAAGGTATAGCACAGGATATTATAGAAGCTGCTTTTTCTCATGCAGAAACAGAAGAACAAGTACATCTGGGTATGGCAAAAGATGCTATTGTACGAAACGAATTGGATGTTGCAAAAGAAATTGTCAAAAAAAAACTGCATAAATATAAGCATTTACCGAAATTTGAAATATATCAGAAGCTGGGCTCGCATTTAGCACGAAGAGGATTTGATTGGGATAGTATTAAGTCAAGCATTGACGATGTTTTACGTGATGGAGTATAATAACCCGAAGAGTGGCAAAAGAAGAATTTGCTCAAGAATATATGGATAGATTCTTAGTATCCTCAAATATATACGTAGCATAATAAGCGAAAATAATTCGTTTCCTTCTTCTTACTCTAAATTTTAACTTTTCAACTAAGTTTATATGTCAGACACAGCAACACAACAAGACTTAATTATTCTTGAGAAAAAACTTCTTGATAGACAAGAGAAGTTAGAAGCAAGACAAGAACAACTACAAAAGCTTGAAGAACAACTGAAAAAGAAACAAGAAGAATATCTTGAGAAACTTGAAAAAGTATCCTCTTTTACTCGTGAGGAGGCGAAAGAAGAACTTCTTAAAGAAGCAGAATATTTAGCCGCCGCAGGAATGGCTAAAATTATAAAAGAAAAAGAAGAAGAAGCAAAAGCGACAGCAGATATAAAAGCTCAAGAAATCCTTCTCGATAGTATTCGTCACGGCGCAATAAATTATATTCCTGAATATACAGTGTCCATCATTCATGTAGAAAATGAAGAGATGAAAGGAAGAATTATTGGTAAAGAAGGAAGGAATATTCGCGCCTTTGAACAAACTACAGGAGTAGATGTAGATCTCGATGAAGAAGGAGTTATTAAATTATCTTCATTTGATTCTGTCCGACGTGAAGTTGCCAGACGCGCACTTCAAATTCTTTTAAAGGACGCAAGAATTCAACCCTTCAGAATAGAAGAAGTTGTCCAGCAAACTCGTAAAGAAGTAGAAAAAATAATGTTAGATGAAGGACAAAAACTTGCTGCAGAAGTTGGTGTTTTCAACTTACCGGCGGATTTATATACTACACTTGGAAGATTTAAATTCCGGACATCATTTGGTCAGAATCTTGTAGTACATACCCTGGAAGAAACAAAGATTGGTATACACCTCGCTCAGGAAATGGGTGCAAATGTGGATATAGTCAGACTAGGTTGTCTTTTTCATGATATTGGTAAGGTACTTGAGGGTGACGGAAGTCATGTAAAACTCGGTGCTGATTATTTAAAGAGATATAACTTTCCTCAAGAAGTTATCGATTGTGTTGCAGAGCATCATGAAGACCGTCCTTTCTCTCGGGTTGAGTCTATAATCGTTGCTACAGCAGATAAGATTTCTGGAATGCGGCCTGGAGCTCGGTATGAAGATATTGAGAATTATGCAAAACGTTTAACAGAGATGGAGGAAATAGCGAAGCGATATGAAGGAGTTGAAGATGCGTATGCATTCGAAGCAGGACGGGAGCTTCGTGTTATTATCAACCCTGGAGTCTTAGATGATAATCAAACCTTATTAATCTCTAGGAAAATTCAAGAAGAAGTAAGTAAATCATTAGCAGTTCCTGGTGAAGTTAAAGTAACCGCTATTCGAGAGTTCCGAGCTGTTTATCCTGAACGTATTATTACGTAATCTTTGCTAAGAAACACTTGACAAATCCCCAGTTTTCTTTGTATTGTTAATCTGTTCTTCATTTATACATGTATACATTTTTTTCTTCATTAATTGGTTATCCATTAGATACTATGGAATGTTTGAGGGGGGTGATATGCAATGACAAAAAATGATCTTATAGAGTTAGTAGCCAAAAAAACAAACCTCACAAATAAAGCAACACGAGATGTCATTCAAACCTTTCTTACAACGGTTCAAGACTCTTTGAAGCGTGGGGAAAAAGTAGTACTAACTGGGTTCGGAACGTTTAGTTTACGACCTAAAAAAGCCCGACCAGGAAGAAATCCAAAAACTGGAGAACGTATTAATCTTCCTGCTAGAAAAACACCGGGATTCACGGCGGGGAAGTCCTTTAAAAGAAGTATCAAATAATTCAATACAATATTCTAAAAAAAGAACTCCTCATGTAAGTGAGGAGTTCTTTTTGTTACAATAAAAAAGCTCATTAGTTCGGTAATAAAAATCGTACAAAGAATATGGTTATTTCAATTAATCATCTCTCTAAATACTACAAGGTTTATCAAAAAGAACCTGGATTCATTGGATCTATTAAATCACTTTTCAATAGAAAACATTATGCTGCAAAAGCAGTGGATGATATTTCTTTCTCTATAGAAGAAGGAGAATTAGTTGGTTTTATCGGACCAAATGGTGCAGGAAAAACTACAACGTTGAAGTGTCTTTCAGGTCTACTCTATCCGACAAGCGGTGAAGTAAAAGTTCTTAATTATACTCCATTTGAAAGAAATCATGACTTTTTAAAAAAGATTGCTCTTGTCATGGGTCAAAAAAACCAACTATGGTGGGATTTGCCTGCTGTTGATTCCTTTCTTTTAAATAAGGAGATTTATGAGGTTCCTGAAAAAAGATATAAAGAAGTGCTTCATGAACTATCAGAACTTTTAGACGTGAAAGATGTACTAAACGTACAAGTTAGGAAACTGTCACTTGGCCAGCGAATGAAATGTGAATTAATTGCAGCCTTAATTCATTCTCCTAAAGTTTTATTTCTTGATGAACCCACGATAGGTCTTGATGTTGTGATGCAAAAAAAGTTAAGAGATTTTATTAAAGAATATAATGCTCGATATAAAGCAACAATACTTTTAACAAGTCATTATATGGAAGATGTACGTCAATTATGTGAACGAGTTATTATCATTGACCATGGGAAGATTCTGTATGATGGAAAGCTTGCAGATATTGTAAAAGAATATTCAGCAAATAAGTATCTTTCTGTCACATTTGATGAAAACGTAACAAAGGAAAAACTTGAAAAACTTGGGAAGATTGAGCAGTTTGATTTTCCGAAAGTGGTCTTATCTGTTCCCTTCGAAAAATCTAAGCAAGTTGCTGCAAAACTGCTTGAAAATTTTCCTGTCGATGATATTAATATTGAAGAACCCGATATAGAGGATATCATACGCGATATATTTACAAAAGTTAAAAGTTAAATTTGAAAAAATAAACGTTGCAGTGAATAGTTAAAATTTTTTTGCTTTAAAATGTTACTTTTAGCTTTTGACTCTAAACTTTTAACTATTCTATGCGATATGCAAACATTTTTTTACTTCGTTTCCAAGAGATTTTTACTCAACGAAGTAAATCTCTTATTTTCTTTCTAAAAGCCCTTCTCAATCCTTTTTTTATGCTATTTTTCTGGAAAGGCGTGGGTAGAAACGAACTCTTCTTTAGCCAGTCATTTATCCTGTCCTACTATTTGTTTGCCGTGGTAGCGTATGCTCTGCTTATGTCTACAATTGAGGAAGAAGTATCAACTAACGATATTGAACATGGGGGATTAAGCCAATATTTATTAAAACCTTTTCCGTATTATTGGGTGAAGTGTATTGAGGAATTACCATATCGTCTTTTGCAAGGATTTTTCGGTATTACAACTTGTGGTATTTTGGTGCTTCTTTTTAATAATTTCTTTCAATTGCCCGCGAACGCAATTGATTACTTATTAGTTTTTATTATTTTTTTCTTTGCATATTTTTTAGCATTTACTTTTAAGATGATAATAGGAATAGTTACATTCTGGATAGAAGATCCGCAAGCAATGTATCATGTTGTAGATGCAACAATTCTTGCTTTTTCCGGTTTAGTTGTTCCTTTACAATTCATGCCTGAAAGTTTAGGAAAGATAGCTGAAGTATTTCCATTTGCATACATAATTTATTTTCCAGCAGCAGCACTTACAGGTATATTTACACAAACTGACTTATTACGCATATTGATGGTGCAGGTCATCTGGCTTATAGTATTAGTTTTTTTCTATGAATTTCTATGGGCAAAAGGTGTTAAAAAATATACGGGAGTAGGACAATAATATGAAACGATATATATATACGTACAATATTCTTCTAAAATTAAATCTCTCCTCACTCATTTCCCATAGACCGACATTTGTTAATCATATTGTTTCAAGTCTCTTATGGGGTATTTTCCCCTTAATAAGTATTTATCTAATGACAGCAAAAGTACGAACTGTTTATGGTTGGAATAAAGATGAGTTATTTGCTTTAACCGGGTATTTCATTTTCGTAATTGGACTTTTCTATATGTTATTTGGTAAAAGTTTTAAAAGATTTAGTTCAATATTAGATACTCAATCTCTCGATTCTTTATTACTCAAACCAATTGATAGTCAGTTTCTTATTTCTTTTTGGCATATAAATTTTGCTGCTGTTCTTCGTGCTGCATTTGGCTTGATATTCTTTGTCTATATTGCGACTAAACTTGAAGTACATATTTCTATTATTTTGATTGTTAAATTAATAATTTTTTCCTTTTTAGGTTTAAGTGTTTTATATTCTTTGTGGTTTATTTTTCTCTTAACTTCATTTTGGTTTGCTAAAGCTATAGATATTAGAGAATTTCTACTAACGATAAATAGTCTGGTACGATTTCCTCCGGAAGTATACTATAATCTTCCGGTATTTCTATCCCTCATTGTTTTACCGTTATCTTTTGTTATTGGATCACCTACAAAGATATTACTTGAGAAATCTAGTCCTCAAGAAATCATTCTTTTATTTTCTACCGCTATAATTTTGCTATTTTTCTCACGATTTTTTTGGCGATTTTCTCTCAGATATTATACTAGTACGAATGGATAAGAAAGTATGAAGAAATATTGGATGGTAGCTAAATGTACTTGGGATGAGATGTTAACATATAGGTTGAATTTTACCATGTATAGAATTCGTAATATTCTTACATTCTTAACATTGTATTATCTTTGGCTTGCATTATTAGCTTCAAATGAAACACTGTTCGGTTATACACGAGAATTGATGCTTACCTATATTGTAGGAACAGCTTTATTGAATGCATTTGTTCTAGCATCGAGAAGTTATGCTATTGGAGATGATATTAATCAAGGAGTACTTTCAAATTACTTGCTTCGTCCTGTGAATTATTTTTTCTATTGGATAGCGAAAGATATCGGTGATAAGGCAATGAATATAGTTTTTGCTTTATGTGAGTTAACAATTCTCTATCTTTTGCTACGTCCACCTTTATTTATACAAACAGATCTAGTATATGTTTCTCTTTTTTTGTTAGCTGTTATAATTGCTGTAGCATTATATTTTTGTTGTAATTTGATACTTGGTATGTTTGGTTTTTGGAGTCCTGAAATATGGGCTCCAAGGTTTATCTTTATGATCTTAGTAGGATTTTTTTCTGGTGGATATTTTCCTCTTGATATATTACCAGAGCCATTATTCATTGTTTTTTCTGCACTACCTTTTCAATATTTTCTTTATATGCCTTTAAAAATTTATTTAGGACAACTATCTATCGCTCAAGTATTATATGGCATTAGTGTTGGGTTGACATGGGTTGTTCTTTTATATTTTGTGATTGATTTCTTATGGAGAAAAGGATTACGAGTGTATGCTGCTCAAGGGAGATAACCTATGAAACGATATATAAAACTTTGGTGGATTTATACGCTTCGTACGACACAAATAGCTCTGTCTTCACGGATTGGTATGGTGATTTTCACAGTTGGTAAATTATTGCGTTTTCTATTATATATTCTTTTTCTTTTTGTACTTGTCTCCCAAACAAAAACACTAGCGGGATATTCTTTGTGGGAAATAATTTTTTTCTTTGCGACATTTAACTTGATTGACACAGCAGCACAATTCTTTTTACGTGAAGTATATCGTTTTCGAGGGCATGTAGTATCGGGTTTTTTCGATACCTATTTAGTAAAGCCGATATCACCTTTATTTAAGGCTCTCTTTGGAGGGAGTGATGTATTAGATATATTATTATTAATTGTTTCAGTAGTTCTTATAGGTATTTCTTCAAAAGAGTTTACAATATCAATTTCACAAATAGGTCTTTATATTCTTCTCCTTATGAATGCTTTTGTTATTGCTTTATCTTTTCATATTTTTGTTATTGCATTAGGAATCTTAACGACAGAGGTTGATAATGTATTATGGATGTATCGTGACTTAACACAAATGGGAAGGGTGCCTGTCGACATTTATCATCAGCCGATACGCGATATTATTACGTTCATTATTCCGGTAGGAATAATGATGACCTTTCCAGCAAAAGCAATGTTGGGATTATTAACAGTTAATGGAGTTATACTATCACTGGTGGTAGGTGTTTTTTTTCTAACAGCAAGTATTTATTTTTGGATATTTGCTTTAAAACACTATTGTAGTGCTAGTAGTTAGCGACTAAAAAACCCCTTTACGGGGTTTTTTATATTCCGAGAATGAGTAAGCCAGATTCTGTTTTAATCGCAATCTCTCTCAATATGATGTTCAGTCACATTGTCCCGATGTTATCGGGATGCCTTCTAACTTCGGTACTTCTGTATGCTAGTATTATCCACCTTCGCTAAAGCTATTGCGGACAAAGCGTACCTATCGGAAGTTGCAGCTGGTAGGATTACCTCGTTTCATACTCACTCGTCTCTGTTGCTCTCAAATCTTGTCAATTCAAGATTTGTTCCAAGCTCTCTATGTGAGTAAAAAGCTTAGACACTAGCCCCGATGTTCATCGGGGTCGGAGCTTACACTCCGTCCCATGCATACTGCTGTCTGGACTTTCCTCTCCGATTTTACATCGGAGTAGCGATCTATCCTCAGAACACATATATTATAGCAATTTTTAATGGCAAGTCAATATTATAGGA
>CAZEJU010000002.1:72259-140867 GCA_964512695.1 uncultured Gammaproteobacteria bacterium | reverse complement strand
CTAGTCTTTTAACATCATTACCGACTCCTCCGACTTTTTCAAAAAATCTCTGCGCTTCTGGCTGTGTAGAAAAGTCGTCACAGTTATAGTCATCCGCTTCTTTACCTTTTGATTTATCTGTTGTGATGTTACCGAATCTATCAAATAAAACATTTCCTTTTTCATCACGTGAGATTTTCGATTCTTGAAATGATTTCGTTTCCCAAAGTTTGCCTAAATCCCAGTCATTCTGAGATACTTCAAGACCAAAAGCAGCAAGGAGGGCTATAAAAGCTACCGCGAGAACAATTCTGAGCTTTTCGAAGAAAAAGAACAATATCGCTACGAGTACTAGTAACCCTCCGATTAACCATAATCGAAATTTTCGATTACCACGAAGTTGCTGAAACTTTGAAGGTGTTTTTTTAACTTTCTTATCTTTTTCTTCCGTAGCATCTTTCTCAGAGTTCTTTTCTTTATCAGCTTTGTTACTATCCATATCTGAAGTATACCTCTCTTCATCACGTTTGACAAGGTAACGATTTACATCACGTCATTTGCGACTAAAGCTTATTTGTTGACTCACGAGAATATCTCACCAAAAAACTTCTCATAGTTCTGTCCATTAGACGGTGAAAATATTTGAGAAGGCAAGAAGTATATAGTAATTAATGCTTTTGCAAAAGAATATAAAAACAGAAGAATAGAAGAGAGATTCTATATCTTCAGCACTGATCCTACAATGTCTTCAACCGACATTGCTGATGTATCATAGACAAAAGCACCGGGAAGCTGTGGATGGGATTCGCTAAGTTGCACAGCTCTCTGCGGTGTCACATCCCTATCTAAATGTTCTTTTTGAGTTGCTTCCACACGTCTAGCTATAATATCACTTGACGCTCTCAACTCAATGGGAATGATTCTATAGCCACTAGGACATCTTCTTATTAGAGATTTTATTTTTTCTCGGCTTTCTCTACTTCTGAATGTGCCTTCCCAAATAGCACTCTGTCCACTTTGCAAAAGATCTCTTATTATATCAACCGAAGATACATATGCTTCTTCCAATTCTTGAGGAACAAACTTAGGATCACCACTCGTCTGCTGAGATCTTATATCAGTAATACTCACGATATCTATATCTTTTTTTTGAGACAATGTATGAGATAAAGTTGATTTACCAGTTCTAGGTGATCCAGATACCAGATACAAAGTAGGAATACCACCCTCAGATAATAATGGTGATCCTTGTTTGCTTGCGGTCCATATTAACCTGTCCCCTAGTCCAGGTGCAGTATTTTTAATAATTTCACTCAAAAAGGGAAAAGCAGTTCCATCATCTTTACGTAATAGACGAACCAGATTGGTCTTAATCTCTATTTCTGTAAATCCAGCTTTTCTTAATGCTTCTTTCAGTAAGTTAACCGTAAAATGACTCTCATGGGTAAAAGTTGGATCTCCAATTTTTCGTGCTACTTGATGAGGGGCATCACCGCTCAGCATAGCAATTCTATCCCACAGTTGAGCCATATTTGGAACACTTCCCACAAACTTCCCCCTAGGTTTCAGAACTCGGTATAGTTCTTCTAATGGAAATCGAGGTGTACGGGTATGTTCTAATACTTCTGACATAACTACTAAATCTTGGGATTCAGCAGCCATGGGAAGTTTCTCCGCTAGAGCTAAAACACCCATATCAATTATTCCTTTCTTTTGTAGATCTGCCAACATTGTAGAGTTTAAATCAACTCCCGTGATACTCGTCGGGAAGGGGAGACCTTCAAATATACTTCTATACCCTTCTGATAAAAAACCGTTGCCTATACCAATTTCACTAACGCGTAGTGTGTGATCTTTCGGGTTTAGCCAAATATCTCTTGGTCTAATAGCTTCCCGCACTAAGTCCAGAATAGTCTCTTTCCTACGTTGGTGAGGGAGAGTGTCTTGATATCCATAACCTAAACTGTCAAAACGTACTTTATTTGCTTGTATGGTGGAAGAACTTTCACCCATATGAGTCAATCATACCATAAGATATATTTAAAAACGCCTCGTGTATGCGTCACCTACTTTTCCGTACTCTTTGTTTCTATGAATGTCATTGGTGACAAAATATGACTGATAATATCTTCAGCGAAAGCGGCTATCAGCCATAGAAGCATTATAGCAAAAGGTCCTACGTTAACCGGATATAAAATGAAGCGCAAATGTATGTCTACTATAACTTATCGGAACGAGGATAACTTCTGTATTCCTCGTGCTTCCATCTTTTCTTTTCCAAGTAACGGAATATTTTGAAGCAGTGAAGACTAAAACGAGCCAGTTTTAACTTCTCCGGATCGTTTGTAGTTTACGATTATTACTCCACTGGGAGAAGTTTCCGATTCTGTTAATGTAAATGCGCTCGGAATTGTTCCGTCTCCGAATAAACGTTTTCCTTTGCCGAGCGTTATAGGGAAAATCTTCAGCTTCAGCTCATCCACCAAATCATTTTTAAGAAGTGTCTGTACCAAATCCCCACTACCCCACACTTTTAAATCAGGACCTTCCCCTGCTTTTAACTTCTTAATTTCTTCAACTGCATCTCCTTTTAGAAAAACTGAATTGTGCCAATCAGATGATGAAAGAGTACTCGAAACGACATATTTTGTGGATTCGTTCACTCCTGGCCAGCCATCTGCATGCTGTGGCCAATACGAAGAAAAAATTTCGAATGTTTTTCTACCCAGTAGGAGACTGTAAGGTTCTTTCATTTGATCAGCCATGACATGTCCAGTATAATCATCAAAATAAGGGACAGTCCATCCACCAAAAGTAAAACCTCCTGAAGTATCTTCTTCTGGCCCACCAGGAGCTTGCATAACGCCATCCAGAGTAATGAATTCGAGAACAATTATTTTTCTCATATATGTACAAGGTGAGTATAAAATATCGTTTCAGTTAGGGAATCAGATTCTATTCGCCAGCTTTTCGGATTGTTTCGAGGTCAAGTTTCTTCATGGGCATAAAAGCAGCAGTTACCGCCTCTGCTTTTTCAGGATCTCTCATCATTTCATCTAAAATACGTGGGACTACTTGCCATGTTATACCGAATTTGTCTGTACACCATCCGCACTGTTCAGCTTCAGGAACTGCTGAGAGTTTTTCCCAGAAGAAATCAATTTCTTCTTGTGTTTCGCACTCAATTATAAAAGAGGTAGACCCATTAAGTTTGAATTGTTCCATCGCACCACCATTAAGAAACATAAAGCTTGTTCCATCAAGCTCGCATTCAGCTGTCATGACGGAGCCAGCAGGCATACCTGAAACTTCTTGTGATGCCTTTGGTGCTTTTGTGATATCCCCGAGTATTGCGGAATGTTCTCCAGGAGCTGCATTGAAAGTATCTATGTAGTATTTTACTGCTTCTTCTCCGTTATTATTTGCAAACCATATACATGTAATTAATCTACTCATTTTTTTTATTCTAACACATTCTAAAAACTTTATTGCATTAATTCTGTAAGAATATTGACTCGAGGATACTTACTACATCTGGCTCAAGGAGTAGTTTCTCAGTATGGTTTTCTTAATTAGTGGGTAGTCTGATGTAGGAAGGACAAAAAACTGGGCACAATTCTCTAATTTCTCCTTTTTTTATTGCCACCCGTGCAAAAATACACCTCTACCAGCTTTTGGTATATGGGATGAAGAAATATATATCTTATCGGAAATTATTATTTCCATTACTCTATAACACAAATATACAAGTCGCCTTATAAAAAAGCAAAATACTCTGCCTAATAGAAAGCTGGAACTTATTTTATAAATCAAAATATGTAGGTAATCACAAAGCGGATTGCTAACAATACTATCCCTATCCAGGTTACCTTAACCAATATTGGAATTACTTTGTTAGCAATTTTTGCAGGAAAGAAAAGATTAAAAAACGGCGTGTTATCCCCAATTTTTCTCTGGATATGAATAAGCGGGCAATCTCCTTTATTCAGAACAAATACGATAAACCCTTCGACAGCTAAACTTAAAACCGCAATCAGCAAAAAATTGTTAATTACGGAAAATAATGCGGCATAGTATAAATATGCAAGACAAAAAAGAAAATAAAGGGCAAACAAACCATGAATAACGCGCAGTACAAAGACTTTATGCATAAGATTGAGTATATGAGAGGTTCGAACTGTCCATGAAAAGTTACTTTATAAAAAGTTATTTTTTTAATGATCCTGGCCAGCAAATAGGACATGGACCACTACCTTCATAAAAATGCCCTCTGCTACAAACATTTTTCCCCTGCTTTCTAAATTCAACCAAGATAGTTGGTGGTACATCTTTACGACATTGACAATGTTTTAAATGCTCTTCATGCCATTTAACTCGATCTGCAAGTGTGGTTGGCATTTTCATTTTGTTTTTACTATGCCATGCTGCATTAATTTTCATAATGTATTTATAGACCTTTCGTAGTAAAAATGATGTGACACGGATCAACATGAGGCTCTAACCAACTCGGTTTGTTAGAATATTAAAGTTAAGAAGATCATGCTCCGTCCCTCACACCTTAATATACAAGATTCCATCAAGAAACTTATCGACATAATAACAGAAATCGGTACTGTAGGAAACCTCCCTAAGGTACACTTATCTTATGTCTCAGCTTAAGAAGATATCATTCGAGAAGTTCGTGAAGAAAACAAAGTTGAAAGACAGAATGGCTGCCGGATTTTATTATAGATTCTACCTATTATCAGAGTTAAGTTTTAATGAATGGATTAGAGGAAGAAAGCATACTTAGACCCGAAACTATCTTTCGATTCTTATTTCAGGAATGTTGTTGCTTTGCTAAGTTCATAAAGCACGAATAAGACATAGACTACTAGAAGCCCGATACCCTCCTTAATCGAAATATCCTTTTTAGATTGAGAGAAATAATAAAATAATGCTAATCCAAACACTATAAATCCGAATGTTATTAGAAAACTGTTGGTTGTTAAGACTTCACCATCGTAAATCAGTGTAAAAAAGCCAAAAAGTAAGGTGTTTGCTGAAGCTGAACCCAGATAGTCACCAAAGGCAATATCTTTCTTGCCTGCCAATATTGCCCTAACGGCAAGAGATAACTCAGGCAAATTTGTTCCTAAACTTAGTGCCAGAATACTTATGTAAAAGGTCGAAATATTTAATATCTGAGAAAAGATGATTGTCTGGTCAACAATATAACTACTTGATACGAAGACTACAGCAATACCAAGGATGACTTTCAGTAAATCCAGAAATGAATATGCCTTAATCTGTAAAACCTCCGCTTTTTCGCTGTCAAATATCCCGTGCCTCTTCTGGATTACATAAAATAGAACGGAGTAAACGACCAGCATTATCAATCCCTCAAGATTAGTTACTCTATGGTCTATGACTAAGAAACTTGGTGTTGCCATAACAGCCAAGGCCAGAAGTAACGTTTTCTTGTCTAAATCATGATTTATTTTAATTCCCTTGCCTAAAATGGCTAAAATAGGAATTACAAAGCAGAAAATAACTAACACTCCTCCCAACAAAGTACCGACAAAGATTTCAGGATTATGCTCTGATACAGCTTGGATACTGACTGCTGTTTCCGGAATAGATGTAAGTAGTCCCAATACAAAAAATGAAATGGCAAAAGAAGAAAGTTTTAGTCTGTGGGCAATCTTGTCGACTGATTGAATAATCAGACCTGCACCCCACCAAATTGCTGCAAATGATATTAAGTACAGTAAAATATTCGTTATAAGACTCATAAGTATATTACTTATAATAATGTACCAATATTTTCAATTTCACACAATGAATTCTCGAGTAAACACGAATAAAAAAGGAATATAATAGCAGTGTAAATATGAAGAAATTGAGTATATTTATTGTTCTCGTCTTAATTGTTATTTTTGCAGGAGATATCCTTCTATCAGTTAAAAAACACTCCACTCTTGACCTTATGTAATTTCAACCGTTATTAGCTCTGATTCTTATAATGTCCGTTACCACCTTCAAATCATTATCATTCATCAGATGAAATCTGACGGCACCGTTTTGCTTTTCTAATATTGACTCGGGCTTTGAAATCCTTTCCCTCAACAATTTAGCTTCTTCAACAGTCGCATCCTTCAACTCCATGAACACCCATTGTTTAGCGAAATAATACCAGATAGCTGTTCTGCTGTTTGTTTTTATGTAATGGTCAGAACCCGTACCGCCCACCAACTTCACTATTGAACTGGTTCCTTCAGGGTAATCGTTTTCAATCCATTGAGGTATTCCTTTGACCATATGTTTGACAAACTCCGATTCAACCCTGTTAATGGTTTGTTCGTCGGTCTCTGTAACTGAAGCTCTTTCCTCTCCCTTTTTTCTGACTTCACCAAGAATGATTGATAGCCATTCCAGAGCCGCTTCTCCTTCTTTCTGAATGAAAGGAACAATCTCTCCTCTTGTATGTTTGACTGCGTTTCTGAACTCTTTCAGATTCAAAAATCTTTTCTCAGTTTCAATCTTCGACCTGAAAAAAGTTGAAAATATGTTCCAGTTTGAGATGACCATTTTTGAATAATCCATAATGTCACAGAAGTCGAGTAAGTCCCTTGAACTGAAATCGCTGATTATCTTTGAAGGGTCTTTGGACAGATATTGATTGACTCTCTGACGCATTATTCCGACAACATCGCTCGGTACTGATGTTTTCCAATAATCAGTATTATTTAAGGATAATTGCTTATCTATGAAGTCACGCAGTTTCTTCTCAGTATCATCTATCGCCTTGTTAACGTTATCTGCTACTACCCGACTGATTTTTGAACCGGTAGCTCTCGTTATTTCCTCAAGAATCATCGCCGCTCTTGAAGCCAGAAAAGACATGAAATCGTTCTGTCTGATTGAATCATCGTACTTAATCAGGTGGGTTCTGAGAGTATCTTCAAAGTCGGGGTTTATACTCAAATACTCTTCAAAATACTTGCTCGGCTGTTTGTCTGATATCTCCTTATTAAGTTCCGCAGGAATGAAACAGAAGTTTGGGAGTGAATGTACCATGACCATAGGGAACTTCTTCTGAACAATCGCCTTAGGAAAAATATGATGTTTCTCTGAATTGTTGAAATCTGAATAATATCCGTCTTTGAGCAGAAGAGGGACATTGTTTTTGAAATGTCTGGGGTTTCTCTTAGCCAACAGGCACAGAATGCCGTTTTTAACAGCCGACTTTCGATACATTCTCACCTGAATAAGTGAATCAATATCCAACGAAAACGGATACTTAACGCTGATATCAGTTCCTGAAGCTATTTTGTCCATTAATTTTTTGTCTTCGGTCATTAACGTCAGAATTGAAGCTCCGTACCGCTCTGAAAACGTAGTCTGCCAGAACCATTGGGACAATAGCTCTGACTGCTCGTGATTCAGACTCCTGCCTTTGTTGACAGAGAACAGGTAAGCAACAACAGCTATCATACTTCTGTACGGAATGAACACCGAATTGACCACCCCTAAGTTGTTCTTCAGATAATCAATTGCCAGAGACATTGAATTGACTGTCTCCTGCCAGAACTTATTAACGTCTTCGGCCCTTAATTGTAATTGGACAGGTCTCGTACATGAACCCTTGGCGATAAGGGAAAGTGTTTGAAGAAAGACTTCATTATCAATATCTCCGAAGCCCTTTGTCTTCAGATTGTCATTCTCTTTCTTGACCGCAAACCTTAAGTCAAACTCGGGAGTCCAAGTGCTTGCTGAAATGAGGTCAAACAAATTGAGTCTCTGTCCTCCCTGGTTGATACGCTCAAAGATGTCACAGACCTCATCAAGTTCCTTGTCCCGGACATCAATCGCTGAGAAAGGATAATTATTGAATCGCTGATAGCATTCGTTGAATGATTTCTTTCGCTCAACCGTAAGTCGTTCATAGACATCAAATCGGTCATTCGATAGTAAATCTGAAACAGAAACGAATCTCTGATTGTCAGGTATTCTGTCAACAAATATTTTTTCATCCAGGTCAAAACAAATCTTTTTGTAATCCCTACTGTAGAGCGTCAACCCTTTGACCGTAACATAGAGGGAAGTAAGCCTCTGTTGACCGTCGAGAATGAAAACAATTTTTTCGTACCTATCGGGCTTGGGAAGACCCAACTCAGCGATATCACGATAGAAGTCGTAATACTTTCGCGGAGCGTCCCAGAAGAAAAAAGACCCAATCGGGTATTCAAGATAGATACTTTCCAGAAGTTTGATGACCCGGGGCTTATCCCACACAAACTCTCTCTGGAATTGAGGAATCCTCAAGATTCCTTTTTCAATATCATGAACGATATCCGCTAATTTATAATCGCTCTTAATTTTAATTTTCTGTATGTCCATATATATCACTAGTCATTAAGCCAATAAATTCCTGATTCAACTCTTTTGAATCTGCGATGATTTTCAAGAATACTGGTAATGTTTCCCGGTTTTGTATTCTTATACCTGCTCACATAATTGAATATTTGCTTCCAATGTAACGGGAACCCCGCTTTTCTCAGACACTCTTCTGCCAGTTCGACAGTTGAATCTTTTCTCAAACCCCACGATGTAAGACCGTACGTCCCGTTAATACCACTGTGAGCGAATGCTTCATCGTCAATCAATATCGAATGTGCTCTTCTTACATCCAGTCTCCTCTCAGAATTACCCAGAAGGTCATTTACCTTATCTGCAATTTCAGTGAAATGTAACGGCATTTGTTCCTGTTCCAACACTCTGGTCATAAGAACCACCCAACCCTTCTTAGCGAAATGACCGACTGTATAGTACCTGAAAAAAACTTCGGGTTGTGCTGATGTAAGTCCGATTTCTTCAATCCGAGGGTCGATTCTGCAATATCTGAGAACGAAGTCCTGAGGATTGAAACGTTGGTCTCTGATTCTTCTGAACATACTGACACCTTTGAATATTGAAGGAATGTCAATCCCTAAATCCTGTTTCTTAATCAGAAATGTGATTTTTTCCGACAACTTGCACAGAGAAACACCGTCAAATTTCGGTGAATATATTGCTATATCTCCGATTCTGCAGCTCTGAATCCAGCCCAATTCACAAAGTAAATCAAGCACAGAACTCCCGTCGTTACCCGTATCACTGAAAGCTTCCGGAATTATGGTGTCCGCTTCTTCAGCAGAAATTATTCCGCCATTCCGAAACAGAATGGTTTCCATAATATCCGTAATCGGTTTCCTGGCTGTAGTAATCGGATGTCGCATGCTCTTCAATGCCTTAACTTGAATCTGTCTGATTCTTTCTCTAGTTACTCCGTAATGCTCACCGATTTCTTCGAGAGTTTGTCTTTCTCCGTCCATAAGGCCGTATCGTCTTTTGACTATTTCTTTGACTCTTTCACTACCGCATCTATCGAGCAACAAATTGAGGAGTTGATTGACAGGAATAATTTTTTCCTCTTGTTTTTGCTCAGTTATTTCTGTGGGTGTTCTGTTTTGGAGAGTACTGAACTTTTCATCTATCTTCAATTTCACCTGCATAAGATAGTTGACGGACTTATGACCGAGATTCCTCAACTTCAGCAACTTTTCGTCAGCGGTATTAACTAACTGTCCGACTGTCGTGATATTTCCTGAATTTTTGAGAGCGTTTTCCAGTCTTATTGGTAGACCCAATACTTCAATGGAGTCGTCATTACTCAGAGAAGGAGGGAGGGATATTTCATTCTCTGACAAATAATTAACAGCTCCGGTATTCGAAGTTGTGTTATGCAGTGATAACTGTGCGGGCAGGATGGAATTGTCATGATTGTTCGGATTCATTTTCATTATTCTTGCCTGAATTGTATCTCTCGCTCAGAAGAAAATCTTCAAGGTCGATTGTGGCCTTATCATATACAAGAGATGACACACGCATTATTTCGTAGTCAGCCTGTTCGGGCGTAAGAGAGCCTCCTTCCTTCTTTGCCAGACGATACAATGTTTCCTTTGTAAATATGTCAACATATCTCTGGAATAAATAGTTTCTCCACCTCGGAGAGTCAACTCCGTACTTATCGATTATCTTCTTCGCCATCGGCTTTTCAAGATTAATCCAATATATTCCTCTGTCTACATCCTGCTGTCTTTGTTCCACAGCGAAATGTCTGTCAGAAAAAGTTACAGGCATACCGGGAAATTCCGGGTCTTCCTGTCCGGACAAAAGTACAAGGGGTGCTCTTGAACCTTTCTTCTTCTCATCTCCTTCTCCGCCACCCTTACCGGCTCCTGAGCCTAATCCGTCCTTGTCTTTTGATTCTTTCTTCGTGCCGCCACCTGAGCCTTCGTCACCCTGACCACCGGTAGAATCTCCTTTTCCCGTACCGCCCAAGACCTCAGCAAACAGCTTCGACATAAACTGATTCTTCCACTTATTGAGAATCTGATTAAACTCGTCTGTAGCTCTTATATTCTCAGCTTCTTCCGCCTTCGCTTCATTATCGGCAATCTTGCCTGCCACTTCATCTATTCTTCTTGCAATCCATTGAAGGAGAGCTGCTGTTTTTTCATTATCGACAAGTCTTTCTCTGTCATTCTGAACACAATCATATTCCGGGTCTTCAAGAATGGGACATGAGCACTCTCCATATATATATTGAGCCTGAGGGAAGTATCGGAGAAAGCCTATCTGTTGCATGTTATATGAAGCAATAACACCGATTTCACCGACAATATCAATACAATTCAGCTCAGGTTTTCTACCTCCGCGACCGAAAGGAAGAGATGAAGTTTTTAATACCAGACTGCCTTTCCCATACCTCTTGTCATACATATTCACTTTCTTTCCTGTTTCTCCGTCCGCTATGGAATCTATTTCGTCGGGAATCTCAAAAAAGAACGGTCCTTCAAAACCTTCAAGCGGTTCGATATCTTCCATTCTCAGGCCGTTCGCAATTATCTTGCCGTTATGGATAACGGATACATTACTGAACTTAAGAGGACTTCTTGCCTGAGGATGATACTTCAGCTTGTCACATATTCTGAATACGGGAAGACTCCTACCGACGACTTTTTTCGGTCTGATTCCTTTGACAACAGTAAACCCAGTCTCTCCGTGTTCAAGTTGACGCAAAACCGCATTGGGAATAGTTGACCTTTCTATCCCGGCTATCTTCAGGGCTTCATCAAGTGTAACTTTTTTGTCCTTATATCCTTCTGCAAAACCATACTTCCTGTTTTCATTGAATCCGAAGACGTTAATTTTTCCCTGCCTGTATGTCACAAAATGTGATTGCAGAAACATCTGACGCATATAGAACTTTCCGCCGTTTCCATGACCGCCGAATACCTTAATTTTTTGACCTCTTTTTGCCGCATCAGGGTCACCCCACCATTTGAAAGCCTTCTCAATATCAACCAATTCCATTCCCACGAAATCAATGCACTCAATAACTGGAGGTGTCGTCTGAGTACCGTCAGTGAAACGGAAGATAATGTATTGGTCTTTGTCGGCAGCCCCGACTCTGCGGTATGCGTCTACTGAATTCTTAAGCCATTCTGCCAAACCCTTTTCATGACTGAAATTGAAGTCATTACCCCAAATATCAAGAATGTTGTCATGATAGACATTCTGCTCTTCCTTAATTTTCATTTGTATTGTCGTTGCCATTACCTCTTACCTCCTTTGCTGTTCCTTACGAAATCAATGTTTCCTCTGAATCTTTCAAGAAGATACTCGTGACATTCTCTCAGCTTTTTGTACAGCGTGTCACTTCTGTTTTTTGTAGCATTAATGGCGTCTTCTACCGTGCGAAGTCTTCCCAGAAAGTCATTCTTACCCGTCCTCACTGTAACTTCCAGATAGGAATAGAAGTCTATATCAAGAATATCCTCTTTCTTGCCGTTAAGAAACAACTCAACAGCCTTTGAAGATTTCAATCTGTCAAGCTCTTTCTGCTGGTCTGCCGTAAGTTTCACTGAAGCGGTTTTACCCGGTTCGGTTTCTTTCTCTGAAACGCGGAGCAGTCTTTTGGCGTACGCAATTCCTTTCGGAGTAAGGGAAAAGTACTTATTGCCGGATAATACATATCCGCCTTTTTTCAATTCGCTATACAGCGGTTTATGTACAATATCACCCGTATCAGGGTATTGAGGATAACCTCTTAGCTGAAAATCGGAAGTGAAGTTCTTATAAACGCCTACTGCTATATCTTCGAACCTGACCTGTTTATTAGTACCGTCGGAAAGTTGATACAGTGTTACGAGAATCTTCTGTGGTCTTGTGAGCTTCAGTGATGTTATATCTTTTTTCATTTTCATTTTAATAATTAATTATCCACTTTTCAGAGTTTGAATTTCTTACTCTTACTCAGCGAGATAAGAAATTTCGATTTTGCCAGTTTAAGTTCATGTTCGACGCTGTTGAAAATTCGTTTGAAGTCCTCTTCGGAGTAGGAGTAATTATGTTTGTTGGACAAATTACCCAGAAGTTTGATGTTCCTGATTGCGTTATTCGTTCTGTTGGAAGCGAGCCTTTTGAAAGCCGCACCTTTTGTTTCGCCTGTTTTCATATTAATTTCAGTATTTAGACCGATTTGCTGGAACAAAGGATACTATATTTTCATTCTGTAGTCAACACTTATAAAATATATAACACGGAATGAATGAGTATATACACTCTTCAAAAAACCCCGACAGCGACCGGGCGAAAAATGATATATTATTATCATGAAGGGAAACTTGGGTGTAATTGACCTTTTTTCCGGTTGCGGAGGTTCGGCGTTAGGCTTTCAGCAAGCTGGTTTTGATATCAAAGTTGCCGTTGATATCGACAAAAACGCATCCGAATCATTCAAGGCAAACTTTCCCGACTGTGCCGTATTCCCGTCAGACATCTCTTATCTGTCAGGTAAGGAGCTGTTGAAAGCGGGAGGATTCAAAAACGGAAAACAGGTGGTTCTCATCGCTTGTCCTCCCTGTCAGGGGTTTTCGAGTGCCAGGAGAAACTCACAAAGATTAACAGACCCGAGAAACAAACTGATATATGAATTCCTGAGAATTGTTGAAGAAATTAAGCCGCTTGCTTTCGTTCTTGAAAACGTTCCGGGGCTTGCGACGGGAATCGGGAAACCTCTCTTTCTTCAAATACTGCAGAAACTTCATGAGCTGGGGTATCAGACAGTCTACGACGTTGTGAATACGGCCGATTACGGCGTTCCTCAGAGAAGAAAGAGGCTCGTCCTTATGGGCACTAATAATTCGGATATCAGGCTATCTTTTCCTTCTAAGACCAACATTGACCCGGCAACTTCTGATGATTTACCAGCTTGGAATACGGTAAGAGAAGCCATCAACGACTTGCCCAAAATTCAGGCTGGCGAGAAACACCCGGATGACGCCATGCATGCTTCCGCCAGTCTCGCCGAAATCAATCTGAAAAGACTCATGTTGACCCCTCACGATGGTGGAGACAGAACTTCATGGCCTGATGAGTTAGTCCTCGAATGTCACCGAAATACAAAGGGACACAAAGACGTATACGGAAGAATGAGGTGGGACCAACCATCACCTACAATGACAGGAGGTTGTGCGATGATTTCAAAGGGAAGATTCGGACACCCGGAACAAAACAGAGCAATATCTCTTCGTGAAGCTGCACGACTTCAGACTTTTCCTGATGATTTCAAATTCATAGGCAATTTTGGCCAGATTGCCGAACAGATAGGAAACGCAGTTCCGCCTTTGCTTGCAAAAAGAGCCGCCGATGCTCTTCTTAAATCGATGAATGAATTGAAAACGACAAAGAAACTTGTTCCTACTTTCCGTCAGAGATTCTTACACGCTCAAGAAACCGCGTAATTCTTCGGAGTGACCTCTCAGGATATTTGACCACTTTCTTATCCCAAAAGTGCAGAATACGCCAGCCTTCACTTCTTAGCTTTCTCATATTTCTCCCGTCCCGTTTAAGATTTTCTCCTATTTTTTTGACCCAAAAAGGCGGAATGGAATCTCTTATCTGCTTGTAATCCTTACCATGCCAGAATTCTCCATCAATGAACACGGCAACCTTGTGTTCGGGAAATGCGATATCGGGCTTACCCGTAATCGGATAATGTTTTTCAAACTTATATCCGGCCTCTTCGAGTAACAAAAACATTAATAATTCAGGCTTAGTATTTTTCGACTTCACCCGTGACATGTTATAGCTTCTTTGTTCTTTTGTATGAACATCCATGCGAGTAACTCCACTCCTTACCGGTCTCAATTATACCGTAAGAAGGACACACTTCTGACAAAGATGAAATTAAGGAAGAATGTTACTGAAAATCCGTCAGCTCGTTAATCCTGATCTTAAGAGCTTTTGAAAGTCTCCAAAGCATGAAGAGTGATGGATTTCGCTCACCCCGCTCAATATAGCTAATATACGTCCTGTCGACCCCTGTTTCAAACGACAACCCTTCCTGAGTGATCCCTTTCTCAGTTCTTATTTCAGCGAGTCTCTTACCGAACTTTTTCTGTAACACCGCCTTGTCTTTTTGGTCTACGGGAAATGACTTATTAGTTCGTCCCATACTCCAAAATGTACTAAGAATGTGACTGGGAGTCTTGCGACTCACAGTCACAATGTGTTAAGATTCAGACAGCTTTGAGGCTGAAAATAACGCATGTATGTACGGTATGGAACGAATACTGAAACTTATAATTTGGCCGCTTTCGATACTTATTCTTATTGTTGGCCTGCTTCTGACTTTTGCCTACCCGAAGTCTGCCTTATTGATGATTTTTTCCGGCCTGATTATCTTCCCTCCTTTCTGGAAAATCATAAACAAGCGTGTGTCATTCAAAGTCCCTGGCTTGATAAGAGTTATATTGTTTGTCGCAGTATTGATATTCAGTTTTGAAACACTGCCACCTTCCGCCAAGACCGTCGGTACGAAAATTTCTAATCAGACAGCTTCTCCCACTCCCATAGCTCAGACAGAACAAACGAAGCAGGAGTCTGAATCAAAAAATGCCATGCAAGACGCTACAACCGTCAAAGAAACGGCTGCTAATGTCAAAAAGGCAGGTGACATGGCTGAGGCTTATTGCAATGAACGCAGAAACACTACAAGACTCTATACGGTTCTTGAATTAAGTGACGGAGCAGACGGAAAAGCGGAACTGAAACCAGAAACAACAAAACAGGGAGAGAATCTCACATCCCAGGATTGTGTCAAAGCTATAACGGCCCTGACTTTCGCAGGATACGCAGACCATATAGAAGATATTGTCAATCAACGCTATTGGCAGAACATGAATCAATTTGAAGCCAATTATTCTTTGGGTATTCCGGACGACAAGTCAAAGACAACAGAATCTGGTTTCTTAGTTCCTGATGAAACTGAAAGTTGGTCATACTACGGAAGTAACGGACAAAAGTTATTCCTCTACTTCAAGAACGGTCTGCTGACCAAATGGACTCAAAATTATTGAAGATTGTACGCATGTAAGAAACGTCTATTCATTGCCTCTTATTGGTCTGTTTCAGGTATAATGTGAGTGCGTATGGACGCACCGATTAAATTTGACTGGAATACACTCAAACAGGAATACAAATACGGTACCATTGAATCCGTTAATGCCTTTCTTGAAAGCAAGGAAATCAAGATTAACGGAAATGTCACCAGAATCACGACCGGATGGAGAGCTGAAAGAGATGAATATCGAAGGCTGCTTGAACAGGAAACTGAAGACAAAATGGTCAAATGGGTAAGCGATAGCGAGGTTGAAGTAAGGAAAAGACAAGCCAAAGTTGCCCGCTTCCTTCAGGCAAGGGGTTTGGAAGCGATGAGAAAACGAGATACGAAGGATGTTTCCGAACCGCAGGCAACAAGATTGGTAGAAATTGGTCTCCAGGAAGAGCGTGAAGCAGTGGGAGTAGTCAACCAGAGACCACTTATAAATAACACAGTCAATACAGTTACAGCGATGTCGATATCTTCAGTAATGAACACTCAATTCGGACGAGCCTTACAACGCATGACTTATGAAGAACTTGCTATTATGCTCAAAGAATTCGAAAGATTAGAATCAGTCGACGAAAACCGTCAAATAGAATAACTTATTCTCTGCCTGAATATGAACATTATGTATGAACAAGGTAGATATTGATATTGAAGAAAATGAGAAGAACAGAAGAAAGTTCGCAGCAATTGCCCTGACTGTTGATAGAGAAGACTTCCAGAAAATACTACTTAAGATACGATACCAATTTAATATTGATACCTCGAGAAACTGTCCTCATTCCAAAGAAGGCAAATCATATTTTGAGTCTTTTTTAGCATCCAAGACTGATACAACTGACTTATTAAAATTATGGTTTTCTCTTCGCTTCGGAGGCTTATACGATATTCTTTCTCAGGATATTTGGTATGACATACCCGACTCAAAGCAACATGTACAACAAAAGGAAAGCGGTTTGTATAACAGACTTATATCTTATGCATTCGGAAAGAGAAAAAGGGAAATGAAAATAACTGACGAGTTCGGAAAGACGCTTACCAATCTCAGACGACAACTTCATACTTCGGAAAGAATGGAACGAGTTCTGGCTCATGCAATTATATGCAACAAAGTGACAGTTGATGACTTATCGGGAGTACAAGTTTCACAGGAGTTTGAAAAAAACAAGAACGGAGTGCCGACGCTTTTCATACACTTCAATATGTCCATACCTCTGGAGGCAACTTTGGACGATGTAGTCAATGCCTACAGGAAAGAAATACTTCCGGCTCAAAATAGCGGTTGGGGCGTAGACAGAACTATTCCCTCATCTACGAAAGATGAAATCTTTCGTGACAGAAAAAGATACTGGCAAAATAAATCTGGTACGGGATACAAATTAATAGCTGCGGGTGAAGAAGGTCTTGATAAGTACAAGAAGGCAATGTCGGATTCGAAGAGACTCAGAAAAGTTCCACTCAACCAGGATTTAAGGAAACAAAAGGAAGAGGCTGAAAGAATAATCAGTCATGTCGATATAGCAACACCCGCAGTCAAAAAATCAGTCAACAGATATAAGCAACTTCTCAAAAGATATAATAAAAATCCCGATAGCGAATAAGAATACTTCTACTTCATACAGAGGGACAAATCGAATTACTCCAGCTGGGCCCTCCGAATAATCCTCTAATTTTCCGACAATTGACTTAATGAAAATTAAGAAAAGCCAATTGCTGCAGACTCCCAAGAATGACGACTATTTCCGGCTAGCTGTTGAACAATGGTTTGATTTAGCTCTAGCAACTATCCAGTACAAGAAGAATAAACAGATGAAAATGAAAAAACTATGGAAAACTACTTAACAAAAGACCTCTATATAAGCTCGATGCTCTACGCCAAAAAAAAAGAGTTCATAGGACTCAACAAATCAGGCAGAAGCTATTGGTTCATCTTCAGAAATAATACAGACTGCGAAAAAATGGTTTCTCAGTATTGGCTCGGCAAAGTTACCGTTGACGCTCTCTCTTTTGTTGAAGCGATAAGAACATTGAAGAATTTCATATTTACGGAGTCGGAAAAAGAAAAAATGTCTTATTGAAATACAACAAACCTAATTATGAACATGAATATTACGGAAGAACAGGTCAGAAAGTACATCATCGAAAATGTGACTGTCAAAGTCAAACTCTATAGGAAAGCCTGGCTGTTAGCACAGGCAGAAATACAGCTTCCGGGTCAAATTATCCGCGGTTGCACCGTCAAAAAATCTGATTATCCTCATGAAGACTTCGGAGAACCGATATGGATTGAGCCGCCCTGTTACAGGAGTAAGAAAGGTAACTATTCAAAGGTAGTCTACTTCGAAGAGGAATTATGGAAAACTATCGAGAAGAAAATCTTCGAGGCATACAAGGAGAAATCAGAAAGCAACGAAGAAGTTAATCCTGACGATATCCCGTTCTGATTATGAGTAATACAGAAATATTCAACAAAGGAATAACGGTATGTAACTTATATAGTAACTCTATTAACAGTAACTATATAGTCACCTTCCCATATCTTCTAATAACGGTATATTATCTTAACTTTGTTTCAATGCTTTTCAGAATTGCTTATAATAATGCTATAGGACTATGAATATGAATAACGACCAGAAAACATGTTTCATCTACTGCAGAGTAAGTACGGAGGAACAAGCCAAGGAAGGGTACTCCATTGAAGCTCAAACAGATATATGTACCAAGAAAGCTCACGAATTAGAGTATGAAATATTGGAAACATTCAAAGACGAAGGACAAAGTGCCACAGTCTCCAATCGACCCGAGTTTCTGAAAATGCTTGAACAAATTGACACCAGGAAAGTAGGAGCCATAATTGTCTACAACACTGACCGTTTCGCCAGAAATGCCACAGACCATTTTCTTATCAAGGAACAGCTCAAAAAAGCAGGAACAAGGCTAATTTCCGTTGTTCAGCCGATGTTGGATGAAAGCCCGGAAGGAAGATTGTTGGACACTTTCATGGCGGGAATTAATGAATTCTACTCACGGGACTTAGGCAGAAAGACAAAGCGAGGCTTAGATACCAGATGGAATAACGGCTGGTATCCGACTGGTGTAACTTACGGATATCTGAATATCGACAAGGAAGGTAGAATCGCGGGTAAGAAACGCACGCCAGAGAGACAGCAATACATAGATTCCCTTCCGAGAAAACCCTTACCCATTGAAGTTGACCCGATTCACGGACCACTCATGAAAGAAGTATTCAAAAGATTCGCTACAGGCAAGTACTCAGTAAAAAGGCTCGGGCTGTTCATGTATACCAAAGGACTGACGACAGTCAACGGAAAACCCTTAGCTCACAGCACTATTCAGCAGATTCTTACTAATCCTTTCTATTACGGTCTGATGAAACAGGAGACAAACAACAGAGAACGAATGGGTAATCATGAACCCTTGATATCCAAACCGCTTTTTGACTTGTGTCAGGTGATACTGGCCAAACACAGAGGATTCGCCATAAGAGAAAGAAAGTATGACTATCTGTTAAGAGGCATTATTTTCTGTGCTGACTGCGGTCTCAGATATACCGCCGAACCGCACCCTGCTCATTCGAAAAAAAGGGATACAGTACATTACTATCATTGTCAGAAAAGAAAGCCCTGCAAAGCTCCTTATGTGGAGGCAGACGACCTTGAAAACAAAGTTGCCAGTCATTTCAGAGGTATTAAGTTCACAAAAGGTTTCACTGATGCACTTACTGCGAAAGTGAGAAGGTATCTGAATGACAGAGATAAGGAGGAGTCAAAAGTCCGAAAAGGATATTTGAATGAAAGAGCGGGACTGATAAGGAGGAGAAGAATTCTTGAGGAGGACGTGTTTTCAAATGCTTTGTTCAATAGAGAAGCTAATCGCCGACTGCGTGATGAGGTTGAGGAAAAAATTAAGAATGTAGATAAGGAACTAGCAAAACTTGAAAGTAGCAGGAAATTTGATTTCGACTTATTGGAAGAAGTACTCGCACTGACCCGTGATATTCCGAAAGCGTACAAAGAAGCACCTGATTTTCTGAAAAAAAGTTATCTCCGGTTTTTCTTTGAGAAGCTGGAGGTACACGACAAAAAGATTGCTAATACGGTCTATTCTCCGCTTGTCCAGGAGTTAATTGACCAACAGGCAGTTATATTAAGAACGAACTTGCTCCCCCGCGTGGATTCGAACCACGAACCTTGAAGTTAACAGCTTCCTGCTCTACCGTTGAGCTACAGGGGAATGTATTTTTTAATAAATTCTCTACCTCTAAAACTTTTAAGTTGCTTTTCTCGTACCAAAGCGTCTTTTTTATTATTAATTTCTTCTTTATATATTAACACCCAAATCCCTTAAAATTTAGCCGTATCGTATAATGATTTGCTATTTTTACATTATGCTCCTTTAATCTTTGTTCGATATTAGCGCTTACGCCAATATATATCTTTTGATTTGCCTGATTGTATAAGACGTATACAGTCCACATATTCTCTCCTATACAGCTTCCTGTCCGCCAGCTGGCGGACTACAGGGGAATATTTTGTCTCCGTATTTTAGCATGTAGGTTGTTACAGCTCAAGACACAGATACTAACCTGATATAATAACAAAAATTATGGGCGAGCCTCGTCATACACTACGAGTTGCAGTATACTTACTACTTATTAAAGAGGAAAATGTTCTCTTCATCCGTCGATATAATACCGGATGGAAAGATGGATACTACAGTCTCATTGCTGGACACTTAGATGGAAATGAAACGGTAACGCAAGCTATGATACGGGAAGCGAGAGAAGAAGCCGGGATAACTATTAAAAAGAAAAATGTACGTGTTGTCCATGTGATGCATAGAATGTCCGATGTCGAATATATAGACTTTTTCCTTCTTGCAGATACATGGAAAGGAGAGCCGCATATCACAGAACCTGATAAATGTGATGATATGCAGTGGTTTCCCATTAATAATCTCCCTAATAAAATGCTCCCTTATGTAAAAGATGCGATAAAAAGCTACAAAAAAAACATAATTTTTTCTGAATCAAATTGGATATAGAATAATGCCATGAAAAAATTCGACATACTTAAGCTCCGTTTACGAAATCCCCTTCACAGCGATATAGTCAGTTTTTCGATGAGTCTTTACACGTAACAAATTCTTACTCCTGTTAATTCATTCCTTCTTGATTTCCCCGTATATTCTTCTTTAGACTAAAAACATGGACTCCTATCCTACGCTTGAGAATAAAGAGCTAATGATTGTATTTGCTACTTCTCCTACAGGGCTTGGTCATCTGCGAGTTACAGATGCCCTCTACCATGGCTTACCTGATACAGTTCCACATGTGCTACTCGGCGCGCAAGATCCATCAATAAGCAATCTTTACCGTTTTGTCAGTATTCATCCACTCACCCGATCAATAATGGAATGGTTACAAAACGGACCACTTGAACACGTATTTACGGGTGTTAGTAGAATATATTTACGATCCCATGTAAAACTTCTTTACCAGCAACTAATCACCATTCTGGGCGAACGATTAACAGTTCCCAAAACGCTTCTTCTCATAGCAACACACACTGCACTAGCGCACCAGTTAGGCCAACTCAAACAAAAGCTTAAAGAAGAGACAGGTATGAATGTTATTCTCGTAGTCCAAGTAACAGATGATAGCCCACAAACAATATGGTATGTAGAAGAAGCGGATACGATTTTCGTTCCAAGTGAATATACAAAAGAAAATCTACTTGCCTATGCTAAAAGCATGAACTATCCCCTTGTACCTATTAAAGTTATTGCGTATCCTATTAGTCCACTTCTAACAGAAAAACTAACGGAATCAGAATTTAAGAAACGGCTACGTCAAGTGCAACTGCAACAAAAAGAAACTATCCATGTATGTATTCCAGTCTCTGGAGCTGCTGTAGGAACAACTCATATAAGTGCATTAGTAAAAGAACTTCACAGTGCTTCAGATACCTTCATGTTTCATATAATTTCGAAGGAAGCTCCATATACGACACATTTTTTAAATGAGATAAAAAATCTACCGTATATAAAAATTGCTATATCAAACCATGATCGGACAACTGTAGATAATTACGAGCAAGTATATAAACAAAACATCATCGCGCTTGAGGTAACGAAACCAAGCGAACAAGCGTTTAAGGCACTTGCTACTCCTTCACAAAGAGGTGGAGCTATTCTTCTTTTCTCTCATCCAGTTGGCAGACAAGAGTACGATAACCTTCACTTCTTACGAAATCATGGGATGATGCCAAGCAAACACACACATGAGAAACTTTGGCAATTATCTGAAGCTAAACAACCTATTAGAAATACTGAACTATTAAAAGAAGCTCATAACTGGCGGGCACTCCGCCTGCCTGATAATCCCAAACAAGCAGCAGCATTTATAGTATGGTGTCAAAGCCAAGGATTGTTTACAAAGATGATACATTATAAAAGAAAGCTAGAAACGAGAGAAACCTCGCCTGATGGTGTGGAACAACTCTGGATAACTATTTCACAATTACTACAAACAAAAAGTTTAGCCTAAGTAATCTCTTAGCTTGTTACCTCGAGAAGGGTGTCTCAGTTTCCGGAGGGCTTTAGCTTCAATCTGGCGAATACGCTCACGAGTAACAGCAAACATTCGCCCTACTTCTTCAAGCGTTTTCGGTCTGCCGTCTTTTAACCCAAAGCGTTCCTCAAGAACTCTCCGCTCTCTATCTGAGAGTGTCTGTAATACTTGATCTACCTGCTCCTTAAGAAGCTCTTTTGAAGCTGTATCAAAAAGTGTCGGAGCTGCTGAGTCGTGAATAAAATCTCCAAGTTTGCTATCCTCTTCATCTCCGACAGGGGATTCCAGACTGGCGGGGTTTTGAGATATTTTAATAATCTCAAGAGCTTTTTCAGGTTCTATACCGAGTACTTTTGCCACTTCCTCCGGTGTTGGCTCACGGCCAAGTTCTTGCATGAGTTTTCGAGAGGTACGGAGAAATCGATTGATATTCTCGACCATATGAACTGGGATACGGATAGTTCTTGCTTGATCAGCAATTGCACGAGTTACTGACTGACGAATCCACCAGGTAGCATAGGTTGAAAACTTAAATCCTCTTCTCCAGTCATATTTCTCAACTGCACGAATTAAGCCTTGGTTACCTTCCTGAATGAGATCAAGTAATGTCAAGCCACGACCAATATATTTTTTTGCAATTGAAACAACAAGACGAAGATTTGAATTAATTAACTTCTGTTTTGCGTGTTTATCACCTTTCTCTACTTTCTTTGCAAGTTCTATTTCCTGATCAAACGTGAGTAATGGGATACGACCAATTTCTTTTAAATACATCCTGACAGGATCTGAAACAACACCTTCTGTCAAAACAGTTAACGCTTCTAGTTCTTTTTCAAGATCTTCAATTGATTTCTGATCTTCTCGTTCTTGAGCAACAGACTCAAAAACATCAATATTTGACTTCATGAGCTTGTCATAAAGAGAATCAAGCTCTTCTATATGGTCTTCTGGCCGCGAAAAAATACCCAATATTTCTTCTTGGGTTATATAACCACGTTTCTTCGCACTTACGACAACATCATTTAGAATGGTTGGGAACTTTGTTTTTGTACTCATAGACAACAAAAATTACCGCCATTTTCATGGTGGTATCTCTGATTCTATCATAATCCCATAAAGTTACAAGCCCTATTCTTAACTTTCATAATATTGGTTTTATAGTGTTTAAAAGTAAAACAAACATCGCTACGAAGCTTTTAATAATGTCACTAAACGGGAATAGGTCTGTTTTAAGGTAATACTTTCCTCCTCAGAAGCATTTTTTTCTACTATCTTAATTTCTTCTCCAAGTTTTCGTATCTTTTCTTTTAAGTAGAGTGCCCGGAGTTTATACGCTGTTTTTTGCATTTCTAATTTTCTTTTTTCTTCACTCTCGAAATCTGGCAAAGGCAAAAGTATAGCTATACTATATGCCTCTGACAATTCCTTGGGTATACGTGTTCCAATTGTTTTAACGTCAAGTTCATTATCCTTTACTCCGACTTCCTGTAAAAACACAAATAGTTTTTGGGATGCTCTCTGAGTTTCTAAAAACTCTCTTATTACAAGCCATACTTGATGAAAAGCCTCAACAGGCTTCGAGGATTGCAGAATAAGAGCTAAAAGATATTCTTCCATCTTTTCATCTCGCGTTTTTGATTGGAGTTCTATCGGCTCTTTCGTTACAGGCGGGAGTTTCTTCTGCAATCTTTCTAACTCTCTACTAATACTTTCATAACTTATTTGGATAGCACTACTTAATTTCCTCATATAATGTTCCCGGACAATCGCATTTTCGATTTCATTTACAAACGGTAAAAATGATGCGGCTATTTCTTGTTTACCTTCCGAAGATGAACTATCATACTTTTTCAAAACTTCGTTAAATAGATAATCATAGACATTCTCATCGTGTTTTACTGCCTCTTTAAATTCGACAGGATTTGTTCGCAATGACTCATCAGGATCCTTTCCCGATGGAATCACTACAACAGTTGCGGTTATACCTCGCTTAGCTACCATAGATAAACTTCGTTTTATCGCTTCCTTTCCCGCTTCATCACCATCAAAACAAAATGTTATTTTCTGAGTGTATCGAGATAATAATCGCACTTGTTGCTCTGTCAAAGCAGTTCCTTTCACTGCCGCGACATTACTAACGCCATTTTGGAAACAACTCATCACATCAAACTCTCCTTCTACAAGTAACACCTGATTCTGTTTCCGAATAGCGTCTTTTGTAACTGGTAAACCGAAGATTTGATCTCTTTTATGATATACGAGTGTATCTCGTGTATTAATATATTTCCCTCCAGTTGCAGGAATACCATCAATCATCCTGCCAGAAAATCCGACAACATTATCGTGATGATCAATAAGAGGAAAAATAAGCCGCCCTCTAAAAAAATCAATAACATCACGTCTGCCTTGTATAGCTAACCCAGCATCAAAAACATCTTCTCTCTTAAATTGTTTTTTATTTAATAAATATTGACAAAGAGATGATCCGCTAACAGGCGCAAATCCTAGTTTAAATGTTCCAATAACTTTATCGTTAATTCCTCGATTCTGTACATACGCTAAGGCTTGTTTACCTGCAGGATGTTGCATAAGAATATAATGATAAAATTCTGCAGCAAGACTATTAATCTTATAAAGAAGGTCTTTTTTCGAAGATGTTACAGTATCGGCATAAGAAGTGGATACTAGTTCTATCCCTGCTTTCTTAGCCAAAATCTTTAAAGCTTCAGGAAACTCTAGCCGCTCATATTCCATAAGAAAGGTGTAAATATCTCCACCTTTCCCACACCCGAAACAGTGCCAGAGCTGCCGTTCGGGCGAAATATTAAAGCTCGGAGTTTTTTCTCCATGAAAAGGACAGAGGGCTTGGAAATTCTTGCCTGCTTTTTTAACAGGGATATATTCTGAAATAAAACTTATAATGTCGAGCTTCTCTCTAATTTGTGTGACTTGATCCATAGTCCAGTAATCAGTTTCCGATTATCAATTGTCAGCATGCAGCGTGTCAGTTCACTGTTGATCTGTTTTATATATTCATGGAAAACCGCAAAAGCTAGTACCCTTGTGGGATAACCGAATTGTATCATGCAATATAACGAATTCCTATTCATATGCATTTAGTGTACAATTGGTCCATGCAACTTCACTTTCAAAATACGTCCGAATTACAAACATTACTCAACCGGATCTTCGAGAGAGAAAAAATGAAAATAAAAAAAGAGCTTCCATATAGCGATGTTCAACACGTAGGAAGTACAGCCATCCCTGGTCTTCTAACGAAAGGTGATTTGGATATTCTCGTACGAGTTAAAAAAGAACAATTCGCTGAAGCAAAAGAGAAGCTTACTTCTCTTTATCGTTTTGATCCTGGTAACCCACCGACTGAGACATACACAGGATTTGACTCTCAACAATATAATTTTCCTTTAGGTATACAGCTTGTGGTAGCAGAAGGTGAAGAAGATATCGAATTTACAAAAGTACGAGATGAACTTAAGAAAAACGCCTCGTTACGCGAACGATTCAATCAATTAAAACTACAGTTTGAAGGAAAAGAGCGGAGTGCTTATCGTGTTGCAAAAACACAATTTATTAACATGATTTTGCAAGGAAACAAGTAAAGATTCATGAGCAACCGTACCCGTACGACAATCCTTTTAACACTCATAGTAGTATTTATACTATTTGGAATATTTATATTTAGTTTTCTAAGAGGTGATCTTCCCCAAAACGACAGCAATAAAATTACTATACAAGGCTTCATTCGATCAGATGGGCTTCAAACAAATGAGAGACAAAACCTTGGCTTAACATATATTCATTATCAAATAACGGATTTTAATAAAGATATTTACGGTAATGGGGCTATTCAGGGTTATTTCCTCGAAATAACTGATCCTACATATGGCACGTATTTGGGAAAATGTGTTCAAATAACAGGGAGAATAAAATCTGGCTGGGAAGATATTACACAAAATACGTTTAACCTAGAGACCCAATATACATTCGAACGGTCAGCACTTCTTCCAGAGACGGTTTCTGTACTCGAATATGATGAGTGTAGAATACAAAAACTATCACCTTCAAGCGCAATGACGAAAGAAAACATACGCTCGTTCTCAGGGCGGATTGTTAGAATGAACAGACCTGCTTCTGATATAGCATATGATTATGCTTTATATGTATGGGGGGAAGCGGTAAATGAAGCGTTTAACGCAAGTGGAGAACCCACAACACAGATAGCTCTCGTACCTAGTAATCATGATATAGCAAAAGACATTGAAACGAGTGTCGGAGCAATGGCTGCTGTATCAGGATACAAAATATGGGGATACGCAGAAACTGCATATCTTTTCGTTACTGAAATATCTTCTCAATAAAATAATCCTTGACCTTCATGGAACTCCGCAGTATACTCAACTCACAACTTTCACATCATGACAAAGAAAGCTTCAACATCACGTAAACTATCTTCGCAAACTACTGCGTTAGAAAAACAAATACATAAAGATTTTCAGAGTATATATAAAAGTAAAAATATTTCTGTTGGTTGGAGCGGTAAAAAAAATCGGCTATATGATAGTGTTGCCCGACCAAATAGTGCAGCAATAGTCGGAGCAGCGTTGGGTGATGAAGGAAAAGGCAGGCTAGTAGATAATATTATCTCGGCATTTTTAAAGAAAAAAGGTGTTAAGAAAGTCTATCTTATTCGATTTCAAGGCGGTAATAATGCGGGGCATACTGTTGAGAAAGAAGGAGTAAAACTAGCTCTTCACGTCGTTCCTTCTGGTGTTTTCTATAAGCAAGTGATAGGCATTATGGATAGAGGGATGATTATTCATCCTGAAGATTTACAAACTGAAATATTATATGCTGAAGAAAAAGTAGGGACCTTAAAAAACCGGTTATTTCTCTCGCAAGATGCGATTATGTGTACTGATCTTGAACGCGCAGAGGAACAGTTAAATAAAGTGAAAGAAGGTAAATCGAAAGGTGGAACAGGAAGAGGAATAGGACCAAGTTATGCCCATCACTATGATAAAACAGGTCTTCACATAGTTGACTTAATAAAGGAAGACTGGCAAGAAAAACTAGAAGCGCATTACGATAGATATAGTAAAGAACTTGCTGCCTTTGACTTACAAATTGCAGAAGTAGAAGTTCCAGATTTTTTCACAACGAAAAAAACTGGCATCGCCACAATAAGAAAAGTGGGTGATAAAAAAACATTTATAGAGAGACTTGCAAAAGTACGTATTTGGTTACAGAAAAGGGCTATGGTCATAAATACGTATCGTCTTCACCAAGAAATTGCTTCAAATAAAACTGCTGCATTACTTTTCGAAGGAGCGCAAGCAGCTGGTCTTGATGCATGGCTAGGCACACGACCTGATGTAACAGCCTCAAACACGTCAGTTTATGGAATTAGAGAAGGTACTGCTTTTTGGCAAATATATAATATCGCCAACCGTATAGGTGTGATAAAGATCCCGTATACATCTAGTGTTGGCGCTCGCCGCATGCCTACTCATATAGAGCTACCAAAGAATCTAGCTGATCTTCCGAAAAACGCAACTGAAGAGCAGCTATGGGCCGCTTTTGTTCGAGAGACAGCACATGAATATGGAACCACAACAGGACGTCCACGAGACATTAATCATTTAGACCTAAATCTCATTACATATAACGCAAGAATGTCAGGAATAGAATCATTGGCAGTAACACATGCTGACATCGCGAGGAATACCGACACTATTCAGGTTTGTACTCACTACACGGATAAAAAAGGTAATCTCATTCCGTATCAACCTGGCTTAGAATATGTAAAAGATGTCATACCTCACTATATCTCTCTACCTGGATGGGACGGAGAAGCATGCCAGAAAGCGACCAGGATAGAAGAGTTACCTGAAAATTGTTTGCGATTTTTAGCTTTTCTAGAAAAAAGGATTGGCTTCCCTATTGTGGCAGCTACAACTGGACCAGAAAGAAAACACATTACTACATTTAAGGGATATCTTATTTAAGGAGGCGTACACTAGCTTACTTTCCTGTTATTTAAATAATCGACCACTATCATAAGAAGTGTTAAGCCTACAGGAACAATAACCATCCATGCTATTAAAAAAGTCGCTATGGGATCGTACATAGATTCGTTTTACCAAATACAAGTAAGAAGTTGGTAAGAGTCATGCACGAGAAGAGAAAAAATTTAAGCGTATGAACAAAAAAAGTAACATGCTAAACGAATTAACGGCTATTTCACCGCTTGATGGACGTTACTGGGAAGATATGCGTGATTTAGCAGCGTATGTTTCCGAAATGGCACTGATTAAAATAAGAACCGAAATTGAATGTCAGTATCTCATCGCACTGGCTGAAATCGGCCTCTTACGAAAGATTACACAGAAAGAAAAACAATTTCTCCTCAATCTCGGACCGCAAATGACTCTTAAACATATTGAACAAGTAAAAACGATTGAAAAAACAACCCGTCACGACATTAAAGCTATTGAACGAAACCTTCGGGAAATGCTTTTACAAACAAGCTTGAAAGACACGGTTGAGATGATTCACTTCGGGTTAACCTCTGAAGATGTTAATAATATTTCACATCGTCTTCTTCTTAAAAGAGCCACCACAGCATTATATATACCTCTTTTAGCTGAACTTATTAATACACTCGTCGATATGGCAGAAAAAAATAAAATACTTGCTATTCTAGCGAGAACACATGGCCAAGCAGCAGTGCCTACAACCCTTGGGAAAGAACTTATTAATATTGCCATCCGTTTACATAAACAGAAAGAACAGTTAGAACATATCCAACTTACTGGAAAAATCACGGGTGCAGTAGGAAACTTTAACGCGCATGTTATTGCAGCACCAGACATCGATTGGATACTGTTTTCTAGGAACTTTATAAAAAGGTTAGGTTTGAAACCCAATCTTTTCACTACGCAAATAAATCCCTACGATGATTTAATAGAATCTTTCCAAGTATTCCACAGAATAAACACAATAGTTTTAGATCTAAATCAGGATATGTGGCGCTACATTAGCGATGATTGGTTTTCACAGGAAATAAAAAAGGGTGAAGTTGGCTCTTCTACAATGCCTCAAAAAGTAAATCCAATAGACTTCGAAAACAGTGAAGGGAATATCAGTATTGCGAATAGCTTATGGGAAGGCATGATTCGTAAATTGGGAGTATCTCGTTTACAAAGAGATTTATCAGATAGTACAACCATGCGGAATGTCGGGATTGGGTTAGGACATGGTTTACTTGCTTTAAAAAGTACATTAAGGGGTTTAGAAAAGGTTAGGCCAAATATCACAGTTATTGAGCAACATCTTCACGAAAACTGGGCTATCTTAACTGAAGGAGTACAGACTCTTATGCGCGTTCATGGTATAAAAGATCCGTATTCACTTATCGCGACACTTTCAAGAGGTAAGAAACTACAAGAGAAAGACTGGAGACTGTGGATTGAACAATTGCCCGTACAAGAAGACCTAAAAAAACAGCTTAAAGACCTAACTCCTTTACAATATATCGGCTATGCGGAACGTCTAACAGATCTAGCAATTCGAGAAATAAGATCTTCAAACACATCCCTACATTAATACGAGATTGAATGCTATTATAGAAGTAATATATGCTTGCGAGAGTTTTATCTGCAGCGGTTGTCGGATTAGATGCTATTCCTGTCGAAGTTGAAATTGATATTGCTTCCCAAGGTCTCCCCAACTTTTTTATTGTCGGCCTTCCCGATAAAGCTGTTGAAGAATCAAAAGAACGAGTACGCTCAGCGATACGAAATAGTGGAGCTGAATTTCCTGCTCGACGGATCACAGTTAACTTAGCGCCTGCAGATCTTCCGAAAGAAGGTCCTATGTACGACTTGCCAATTGCACTTGGTATTCTTCTTGCATCTGGCCAGATTAAAGCAAATATTGCCAATATGCTTTTTAGTGGCGAACTTTCTTTGGATGGAAGAGTACGTCCCGGAAATGGCATTTTACCCCAGGTTATCATGGCCAGACAGAATCGAATAGAACACTTTTTTTTACCTGCAGATAATGCATCTGAAGCTGCTATTTTAGATGGTGTTACCGTATATCCTGTTAGAACCCTTCTTTCACTTTTCCATCATTTAAACAAAGATTTACCCATTCAACCACTATCTCAACAATCTTTTTCAGATCTTGTATCTTCATATGAGGATGATTTTGATATGAAAGATATTAAAGGCCAACAAAAAGCAAAACGAGCTATGGAGGTTGCTGCTGCTGGTGGCCATAATATTCTTCTTAAAGGTCCACCTGGAGCTGGAAAAACCCTCCTGGCTAGAACGCTTGCTTCAATTATGCCGCAGTTAACATTTGAAGAAACACTCGAGGTTACCAAAATTTATAGTGTTGCTGGTTTATTAAAAGACCAAAAAATTATTGGCCGCCGCCCTTTTCGTTCACCGCACCATACAATATCATTAGTAGGGCTGATTGGGGGCAGCAGTAATCCTCGACCTGGAGAGATAACGCTTGCGCACAGAGGTGTACTTTTCTTAGACGAATTCCCTGAGTTTCCCAGGCAAATCCTTGAAGGATTACGACAACCAATCGAAGATGGTATCGTAACCATCTCCCGGGCGAATGGGAAAACAACATTTCCTGCCAAATGTATGCTAGTCGCTGCTCAAAACCCTTGTCCTTGCGGTTTTTATGGAGATAAACTGCACAGCTGTACATGTACGAATCTACAGATCCAAAGGTATCAAAAAAAAATTTCGGGTCCACTTTTAGATAGGATAGATATTCATTTGGATGTACCCGCAGTGAAAATAGATAAACTAACTGCAGATGAACTACATTCTTCCAACGAATCATCAGTTATTGTTCGCGAACGAGTACAAAGAGCCCGCAATAAACAAACAAAACGATATGAGAAGACATCCATAACCTGCAATGCAGAATTATCAAATAAATCCATAAAAGAATTTTGCATTCTTTCACCAGAAGCCAAACAGCTTCTTCATCAAGCAGTTTTAAAATTAAATCTTTCTGGAAGATCTTATCATCGTGTTATAAAACTCAGCAGAACAATTGCTGACCTTGAGGATGCGGATACTATTCAAATCACACATATTGCTGAAGCATTACAGTACCGTCCCCACCAACAAGAAGTATAATGTTAATAGTATGTATTACGTGTGTATTATTAATAATACGTGATACTTTATACTAAATACTTATCAGCTATTTATGAGAAAAGTTTTTACTATCATAGTTTATACGATCATTATGCTTCTTATCGGGAGAAACTTAACGCAACTCCCTCGATTCTATCTTTTTACGACTGAAAAAGAACAGAAAAACATGTTCGTCATCAACTTAAAAAAACAGGTGCATGACCTCATAAAATCAGCTAAAGGTAATTACGGAGTTTACTATGCTGATCTCAAGAATACAGATACAATCGGTATTAATCATAAAGAAATTTTTACTGGTGCTTCTGTTAATAAAGTTCCTATCGTCGCAGTCCTTTACTATTTACAGGAAAAGGGGGAAATCGATCTTGATGAACAAATTACGCTTCAACAAGTAGATATTCAAGATTACGGAACAGGAACATTACGCTATCAGGAACCAGGTGGAGTGTACTCATTAAAAACTTTAGCAAAGTTATCCTTACAACAATCAGATAATACCGCAGCACATATTTTAGCAAAACGGATAGGTGTGCCTGCTATTCAAAAAACAATAGAACAATGGGGTTTAACACAAACAGATATGGAAAATAATAAAACTTCCCCCTATGATATGTATCTTTTATTCAAGAAACTATATAAAGGTGAGATAGCGTCCATCGGACGTACACAAGAACTTTTCGGTTTTATGATTGATACAGACATAGAAGATAGGCTTCCTGCGAATATGCCAGCTAACACAAATGTCTATCATAAAACTGGGGATGCTACGGGGGGATTACACGATATAGGCATTATCCAAAAAGATGGGACAGTTTTCTTCCTTGGAGTAATGACATCAGATATAGGCAATTCTGAAAAAGAAGTAAAAGAAAAAATAGCAAAATTAGCGGCAACAATTCTTGCGGCTTATGATAAAAAGGAGTAGAAAGCTACAGTAATCGCTGTTGTATCGTCTCTTCTTCAAAAGGTATGCCCAAATGAAAATATGCAAATTTTGTAGCAACTCTCCCTCGAGGAGTGCGTTGAATAAAACCGATTTGTAATAAGTACGGTTCAACAACTTCTTCTAACGTGCCAATATCTTCTGAAATGGTTGAAGCAATTGTGTCAATACCTACAGGTCCTCCATTATGTTTTTCTATAATTGCTTTTAAGTATTTTGTATCTAAATCATCTAGTCCCAACTGATCTATAGAAAGCATGTGTAATGCCTCAGTTGTAATATGCTTTGTTATTAAACCTGCACCTTTCACTTGTGCATAATCTCGAACCCGTTTTAAAAACTTTAATGTAATACGGGGAGTTCCTCGGCCTCTTTTCGCAATCTCTAACACACTATCTTCATCAATAGTTACTTGCAGTTTTGTTGCAGCATTTTTAATAATAACTCCTAACTCTTCTGGAGAATAAAAGTTAAGTCTATGTATTACTCCGAAGCGATCACGTAGCGGTGCTGATAATAATCCGATTCTAGTCGTAGCACCGATAATTGTAAACTGAGGCAAATCAAGCCGTAGTGTTCGCGCAGAAGGTCCTTTTCCTATTATAATATCTAAGGCGAAATCTTCCATCGCTGGGTACAATGTTTCTTCGACAACTTTATTCAGTCTGTGAATCTCGTCGATAAAGAGAATGTCACCTTTTTCTAAATTTGTCAGAATAGAAGCAAGATCTCCGGCACGTTCAATCGCTGGACCTGAAGTAACTCGAATATTACTGCTCATTTCTTTAGCGATAATGTGAGAGAGCGTCGTTTTTCCTAACCCTGGAGGACCATATAATAAGATATGCTCTATAGCTTCACTACGTTGTTTTGCTGCTTGAATCCCTATCTGTAATGCTGATTTAATATTTTCCTGTCCATGAAATTCAACCCACGTTTTCGCACGGACTGAAGTTAATAATATTTCTTCCTCGGGATTTGGCTGCTCTGTTGTCTTTTGGTTTTTATCCATATAAAATATCAAAGATGTAATAGTAAAATATAAAGTGAATATTTAAAAAATAACAGCAACTTTATTCTTTAAACATATTTTATTTGTATTTTTTATATTTACTATTTAATTTTTTATTTCCCTAAATACTTTAGTGCCAACCGTATCTTCTCACTTGTCGTAGTTCCATCTTTTTGTGTGGCTCGCATTGCAGTTGCTGCTTCCTGTGTTGAGAATCCGAAGGCTTTTAAGGCTGTAATCACCTCATCCCGAACTCCATCAACAGTAGTAAGATCTATATCTTCTCCACTACCCAATTTTCCTTTTAGCTCAATAATAAGTTTTTGAGCGTTCTTCTTTCCTAAACGAGGGACAGCAGTAAAAAACTGCACATCACCGCTCATAATTGCTCTCATAATATCATTTCTCGAACCTACTGAAAAAACACCAATTGCTGTTTTTGGTCCTATTCCAGAAACACTTATCAGTAGCTCAAAAAGTCGCAAGTCTTCAGGTTCAGAAAAACCATAAAGATCGAGAATATCTTCGCGGACATGAGTATAGGTAAAAACCTTAAGAGAATCACCCACTGTGGTATTGGAAAGGACATGCTGAGAAGCGAGGATTTTATAACCTACCCCATTAACATCGATAATTAAATACGGATCATTACGTAATGCTACAATTCCTTTGAGCAGAGCTATCATAAAGGTAGCTCATTCTAACATTTTTTAAGAACACTGGCAAACAGATTACATTCTTACATAACCTTGGATGAGCTGTGTATTTTGTGAGAAAAAGCATGAGTAATCGCTATCGCGAGTGCATCTGCGGTATCATCTGGTCGGGGAATAGATGGCAACGAAAGTAATACTTTCACCATTTGTCCTATTTGTGCTTTCTCTGCTCTTCCGTATCCTGTTAACGCCATTTTTACTTGTAAAGGTGTATATATGGCTAATGTAAGGCCTGCCTGTGCAGCAGCCAGTAAGACTACACCACGCGCCTGTCCTACTATAAGGGCGGTCTTCGCATTTGTATTAAAAAATAATTCTTCTACTGCTACCACCTCTGGCTTCTCATCGTTAATTATGGCGCATAACTGAGTATACAAGGCCTGAAGCCGTTGTTCTAGAAGTCCATTTACCTCTGTTTCTATGCATCCAAAATTTTGAGTTTTGAGTTTTGAATGTTGAATTTCTATTACCCCCCACCCCGTTCTCCCAATCCCTGGATCAACACCTAAAATCCTCATAAATACTAGTATAGCACGCTTAAACGTCCCATAGTTCGTTGACTTTTATCTCACCCTTGTGTATAATACGAAAGTACAGTAAAATATATCATTATGGCACAGCATCCTAAGTTAGAAGTTCAAAAACGAACAGTTTTAGGCAAACAAGTAAAAAAACTTCGTAGAGAAGGCTATCTTCCTGCAAATATCTATGGCAAGGCTCTTGCCTCAGTAGCAATCCAAGTTAAATATACTGACTTCGAACCTGTTTATAAAGAAGTTGGAGAAACAGGACTTGTCGATGTTATGCTTGATGGTGAACGACGACCTGTTCTTTTCAAAAATATACAATGGAATTTCCGAACACGCACACCTCTCCACGTAGATTTCTATCAAGTAAATCTTAAAGAAAAAGTTAAAAGTATGGTTCCCGTTACCATCACTGGCGAACCTAAAGCTGTCGCAGAAAAAGTTGGCGTGCTTCTTACCCCTCTCTCTGAAATTGAAGTTGAAGCACTTCCAGAAGAATTACCAGATTCTATTGAGGTAAATGTCGAAACACTTGCTGCTCTTGATGAACAAATCACCGTTGCCGACTTAAAAGTTCCTTCTGGTGTAACCGTACTTACTGATGCAGCTCAGGTTGTAGCAAGAATTGGTGAAATGATGAAAGAAGAAGAGCCAGTACCTGCAGAAGGTGAGATAGAAATGCCAGAGGTTATCACAGAGAAAAAAGAAACTGAAGGAGAAGAAGCTGCTGCAGAAGCCCCTGAAGAAAAATAAAATTACCTCTCTATCGTTTGTAATAAATACTTCGCCTGGTAAAACTGCGGATCTATTGATAACGCCTTATCTACATAAGATCTTGCGGCGTCAGTGTTCCCAAGCTGATATTCCAAAAGCGCGAGTTGATAGTAGCCATCTCGATAATCTTTATATCGCGTAACTGTTTTTTCCCAATAAACACGTTCCTTAAGCAGATTTTCTTTTTCCGCTTGTAATGCATTAAGTAGTTCCTGATTCTTTCTAATATCTTTTAGAACTATACCTATGGCTAGACATAAGACTAAAGACAGTACGATGACATAAGCAAAAGACCCTGTTGCCCGTACACTAGCAACTGATTCGGTAATTAATCGGGAAAAGCTCGGGAATTCCACTCTTCTTAGAGAAAATGCTTTTACAGTAACTTTCGGAAAAAAACTCTTAGGCAGTGACGGTCTCATACAACAGTATCCTCTACAAATTTCGCATTCTTATAAAAATGCGGATCTGACTCAAAAATGATGTCTTTAGATTCTACACGATCAATATTAATAATACCGTCCATATGATCTATTTCGTGTTGAAATACTCTATTCAGTCGTTTTCCAACTTCATCATCTGATTTCCTGTTCCAGTACTGTTCCTCTCCTTTTATATCATAATAGGTAAACTCAATCCAAGCTGATCTTTTTACTAGCGCGATACAAGGATGCGCGCTCATACACATTTCAGGATATAGCAACTGTTTTTCTGATGTTTTTACTATTCTTGGATTAATGATAATAAACGTGTGTTGATCAAAGGTAGGCATATGGATTATAGCAAAACGTTCCGGTATACCTACCTGAACCGCTGCTATTCCAACTCCCATACCTGTTAGTCTCCTATATCGGGAAAGACAACGTTTAAGATAAGCAAGTTTTTCCTTAAATTCTTCTGACGTGATATCTCCAACTTCTTGCGAAGATTGACGGAGTATGGGAGAATCACCGAGTTGATAAACGAAAGAAAACGTCTGCAGTACATCGGCGTACTTCTTCTTCTTAAATCTAGCATATGGCGGCTTCTGCGGTATCCACATCTTATAAAATTTAAAGATCCACAGTTACAGAGCTATACTTTTTATTAGACTTTTCTCTGCAGCTTTGAAACTTTGTTACTTTGCAACTCTAAGGTTGGCCATTTTTCTATCATGATAGACTCTCCATGGCCTGGCATTTTTTGGTAGATTTCTTCTGTGACGAATGGCATAAAGGGATGAAGTAGTTTCAAACTTGTTAGAAAAACATGTGATAAAACTGATAATGCGATATCCTTATCTTCCCTATTTTTAAGTTGTTCAATATACTTATCAGCGACTTCATGCCATAAAAACTGGTAGATTGCTTCTCCTGCGTCAGCAAATCGAAACTTCTCAAGATTAGCCTCAACTTCTTTAATAAGACTATGCAAACCTTGTATTATTTTATTGTCCTCATCCGTAAACCTGCTTTTCTCTATGTCTTCCAACTTTTGACTTTTGATTTTTGATTTTTCACTTTCATAGAGTAAGAATCTTCCCATGTTCCAAACTTTATTTGCGAAATGTTTATACGCGATAACTCGATCTTTTGGAAAATTAAAATCTTTTCCATTAGCTGTTCCTGAGATAAGACCCATACGAAGTGAGTCTACGCCGTACTGGTTAATATATTCTTCAGGATCTATAACGTTGCCTAAGCTCTTACTCATCTTTCTTCCATCAAGTGCGCGGACAATACCATGAAGATAAACATATTCAAATGGCGGTTTATCAGTAAGGTAATAACCAAACATAATCATACGAGAAACCCATAAACGAATAATTTCCCAGCCTGTCTCTAAAACGGTTGTAGGATAAAAGTACTTGAAATCTTCAGAATCAGGATATCCGAGCGTTACAAGTGGCCATTGCCCAGAGGAAAACCACGTATCAAAAGTATCTGTTTCCGGTAAATATCGTTTCCCTACTTCTCTTTCGTCTTCAAAGACCCAAGTTACACCAGACACTGCTGTAACGCGCTGTAAACCTTCTATAATCTCCTCAAACGTTATTTCGCTAGATAACAGTTCTCCTAAAACACCATGTTTATATTCACCTGCTTTGGTAGTAAACCAGACGTAAAATTGACTCTCATTTTCTATTTCATACCATACAGGAATTTGTATTCCCCATACGTTCTGACGGGAAATCGGCCAATCACGCATTTCCTCCATCCAGCGTAAATAGGTTATTTCTCTCCATTGAGGATATATTCGTATAGTCCCATTCTTGACGGCTTCATATGCAGGCTTTTTAAATGATTTATGAGGAGCGTCTACTTTTATAAACCAATTAGGCAAAACCATTGGCTCAATTTCATGCCCTGCTTTACATAATGCAACCGTATGAACATATTTTTCATCAATATGATCCATAAGACCCCTTGCCTGTAAATCTGCAACAACTTGTTTTCTAGCTTCTGCGACGCTGAGTCCCGCATACTTTCCTGCTTTATCATTTAACTTACCGTTTAAATCAATAACCGGCCGAACCTCGAGATTATGACGAAGACCTGCTTCATAATCATTCTTATCATGAGCTGGTGTCACTTTTACTACCCCAGTTCCGAAAGCCGGATCGACAAATTCATCAGCAATAACGTTTAGTTTGAAGTTCCCATTTAAACCTTCAACCTCTATTTCACTTCCTATCCATTTTTTATATCGTTTATCAGTCGGGTTTACAGCGACTGCAGTGTCTCCAAATTTCGTCTCTGGTCTTACAGTTGCGAGAATAAAAGGGCCATATTTCATATAATAAAGTGGATCTGTTCTCTCTTCGTGTTTTAACTCTACATCTGCATAAGTTGTACCGCATTTAGTACAATAATTCACCATGTGGTTACCACGATATACTAAATCGTCTTTTACCATTTTTTTAAACGTTTCATGTACAGTCTTAATAACTTGGTCGTCAAGAGTAAAACGATAACGACTCCAGTCGACACTGGCACCCATTCTTCGTATTTGACGCTCAATTAAATGTTTATTATTCTGGACGAAGTTCCAAATCTCATCATAAAGTTGCTTACGCGTATATTGGAATCTTGATTTCCCCTGCTTTTTTAATGCTTTTTCAAACGTTATCTGAGTTTCTGTCCCTGCATGGTCTGTGCCGGGAATCCATAAAGTAGGCTCGCCTTTCATACGATGCCAACGAATAAGTAAATCCTCAATCGCAATCATAAGAACATTCCCTGTATGCATTTTCCCGCTTGCATTTGGGGGCGGAAGAACTATTGTAAATGGTTTCTTATCCTGAGCATTATCGACGGATGGTTTGAAATATCCCTTTTCTTCCCAGAAAGAATACAGTTTCTCTTCTGCGTCTTTAAAGTTATATGCTTTATCCATGAGGCTGATTGTAGCATAGCATGAATAGTAGGTTCAAGAAAGAGATGTTCGGGAATAGGTCGGGAAAAGCTCGGGGATTGCCAATGTCTGTATTAATGTAAGTTTGTTGTTTTTACAATGAACCGTGAGAAACCTCTAGCTCTTTCATAGTTCTCAAACGTCTATCCCTAACCAGACTACGAGGAAACCTGTTTGTCTACTAGTTGATATCCCCGCGTCCTAATTGTGCGTATTTCATAAGGGCTATTTTGCTGTCGTAATTTTGTTCGAACACGGGCGATAAGTCTATCTATAGCCCAGTCAGAAATACCGAAGTCTTTTGATTCCGGCCATACCGCTTCTATAATTTCTTCCCGTTCGCATATTTGATCCTTCTTTGCTTCTAAAACAGTAAAAAGAGCATGCTCCTTACGACTAAAATGAATGCTATTCTGCTGTGGATACATTACTTGCACTTGTTGACCAAGGTATTCTTGAAATAAAGGACTAAAAACATAATTCTTTTCTTGCTTTTCCATAAGAAAACCTGTTTCCCAAAGATAAGATGCTTCTTTCCTATCTGCCTCTTCAATAGTTAACCCCACAGCTACTTTATGAAGAATAATTCTCTCCTTTTCATGTAAACTATCCCACAACTCCTCGGATTGAAGAGTGATCCTTTCATCCTGAACTAATAGAGAGAATAATTCTTGCATATTCTGAGGCAATTTATCTTTATTCTCATGAAGAATAATAAGGCTTAACTGGAGATATTGAACATAACCACTGACTAAATTAAGGACAGAGTGTTGTAACTCTACAGGAAGTTCTAATCCATAACGCGATGCATATGTCTCATAGATAGTTTCCATATCTGATCTATGAGCAAGACTCATGTACATATTTTTGCAAAAAAGAGAAAGTGAAGCTGGTGTAAATACTGATGGAGAAAGCTCGTCTAGACTTCTATAGCTAGTAAAGACGTACGATAACTTTTGATGTGTTGCATCTTTTAGCCCTTGCAAGTTATCAAAAAAAGATGGGGTCGCAACCTCACTCATACGATCAAACCTAAGAAAGAAAAGTGTTGGAAAATAACCCGCATTAATGATCTTTAATAAGACATTGCGAACGCTATCAATTGTAAGAAAATGATCTTGGGCTTGAATCGTCTTGAGAAATAGCTGTTCAATATCTTCTTTTTTGCCAGAAGGCATATCTATTTTAGAGACACTGTCCACAATTCTTTTTAACGTTAATGTCCAGAAAGGAAAAATCTCTCGTTCGATAAGATCATTTAGGTCAACAGCGATAAATACATGTCTCTCTTCTTTACTAATATATGTAGGAACGATATTTCTATGGTTTAGGAAAAACCGTAAAAAATTACTAATACCGACACGCTTCATGCCAATAATATCTACACTTTCATGCTGGCGGAGAAATTCACCAAGGCGCATCGCGTCCTCTTCACGGAAACGTAAAGGATATTCTGCTTCAATAATTGATGGAATCATGGTAGATATTGTATCGTATTTTCTCTCTATCTCAAAATATGACTTGCGTAGAAGGCTATATTCTTATAGAATATGTGACGGTATGTTTAAAAATCTAAACGACTTAAAAATAGAACTTCATCATGCTATTGCTCTTCATGACGACTCCTTCGATATAACTCACCCGGATAAAATTACACACGAGATGATTGATAAACTAGTCTATACTTCAGTTTTCGGTTCAGATGATTCTTTAAAAGCGAAAGCTCGCCGTATTATTCATGGATTATCGAAAAATCTCGATGCCTCTTCCGCATCTATTCGCCCGCTTTATCAGGCTTTAGGAGAACAGAAAGTGTCTGGTTTTACTGTTCCCGCAATGAATATCCGCATGATGGCGTATGATACTGCCCGCGCAATGTTTCGGGTAGCACAAAAGAAAAAGGCTGGAGCATTAATTATTGAAATTGCGAAAACAGAAAGTGAGTATACAGATCAGCATCCAGATGAATTTGCAGCAGTTATTTTAGGCGCTGCATTACGGGAAAATTACAAAGGTCCTGTTTTTATCCAAGGAGATCATTGTCAATTTAGCTTAAAAAGATTTTCATCCGACAAAGAACAAGAATTACAGCGACTAAGAGACTGGGTTACGATTTTATTAGAAGCTGGCTTTAGGAACATCGATATTGATGGATCTACACTTGTCGATTTAAGTAAGCCTTCATTAACAGCACAACAACATGAGAATGCGTATGTAACTGCTGAGATGACGAAGTTCATTCGTGAAAAAGAAACACAATTACAACGAGATAACCATCCGTACGCTGCTTCGTCTCCTATCGTTATAGGTGGAGAGATCGGGCATATCGGAGAGAAGAATAGTACTGTTGAAGATTTTGAAGCTTTTATGCATCAGTATCTTAATAAAATTCCTCGTGGAAGCGGTATAAGTAAGGTAAGCGTTCAAACAGGAACTAGCCATGGTGGAGTTATCAGCTCTACAGGGGAAGTACAAAAAATGCCAGTTGATTTTTCAGTTCTTGAATCAATAGGAAAAGTTGCGAAAGAAAAATATCATTTGGCAGGGCCAGTACAGCATGGGGCTTCTACTCTTCCTATGGATGTATTTAATACCTTCGTAAAATCGCACACAGCAGAAATTCATCTATCTACAGGTTTTCAGAACATCGTATTCGACACAATGCCTGCAGCTTTAAGAGATGAAATGTATGAGTGGGCGAAGAAAGAATTAAAGGATGAATGGGCCACTGGATGGACTGAAAATCAATTTCTCTATAAAGTACGAAAAAAGACATGGGGACCATTTAAAAAACAGCTTTGGCACTTATCAGAAGCAGAAAAGAAACCTATTATTCATGCGCTTGAAGAGTATATAGGAAAGATCTATGACGAACTGAAAATTGAGGGAACTATGGATACTGTTAAGCAATACGTTACAGAGTAAGTATGGATTTTCAATCATTTAATACCCTTCTCCACAAAATTTTTGCCCAAGATGCCGAGATAAACAATCTTCCTTTAGAGACATTACTCGACGCTATTCCGCGTGTTGATTCGTTATCTGAATTGCCAAGTGGAACGCCTGTGTTAATAAGGGTTGATATCGATGTTCCTGTAAAAGACGGGGCTGTGAAAGATATGAGCCGAATAGAATCCATTGCCCAAACAATAAAATTCACCTACGATAAAGGTTGGAAAACAATTCTTTTCGGCCATGTAGGACGAGATAAAACGAACACAGCACTTCCAATAGTTAAAGCAATTAGCGATTATACTAGCCTTCCTGTAACATTTATTCCTGAATGGCTTGATGAAGCTAAAAATAAACTGACCGATGATGTAGTAGAGAAAGTAAAATCAGCTGAGCCAAAAAGTATTTTCCTTTTAGAGAATACCAGAAAATATGATATGGAACGAGCGCTGTGGAAAGCGACAGAAGAAACATTCCCAGCCATCAGTGAAAAAATGTACACTGTGAGTAAAGATATAAGTGACCGGCTAACTCAAGTTGAGATTAACGAGGCTATCGCAGCATCAAACGTGGATTTTTCTTCAGTCGCAATTCCCCTACTGATGAAAAAAACAGCTCTCGGATTTTACATAGCTGACGAGATGCAGACACATATCCGGAATGTTAGAAACGCAAACTTCGTCGTTATGAGTGGTATAAAAATGGATAAATTGGATGACTTAGAAGGTATGGTCGAAAGAGGAAATCTTAAACTGATCTTTACTGCTGGGGCGTTAGCTATGCCGTTACTAAAAGCGAAGAGCGAACTTGAAGGAGTGGAGTTTTCTGCAGGGGCTGCTGAGAATGATCCTGCTAGTGAAGCGTATGTAGAGCCGAAACGATTTGACCAAGCTAAAGAAATTATGCAAATATGCCAAGATAATAATATTGATGTCGTATTCCCTGTCGATTTTATATTAGAAAATGGCGAGGCTAGTAAAACTATCCCTGAAGGTCGAACGCAACTAGATATCGGCCCTGAAACACGAAAACTTTTTGCAGAAAAAATTCGTTCCTATATAGAAGAAAGCAAGACCGCTCAAACACCATATGTCATGTTCCACAATGGTGTATTTGGAAAATTTGAAGATCCTCTGTTCGAGAATGGTACAAAAGAATTTATACCATTACTAAAACAGATGACACTAGCAGGTATTAAAACCTATGTAGGAGGCGGAGAAGGACGGGTCGCACTCGAAAAATATGGATCACTAGATGACGTAACTCACGCGTTCACAGCAGGCGGAACAATCTTAACATCTCTGACAAACAACCACATAGCCTACTTAAAAGCTATGTATCTGCAGAATACAGTACAGCCACACTAAAAATAACCCACTATTTCACCATGATACTTGTGTATCAAATACCAATTCATCACCACAATATTTACAGCCAGAACTTGCCACTATAGGCTATCTTTGCTATACTATTTTTCTGTTACCGGCACGAGGGCCGGTGACTCCATGCCGCATTCGCGCGGCTGAACTTTTACAGAGGAGATTAAGAATGTCTGTCATGACAGTTGACAACCGCCTGTACAAACAGGCCCAGCAGAAGTTGCTGCAGAGCATCCAGCGAGACGCACAGCAGCGACTGGGTCATCCCGTCGAATTCCGCCGAGGCGCCACAAAATGGCCCGATGGCCAGGACCTCGAGGGGTGGCTTCTGGTCGAAGTACTCTGGACGGTAGAATTTGCAGGGGTTACCCTGTGGAAGCATACCGGCCCACCGCTGGTGGGTATTCCACGTAACTTCAGAGCTGCGCTGAGCAGAGACACCCGGCTGGACGAGGTGGTCAAGAGGCATGCAGAGTCATTCTGCACAGAAGCCGGATTTGACCACAGGCTTTTTACACTCACTCTCGACGGCTAAAAACCGTCGGCTAATGGGGCCATTCCTTAAACAGGCGTGGCCCCACCACTCTATGACATATACTGAAAAAGATTCCAACAGTTTTCAGTTAATAAAATTAATATCTTATTGAAGCTCTCGACATTTTTTAATGAGGTTGTTTGTAGAAGAATCATGGTGCAGCTCTGTTTTCTCATCTTTTAACTCTGGTAATATTTTTTTTGCTAATACTTTCCCCAACTCCACTCCCCACTGATCAAAAGAATTAATTCCCCAGATAACTCCCTGAACGAAAATTTTATGTTCATATAATGCTATTAACTGTCCTAACGTGTGAGGGGTAAGCTTAGTAGCTAACAACGTATTCGTTGGCCTATTTCCTTCAAATGTTTTATGAGAGATAAGACTTTCCCCTACACCTTCTGCCCTAAGTTCATCTGCAGTTTTCCCAAAAGCTAATGCTTCTGTCTGTGCGAGAAAATTCGCCATGAGCTTCTGATGATGATCTCCAATTTGGTGTGATGGTTCTTTAAACCCAATGAAATCTGCTGGAATAAGTTTCGTACCTTGATGGACTAACTGGTAAAAAGCGTGCTGACCGTTTGTTCCTGGTTCTCCCCAGATAACTGGACCTGTCTGACATTCCACTCGCTTCCCGTCTTTTCGTACTGATTTACCGTTACTCTCCATATCTCCTTGCTGAAAGTAAGCCGGGAATCGGTGCAGATACTGATCATAGGGTAACAGCGCATATGTTTCCGCTCCAAAGAAGTTGTTATACCATATTCCAAGCAATCCAAGAATAACTGGCATGTTTTTTTCAAAAGAAGCAGTTCTGAAATGATGATCCATCGAATGAAACCCGTCAAGCATCTTGTCAAAATTCTCCGGACCAATCGCAATCATTACTGGTAAACCGATCGCGCTACAGAGAGAATATCTGCCACCCACCCAATCCCAAAAAACAAACATGTTTTCTGGATCTATCCCAAAAGCCTTTACTTTCTCCATATTTGTAGATAAGGCGATAAAGTGTCTAGATACTGCTTCTTGACTGCCTAGTGCATCTACAAGCCATTTCCTCGCAGTTTCTGCATTTGTCATGGTTTCTTCTGTCGTAAATGTTTTAGAAGCGATAATAAAGAGAGTTTCTTCGGGAGCTAAATCCCGGGTAGATTCATAAAAATGTGTTGCGTCTATATTAGAAATAAATCTGATAGTTAACGACCGATCACTATATGCTTTTAAGGCTTCATAAGCCATTACTGGTCCTAAGTCAGATCCACCGATACCGATATTTACTATATTTTTAATTCTCTTTTCCGTATATCCTTTCCACTCACCTGAACGAACTTTAAGTGCAAATGTTCGCATTTGTTCAAGCACTCTATTTACCTCTGGCATCACATCAGTACCATTAACAATAATGGAAGTATTTGAACGATTTCGAAGTGCGACATGTAAAACCGGACGATTTTCAGTAGTATTAATAGCTTGTCCAGAAAACATAGCATCTATGGCTTGCCTAAGATTAACTGAGTTAGCTAGTTGAAGTAACAATTGCAGCGTTTTATTCGTAACTCTATTTTTTGAGTAATCCAGATACCAATCTCCTACTTGTAGGATAAACGTTTCTCCTCGTTTTTCATCCTGAGAAAATACCTCTCGCAAATGAGAATTTTTTATTTCTTCATAATGTTTCTGCAATGCCTGCCATTCTAAAGATAAAATTAAATCAATCATGGAAGTATTATAGCAACTTATTGATTAGAAACAGCAAGTGTAACTTTGGGCATTCAAAGGACACTCTATAAATTAACGTTTATATAGAGTGGATTTTCCATATGGGTAAAACTTCTTACATTCCTCTTAATAGTTAAGTTTTACTAGCCTCGTTTTGTCATATTTGTCAGGTATATGTCAAGAAAAAGTTTCAAACTCGTCAAGAGTGTACTCATTTAGCCGTGAGATAATTCGTTTACTATTCAAGCTATATGGCAAAACTAATGGATGCTGAACAAATTATTAATATGCATGCTGCTTTCACTGGCCTAAGTGTTGTTACAGATAACACCGGATTTCACACAGATCTACTGCGTGGCCAGATAGGAAAAAACGGAAGTAGCGAACAGGTTTTTATCAAGAGCGCTGGCAGAAAGGCAGAAGATGGGCTATCCCAGCGACAAGCATATGAGCTAGCATTGCATATGCGCACATTTGACAGAATTGCTACAGAACTTGGCGTCCCAGTTGCACCGACTATTGGCCACATTATTCAACCAAACGGACACGAAGGAAAAGTAATGCTTTCTGAAGCCGTTAAGCCTGCAGGGGTAGATTTGCGAAAACTTTTTTCTGATCCAAGTTATCCTGATGATGTCGTTAAAGATGATCTTCGAGGTTATTTAGAAATGTTCCGCCGAGTTAGAGAAAACGGACGACCTGGTAGAAGAGTTTCGCTTGATCCTGCATTAGGGAATTTTGCAAAGGATAGCGGAAGAAGACTATGGTATATAGATCATATGCCTCCTCGCTATGAAGACGATACGACAGGCGTACGAATTACGGAATCACCAGAACCACCAGAACAGTTTGCTACTTTCATTTATGAACGGTATTATGGAGACGCACAGGTAGAAGTCTTATATCCACAAGTAATTCGAGGTGTTGCTGGAAGAAAAATTCCTGCGGACGAAGTTAAAATGATGATTGGATATCACCTAGGACCTGATGCTTTCCGAAGGATAGATCTACCACCGAGCGAACGAGAAAGAGTACTTACTGAGCCAACACCGTGGGATGTTGATAAACTTCGCATTTTGGCAGCTGAAGCACAACTAGAAGGGGGGATTGATGCGTCGACAATGAATGCGGTATATAAAGCGACCCATATTCATATAGGCGGTATTCTTCCTGATGCAACAGAAGTACAACAAGCTGCTCGCATGTTACCAAGGGCTTAAGATATAGCTAATGTGGATGCAGTGAATGAAGCTCCTTTACGCCTCGATTATATATTCGTATCAGAAACTCTCGCCATATATGCAAAGAAATATAATGTACTTAAGTCAAAAGCTGCAAATGAAGCATCAGACCATTATCGGGTTTTCATAGCTTTTAAATAATACCCAAACTTTTTCTTCGGTTTTCTACAAGAGACTTGGCAAGGACTACGATATTCAATCTCCCATAATGCTCTTCAACATTTTCAGCAAGTTTCTCAATAATATCCATCCATTCTTTGTATCGATTCTTATCCAAAACTAAATCATATAACGAAGCAGTTTTATCGTAGAGTTTTAATAGCTGTAGCTCAACCGGTTTATATAAGATTGTATGCTTCTCCAAAGCCCAACTACTATAATTATACTCAGGAAGTTTAGGAACTGTCATATCCAGTATGAGTTTTTTTACTATTTCCGGAATTTCCGGAGGTAGATCTATAGTTGTATCTTCTAGAATATCATGGAAGAGTAATGCGATTGCACCATTTTCTCTTATATCTTTTTGCAAATTAGGTTCAGATAAAATCATAATTGAACACCACAAAGGATGGAGAAAATAGGGGTTTTCTTCTCCACTCGGTAGTTTTCTTAAAACTTTGCCATGCTTATTTTCTTTCTCCTGATGTGCTTCTGCGACAATGTTTATGTATCCTAATAACTGTCTATAATTCATGTTTTATATTATACAATAATAATGCAGATAGACGTAAACTAAATAATTCAATATAATACACATATTATGGATCTATTCGACCTTATCTTGCATTTTGATGAACATTTGAAAAATATAATTGCGATGTTCGGTCCGCTTACTTACCTTATTTTATTTTTAATAGTGTTTGCTGAAACAGGTTTCGTCGTTACTCCTTTTTTACCTGGAGACTCCCTCTTATTCGTCGCAGGGACACTCGCAGGAAGCGGATTACTGAATTTTTGGATGGTTTATATTACGCTTATGCTGGCAGCAATTCTCGGTGATACTGTTAATTACTGGGTCGGACATCATATCGGTCCACGGGTTTTTGCGAAAGAAAACTCTCGGGTTTTTAAAAAGGAATATTTAGAGAAAACCCGTGAGTTTTATGAGAAACATGGGGGAAAGACGATAATTCTTGCTCGCTTCGTACCAATTGTTCGAACATTTGCTCCGTTCGTCGCAGGAGTAGGAAAAATGCACTATAATACGTTTCTCTTCTATAATGTTACTGGAGCATTTATTTGGGTAACAAGTCTTACTGTTCTCGGGTTCTTCCTTGGAGGCTTACCAATAGTAAAGAACAACTTCGAATATGCAGTTATATTAATCGTGTTGGTATCTATACTTCCAATGATTATAGAATATATAAATCATAAGAGAGCTCCAAAAATGTCTAAAAAGCAATTAGAACAAGCAACCTATAAAGATATTCAGAAAACTCTAAAGAAGGACCACTTGAATGACTAACACGAGTAGCCGCTTTTTCCGCGAACAAGTATTACCCATAGTGTTGACAGTTATAACATTTTTCGGGTTTTGTGCCCTTCTCTATCTTACTATAGTGGGATTAAATCTTTTACCTTCCCGAGAAAAAATAGTTCTTGAGATTCGGAAAAGAGATATTCTCGTTGGGTTAACTATTTACCTAAAAACATCTGTGGACTTCGCTATCTTTATAGGCAATCTCATGCGAAGTAATCCGGGATGGAAAAACAGAGTTGCCATAGAACTCGGCACTGCTGGGGGAAATGCTCTCGGAACTTTGGTAATTCTCGTTATTTGGAATTTTTTCAGAGAGGTTCCTTTGCTTATGGCCATTATGATTTTTCTAGCTTCTCTTGTTTTATTAAAAATGGCTGAGGAAAGCTTTGAGGAATTGACACATAAAGAAAAAGCAATACCACATTTTTTACTACAGCAACTACAAACTATCAAAAAAGTTCTCCATGTCTCAAATAAAACACTTGCCCCTCTTATTCGCTTTATTTCACCCAGTGCGAGTTTAACAAATATGAAATCTTTACCCTGGAAAAGTCTCATCATCTTTTCATCATCTATTCCGTTTATTCTCGGACTTGATGACTTCGCTGGCTATATTCCGCTTTTTGACATTATTAATGTTTATGGCTTTGCTATCGGAGTATTCTTAGGGCATATGATACTAAATGTAGCGCTTTTTATCTCTCCTAAGAAAACTGTTCTGGCAGTACAAAATCCATGGGTATTAATAATAGGAGGGCTAGCCTTCGTTCTTATTGCCGGATGGGGATTCTATGAAGTTTACCACATCGTTTCTGAGCTTATATTCCATTAATAATACATAATAAGTTTTCTGCAGATATGTTCCAGCCCTTATGCTTCATTTCTTCACTATCATTACGTTTATCTCTCTGTCTTCCGATAAATCTGAAAAATATGTTGCTTTTTTATTCTGAATGTTAACTCGGGGGTTATCCGAACGAATGTCATAGTTCTCTGGAGTTTGTAAAGAAAAAACATAAGGATCTGCGTTCGTGCCCGGTTGTTTAAAAACCTGAAGAGAATACGTATTGCTAGCCTGTCCTATATTTACAGGGAAGTCATACGAAATCTTTATGGTTTTCTTAGCTCCCATCGGTACGGTAGTATAAAAACCATATATCTTTTTCCCTTCTTGCTCTGACTTCTCTACCTCTACCTCGTTCGGGAGAATTACGAGGTCGTCGGGAATTAATGATACATCTGTAACGGCTGGTAGAAGAGACTGTTGTATGCCATCAATTGTAACAGCCTGTAAATCTGCTGCTAACGGAAGAATAAAGCGGACATACGTTTTATAATCTCCCCCGAACGCATCAGCTGCTGTACTTTTATTATAGTATTCAATTACCACGTTCTCTGAAGCGACACCTGACTCCATTAATGCCACACTGTGATTAATCGCCCTATCAAGATAATAGTTTACTTTATTCGCTCCTATATTCGCTTCATTAATTCCAAAAAAATCATAAATATATCCATCTTCTTTTTCTCGAGTATCTATAAGAGTTGATGATAAATTATTCCAGGTAAAAACCTTTTGGATATCTTTATCCGGAAATGCGAAAAGAATATTTTTCTGAGCAACACTTTTAACGATTGCATCAGCAATTTCTATATAGGGGGTTCTGTCAGAATCCAATAGCTTTAGTGAAAGGGTAGTATATACTGCCTGGAGAAAATCTTTCTTCTGAGTAGATCCAGGGAAAAATTCTTCCTGAACATACTTTTGTGTTAATAAAAAGAAATTGTCAGCTGTTACTGTTTCCTTGTATTCTTGAATATATAGTGGACCTATCTCGGAAAGAAGATTTTTAATAAATAACGTATCTATTGCAATAACCCCATCTACAACCTCTCCTGTTTCTAACTTCAAGAAAAGCGCTGCTGCTGCTGCACTCTTAGGGAAATCAACATCAAAGTTGCTATCTCGTAAAAACCAATGATTTGCTCCCATATATTTCTTAAGCTGAAAAGGTGGTTCTATATGTTCTTTCAGTTGTCCATCTGCGTCATATACATCATGTATTGTAAAGTTCGTAATCTTAGCTTGATCAAGCTCTAAAATACCATAAGAACCTACAAACCCTCCGCCTGGACGAAGCTCCATATTATTTTGAAATAATAATAAATACGTTTTCTTTTCTTGCATACCCAGAACCTCCGGTAATACATCAAAAGTTCCGGTAAAAAGGTCTTGTGTTATTTGTAAAGCAGCAAACTTACTTTTGTACTTTTCTGGAATTTTATCTTCAGCTTGTAATGAGGTTAATTGAGTCATGGATTCTCGGACATAACGCAATCCTGTTAAAAAATCTTGACGAGGTTCAATGCTTTTCTTTGAAAAAACGTTTCGTAACAGCTGTATGCCATCAATTCCTACCAAAAAAGATTCCGAAACTTCTTTCCCTGTGACTACACTTTTTTTAAATATGACTAGTCCTTTTTGAAATCCCAAGTTTTCAAACATCTCTATACTTGCCATTGTCTTACCAGCAAAAGAAAAGAGTGTTTTCGCAGTAGAAGCAGAAGTATACGCTTTTTGGAAATCCCCTTTCTCAACATTATGATATGCGCGTGTAAGATATTCTGCTCCTACTAATGCACTTACCAAAGGCACAATAAGAGTGATAAAGAACCCCACACACACAGAAGCCATCACCGCATAAAGATAGTTATAAGGCTTGTTTACTTGTGCTTTCTCTTTTTTCTGTTTTTTCGATGATTCTATGGAGAGAACAATATGAGGAAGCTTTTCTCCATAGTTAAACGATTTACAAAGAAAAGAGAAGGGTAGATTTACAGCATCTTTTATAGAAGAGTGTGTGGAAGATAAGCGAATAGCAATAAGAGGCTCTTTCTTGTGTAACTGCCTTGCAAGAGAAAGAGTTGTGACTGGCTGTTGGGATATAACGTGAATCGTAGGAGGTTGTAGGGATAACCGTCCAAAAGCTAAGTCCGTAAAGACTGATATTGCATCCCGGTCATATACTGGATAGAGTTTAGAAAGTCCGCTGGAAGTCAGGTGCAAAGTTCCATGACTCGCCTGTTCAATAAGTTCAGTAAGTGGATTCTCCCAATTGGAAAGTGTCCCAAAGAAATCACCAATACCAACAACTATGACTTCTGAGGAAAGATTTCTTATTGTTTCTAATAGTTGAATTGAAATTTCTCTGATTGGAATAAAAAGGTAAATTCTGGCATTATCCTGTCTCTTTTTTTGCAGAAAAAAAGGTAAGAGGGGAAGTATATTACTCTGTTTATCATAAAAAATAAAATGGTTTGAGTAAATACAAGCAGGTAATGTCGGTATATTTCTTTTAAGTGGGATGTAAAAAAGATTCGGGCTCTTAATACTTGGTTTTGGACTTACAAGAACTCTTGTTGTTAATGATGGAAGATTCTCAGCAATAATATTTCCGTATAGACCGCTTGGGTCGTATAATAAAACTGGATTTATAGAAGGCTCGGTTTGCATAGGCAGAACTGTATGTAAGCATACCATATTTTCTATATTTCGAAAACCGACGGGAGAAATTTATTAGAAAAGAAGGCTATCCCATAACATTATTCGCCTTTTTTATTCGAATGTTTTAAAAATAACTGCTGTTTTTATTAAGATAACAAGATAATCTGATTAAAAACAAAATTATCTCTGTTGACTCTCGTGAAAATAGATAAATATCTATTTTATGTTGTCCTGACAGTCTTTATTCGATTATTTTTCCCTCCACGGTTTGTGAAAGTACTATTGCCATATAAGTATCCCATAATTAGCGATAGCAATAACCCTCCTTGTTGTGTTGTCAAGATGTAGTGATCTAAGAGTCCTATTATTAATACAGCTATAATTAATGCGATGTTTATTGATGAAACTCTATTTCTCTTTAGTCTTTGAAGAAACGTGAGAAAAAGGAAAAGTATAAAAATACTTAAAAACATCCCTAACTCCGAAACTATCAGCAAATAAATGTTGTGTACTGGCTGTATAAAGATTTGTCCTGACAGTTGTGACTGATAATAGGGAAGTGCTATAAGAAAGTTCTTTAAACCAACACCCACGAATATATTGTCTTTTATCATTGCAAATGCTGCTTGAGTAAGAGAAAGTCTTTGCTGTACATCCTCCCCATGAAAGGTAAACTCCAGAATCCTAGGAAAAAGTATCTGGTGAAGGGAAACAAAGCTCAGAGAGATAGGTAACCAAAAAAGTAGACTAACTCTACTGAGAAGTCTTTTTGTTAGTTTTCTCTCACTACCAAGTTTATAAAGGATAACTACTGAGACAACTGTCCCCGCAAGGAAAGCACTTCTGCTAAGCGTTAAGAAGAAGGCTGGAAAACTAACCAGAATCGCAATTATAATAATCTTTCTCTTTTCCTGTACATATGCGTTAAGAAGTAACAGAAGACTAACCAGGAAAAATCCTCCAAGGGCATTCGGATGAGGCATTGTTCCATAAGGTCTTAGCAATAACGCACCGTCGATAGAAGCATTGGCAATGCCTGGAGTACCGCTCGTAAAAGTTCTTTCCCCAACATAATAAAATAACCCGTTTAATGATCCCTGGTGTAAAAACTGTCCTATTGCAAGAAACGATTGGAAGATGACTGCAATTGCAAGACCTTTATAAAGTATTAAGGATTTTTTTCGTACTACCATGCTTACAACTGCATAGCTAAAGAACAAGTATTCCAATAAGCGAAGGAGGCCATATAGTCCTGCTTGTGGCTTACTAGAATAATAAATATTTAAGAGCAGAAAGATGCATATAGTTGAGTAGATAATGCTTTGTTTTTTTTGTTTTAATAATGATTTTAATAATTCAAGAATTCTTCTTTGAGAGAAAAGTCTCATTAAGAAAATTATAAAAAGAATCCCAAGTAAAATATCTGTAAAATAGAGGGTGGGGGAGAGGTAATCAATCCGCAAGCCCGCAACTATCGAAAAACTCGGCCAAAAATGCTTTCCGAACTGTGTGGGAAGAAAAACAACGAGGAGAAAGAAAAGCGCGCTTTCTAAAAAAGAGATTGACATTTTTGATCTATATTGACTGAGCAAACTTGTAGGGTAAAACCTTTGCATGGTGATTGCTAAACAATACCAGATAAGGATATGTTTAACAAGAAATAGCGATTATACTTACACGAAGCACAAGAGAAGAATTAACGAGGTTTAAGAACGAGAACTCTATCTCGACCTTCTCCGCGAGATTCAGTAATAACCTGCGGATCATCCTGTAATAACAAGTGTATAACTCTTCGCTCCCAAGATTTTAAAGAGGTAAAAACGCGTTCTCGTTGTTCTCTTAGAACAGAATCCTTCATTTGTTGCGCAAGCTGTTCGAGGTATACAGTCCTTTGTTTTCTATAGTCTCCCACATCTATCATAACCCTTACAAATCTTCCGAGACGTTTACTAACAGCTAATGATAAGAGCAATTGAAGACTTTCAAGGGTTTCTCCATGGTAACCGATAAGGATACCACTTTCTGAGGTTTCTAAAGCAACGTCAAAAGAGTCATCCACAATACTTACTGTTGCATTTACTGATACACCAAGCTTAGCAAAGAACTCCTTTGTTATTTCTTCGGCAACTGCTTTCTCTTCTGTTGTAATTGTTTGCATTGGTTCTGTCATATAGTTATTTTTTCTTACTAGTCTTAGATAAGGTTGGTGAAGGAACACGTATCGCACTTTCCTTATCCATCATTAATTGCTGTATGATACCAAAAATTGAGAAAGTATTCCAGTAGAGAGATAAACCTATGGGGAAAGAATGAGCAAAGAAACCAATCATAACGGGGAATATATACAGTGATTGTGTTTGCATTGCTGCTGCAAAATCCTCACCAGTGGATTTTTTCTCTTTTGGCTGCTCTTGAGAGGGTTTAAACATCATTTTCGATTGGAAATACTGAAGAACACCCGTTAGAACAGGAACGATCAGGATACCTACACCTACACTTGGGAATAGTTCTGAAGGGGATTGCCCTAAAGGAATACCAAAGAACTTCGTATCCCACAGCTTAGTCAGCTTTAATGAATCTAGATAAAGAGCTTTATTTATTACCTGGAAAGAGGTCTGCTTAACGGTTTCATTTAAGACACCATATAATCCCCAAAGAATAGGCAGTTGAATTAATATAGGAAGACAACCCGCCACCGGGTTCACACCATGTTCTTTATAAAGTTGCATTGTTTCCGTTTGAAGTCTCTTGGGATCATTTTTGTGTTTTTCCCGGAGCTGGTTAATGTGTGGTTGAATTTGTTGCATTTTCTTAGAGGCACGAGTTTGAGAAGCTATAAGAGGAAAAAGGAGTAGTCTAATGAGAATCGTCAAGACTATTATTGAAAAGCCCAAGGCAAAAGGAATCCCCACGAGTGTTAGTAGTTGATAAATTGCGATAAGGATATTCGTAAGCGGTTGTGTAATTAATGTATTAAACATACAAATTTACTATTTTTTATGGCAGCTAGTACACTAAGAGTTGTTTCCAGTAAACCACGGCTGACAACGTAACAATCTTCGTAATGCCAAATAGCTGCCTTTAATAATACCATATTTCTCAATAGAATTCTTCGCATATGCAGAACAAGAGGGGTTATAACGACACATCCCCCTAACCCCGAGCGTTTGTTTTATAAAAGGCGAGATAGTATATTGATAAAACGTTATAACAAGAATTATGAAGTGCTTCATAACAATAAACTTGCTTTTGTAAAAACCGTTTGTAACTCTTCTTTTATGTCTTGGTACGTAATACTGGATAAGTCCTGTCTGATAATTAATAAGATATCATAACCAGGCTTAATGTTCGGCATATTAGACTCTACCCAGGCTCGAACTCTTCTTCTCACCCTATTTCTTGCCACTGCTGTTTTACAAACTTTTTTGGATACCACAAATGCATATCTATTTCCATCCAAATTGTTTTTTGCGTATTTAAAAAGGAATGATTGAGAAGAGACACTGAATGTGTTCTGAAAAACTACGCTTGCCGGAAGACGATGTTCGCGTGGTATCATGCAGAATTAGTTAGACTGTTATTCTCTTTCTTCCAGTTTTTTGTCGTCGACTTATTACCTTTCTACCAGTATGAGAAGCCATACGAGCAAGAAAGCCATGTTTTCTTTTTCGGCGAACCTTTTTTAGGGTAACAAATTTTTCCATATCTGTATAGTATAGCAAAGTAGGGGAGAGAACCACAAGTCCTACTCGAGTTAAGCTTCAAACATCAAATGGTAGACTATTCTTTCGTAGAAAAACTCCTTCTTGACAAAAAGTTATCCACATTAGTACACTGCTTTGTATCGACTTTATCTCTAGGTTTATATATGGAGGCTGATCCACAAAACATTTGGCAAAAGGTTTTAATAGAAATTGAAAAAGAAGTTTCTCGTGCTAACTTTTTAACATTATTTAAACAAACGTCACTTATTTCATTTGCCGACGAGATAGCTACCATCGCAGCACCTTCCCCAATGATTGTTGATATGTTGCAAAGAAGGTTTTCTGAGCGAATAAAAACCCATATTGATACCATAACCGGTTTACAAAGTTCCATTCTCTTTATTGTTAAATCCATACAGGCTACAGAGATAGAAGAAGAACATACACCTCTTTTTGTTCAAGCACCAGTTCAAAAACCTACCTCACTCGTTATTGGACACTTACCACGAGTACGGCCGGATTTTACATTTCAGAACTTCGCTGTATCTTCCAGTAACCAATTAGCTTTTGTGTCTGCATCAACTGTAGCCGGAAATCCAGGGACTTCCTACAATCCTTTTTTTATTTATGGTCCAGTGGGAGTAGGAAAAACGCACCTTATGCACGCAATTGCAAATGATGTTTATCAAAAACAGCCAGACAGAAAGATTATTTACATAACGAGTGAAGAGTTTACAAACGAGGTGGTTGAAGCAATCCGTACAAATGAAACTGCAAAGATGAAGAAGCGCTTCAGATCAGCGATATTACTGCTTATTGATGATATTCAATTTATAGAAGGTAAAGAGCGGGTACAAGAAGAGCTATTCCATACTTTTAATATACTTATTGATCAAGGAGCGCAAATTGTTCTTTCTTCTGACCGCCCACCTGAAGAGATTAAGAAACTGGAGAAAAGGTTGTCATCGCGATTTGCTGGTGGCCTCACAGTAGATATAGGAGCTCCTGATTTCGAACTTAAAACTGCGATTTTGCTCATTAAAGCCAGAAAGTATAATATCGATCTACCTATAGATGTGGCAAAGTTTCTCGCAGAACAAGCAACAGATGCAAGAACGTTAGAAGGGCTTTTATTACGCACAGTAACTATCGCTACTACGAAAAACGTTCCTCTTACTGTGAGCGTAATCTCTCAGGCATTGGGTAGAGAAGTCGGAGACACTAAGCCACATCTTCATGCAGAAGATGTTATTAAAAATGTTTGTACGTACTATAATATTAAACCAACCCAATTAAGAGGCCCAAAAAGAGAAGCCTCACTTGTTAAAGCACGACAAATTACCATGTACCTTCTAAAAACGAAGCTTTCCCTTACACTTGTTGAGATTGGCAACCTGCTTGGAGGGAGAGACCATACAACGATTATGCATGGTGTGGAGAAAATAGAGCATCTTGTGGAAAACAAGGCTGCAATAAATGAGGATATTGAGAGGATTACTCAACAGTTATATGTGTAAAAGTATTAAGAATGTTGAGAATATAGCTTTCCACATATTATCCACATTTTTATCAACGAATATTCCCCATTTGATTAGCCATGACGCATATATATATTATTACAACAAAAAATTTCTGTTCTGATTCTCGCCACTAGTCTTACAGGATAAAACTTGTTGATTTTTTCCACATTTCCATATACACTACTACAACAACAAATTGTAATATATGAAGATTCATATAAATACTGAACAGTTACAAAAAAAGCTTGCGTTTATAAATCATGCTATCTCTTCAAAAACCCAACTCCCAGTCCTCCAAAACTTTCTCTTAGAGACACAAGAAAACAAAATTGTTCTTAGCAGTACAGATTTAGAAATAGGCATTGAGACATTCTGTAAAGCAACGATTGATGAACCCGGAGTAGTAACTATTCCTGCAAAAACATTCACAGAACTAATAAACTCTTTACCCATAGAAACAATTACAGTAGAGTCGACAGATCAAAACGTTCATGTTACATCAAAAAAAACAAAAAGTGTTTTCCAAACGATTCCTAAAGAAGAATTCCCAAAGCTTTATGAAGAAAGAGGAGTATTAAGTGCCACATTACACGCTGAACAACTAAGGAAAGATATTTCATCAATTGTTTTTGCTGCTAGTACTGATACTACGAAGCCAGCGCTTTCAGGTCTTTTAGTTAAGCAGGAAACAGAAGGTTTTTTATTAGTGGCTACAGATGGATATAGGCTTTCTTTAAAAAGACATGCGGTCATTAAAAACGACCAGGAACAACCTGTCAATAATGATATTTCCATGATAATTCCAGCCAGGTTATTTAGAGAGCTTCATGCTATACGAGAAGAAAAAGAGGAGGTTATTATGTATATAGCTAAAACAAGTAATCAAGTCCTTTTTGATATGGGGGAGACTATTCTGGTAGGTAGGCTAATAGAAGCAACATATCCTAATTATCAAAAGATTATTCCAGGAGATTTCTCAGCCCAATCTTTTTTCGATCGTGAAGAAATGTTAAAAGCTGTTAAGATATGTTCAATTTTTGCTCGAGATAACGCGAATATTATTACTCTTTCCCTTAAGAAAGAAAGTATTATTGTTTCTTCTAAAACAGCTTCAGCTGGAGAAAATACAGTCACGGTTGAAGCGACATTAAAAGGAGAGGAGAATGAGATAGCGTTTAATGCGCGATATCTTATGGATTTACTTGGTAATGTAAACGCTGATAGATTGGAATTTGCTATGACCGGACCTCTAAATCCAGGGGTATTTAAAATAGCAGAAGATGAATCATACCTTCACTTAATTATGCCTATTAGGCTTCATGAATAGTTATCTTGTATATCGTATTGTATGAGTAGAAGGGTCAACTCCTCTGTTACGTATCCAGTCTGTGACTTGTCTTTTTATTTCTCCTTCATTTGTTCCCTTCATCTTGACTTCGAGAATAAGTCCATCGACATAATCAATAGAGAAAGTACTTGTGGAGTAAGGCACATATTTAATTAAAGGAAAGTATTTTTTATTAGCCTCTTCTTCAGATTCTCTTACAAGTTGCGTGTTATTTTCTGGCGTCTCACCTGAGGTTATGAAAAACCAATCATATATATCTTGGTTCAGAGAATTCTTAATGGTTACAGTATATTGTGTATTTAATTGAAGCCCACCATAAATCTGTGCTGTAAGAGTTTTGCTAGGAAAAAAGTTCGTGAACTTCCAATACGACGAAGAAGGAAGTTCTGGAGAGAATGAGAGTGAGATATTCTTGACGGAAACAACAGGTTCATTAGTTGTTATGGTTATAATAATTTCTCCAGGATAAATATTGTTTTCGCCTAATGCAGGATTAGTTTTTAAAATCCGGAAAGATTTCTGCGTTTGTATAATTGTAGGAGTTAACGAGGGCGTATTGTTTTGTAGAGATCCATCAGGATTATGTAGAGGAGCAAAACGTGTAAAAGAAGAAACAATGAAAAAAAATAAGAGAAAGAAGAGTATAAAAGCTCCTATGAAAAGAATTCGATTCTGTTTTAATAAGAAAAAATATTTGTTCATAATTATGTAGCAGGCGTATCTTGTCTCCTGTAGAAATAATATTCAGCACCTGTCTGAGGATTAGCTTTTGGATGCAAAACATTATCAGTAACACCACAGCTTAAATGCCAATGAGATTCGTATGCGTAAAAGTGAGTATTATTATGTACTTGCTTAACTATTAAAATATGCCCCCAGACCCCTTCGTTTGTTGCTCCTACATCGCCAGGCTGAATGTCTGCAGCGGTACCACGTCCAACAAGGGTATACCTATATCTCCCAGACATAAAATTACCATTTGTAGCCGAGTTGATAACAGTGTTAGCGTTTGTCGATCCCGGAATAGGAGAAGTAGATTCATCAACAAGCGCTAATACAGATTTTACATATCCTATGCACTGTGAACAATTATTTGCAATAACGCTTCTTCTTACAGCTTCAAAAGCTTGAAGCTGTATGTCTGTATATTTATTTCCAGAAAGTCTCTGTAGTTCACCTCTTAAGCAGCCTCCTAATCCATCGTAGAGATACGTTGCTCCACTTGGTCTTCCACACTTTACATACCCTTGACGGATATAGTCTGATGCTTCAGTTATTAACGTTGTGCTTTTCTTTCCACAGTTTGGAGATGGAGCAGCAGGATTTCCTACCTGCGTTAGAACACAATTACTTTCAGATATTTGTGCATGGCTGAGAGAAGGGTATTGTAGAAAAGAAGAGAGTAGTAACAAGACTGAAATAAGTCTTTTCATAAATGTAAAAATAGTATAGCAAATGACAAAATTATTAGCATCCCTCTGCAAGTGGACTGAAGGTTCTTCCTTCATTTCTAAAAATATTGGCTATTTCAAAATTCAAATAAAAGATAACAGGCATGGTACACAACGATTCACTACTAAAGCCATTGCCTAAGAACCAATTTTTAACCTGCTGTTTTGCCGAAGCAACATCAATAGTTGTTATCTCTACCATAAAGACATCTGAACTATTAACATATTCAATTATGTATTCGGAGGTTCGCTGTGTGATTCCGGACTGTTTATTTAACTGATTAATGATATTTTGTTTGGCTAACTGGTCTGCTCGGGATAAAGGGACAGGTGTCTCTATAGTGTTAATAAATCTATCCATTGCATCAGGATCATAATAGTCTTTTGTAAGAGGCGCAGTTACTATTGCCGAAGTTCCTGAAGTAGGAGTAGGCGTAATAGGCCGATTCGTAATGTTTCTTTGAGGCCTAGACCCTAATAGAAAAACATAGATGACTAGTAACAATGGAATTCCAACAAGAATATATTTTAACCTTTTGTCCGACAATATTTCTAATAGATTTTTCATGGTTGTCCCCAATATCGTTTAGCACATGCCCAGTACTGCCACTTTCGACGATTTCTCTCTAAAATTCTATTATATTCTACAGCGTTTCGAATTTGCAGCTGCCAGTTTACATCACCCTTATCATAAGGACCATTTTTTCCATCACATCCGGATCCTGGAGCGTCTATGCAGCTACCCATTTGAAACATACCCCAAGCGCCACCTTTATCAGGAGTTCCTATACTTTCATGTGAAGCATATGCGTTTGCATTATAGCCGCTTTCACAAGGGATTACGACAAGAGCCCATTTATTAACATCGGGATTATCTGCTCCTAATCTCGCGATTAATTCTTGCTTTGCTTTATCTTTATCGCTTTTGTAATCACATCCAGGGTCACCGAAGTTTTTATGAATTTTATTGTTTAGCGTATAAAAACCATTGCAGTTTTCATCATTAGGCAGTTGTGAGGGACTCCGATCATCTGTTCTTTGAGCGCCTATGACAGTTCCTACTGCTGTGTTCGCTATCCACATGTCAGAAGGGATTTTAAATGTAACAACAATTTCTTCAGAATCAAATTTTCCGACAATAGTTCCTGAGTATTTTTGAATAATTGCGTTCAATCTATTTGCATATGTTTGTATATCAGAATATCCATAACCACGCAGCGTTGATGCCCAGTCATTATTTCGGGATATGTCAAGCGCAATCATTCGTGCAAGTGAAAGCGCTGCGATATCTGGATCCATAAGTAATATCGCGACCGCTTGTTGAGCTTCTGAGTTGCCAGCTTTTGCTTCATCTATAAGTAATCCAAGTCGTTTGCTGGGGAAGGTAATAGGGTTCTGAATACCTCCGAGAGGAGAACTACCTGAAAAATCTACAACACGTTGACCTATTTCTCTAACCCGATCAGGATTCTCTGCGCCGCTAACACCATATACTGCAGCAAAAACACTGTAAAGACTGTCAGTTGCTTTGTTCACGGGCATTGCATGCCCTGTTAACCACTCTCCAGACGAGAAGGCTCCAGAAGAACAACCATCGTTTACTCTTCGGGATCCGCATTTCCAGTAATATGGATCACCACCTGTTTTTGCAATCGCGCCTGCCCAAATTACAGAAAGGAAAGGATCGGTATACTCGCTATTACTGTTAACAATTCCGAGTAGATACGAATCATACTTTCTAACTCTTCCACCCAGCTCATTTAACCGGGTAAGCTCGGCATCTGAATACGTAGTGTCCGATGTGCCTGAAGGAGCGGGGAAATTATAGGGAGGGTTGGTATATGCTGTAACGTTTCTAACAGGCTGAGAAGGGTTTGGGGTTGCTACTCGTACCGGATCTTGTAAGTCTTTTAACGACCACTCTATAACTCTTGTATCTCTGTTATTTCTGACAGCCTCTCCATTTTCATCAAGACGCTTAAACGGTTCGGTAGTTTCTTCAATGCTAGGTGTAGTAGGATCATCATTTGTAATTATTTCAGTTCCTTCAGGCACAGCTTCAGCGATAATGACATCTTCTGCGATTCCGGGATACGTAACATTCATTCTATAGGTTACATAAACCTTATCCCAGTCAGGCTCTGTGTTAAAAGGATCGTCTGGTAGTGGAACTAATTTTCTTGGTATAGTTACGATACTTGGTCCTTGTTTCAGAATAGATACTCTTGCTAGCGTCCTATCATCTATATAGCCTCGTCTCTGCTCGATGTTGGTAGAACTCATCATGCTACTGAAAATAATGAAAAACAGTAAAATGACTAAAATAATTATAACGACAACGATGAACTCAGGACTTGCTATAAAAGTACCTGCAACCCTGGCTACCTGAGCCGCTTTTTCGAAGCGTTGTGCTAGCTGAGCGACCTTTCGCCCTCTCTCAGCTAATTTCTTGGCGTTTTGGATTCGTTGGCGGGCTCTATTTATTGATCGTTGTGCCTCTCTTGCTCTTCTAGAGAGAGGTTCTCTTCTTCTATCCGGCCTTTCGCTACGAGCATCATTATAATTTGTAGAACCGCTCGTATTATATAAACGATTATCGCTTGCCTCTTCCTCTTCCCATTCCTCAGTCTCTTCGGAAGGAGAAATTTGAGGCTTTGAAAAGGGAAGCTTTTCAGCATGTGAACTCGGTACAGCTCCACCAGTCACAGATTTAAAAATGTCATCATAGGACTCACCTGTTGCCTTGTGTTGCGTTGAAGAGGAAGAGAAAAGACGTGTTTTCTCTCCAACGGTTTTTCGGTAGTTGCCTACGCTTGTAAAAGGGCTGTGAACTTTTGCATAACCAGCAGCTTTCTCAGGAAACAAAACATGAAAAGTAAGACTGTAACGGTATCTCTCAACAAGGTAAATTCTTTCTTCTTCAGGACGCGTGATTTTCGGATTCGCTTTGCGAGCCTCTCTTACAGCATTCTCGGCTGCTTTTGACGATTGTTTAAGATACTGAACAAAAACAGGGTCTGAGAAAGGATCGTTATAAACCCTCCTTCTCTCTAACGCGTCATAAGCAGCAGCTTTTTCAGGCCGCATACCACGAAATATTCTTTCAGCATCTTCATAAAACGGCAAATCTCCTGTTTCTGGATTACGATCAAAATAACTGGTAAATTTAGCATCATAGACTCTGTCGGACGGTTTTTTGTCCGGATGATCTCTTTCCCAAACCCTGATTTTTTCATTGCGTAACGCTTCTCGAAATTGAATGTATTCCTGATCTTTTCTTAGCTTTGTGGAAGGAAGAGAGAATGAAACAAGCGGCATGTCTTTTCGTGCGCTTTCATCAATAATAAGGTAGGTAGTTGATTCTTGGGGCGCTTCCGTTTCTGATGAGGTTTTCCCCTCCGTTTCTTTTCGAGCCTGGCTAACTGCTTTCTCAACTGATCCAAATTGTTCCTGATAGATATCTGCTTTTAGAGGATGTTCGTTCTGAAAGGTAGCTAGTGCTTTTGCTCTTTCTATACTGAACTGATGTTCAAGTTGTGTAGGGGAGGGCGTAATCCCTTCAGAAAGCTGTCTGTCATACCATTCTCGAGCTCTCTTTTTGGCTGTTAGCATAAAACCCAAATATGTCGGGTCTTCGATGGGATTATTATATCTGTGAGTTCTCTCAAACTCTTTATGTTCCTTTTCAGCCTGAGGATGTAGCTGAAAAAACTCTTTACGGATCTCTTCCTCAAAATCTGAGTGGACTTTTTTAAAAGGGAAGAGAGTATCAACTGGATGGTTAGAGTCTGTTTCTAGATTGTTAAAATAAGCTCGAGCCACGAAGGCGTCTTCATCAATACCTGGTCGGTTTTCAAACCATTCTCTCTTTCTATCATTCCGTAAGCGAATGTATTCTGGATTTTCTTCAAGTGATTTGGGTTTTACTGTTCCAGAGATATGTGTAACAGCTTTGTTAGCATACGGAGACGGAGCTTTCTTTCTCTCAGGTGTCTTTTTTTTCGTTTGAGGGTGATCAATACTGATGTCAGCCCTTTCAACGATTGTTGGTTCTATAATATCCCATAAATCATGAGGTATCTTTTCCGGTAAATCTGCCAACAGTGCATCGAACTCTTCAAGGGTTCGTACTCCCATTAATTCGGGATACTTCGCGAGGTAATCTTCAAATGTCAGTATCTTATTCTTTTCGTCCATAGACTACCTCTATAGTAGCAAATTATGGTATTGGAGATACATAGGGAGATGATGCGTTCTTGTTGTCAGGGTTTCCTGTCGGTTGATTAGGTTGTTGGGAAGGTGCTTGCGCTGCGGGTTTAGAGGGAGCAGGCTGCTGGGCTGGTGTTGGTTGAACGACCTGTGGCTGTGAGGCCTGTTGAGTAGAAGGAAGAGTTTGCGTAGCTTGAACAGTTGGCGTACTAGCTGGACGCGGTGTTACCGGCTGTGGCGTGCTAACGGTAGAGGTCTGTAGAGAGTTAATTTGTTGCATTTGTGCTTCTTGCTGTCTTTTTAAAAGCTCTTCTGGGTTTGAGGTTATGAGCTGATACTCGAAGGGCGCAGCGATTACCTTCATAGCCACATGATTTTTCCCCGCGAAGAATAAACCTTCTCCGACGTCTGCTGCAAGAAGAAGTTCCCGTTCTCCTTCAGATAGATAAAATGTTTCACCTACCATATCGACCTCAGCTGTGCCTTGCTTAAGAAGAATTTGGACAGAAGAGTTGGTTAATACAGCTTTTCCATATTCATTTTTCAAGAAATCTTCAACATCCTGTGTGGCCGTGGTAAGTCCTAGATAATATTTTCTGGCGCGCTTTGCAAGAGAATAGACAAAACTCGCTGAATCCTGATATTTCATCATATACCAAGCCTCATCAAGAATAAGTAATCGCCGTTTTAAAGAACGCTTCACTTTCGTCCAAACGAAATCAAGAATAATATGCATTGCGATAGGGCGTAGTTCTTCCTCAAGGTTTCTGATAGAAAAAATAGTTAATGGATTTTTTAAATCGAAGTTTGAATGTTGATTAAAAATTCCTGAAGCAGAACCCTTAATAAACTTTTCCAGTCTATAGCCGAGATTTTTAGCTACAGGATTTTCCATACCCATAAGTGTCTTATAGAGATCTTCCATAAGAGGGGGTTTATTTTTCTGCGTTTCAGGATCTGGTGTAATTCCTTTCTCTCGGTATGTCTCAACTAATGCAGAGTCCAGAATCGCGTCTTGTTCCGCATCAAGCTGGCCCATAATTAAACGAAGGAGAGCGTGAAGGGAAAGTATTTTTAAACCAAGTTCATTTTCTCCCTCCTCATAGATTTGGGATAAATCAAAAGGATTAATTTTCACCAAAGAATTTGACGAAAACTCTACAACTTCCCCGCCTAGAGTTTTGGTCAATGTGGGGTATTCTCCTTCAGGGTCTATAACAATAACTTCAGTTCCCATCATAAACTGACGCATGATTTCAAGTTTAATTAAAAAAGATTTTCCAGCGCCTGATTTTCCGAAAACGATTTCGTTAGCATTCTCTAAGGAGAAGCGGTCGAATATAATGAGAGAACCATTCTGTTGATTCATGCCGTATAAAACACCTTTGTTCTGTGTCATTACTGCGCTTGTGAAAGGAAACGTTGAGGCTAGTGAAGTCGTATCCATATTTCTTGTTATAAAAAGTTTATCTTGAGCAATCGGTATGGTTGATTTAAAGCCTTCTTCCATTTGGAGCGTCGCAACTTTACCGATAAGAAGGAGAGAGGCAAGCTCTGTCTGAAGCTGCTTAATTGCCTCATGAAGTTCCGTGACCGAGTCTGAGGAGAGCGTAATATAAAAGCTAAACTGAAAAAATCTCTCAACCCCCTTAGCCAGTTCTTCTTGGAGAGCTAAGGCATCTTGTAGGGCTGCTTCTACTTTCGGGTCAACAGGATGTCCCGCTTTCGTGTCTGAAGAAATGGTAGCTTCCATCTCTGCGATTTTCCTTTTTAAGTCACCGAGAACGTCAGATGAGGATGTGGGATAAATGAACATAGAAATATCCATAGTGTGATCGTAATCAACAATAGGCTCAAGCCAATTGGGAGATACAAATCGCGGATAGCCTGCAATAAAAAGAGTGGAATAGTATCGATCTCCGACACGAATATACTTATAATCTACCTCAACAGAAGAAGGCGCAATAATATCAACCAGCGAAACCATTCCTTTCTCAAGATTGCGTATGCCTTTCCCCGGCTGTGTTACTTTCGCAACAGGAAGTGTTTGCTTCGGGCTTCCCATAGCAGGTTTCTGCTGCACAGAAGGTTTTTGTGGCGGTTTTTGAAATGGTAGTTTCATGTTTTTTGCTCCTTTACGAAAACAGATTTTATGTCATCATCTATATTCGCAGTATCAAACTCTCCTTCAGAGCTTTCGTTAAAAAGGTCGTAAAACAGTCTTACGAGCTCTTTTTTTTGAAGAGTTTTTGTCGATAAAGCAAATCTTCTTAATTGGTTGTGAACAGATTCAGCTTTTATCATGAGCGCCTTTTTAGCATTAATGATGGCCATTTCTTTTTGCGATAACTTTTTTTGATTTGGTTGAAGAGCAGAGCCACCTTCCAGAGCAGAATACGGTAATACGAGGTAAAAGGTTTTATTTAATACAACATTTATTTTAACCATTTCGTGAATAAACTCCCTATACAGCATTATTTGACGCGCTAGCAATGTATTCGTGGTTTTTTGTTCTTGTTCTTCCAGAAGCTTCAGGTAACTTGTTATATCTACTCTTTTATTCCGTATAAGGATCTGCACAGGAAAGGTTAAGGAATTAAGAAACGCAGCATATGAGTAGATCTTCGTATCCTGATCTCGTTTAGAAAGTAGAGCGAAGTTGCTCGCTGTTATCTCAATAATTAAACACGCGTTGCCATCTTTTAACAATACTATCTCGTCGACTATATCAACGATCTCTGTGAATTGTTGCGTTGTTGAATGTGCCTTTTGAGCAGAGTTTAATGCCATAGGTATGTTCTTATTACCCAAATAGGGATCTTCTTAATTCTTCACGGGCATCAATAGAAACTATTTCGAAGGAAGGTTGAATACTTCCGTTGATATCAATCTGTAACGGGCTAAATGTATTTTGCCCTTTTGGATCTTCAAACGTAAGCATATACATACCATTGGGAAGTTGCGTTGCAGAGGCAAATTGACCTAGCGCGTTTGTCTTAAAGGCGCGAACAGATTCTCCGTCTTTGTTTTTTACTTCGACGAGTATCCCTCCCAAAACATTGCCCCGGGGATCTTTTACTGTTCCAGTAATTAAATTGGGGAAATCAGAAGTAGTAGGTTTTACTACCTGTGTTTGTTGGGTGGATTGTGGAACTTTAACATATGTAGTTTGGTTTGATGGCGCGGGTTGTATGACTGCCGGCTGGACAGTCGTGTTTAGTGGCTGTGCTTGTGGAAGGGTAGATGGATTCGTTGCTGTTATCTTTTTTTCAATAGGAAAAGTATGTTGAGGTATAGCAGTAGCAGGCATAACGCTTTGGTTTTTTATGGGTGTTGGTGAAGTTACCGGAGCAGGCTGATTATACTGTAGTGAGCGCTGTTGTAGATTCTGGTCTTGAGGTGTGTTAGAGAAAAGGGAAGAAAGAAACTGTCCTTCTTTTGTGTCTACTGGTAGCTGTGGACCATTATCAATTGAGCTTAGTAAGCTCTCTAGTTGCTCCTCTTTTTGTGAATTGTATTTGGGACTATGTTGATTACTTTGGTTGGGAGAAACATTATTTCCTTCCTGGATTTCTATTTTTACTGGTCTAAGATTAAGATCAGAAAAAGAAAGACGTCCGCCGGATTTTTTATAGAAAAACTGATTCGGTTTAAAAAGCGCTTTTAAAAAATTTGCGGCCATAAGATCCATCGGCCGACCCTCGAGCGGTAAGAATGCAATAGCTAAGCCTAGAAGTACAACAAAGAATAGAAGGGGAAATTTAATAAAAGGAGTAATCGGGAGATAATAAATAATAACAGCAGTGAGTATCCCTGATGCAACATAAACGAATTGTTTGATTGTCATGCTGCCTACAAGTTTAAACTGAAAGCCTGTAACGTCCTGGGGAATAGGATGATTGTCCATATAGAACAGGATATAACGTGAAAAATCCTATTGCAAGCTGATCAAAGTACATCAAAACCAGTTAAAGAACAGCCTGGTTGTGAAAAATGTAGTATAACTAGCTAAGATTAACTAGCACTGAGGTAGTTAGAATATTAAGGACATGTATCAAATCCTACAGCGTCAAACCTTATACATGGGACTCCGCTTACGAAGCTTACGAAGTTGACAATAGTAAATGAAAGTAGAATTAATACAAGCCCGAGAATTGCATACGTTAAGATCTTCCTCGCGGATTCAATTTTTTTAGCATCGCCCCCTGAATTGAGAAGCATAATCGCCGCCCAGATAATCAGAAAAAGTGCAGTGCTACCTGAGAAGAGAAAAAAACCATTTACGACATTTTTCATGAGAATCGGAATACATCGAAGTGTAGCAACTTCCTCCCCAGTATTCCCAATTCTTTCGAGACAATCACCCCAGCCATTCATATTTATAGTGTAACTATGCCAGAAGAAAACTGCAAGTGTTTTTATTTGGACAGAAAAGAGGACGGGAGCAAGAGGCTTATCTGATAGCGTTAGAGAATGATGGTAAGTTAAGCGTATTGAGACCAGTTCCGAGGAAGAGATTGACAACGATATTGAGTAAGAAGTATGCAGAGAATGCGACTGCTAAACCGATAAGAGCAGCGACAATTTGATTTCGGGCTGCTTCAACTTTTGTTTTATCTCCGCCGGAGAGAATCCATTTAACGCCACCCCAGATGAGGAAGATTAAACAGGCAAGCACTGCAACGATGAAGAGAAGGGTAATGATGAAACTGATGATACCGCTTAAGCTGAAGTTTGTTGTACAAAGACCGTTAAACTGTCCACCTGCTGGACAGAGATTAGCTTGTCCACCAGCTTGCGCAAAAGCTGGAGCTGCTATTGATGCTGTAACTGCTGCCGAAGTGATATATGCCGCTGTATTTCGTACTATGTTTTTCATGGTTATCTGATAGCGTTAGAGAATGATGGTAAGTTAAGCGTATTGAGACCAGTTCCG
>CAZEJU010000002.1:62002-72159 GCA_964512695.1 uncultured Gammaproteobacteria bacterium | reverse complement strand
CAGCTTGCGCAAAAGCTGGAGCTGCTATTGATGCTGTAACTGCTGCCGAAGTGATGTATGCCGCTGTATTTCGTACTATGTTTTTCATAATCTCTATAAATAAGTATTTAACACTTTCCATGATTTGTCAAGGGGTAAAATGAAGAGTTTTTTTGTTCAGCAAGAATGAGGCATAAAGTGGCTTAGATTATTAATAAGGAGACACCGAAGATCCTTGATATTAAGGACATTATCATAAATGATGCAAAAGCGAGAATAAGTCCGATTAAAGCAAACTTTATTTTTTCTCGAGCTTTTTCTACGTTTTGTTTCTCACCAGAAGAAGAGATCCAAAGAACAGCTCCCCATAAAATCATTATTAAAGCATACACAAGAGCGAAAACTAATAAAAGATTTAACGCGACATTAATCGCTTTAGCCAACGCGCTGAGTCCTCCGCGTGGCAACTGGGAAGGGGGATTCACTATTTTGCCTCCTGGTAATTCAATCGCGAGATAATCCATGATTTTAGTATAGAAACTTTTCCTAAGGTTGTAAAGATTTAGTTTCTGATCGCTTTTGTGTTAGATAGTAAATAAACCACAAATTACTTAGCATGAATAAGACACTTATCTTTATATTAAAACTTTCAGAAAAGAAGGTATTAAAAAATATAACTGTATATTGTAGAAATAATCCGTAGATTGTAACGGTAAATACTCGTGAACTTTTATATTTAAGAATCCACATAAGGGTTAATGCGTTTGAGACTATTAAAAATGAAAGGTCTGGTAAGTGTGCGAAAGGGCTGAGTAATAAGGTACTTAGTATAAGTGCCGACCATTGTAGCATTAAGACGTTGTCGTGTTTTTTAACTTTTATGATTGAAATCATGAAATACAGTGTCGCTGCTATAAGGATAAAAAATGTCGGATAATAGAAAATATGATTACTACTACGAAAAAAAACATCGCAAAATCCTCGCAGAGTATGCATTGAGTATTTACTTAACATATAAGAATCTTGCCAAGAGTTTATATACAGAAGGAATTTACTATAGTTTATAAGCCCATATATTCCTGTAACAAGAGTTGATAGAACGCTTAGCGCAATAATTCCTAATGCCATACCATATACAAGCTGTAGCTTTCTCACCATAAGCAAAAGAAGAAAGAAAAATAAAATAAACTGTAACTTAATAAGTAATAGGGAGAGCAATAATCCAGTAGAGAAATACCCTTTTTTTGTTAATGCCTTGTAAGTTTTTAAAAGGATAAAAGTTAATAGAATTGATGGCTGTGTATGGATGATTGCCTCTTCTACAGGGTAAAAAGTAAGGATCAAAAGGAGAAAAAAAGAGAAGAGAGAAATACTCTTAAATGTAAAAAAATCATGCAAGGTTTTTGCTAGAAGACCAGCAATCGCTATGTTTAAAAAAAACGAAAGAATGTAACTGATATGTGGGGCAAGTAGTCCAATAGGCGTCAATGCTAATGCATAAAATGGTGGATTTCTAAAAGGGTGATAATGTTCTATTGAAAAGAGCGGGAAAAACTTTTTCTGTATAGAGATTTGTGTTGGATAATTGTAAAAATTGTCTCGAACGCCTTCAATTACCATTCTGCTTCCCGTATAGAATGCTGGGAAATCTGTCCGTATAATAAATCCATCGAGAGTTTGGAAGTGAACCAATACGAGACAAGTTATAATTATCGTTATTAGCCATAATGATAGAAGAATGTTTGCTACACGAATACGCGCGTCTGGTTTCTGAGAAATTAGCTTTTCCATAGAGGGTATAACTTATTGTGAGACTTCATAGACAACAGCAATAGAATCTTTATAAACAATTTTCCATTTTAGTTTCCGGAGTTGATCATATATGTCTGGTGTTTCTTTCGCTGAAGTGAAAAAGCGCTCAAGTAGTTTCACTCGTTTTCTCGTTTTCTTCTCAACAGGTAAAAGAAAGGTTGAGATGTTGTATTTTTTAATCGCTTTGCTTACTGGATAACTTCCTTCAAATATCGCATTATGTTCTTTAAATGCGTTTGGACTCTCATCCGGTAATGGCTGTTGTTTCCAGCTTGGCATTCTTCCATCTACAAACACTTTTTTTTCTGGAAGTTTCCATATAAGATATCCCCCCCAACCATAAAAAGAGAAGAGATTGCCTTTTGGGATATTACTTCTTAAATACCTGACAGCTGAGAAGGGGTAATAATATACCTCATCGATTTTGGGAATACTATACTGATTGATAAGTTTATGAAGTATATACAGCACTAGCATTAGTATTACCACAAACACGTAAGCAGTTTGTAATCTTTGCTCTCCGCCTCTTGTTTTTTTAACATGTTTATAAAAATAGGAAGATGCTTTTGCCGTAACAGGAATAGAAATGAAAATCCAAAAAGGTAAATGTCTTACACTAGAAAGTGCTGCAACGAGGAAAAAAACATACAATACAATCATTTCGAATGAAAGTTTTTTATACTGCATGAAAACAATTATCGAAGAACCTGCCACATAAGCCCAGAGAATAAGATTTGCCGTGGCTAGAGAAGGTAGCCATTCTTGAATACTCCAGCGTAGAGAAGTATCAAAAACACTAACGAAGATTTCTTTCCATAAGTCTAGCCCATAAGGGTTAATATATGTCGCACCGAATGAGAGAAGAAAAATAATACTATTGCTTTTCCATTCTGGTTTTTTAGTTACAAAACCCACAAAACTAAAAAGGAAAATAAGTGCCAGCCCCATCGGAAATCCTCCATGTAAATTCGCCCATAACAAAAAAAGGAGCGGAATAAGGTAACGTGAGGTTCGCCAGAGTTGTTGGTTATAAAGAAGATACCAAACAAGTGAGAAGAAAAACCAGCTAAGCAGTTGCGGACGGATGCCTATAAACATTCGCAGGCTAAATGTCGTACATATGAAGAGAAGGATGGTCCATGGATTTACAGGTAAAGAGTGAAAATGCAAAAGCACAGAGAAGATACTAATAGTTATGAAGATAAAACCTAACAAAAGAAGTCGTTCTGGGTTATATATAATCGAAAGTACTATATCAGTTAGCCATTCATGATTAATAAACTTATAGCTGGGCATGGAGTATGAAAAGGGATCTGTTATGGGAATTCCTCGTTGTAATACAAGCTCGCCAAACCGTATGTGCCAGCCGAAATCTGGATCCATAAATCCTAACGCTGTTTGAAGGTAGAAGAAGAAAGTGACTACAATAATTCCTATAAATAACAGACGCGAGATTCTTTTTGAAAAAATCGTTTTACTATATTTATCAAGATATTCCATATATGCATAGTATCATGGAACAAGGAGAATGTAATTAGTTCGATCTGCGGAAACCAGGGATTTGGAGTATGTCGATGGTAAGAACTTCCAGGATAACAAAGGAGAAAATTATGAAGAAAAGTCCGATGAGCGCAGAGGTTAGCATATCACGACCTTTCTGTAACTGCTCAGCATTTCCCCGGGATGTCATAATTAAATACCCAGCATAAATAATTATTAAGACAGCTATTCCTCCTGATAAACTGAGGAAAACACGAAACATAGTCATAATAAATCCCGCCTCCCGTGTGTCAAATTCTCCAATAGCTGTAATAACCTGTAGGCATTGCCCCGTATCTGGGTCTGCGCTGGAGCAGTTTGGTGTCTCAGGAGGCGCAGGATAATCTGTCGGTGTTATTTCTTGTCTACTTACAGTAAAGCTATATCCTGAAAAATCCGCTCCTCCACAATGGACGGTAACATTATAATCACCAGCAGGAAAACCTGAATTTGTTTGACTATATTCCAGCCGTCCTTCGCCGTTTGTCCGACGAGGAGGCATATCAAAGGATGTTGTCCCTGTCCCTCCAAACCAGCCGCCACCTGCTACTGTTAATTCAAAGTGAACTCCAATCGGACTATCAGCAGGACATCCTTCTACTATTATTTTGGTGTTTCGGTCGGTTTGACTTGGGTTTGAGGGTTCGACACGAAATGTAGGTGGTGTCGTTTGGGCTTCGGAGGTGAAAAATGGTGTTGTGTCTGTGCCTGCAGGAAATATCTTATCTGGATTTGGAATTAAAACTGGCCAGCCACAACCGCATTTATATAATATCTTATGCCCTCCAGGACCAAACCCTCGGTCCGGTTGAATCTCTGCGTATTCTCCGGAATATGAAGCACATTCTCGATCAAAAGAGTGTTTATTATCGCCGATCCTATCATATCCAATGGTGATGTTTCCTTGATCGCATCGATATCTTGTTCGTAGTTTAACGCGTGAGAATTCTGCGGGTGCGGTTTGTCCTGGCCCTGCATCGAGATCAATAATCACTTCACTTCTTGCTCCTTGAGCATGTGTGGAAGAGGGAGTAATTAACAAAAATGGTACAACTAATAAGAAAAATAAAATGTGCTTCACCCTTTTATCCTATACCAGACCTATTTATAAATGCAAGACAAAGAGATTAAGGGATAAACCGTACGCCTCGACCTTTAATGGTTTGAATATGTTCAGGATTATTGGGGTCATTCTCGATTTTTCTGCGAACGCGAAAGAGAAGTTGGTCAAGTGCTTGGTCAGTTACTCCTTCTGTGGAAACAGCATCTTTCCAAACAGCATCAATAATAGTATTTCTTTCAACAACTGCTTCAGTATGATCAAGTAAGACTTTAAGTAAACGATATTCGGAGGAAGTGAGCTTATCTGAAATAACTGTTTCTCCCTGTTTGATTTCTCCTGTGTTGGGATCAAGAATAATTTTTTTTGTTTCATTTTGCCTTGTTTCGTCAACAGATGTTTGAATAAACATTCCAAGAAGAGGAATTGTTAAGGAGTTGTTTTTTAAAAGGCCAATTTGGGATAAATGAGGATAATCCTGATCAGTAGAGGCATAGGTAGTTGTGCTTTGTAAAAAGTCTTTTTCAGACGGACTCAAAGATTTCCATATTTCAGCTAGTGTTCCCACGATGGTTTTTTGCTTAAGAAAAAACTCTTGAAGTTCTTCTGGCCGTTCTGGTGAGTTAACATCATCGTTCAGTACAGTTTCCGCACACGTCTTCACTAACTTACCGAGGCCTCCAGTTATATGAAAAATCTCCCTTCGCACCTCAGGAGAGAGAGATTTGCCGTTAATTGTTTCGAGATGCTTTATGCGAAATTCGACCCCCGGTTTATCCATAATTGATAGATAGACTATATGTCCTGCGATAAACTCATAAAATTCTTTCATGAGTATGGGTTCCACGCTATCTTCTAGTGGACGGTTTAGCGAAAAAACAACTGAGAATTTATATTTCGCTCTATTTCTCAGCACACGTAGATTTGCAAAAAAATCTTCATCTAACATCGGAATATATTCTTCAAAGCGATCAAATAAAAATACAATCGTAAAGTCTTTTTCAACTGTTAAAACATCGAGCGCATGTTTAAATCCTTGAAAAAGAACGAGTTCATCCTGTAGTGTGATCGACTCCTTAAAAATAGCGTATGTTTTTTCATACTCTTCAAAAAGCTGCCTGTATCGGAGAGATTCAACAAGGGAAAGGAAAAGAAATTTCATAACATCCACAAGAGGTCTCCTTCGTATCTCAGAAAAATTTGTGAGTACGAAATGGAACATTTTTTGATCAGATCCCAAATGTTTGATGCGAACGTCTTTATTGTATACAAGTAACTTTAAGATCGTAGATTGGCCAGCTCCGGGTAGTCCTACAACTTGGCAAGAATTGCCTTGCTTAATATTAGCTAAGATTTTTTCAACTTCTGGAAAGCGAGAATCTGCAGGATAAAGAGATTCGAAATGTGTTGCTTCCTTTATTTCCGACATGGTTATTGCTCGATTTTATACTACAGCCCTTTCTTTTTGCAAATTACGGGACTTCTTACTATACTTTTGTTCAATGCAACCAATCATTACTCTCAAAGGAAAAGTTAGAAAAGGAAAGCAGCGCGGAAGAGCGCTAGGATATCCCACCGCAAATCTCGCATCACATAAAGATATCCCTGAAGGAATATACGCTGCGAAAGTGAAGTATAATCATAAACACTTTATTGCCGCAACGTTTGTAGGTATAGCAGAGACATTTAATGAGAAAGAAAGTTTTATTGAGAGTTATTTGATTGATTTTGGTGAAGAGATTTACGACAAATGGATTACTGTAAGGCTATATAAGCTTTTACGAAAGAACAAAAAGTTTCATTCTGTAGAAGATCTTGTATTCCAAATGAAGCAGGATGTGTTAGATGTACGAAGTTTCTTCAGTAGTTTTTGACTTTTTAACTTTTTCTTTGACAGGCCGCGTGACATTAAGAATAGCAAAAAGAAGTATGGCTATGCCTACGCATTGTGTAAGGCTGAGCAACTTACCGTATTTAACATAGTCGATTAAAACAGCTGACGCAGGCCAAACAAGTTCACACAGTGTCGTTATCCGCGCAGGGGTTCTTTTTAAGCCATAGTAATAAATTCCTAAAGCAACCATGCCCGTAGAGCATGTAATAAGTACGAGTGTTTTTAATTGATCTGTAGATATGGTACGCAGAGCGTCTGTTTGATTAAATGTAATAATAAACAGAAGTGCGAATAAGGGTGCTAGAAAAAATCGTAACGCTGTCGCTGTTAAAAAGGATACTCTCAAGAGTGCAAAACGGCTAATAGCAGTAGAAGAGCCCCATCCCAGGCCAGCTAATAATGCGAACATACCAGCCAGAAGTGTACCTGATCCGGTATTAAAGTTTACGAAGCCATCTTTAAACGTCGTGAAATATGCACCTAGTAATGCAATGCTAGCCCATAGAAAAAACTTTTTCGTAACCTTTTCTTTTAAAAGGAGTGTAGCAGTAGCTATGGCCCAAAGAGGTTGCAATTGTTGTTGAAGGAGAACAACTACCGAATACTGTGAATATTGGACGTTTGCTAACGCTGCTGTATAGAAAATTGTGCCTAATGCTCCCGATAAGAGGGAGACAATACCTATTGCGAGCCATTCTTTTTTTGTCATTTTCTTAACCTCGGGTAGCCAGAGTGGAAAAGCAAAGAGTAGAAGAAAAGCGCCTAAAAGATGCTCGTAAAACACAATTACAGCTGGGGGAAGAGAAAACAGACTGATACGTAATAATCCATCCGCGCTCCATAAAAGGGCTGCAAGAATAACGAAAAATGGTCCTGCTGTCAAAATTTTTTTCATAAAAAAACCCCTTTCGGGGTATTGCGTTTTTTACCTCTCCTAAGAAGAGAGGTATAAGGAAAGTATTACAGGCACAGAACATAGAGCTAAACCTGTTTCAAACTCCTCCTATCCTTCTCATATAAAAAAGAGGTTACTAACGGATTCTTCCTTTCATCCCGACTGTACGGTCGCTGTCTGAGTTCCTCGTCCCGCGTGGCTTTCTTTACGCGAAGTGGGGTCGCAGACTCCTGTTCTGTTTAGCAGAACTCGTAGAGTATAACTACCGGTTGTGATTCACACACATCCCCGAAAGAATCTTTAGACATCTTATCTATCTGAAACGTATAAGTCAACAATTACGTTTCGGAATAATCGGAAGAGTCAATGAGTCTGTGATTCAGAAAAGCAGTTTGTGAGAACTATTGATCTTTCGATCCGTCAGTACGGATTGATCTGCTGATCCTCCTTGGTATCCGGATATGCCTTAGCCTTGACTGTAAGTGTCCTGTAATGTTTTTGTGAAGCCTCTGTCAAGTTTGGCAGTGTACGCTTAGGTATACTGCAGCTATTATGAAAAGACATACTGATATAAGAATATATACATCTCAATTGACAGCGGATACTAACCGCTTGTATGCTAAAGAAGGAATAGTCTCTATTCAATCCTCTATGGCAGACAGCATACAAAAAACAACGACAAAAGCTACAGGGCAGGTAGGTGCAGCCGTTGAAAATGGTGAAATTGTCGTTTTACCCTCACTTCCTGAAGATCAAACTAAGGTAGAAAAAAAGGAAGAAAAACCCCAAAGAACAGATGAAAAACCAGTAGATAAAACCGAAGCTCAAAAAGCTACGGAAGCGAAACTGCGTGCATCCTGGTTAGAACACTTAACGCCTGATGAAAGAGGAAACCCAGTAAAAATGCAGCAGGTGGAAGAGTTTATCCGTTTAAATATTACTCCTGAGTACTATTATCAGAATAAAGCTGCGTTTGATAGAAAACTTAGTCCAGAACGAATAGCGGAGCTTAACCGTCAATGGAAAGAAAAATTCCGTAGCGAGAAAGCAAAAGCAGAGTATAAGAAAAAGAAGAAGTTCATAGCCAACTTAATTGCTTATGATTTAGATCCAGACGCCTTTAAAAAGCAGTATAATTGGGAAGCTTTTTTCGAAACGCCATTTAATGAAGAGCTTTCAGAAGAAGAAAGAGGCGGAATACTTGCTAAGGTAGGAAAAGCAATTCTCACTGAAGTTGCTAGAGAAGGCACCCTTTCTCAAATAGAAGCACAGAAGGCTAAAGGGAAAAAGGAACAAGGAGAAACGGAAAAGGGAGAAGATGAAGAAGAGAAAGGAGAAACCCTTGCTCAAGCAATCGCTACAGTAATCCAATCAGTTATCCGAGAACAAACAAATCCTCTGTCTGAGAATGAAGAAAAACTACGACAAAAAATCGATTTCGCGCGAGTCATGTGGGAAGCTGAAAATATACGAAGAGAAGAAAGAGGAGAGAAAGTTTCTGAGAGTAGACGTGCTATGCAGGAATACCTTATTAATAAAGGAATTCCACCTGAGATGAATGATAGGAGAGCAGGTCTTCGTCCAGACATAGAGGAGGTAGGAAAGAACGTTGCATTGGAAGATGAAGAAAGAGTTTCAGAGGCAAGAAGAAAACTGCAGGATCTGGGATTAAAGACAGGAGAGAAAGATGCAGAACGTCGGGATACTGCGTTAAGGACCGCCCATGTCGTAGTGGGAGAGGATGAAATAGGAAAAAGCGGACAAAAAGCTGGTGTATACGATTATACGGTTGATCAAGTTCGCAAGAAAGTCTTTGCACTGAAGTATGGCGTAGACTTAGATACACTCAAGGGGTTTGAGAAACTTACTCCAGATCAGCGTTTTGAGCTAAAGTATGGCGTAAACCCAGAAGGATTAACCAGAGAACAGCGAAAGCAAGTAATGGAAGACTTCAGAAAGAATAAAGAAGTCTATTCTCGCGAAGAACGAAGAGTACTTCTCGAACATGGTTTCGCAGGACTTCCTAAGCAAGAAGGAGAGCAAAAAGACCCACGGGAAGATCTCAATGAGGAAGAAAAAGGTAGATTTGATGGAATTATAAAAGGTACAAAAGGTATCCTTTATGCTCGAGGCCTTTCTGAAGATCTTCTTGATGAATGGGATTTCCGTAACATGGTATGGGCGTGGGTAAAAGAAGGAGCAGTTTTTGGAAAAGAGGTAGGTGCTGAATTAAGAATTAAGCTGAATGAACTTGATAAGCTCCGCAAGCTATCTCCTGAAGAGATCGAGCGAATAAACGATGAGCGTGCCGGACCAGATCCGGATGAAGAGAAAGATGATCCTACAGCTACTCGTCAAGATTTGCCAACGCTTCCTGAGGTCCGGCTAACGAGGGCTCAAAGATTTAGAAAAGAAGCAGCTCAAGATCAAGAACAGGAAGACGAGACAGATGTTGATGATGATGAGGATGAGCAGATGGCTAAGCAGCAAAAACCTCCGACGCAACAAGAGCGCCAACTTGTCCAGCAACAAGATAATCGTACTCCTTTTGAAAAATTAGCACCTGAGCAGCAGAAGAAACTTATAGATGCATGGCAAGGCTGGAAGAGGAGGTTTGAAGCTTCAGGAAACAAACTTAATGACGCTACTCTGGAGATGGTTAATGCTCAAATACTGGCTGCTGTTATGCCGGATACAGGAGAATATATAGGTCAAGGTGAACGGACGACATTTGAATTACCGCCATTATTACTTCCGGATGCAGAATATAATGATCCTAATGATCCGAAAAATAAATATAAAGAAGGAAGAGAAAAAAAAGAGGCAAAAACTAAGTTTTCAGCTACCACGCAGTGGGATAGGATTGCAGGGTTGAGTCAACAATTAGAAGCTCAAAGGGAAGCAATAAAGGAGATAATCAGATATAAGCAAGATAACAACACACGCCGTCTTCAGTACGAGGCGGATGTTATTATTCC
>CAZEJU010000002.1:0-61992 GCA_964512695.1 uncultured Gammaproteobacteria bacterium | reverse complement strand
AAGATTGCTGGAAGCACAGGTGCGTAAACTTGAAGCAGACGTTGCTCCACTCGAAGTAAAAACTGAAGACCAGCTAACTCCTGCAGAAAAAGCCCGTAAGAGAGAACTTAGAAGACAAATAAAAGATAAGCGAGATGAACGTAGCCAACAAACATCAAAAAGACAGCAAATACAAAGTAAAATAACTGAGGGGATGCTTCTGCATCTTTCAAGCAAAAGAATTAATATAGATAAAGATGAACTAGAAACTCTCATTCGCAATGCGACAACGAGGGTTGATGATGCTAATAAAGATCTTGCTGCAGCGTTTACTTCAGAGGATGAAGCTCGTTTAGCATTTGATCTTCGAGCATTTCTTACAAGTGATCAGATGAAAGATATAAGTCTTCAACAGAGAGAGAGCTTACTAACGTTATGGAAGACTACAAATGGTGTACGCGATGGTGTTTTTAGAAATTTAGTAGTAAAAGTGGAAAGATCTATAGATAGAACACAAGAAAAGCTAGATTCAGATTTCGATAGTTCTATAAGATCCCAAATATCAGCTGCTGAAGAGAGGCTTTTTCAGCAGGATATTCCCGCAAATATTGAAGATGTAGCATGGCAGGTAGGTTTAAGTGATCAGGAAGGTTTCGGAATGCTGGGAGCTTTTCCAGTGCTTGAGGTATATAAGAAGGATAAAAACGGAAAATACACGATACGTGTAACATCTGAGCGAGAGATATATAATCCAGAAAACCAAATTCGGGTAAATGAAGCAAATATGATTCGCTGGGTTCGAAAGCGAATGCTTCATTTCGTAGGTTTATCTCCTGACACTGCGCATGATTTTGGTAAAGTAGTACAAATACCTAAGAATTTACGTACTATAAGCCTTGCTGAGATGTTTGAACATCCTGAAATCTATCTTACGAGCGCGAGAAAAGAGGGACAGAAGCGTGGTTGGTTAGATGACATACAAGATATACGAAGTAGATTGGCAACGTTAGAAGGTAGAGTTTTACAATCAACAGACAGACAGTCTCCAGATTACCAACAAAGTCAAGAAGAGCAAGTAATAAGGATAAGAAATTTAGAGAAGGAAGTAGAAGCAAAAATCGGCCTAGAAGCTTTTAAGCGATACTATAAAGAAGACCTTAAGCTAACTACAGAGCAATTACAAGGACGTAGTGTTGAATCGCTTATATCTCAGCTCACACCGAATCAACGATTGCAGAAGCTTCAGGAAATGGTTGGAAAAATAAAAACGAAACACGGCGATTTAGAAGATGAATTGCAGCGGGAAACATGGTTATTCGGAGCTTCACGCGCATATGATATCGAATACCGCCTAAATATGGGAAATGAAGATAAGCTCGTGGAGACACTCCAGCGTATTTTTACATCGAATACATTTTCGAAAACGTCATTTGGTAAAAGTACGCTCTACTGGGTATTAACTCAGGATAATGATTTTAATAAATCCTGGCAAGAAGGTTCAAAATTCGAGAAGACAGATGCTCACGATAGGCGTGTAGGGTTAGCAATTAACGCAGCGTATCTCGCATATTATAACCTTACAGATTTAGCTGAGCTTAAAAAAATATTAGGGGAAGACGCCACTATTTTTAATAGAAAGAAACTTGAGGGTATTATAGATGATGCCTCAGACTTTTCTAAAGAAAAGAGAGTGGAGTTGGATGAATTACAAACAGCATATGCTGCTCTTTCAGATGCCGAAAAAGCTTCAGAATCCGGTAAAGCCAAAAAGTCTCGTATTGATGCGTTAGCGAAAGAAAGAAGTCAGGAGCGCTCGCTAGTAGTCTCGGAAAAAGAATTAGACACTATTTTCTCTGGAGCAGGTGGTACTGTAGATGAGCATCAGTGGGTGAAAGTCATGAATATCTTTTCAGCACCGACTATCTCGCGTAAGAAAACTGATGTTCTTCGCAAAGCGATTCAAAGTGATATCGCTAGGAAATATCGATTATATGAGAGCGATAATGGCGTGACTAAGACAAACGCTGATGGACAACCGATTGTCGATGTGACAAACGCAAGCTATGCAGAAAATTTCGCTTTCTCTATGGTTCGCTGGACGTTAGCAGGTGCGCGAAATAATCACGGAGCTGCTGGGTATGATTCCGGCGCGAAGTTGTTCCATACACGAACATACCGTATGAAGCAAGCAGGAGGAGATTATATGGGTGCTTTCGGAAATCCATACACTGTTCATCAGATGAAACGATTAGTTACTGATGTATGGACAGGCGTGGAAACTGTCGAAGGAGTAGTTCCCCTCTGGCTTTTCTACAAAATGCATGAAGACTGGGAGAAGCAACAAGATGCCATAGAAAAAGCAGAGAAGAAAGTATTAGAAGAAAAGAATAAAAAGGTGATGGAAGAATCTTCAACGCAAGCAGAGAGAGAAGCATCGGAAGTTCTCGAGGCAAATAAACAGTTAGCTGTTGAGGCAGCGCAGAAAGAGTTAGATGAGGCGTTAGCAGAGGTATCTCTTCGGATAAACGGTATAGCCGGGAAGCTTATTTTTCCTGAGCAAACCTTGAGACAATGGGCATTTGACCATTTTCAGAGAGGCATGAATATTTTTCAGCAGTTAGTCGATGCTGAGGAAATAAAACTCGAGACATTTACTCGCGTAGATGCTGTAAAAGGTGTTACTTTCGAAAGGGGAAAGTTCCAGTCAGCAGTACAGGAGAAGTTTGTAAAGCCCATGCGTTATTTTTTGAGAACGTGGAAGCAAATCAACTTCGATCAGATCGTTCGCGTTAGCGTCGGAAAGGAAGGAGCAGTAGAGTGGACCCAGATGTCTCTGGCAGAAGCTATGTTCGGAAAAGAGATGCTTGATTGTCCGGAGTTCTGGGAACAACCAGAAAGTCCAGACATGAAGCCTCCTGGAATGGAGCCTGAAAAGCCTGAAGAACCGAAAACGCCAATAGGTGATCCTAATTATGAAGCTCGATGGCAAAAGTATCGTGAAGATGTAGCGAAATGGGAAACGGATGTACACCAATTTAAGCTTAAACAAGTTGCATATGGAGCTTGGGCAGAATCGCAGGGTGCTGTAAAAATGAAAACTAGAGGTAAAGATGGGGGCTGGGAAGAGACATGGAGAATAAAAGGAAAATTCAGCGCAAAAGAGGTTGAAAATAACCGAGATCAGTTAATTCGTCAAATGTTAAAAGTGCGTATTGCGGCAGAGATCTACTCACATATAGACTTACATAGCGCAGATCCTCGATATGACTTTATTTATTATGAAAATATTTATCGAGCACTGGAGCATCTTCCTGGAGGGATACTAGGCGATGAGACTGATATGAAAGGTTCACGCGCAGATACGAGTAAAGAGAACCGTGCTTTGTCAGATAGGGATATAAACGACATTCGTAAAATGTCGAACACCACTGTCGAGTGGCAGTATGGGAAAGCTGTGGGAGGTTCTCTTTTTAAAGGGTTCGGAAAGGGTTTGCTGGATATGGGGAGCGGAATATTTAAATACGCTATACAAGATGTGGGATTAAAATAGCATGGAAGAATAGCCAGTAATGAGTTGTTTTCTTTATTAATATCACCTTCAAGTACGCAAATTAAGAATACTAATCGAAGCTATGTAGTTCTTCCACCTTGGTTACTAGATTCTTCATCACCATTAGTTACCTCGGCATCGGCGTTCTCTGGAATGTTTATATCGACTCGTGTCGTAGGTGGTTGTACTGTTTGGTTTGCTTGGTCTTGTTCTCTTTGAGCAGCTTCCGCTCCTCTCTGCGTACCAGCTTCTGCTCCTCGTTCTACTGCTTGTTCAATATCTTGTGCAGTTAGCCCAGCTGTTCCTTCTGCTTCTTCTCTTTGTTGATCTCCCAGATTTCTTTGCTGCTGAGATGTAGGAGGTTGTGCTGGCGACTCATCTTTTGCGCCAGGAGTTTGCTTGGCCCGATACTCGTTACGGAATTTCGTAATTGCTTGACGTTCATCTTCTGTTTGAAGTACTTTGCCATACCTTTCTTCATATGCGTTTTTAATACCAGTTACTATTGGGTTATCAGCATTCTCCCATCGTTTCATTAGTCCCGGGGCTTTTTTCTGAAGTGCTTCACCCCACTCTTTAGTTTTTCTCCCTATAGTGAGATCTTGAGCATAAGCCCAAGGTCCACGTGCATTTCCTTGGTTATCTCGGGAATTAAGCGCACCCCATGTTGCGCTGAGTGGTTTACCTGCATTTGCCGAACCTGCTCCCATGGCTGCATATATGGCACCTGCGTATTTACTTGGTTGCGTTTTGAAGACACCGCGCATCATGTTCACCACTTCGGGAGTTATTAAAATAATAGATAAAACTAAGATAAAGCCGATGTTATTAGCGATATTTGGATTTCCGACTAGCGGAGGAACGAAAGCGCCACTCGTATCGGCACTAGCACTGTTAATTGCGGGATCGTTTGCTAATACCACAGCGATTACGAAAAGAAAGATGGTAACTGGATAAACACTAAGCGCGAATAACATATGAAATAACCAGTCTTTAAATCCGAAGCTATTTACACCAGGAATGAGGGGTATCGCTATCCAAATAGGAGCCATAACGGTATAAAGAACGACATAGATATATGCTTTGATAAGTTGAAACCAGACTCTAAATAACTGCGCAATTATAGCAATTACGATAATAAGTGTTCCTAAAAGGCCAATGAACCAGCGAATAACATGGAACCAGGCTCCTTGAATACAGAAACCCCATGTGGAAGGATTTAATCCACAGCTGGTACTTCCACCGATTTCATCTGCTCCTAAAGCGCCGAAGAGAATATTCGTGGCAACTCCGCCTATATAGTTCCCTACTTCCCAAGAGAGTTGAACTATTGGCATAAGACTTGCATCCCTCTGATTCGTTCTACACCAGCCCTCGCCAAGAATATTAGTGACATAGTTAATAGGATTTGTTAATAGTTCTCTTGTAGCTACTCGAACGAGTCCATCAGCCCCGTTTCCTCCAGTACACGGTTGGTCAGTCGCGATAATATTAATACCGAGATATGTTCCGACCCACATCATATCCACAAGGAATCCTGCTATAGCATACGAAAACGTGACGAGAAGAAGCGTAATAATGATTTTCGGAATTTGGTTTTGAATGGTCATCGCAGTCCTCGCGTCGAGTTTAATGCGAAGCATGACTGCTACGCCGACTATTATGAATAGAAAAGTAAAGAGAAGGTATGTTACATTTCGTATCTTCGTCCATAAAGGTAAGGTAAAGCCAAGGCTTTGGAAGCCTGAGCCTGTTCTTTGTTCTGCATTTTGTCCATAAACTTTCTTTACCAATCCGAAACTTGAAGCGAGATATGATGTATAGTCGCTCGTTTTAACTGGTAACTGATACGAGGCCCCGATCATTGTTGTAACAAATCCTAATAAGCCACCTGCTCTACGGGGTTGTTCTGGATCTTGGTCAGGATAGGTGACATACCCTATTTTTTGTGTTTCAGGATTAATTGATAAACATGCACCTTTAGGATCAAGTGGATCTATGCCGATGAGTTGACAGAGAAGAGCGCTCATCGTTTCAATCATCATAATTTGTGTTTTCGTATGCGTATTTTCAGGTACGTTAGAGTCAACAACCCCTCCATAATGTGGTGATTGTGCGAATGACTGCAGAGGAAAGGCTGCTAAAAGAATAGCAAAGAAGAGTGAAAGAAATAGTGTTTTCGAGAGTCGGGCAAACATAGTCGTAAAACGTAAAACTTGAAACGTAAAACTTAGTACATACTATAGAGTTTCAGGCTTTACGCTTCACGCTTTATTTCTAGATCTAGTGTCCTACATTTTATAAATGATGTCAAGCTTTGTATTCGTCTTTTACATCATTTCCATATTTTTCTAACAACTTTCTTATTTTGGGAGTGATTACGATTTGACAGTAAGGCTGTAACGGGTTTGTATCAAAATAGTTTTGATGGTACTCTTCTGCTGTGTAAAATGTTTGAAAGGGAAGAAGCTGCGTAACTATTTTATTAGTAAATACTTGTTTCTCTTCAAGTTCTTTAATCGTTGCGATTGCTTCTTGGTGTTGTCCGGAAGTGTGATAAAAGATGACAGAACGGTACTGTGTCCCGATATCCGCACCTTGTTGATTCATGGTGGTTGGGTCATGTGTAGCGAAAAAAACGTCAAGAAGTTTGCTAAAAGAAATGACTGAAGGATCAAACGTTATCTGCACAGCTTCCGCATGTCCGGTGATTCCTGTCGAGACCTGTTCATAAGAAGGTTTTTTCCCTCCAGCTGGTCGATTACCTCCACTATATCCTGATACTACTTCTTTAACACCTCTTAATCTTTTAAAAACTGCTTCCGTACACCAGAAACATCCTCCTCCAAACGTTGCTGTTTCCATTACATGCAGTATATCATAGCCGTCATATAGGCAACTTTACACACAGAGCGATTTATCACAATGAGAAGGATGACTAAGAGGATACGGATCTTGCTAAGAGTAAGAATTCCTATCGTGCTTGCTATAACTCTATTATTGAATCTTGGAGGTATAGAAAGTTTAACGTCTTTCTAAAAAAACCTTTTTAGAAAGAGAATCAGAAAGAGTTGATAGTAAATATTTTATATTTTTCATTCACAGGTTTCACGTTCTACTCAAAATCCCAATTGATTCTTAACCGTTATCCAAAGTTTTTTCCAGAAACCTGCTTTTTTATATGCATGATACCGTTGGCGGTGGTCATAATCTTTTGTACCTGGAAATGGAGGCTCAATCCAGCATGAAAGGATAACCCATTGTTGTTGATTATTCTGGGTAGCGATTACTGTTACTGTTGAGGCATCAAAGCGTTTTTTGAATTCTTTCGTACCTGTCTTTTTACCAGTGTTTGATGAATCTGGGTACAGAATAGTCTCCAGAGCCATAGTTTCTAAGAGCTTTCTTTCTTGAAGACGTGTTCGGGCATGATTTGTAAAAATAATGTCGGCCATGCTATGTATTATAAATGATACAATACTCTGTATGGCAGATGTCCAACAAATTCCATTTCAACCGACATATAAAAAAGAAAATGGGGTTTTTGTTATAGATATTACTTCGGTACATTTGCCGGAAACATTTACTGTAAAGCAACAATCTCTTGTCGTTATACCCCCCGGTGAAGTTGCTGGAAATCATAAACATCCGAGACAAGAGCTGTTTATCGGCCTTAGTAAGGGTTTAGAGTTTATATGGCAAAGTGAAAAGGGAGTTCAGCATCTGGCCATGCGTAAAGGTGAACAGTTGTTTCTGATTGTTGTTCCAGCTTTTATTCCCCATGCCATTAAAAATAATGGTACAGAAGAAGGGGTTTTATTTGAGTTCGCTGACGATATACAGCATGATGTGATGCCTTTAAACATTCTATAGTCTGAAAGCTTCTTCGATTGTATATTCTCCAACTTTTGTCCGGATGATTTGTAAAGCGATTCCACTAGCACCTAATTGTTTACCTATCTCATGCGAGAGTGAACGAACATAGGTCCCGCTTGAACACGTTACTCTGCAATGCATTACAGGAAAATTGTTATACTGTTTAAGTGTTATATCGTTAAAGAACTTATTCCATTCACGGAGAATCTCTTTTTGTCTAAAATCCCCATTAACTTTACTGATTCTTTCTTGAATAAGGAATCGTAATTCTTGAATCATAATTTTTTCTTTAGCGAGTAACTCTAACGAATATATTTCAATTTCTTTTCTCGGAGTTTCGATCTCATCTAAACGATTCTGGCGAGCCCACCAGTACAGAGGTTTGCCACTGACTGTTTTTGAAGAGTAGGGAGGGTAGGCCTGCATTTTTTTACCAGTAAAAGAATGCAGGAGATTTTCCATTTGCAATTTTCCATTTTCCAAAGACATAAATACTTGGTTTTCTTTAAAAGCTTGATCTAAATGGAAAATGGAACTTGGAACATGGACAATTTTCCCTAGTATATCGTAGGTGTCTGTTTCTATTCCAAGAAGCACGCGGAATTCATAGGTTTTTTGTAGATCCTCATAATTTTTCCTTTTCTTATTTTCATCACCTACGAGTAAAAGAAGGAGTCCTTCAGCCATAGGGTCAAGCCTGCCAGCGTAACTAATCGTTTCGTTTTTATATATGGGGCGACGGTCTTTAAATATATTTATAACTTCAAACGGTGTCATTCCCAATGGTTTATAGATCGGAATTATGTAGCGCATATGTGTTACCTAGTTATCTGTTCTCTGTTCTCAATTTTCAGATTATAGTTCGTCTGTTTTCAGTTTGCCAGTTTTATTCACAATCTGATTAACAGAACAAGCAACCCATTTCTGATAACTTAATAATTGCCACTGGTTTGAGGCTATGGATGGGATTCTTATGTGTTTCTTACTTGATTTTCATTTGTTTATTATCCGGAAAACTTATAGTTGAGATTACGATAGGAGGTGATAAAACATATGGCAACAGTTGTAAATACAACACCATCATCAACTGACAGCGGAAGCGGATTAGGATTTGTTCTCGGAATTATTCTCCTTGTCGCTTTTTTCCTTTTATTTTTTTTCTATGGACTTCCATTGGTGACACAGTCACTTAATCAAAGTACACCATCAGTACAAGTCCCAGATAAAGTTGATGTGAACGTTAATACGCCACAAGGAAAGTGAAATTACTACGTTGCATAGAGTCAGCGTGGCAAAAGAATAAATTAATTGCAACAGAATGGAGGTGAAATAGAGTTATGAGTTTACTTGTTTATTTAATATTTGGGGCATTAGCAGGATGGATTGCATCCATCATCATGGGAACTGATGAGCAGCAGGGTATGATTATGAATATCGTAGTCGGTATAGTCGGTGCTTTTATCGGTGGTCTTCTTATGAATCTTTTTGGCCAACCAGGGGTGGAAGGATTTAATCTCTACAGTATGATTATAGCGGTATTAGGTTCAGTAGTGTTCCTTTGGTTATATAAGGCATTACGCTATCGATAAATGCAGTGGGTAGAATGGAAAGAAAAAGCAGTCTCTGAGAGGCTGCTTTTTTGTGATAAGCAGAATTATATTATAGGCCAGCATTGTGGTATAATCGATACGCTCCAAGGGGCAGGAGTACTGGTCTGGTATGAGGGTATACAGACCAGCCTTAACATCCCTCATTAAACAGGAGAAGGTTATGCGTCGCTATGACGTTGATGAACTCGTTCTCATCCTGAGGCGAGCACATGCATGTGTCGGAGCACTAGACATGCCCGCGCTGCAAGCTGCAGCAACGCAGCTTGAGACGGCATATACTAATGCTATCCGGCTGGTTCAGCAGCATGGTTTGATAGATGCTGAGTCGGTTATGCCTTCCATCATTCTCGTCGTCAGTTTCTCCCCGGTAGAAAGTGGAGGAGAGGTAGATTATACGGATGATGAGGGAGAGCTGAACCGCTATGATTGCAGCGAGGAACTGATGTAATGACAGTTGAGAGTCCTGTCTGACTCTCCGAGCATTTTTTCCGCCTAAGGCATGTCCGAGGAGTCGGGAGAAATGCTTGTTATCGGCCAGCCGCCCCGCTGGCCAAATGTATAGTTGTATGGTAAGATTTTAAGACTAAAATACGCGCCAGGGTAGCTCAGCTGGTTAGAGCACAGCATTCATAACGCTGAGGTCGCGGGTTCGATCCCCGCCCCTGGTACAAAAAGAATTGAGAGTTGAGAATGGAGAATTGAGAATTAAAAACTATCTATGCAACTCTCAACTTTCAACTCTCAATTCTCAATTCCCCGTCCCATTGGTATTGTCGATTCTGGTGTTGGTGGACTTTCTGTTTGGAAAGAAGTAGTAAAAGAGTTACCTCACGAGTCCACTCTCTATATCGCTGACTCCCAAAATATTCCTTATGGAACAAAGTCTCCTCAAGAAATTTATAGCTTGGCAAAGCGTCTCGTTATATTTTTGCTTCAAAGAAATGTGAAGCTGATTATCGTTGCTTGTAATACTATTACAGTGTCGAGTCTTGATAGACTACGCAACGATTATCCGATGATCCCTATAATAGGAACTGTACCTGTCGTTAAAACAGCAGCCGAAAAAACTAGAAATATGCGCATAGGGATACTGTCTACAGTAAGAACAGCAGAGAGTAGCTACCAAAAACAGTTGATACAAAAATTTGCTCAGAAATGTACAGTTATAAACATAGGCACAGATAAACTTGTTCCCCTTATAGAAGATGGACAAACTTATGGCAAAGAAGTTAATCATATTCTTCGCGATGTGTTAATTCCTTTTATACAAAATGACGTTGATACGCTCGCGCTAGGGTGTACGCATTATCCTTTTATGGCTATGGAAATACAGCACATACTCGGAGAACAGGTTGTGTTGCTTGAGCCAAGTAGTGCTATCGCTCGTCATGCACGAAGAGTATTGGCATCGAATAACCAATTAGTGGAAGCAGAACAAGCACAGCATGCATTCTCTACATCAGGAAGCGTAGAAACATTTTCGACAGTTGCAAAAAAATTACTAGGAACTACAATACAGGTGGAACGGGTTAATTTGTAGTTTAAAATTTTTAATTTTTATTCAAATCTAAATATTAGAATATTAAAAATTGATTTCAAATTTAAAATTATAAATTAAAAATTTAACTATGATTACAGATTTTCGGAATAAAAAAGTTGCTATCATCGGCGCAGGAACAGAAGGGATTGAGACTCTTAAATATCTATTGAAACAAGGAGCGATACTGACAGTACTGGATCAGCGGGAAGACATACATAACATACCTGAATTGCAGAATAAAGATATACAGGTAAGTGGAGGAAAAGACTACTTAGAGGGACTAAGTGAATTTGACATTATTGTCCGCAGTCCAGGTGTAAAGCGCACACTTCCACAATTAATTGAAGCTGAAAAAAAAGGAGTTAAGGTTACCTCACATACAATTTTATTTTTCGAGGCATGTCCCTCGCCGATTATCGGTGTCACAGGTACGAAAGGGAAGGGAACGACTTCTACATTGATTTACGAAATGCTGAAAGAAGAAGGGCTTGACGCATATCTTGGTGGGAATATTGGTGTGCCGCCGTTACAGTTTATTGACAAACTAAAACCTACGTCATGGGTTGTTCTAGAGTTATCAAGTTTCCAGTTAGAAGATATGCAGGTGAGTCCTCACATTTCGGTTATGCTCATGATTGTGGGGGAGCATTTAGGTAAAGATGTACATGGAACTCAGAACTACCATGAGAGTATGGAGGAATACGTTGACGCGAAGCGAAATATTCTTCGCTGGCAAGGTCCAGATGATTTCGCGGTTATTAATCGTGATTACTTAGCGAGTCACGAATCAGATATTCATACGGAGGCGAAAATATTTCAGGTGAGCCGGGAGCGGGAAGCTTATACAGACGGGTGTTATGTAAAAGATGGAGCAGTGTGGCTTAAGAAACATGATAGCAAACGCGAGGTAGTAAAGACGTCGGATATAGTATTGCCTGGAAGACATAATTTAGAAAATGTTTGTGCTGCTGCTATGGCTGCTAACCTAGCGGGTGTGTCTCTTACCTCTATAGCTAAGGTATTGAAAACATTCAAGGGCTTAGAACACCGTTTAGAGTTAGTGCGAGATTTTAGAGGCGTACGGTATTATGATGACTCTTTTTCTACGACACCAGAAACTGCTATTGCCGCAATCGAAGCATTTGATGCTCCAGAGATTTTAATTCTTGGTGGTTCGAGTAAAAACAGTGATTTTACCGAACTTGGTCAACTTATTAGTACGAGGGTAAATATTAAAGCTGTTATAGGTATCGGAGACGAATGGAACAAAATTAAATTAAAAATGAAAAGTGAAAAATTAAAGATTGTTGAAGGTTTACAAAGCATGGAGGAGGTTGTGCGAAATGCCGCAATACTCGCTGAGCCAGGGGATGTAGTATTACTCTCTCCAGCTTGCGCAAGCTTCGGAATGTTTAAAAACTATAAAGAACGAGGAGAACTATTTAAAAAAGCAGTTCAGGAGTTATAGATTCATAATGTACTATACACAACAGGAGCAACAGATCAAACGCCCCAATCACACGTGATACAAGCATGATCCCCAAAAATAACTTAAGAAAGTCTGCTATTCTATGGACATGAATCATTCAACGGAGTTATTCGTAAAGATAGGTACGCTTATCGGAGGACTTCTCTTTATAAGTGTCGTTTTTTCATTAGTTTGGTACATCTATTCTATCGGGTTTAACCGTTTCGTGAATATGTCAGACGTACCTGCTTTTTATACAGCTGCTCAGATGGTCGCTCATGGTGAGGAAGAACATTTGTACAATCCGGAAAGACAATTTATGTGGCAAAAAAAATATGTGCCTGGTTTGCAGGATCTACACTATCTCAATCCTTTTCGTAACCCGCCTTTTGTTGCGTTAGCCTTACGTCCTTTGACCGTCTTTTCTTTACCTCAAGCCTATATCTTTTTATTTATAGTAAACCTCTTACTATTCTTTTTTATTTTTAAAAAAATGTTAGGTACTCTCCTTATTCGAAGTACTTATCTAAAGTCATGTATGCTTTTTTGTATTCTGTCTTTTTCTCCGGTGCTTATTACTTTTATCGTCGGACAGTTATCGTTTTTATTACTCGTATCGTTTCTGCTCTCTTATAAGGCAGAGAAGAATGGAGAATATCTAAAAGCAGGTATTTGGTTATCTTTACTTTGTATAAAACCGCAATATATTTTACTTCCTCTCGCCGCTTTTTTATTCCATAAGAGATATCGAGAGGTCATGGGAATTCTCCTGGGAACAACTTTTCTTACGGTAATTTCTTTTATCGTAGTGGGGCTCTCGGGAATGGAGAACTTTTTCTTATCATCTTTCCAAACCTTGCAATGGAAAGACTCTTTTACTATTGTTCCTGCATTAATGCCGACGATACGGGGATCACTTTTATTATTATCTGGTAATACAACTATGGCTAAAGTTTTTTGGTTAGTAGCTAGCTTTACTTTTGTGCTATTGTTGTTTCGTGCTTGGAAAACATGGGATACCCATAAGAAAATATTTAAGTTACAGTGGTCTGCTCTTATGATCCTTACAGTACTAACTAGTCCTTATGCGAATATACAGGATATGAGTTTGCTTATTCTTCCTGTGGTGCTGCATATAACATGGCTAGTGGAGGAGAAGATAGAATTTAAAGAGCTACGTAATACAACACTGTTATTACTTTGTATTCATTTGCTAACTCTTTTCAGTGATACGGTAGCACGGTATACGAGAATACAACTACTCGTTATTTTTATAAGTATGTATTTCATCGTATTAATAATGTTCTTAAAGAGAACAGCAAAGAGTAAGGCAGGTTATACGGTATAATACGCAGGATATGTTCCGATTTAGAGTTCTTACTAAAGATAAAACATCGACGGCTCGGGCTGGTGAACTTATAACGCCTCACGGTGTCATTAAAACACCAAACTTTAACCCAGTGGGTACACAGGCAACAGTTAAAACGTTATCATCAGTAGATTTAGCACAACTGGGTGCGCAGATAGTCTTATCAAATACATACCATCTGGCATTACGGCCAGGAACAGATGTTGTTAAAAGTCTGGGTGGATTAGGAAAATTTATGGGATGGCAAGGTCCGACTATGACTGATTCAGGTGGGTTTCAGGTTTTTTCGCTTGGGGTAGCCCAAAAAAAAGTTATCGTACGGGATCAGTTTGGAAGGAAATTAAGTAAATTTTCGAAGTCCGTGTTTGTTGATCCAATTGATATTCACTTTCAATTACCTGCTCTAACAAAAACCCGGGAAGATAAGCAGGTTAAAAAGCTAAAAGAAGCAAAGGTCCATGAGGATGGTGTATGGTTTTATTCTCACATAGATGGCAGTAAGCGTTGGTTTGATGCTGAAGTGTCCGTAAAGGCTCAAGAAGATCTTGGCGCAGATTTAATTGTGGCGTTTGATGATCATGAATCGCCTCTATGGGATTATGAAATGACAGCCTTATCAGTAGAAAGAACGAACCGATGGGCATTAGCCAGTTTAGCAGCCCATACAAAAAAAGATGAACAAATGATGTATGGCGTAGTACATGGTGGTGCGTATAAAGATCTTCGAGTAGCATCAGCGAAGTTCGTCGATAAATATTTTCCAGCTATTTCTATTGGTGGATCATATACCTCAAAACAAGTTTTATATAGCGTACTAGATTGGACAGTTCCATATTTCTCTGAAGCGAAACCACGACACTTATTAGGAATAGGTGAAGTACAAGATCTTTTTGAAGGTGTAAGTAGGGGAATAGACTTTTTTGATTGTGTCGCACCTACGCGGCGTGGAAGACATGGCAGCGTTTATATATCCCCAAAAAATGGTGGGAGCGTAGCCAATAATTTTATTGCTCATTTGACGAATGAGCGATTTACGCTTGATGAAAATCCTATAGAGCCAGACTGCGAATGCTATACGTGTCAGCATTATACACGAGCATATTTACATCATTTATTTAAGGCAAATGAATTACTGGCCCAGCGATTAGGGTCTTATCATAACGTACATTTTATCGTTAATTTAGTTAATACGATGCGAGATGCTATTCTTGAAGGTAGTTTCGAGGAGTTAAAGAAACTTTGGATAGCTTCCTGAGATGTAAGGAGAAGCGTAGAATTGTATAGTTGACAATTCATTGAGAACGCTATACGCTAATTAGTATGGAAGAAACCGTAAAAACAGAAACGAATACAGAACAAACACCCCCAGCAACTCAAGAAACCGTTCCTCAGCAGTCTCCACCTGTTTTGAAAAAAAAGAGTAAACTTCCACTAATCATTGTGCTTCTTGTTCTTCTCATGATAGGAGGCGCTGTCTATTTCTTATTCCTTGATACTCCGGGCAAGGTAAAAGAGAAAGTAAAAGTAGCTCATCCAGTTTTCCTTAGTTATACCCGTTATGTTGAGAAGATGGCTGAACATTTAGAAGAAGAGGCAGAAAGTGATTCAGATTCCATCGAAAGATACGGTGCGAAGGGGGAGGATATATTAAAAGATGTACGAAATGAAAAAGAGAAACTTACGACAGAGCTTAACGATATGAAATCAGGAAAATTGCAAAAGTATAAGGATGCACTTCAAGCGTATCTTTCGAAGTCTGACGAGGTTTATGATTTGGAAGAAGATAATGTTGCCTTTTCTAAAGCATATGTCGAGCCACTACGAACCTACGAAAAATTAAGTATTGATGTCAGTGGAGCATCTAGCTATTTATACTCAGATCCGGATAAATATGTTGATATTCTCCGACAAGCAATTGAAGATGAACAATCTGTTATTCGAGATTTGCAGAAATTAAAGCTTGATGGTGATATGGGAAGAATGCATGAGGTTTTTATTGAAACCTTGCAGACAGAAGTCACCTTCTTAGAAGAGATGGTAGATGCGGTTGAAAATCGTGATAATAGTGAAATAGCTACATCGACACAGCGATACACGCAAGCACAACAAAATAACGGTAAAGAGTTACAGCGTGTTTCTGATAAGTTAGATAATGTCGTTGAAGATATAAACGATGAACTCGAAACATTAAAAGATAAAGCAGAAGATCAATATAATGAACTTAAAGAAGAATATAACATTTAGGCTTCTAGCAGCTAACTCCTAGCAACTTGCTTACTTATAAATGAATTGTAACTTGAGATATTATTTGTTGGCCAGATGCGATTAACTATTAAGCTGGGTTTATTTTATCCAACCTATCTCTTCAGCTGTTATTTCATTAATCACGAGTTCTTTGTCTACTAGTTTTCCTCGTTCGAAGTCTCCTCTTTCTTTTTCAACATATAAGCACATAATGTCTCCTGTTGTTTGAGGATATAAGGGTTTTTTATGAACTTCTCCAAGACCTCGTTCGTCACAAGCTTCAGTATCTGAATATTCGAGGTATTTATCATTAGCTCCGAAAAGGTGTAGTAATTCGTGGGTGATAATTTCGACAGCAGTTCCGCTAAAAAGGGGGGAGAAGTTGTAAATATTAACGTAAGCTCGTCCATAGTCGGGATCTGCAAATGAACGGAATTTCTTATGCTCATAGAATCGTTCATCTGGATTATCGACATAATCAAAAGAGTCGTCAAAATAAAGAAACATAACTAAGTCATCATCTCCCACAGTAATATTATTTTCTTTAAGACCTTTCGCGAAAGCGTCTTTGATCTTCGTTACTCCAAATGCGTCTTTGCCCCATAGCGCTGCGAAATCTCCTATTTTTTCTAAATCACGAAGAATACCTAATGGATGAAGTTTAACAGTAATATCAAAATCTTTAGCTTTATACTTTTTGGCTTCTGCTTGTAAGAAACTCTTTATATAGTTAAAAGAAGCGTTGTTTTTGCAGGTGTTACTACTACAATCTTCAAAGATTGTTTTTCTCGAATCTTGTAATGTAGAAACCAGAGGATGAACAGTCGATTCTAATAAAGTAGGGGGCCGTAGAAAAACGATGTGTAAGGTGTGTTTTCCTATTGCGGGTCTCCTTTTCACGGGTTCAACAGAAACCTTAAATGATCTATTTCTGTTTTCCTGTTCACGTTGGATACGTTCATAACTGTTGAGATTCTGGTCAGATTTTTTATGTTTATCTTTTTCAGGAATCGTATAGACATAGAGAGTAGCACATGCTGTAACCAGTAATATGAGACAAAACAAAAGAATATTTTTAGAAGTCCGTTTCGGTTTTGGGAGAGGGGTGGGATTCTCCTCATGTATATCTGGAGCAGTTTCCATGTTTCAAGAATACAGAAGGCATGAAAGAGAGTCAAGAGAAGTTACTTTTAGCGAGTATCTACAGTGAATAATTACCAGAACTAATTTTTTTATTGCACCTCTGAATGAAATACCCTACAATAACAGCACTATGAAAAAGAGAATTATGACAGGCTTTACACCAACAGGAAAGTTACATTTAGGTCATTACGTTGGGAATCTTGAAAATCTGGTGAAGCTAAAAAGTGAGTATGATTGTTACCTACTTATGGCGGATATGCATGCATTAGCAACCCCTTCGTATGCAGGGGATAAATATGCAGAAGTACGGGGATATACGTTAGATGTTCTTCTCGACTTACTTTCTGTAGGTTTATCAGAAGAAGAAGTGACTTACTACGTAGAATCTGAAATTCCGGAAATTTATGAATTAGCTTCATTTTTCAGTATGTATGTCGCGCATAACAGAGCATTACGGAATCCTACTATTAAAGATGAAATAAGGATGAAAGGGCTTGGCGATCAATATAGTCTTGGTTTTATAAATTATCCTATGTATCAAGCAGCGGATATATTATGTGTTAAGGGTGAGCTTGTTCCCGTGGGTATTGATCAGGAAGCTCATCTTGAACAATCCAGGGAAATTGCTAGGACATTTAATGTTATGGCAGTGTCGCAGGGAAAACAAAAAGTATTTCCAGAACCTCAAGCGAAGATTGGAAGAGTAGGAAAGCTCATTGGTACAGATGGTAATCCGAAGATGAGTAAGAGCCTTGGTAATACGATTTATCTTTCAGCAACTCCGGAAGAAGTAAAAGAAAAAGTAATGAGTATGTATACAGATCCGAAGAGAATTCACGCAACTGATCCAGGAACAGTAGAAGGTAATCCTTTATTTATTTATCTGGACACTTTTTCGACAGAACCGGATACTGAACAAATTAATGAGTATAAAAACCGTTATAAAGAAGGAAAAGTTGGAGATGTCGAAGTGAAAAAATATTTGGTGCAGATACTTGAAAATTTTTTCACTCCCATAAGAGAAAAAAGAAAAGAATATGATGATAAAGAAAAGTTAGTAGCTATTTTACGAGATGGAACCCAGAAAGTAAGAGAAGAAACCCGACGAACCTTACAGGAAGTAAAGAGTGTCCTCAATTTCGTTTACTAACGCTTCATGATATTGCAGGAAAAACAAATAAAGCTATTCCAAAAGAAAATATTGGATTGGTATACGCTGAATAAGCGTGATTTACCATGGCGGAATGTACCAGTTGGCATATCTCTACAGCAAAGAGCGTATAGGATTCTCGTTACTGAAATTATGTTGCAGCAAACTCAGGTGTCCCGTGTTATTCCTAAATATAATGCATGGCTAGAAGTATTTCCTACGGTAGACGTACTTGCAAAGGCGGCAACATCTGAAGTTCTTCGTATGTGGTCCGGATTAGGGTATAACAGACGAGCGTTATTACTCCAAAAAACTGCAAAAAAGATTATTGGAGAATATAAAGGTGAGTGGCCAATGACGCTTGAAGGTCTAAAAATGTTGCCGGGAGTTGGAGAGTATACTGCTCGAGCTATAGCGTGCTTTGCATTTAATAAACAAGTTGCAGTGGTAGATGTTAACGTTAAGAAAGTAGTTCTGTTGGAGCTTTTTTCGAGTAAAGGGAGAAGTACCCGAACACTAAGTGATAAAGAAATACAACACCTTGCTGAACAATTATTGCCAGAAGGCAGAGCGTATGATTGGAATCAGGCATTAATGGACTATGCATCGTCCGTTTTAAAAAAAGAAAAAATTCCAAGTATAAAACAGTCGACGTTTCGTGGTTCGAGACGGTATTACCGCGGAAAGTTGGTTAAGCTTTTATTAGAGCGAGAGTGTTTGCCTGAAAACGATGTTTATTCTCAGTTACGAGATGAACATATACCTAAAAATTTTGATATGAATGTGATACTTGCGGATTTAGAAAAAGAAGGTTTTATTAAACGCGAGAAAGGAACTGTAGAACTTGTAAAGTAGCTTATTGTTTTTAAAAAACTTTTTCGGTACTATATGGACGCGAACAAGGTGGTTTCCAGTTTCGAATTGCGAATTTCAAATTTAAATTCGAATTTAGGAAGTAAGAAACTGATTGGAGACTGGAAACTTGCAATTGGAAATTATTTTATAAAGCTGGTATACTCTTGAAATTGTTATGGCAACGAATGGTAAGAAAACCCCTCTCGGTAAACGATCAAAAATTATTAAAGTAAAGTTAAAACCCACATGGAAAAACATTCTCCTTTATGGTTTCATCATACTGTTTTCTCTCTTTCTTTTTAGTGGGCTCACTGGTTCATACGATGCGAATAGAACAGTTCCTATATCAGAGATTATTACAGATGTTCGAAAGGGTAGAGTTGAAGAAATTGTCGTTCAGAATGATAGATTGATTGTTAAGGAAACTGACAGGACAGTTGAAGCATATAAAGAACGAAGTGCTGATGTCTACTCCTTATTTAAAAACGCAGGGGTTGACCTTAAAAGTACGAAAGTCGTCGTAAAAGACGATAGCTCTGTTAATAACTGGATAAATCTTATTTCTGCGATTCTTCCTGTTATCCTCATGATCGCTTTTTTCTGGTTCATTTTCCGTCAAGCGAGAGGGGCTCAGGAAAACATTTTCTCTTTCGGTCAATCCCGAGCAAAACTCTTTTCAAAAGATACTCCGAAAACCACATTTGCCGATGTTGCGGGCGTAGATGAAGCGAAACAAGAATTAACTGAAGTTGTGGATTTCTTAAAAAACCCAGCGAAATATAAAGCGATGGGTGCGAGAACTCCGAAAGGTGTTCTTATGATCGGTCCCGCAGGTACAGGAAAAACATTACTTGCTCGTGCTACGGCAGGAGAGGCAAATGTGGCATTCTTCTCTATGGCAGGTTCTGAGTTTATGGAAATGCTCGTCGGTGTGGGAGCGAGCCGTGTCCGAGATTTATTTAATACTGCGAAGAAAAATCAGCCAGCGATTATTTTTATCGACGAGATTGATGCAATAGGCCGCCAACGCGGTGCAGGATTTATGGGTGGACATGATGAACGAGAGCAGACATTAAACCAAATCCTCGTGGAAATGGATGGCTTTTCACAAAACGAACAAATCGTCGTTATAGCTGCGACGAACAGACCAGATGTTCTTGATCCAGCGCTTATACGCCCAGGCCGTTTCGATCGTCGAGTGGTTCTCGATCTCCCAGATATAGAAGGAAGAAAAGCGATTCTTGGAATTCATGCGAAAGGGAAACCATTTGCTGAAGATGTTAATTGGGATAAAGCAGCGAAGCGAACAGTTGGCTTCTCTGGTGCAGATTTGGAAAACATGTTAAACGAAGCTGCTATTCTCGCTGCCCGACTTAATAAAAAAGCTATTGATATGAGGGATCTTGAAGAGGCAGCGACGAAAGTAAAACTCGGTCCGGAAAAGAAGAGACTCCAATCAGATGAAGACCGCCGAATGACTGCGTATCATGAAGCAGGACATGCGATGGTTTCTTGGCATATGCCTCATATGGATCCAGTCCATCGAATTTCGATTATTTCCAGGGGTATGAGCCTCGGACACACGATGATGGAACCTATTGAGAGAACACACGAAACTGAGATTCATTTACTTGAACAGATTTCTGTCATGTTAGGGGGTAGAGCAGCAGAGAGTCTGGTATTCGATACAATTTCGACAGGGGCATCTGATGATATCGCGAAAGCGACTCAGGTAGCTCGAGCTATGGTAACCCGTTTCGGTATGAGTAAGCTCGGTCCTATTAATCTTGATAGTGAACGGAGAATGATGTATGAACCCTCTGACGTATCACCGGAAATGCAAGCAAAAATTGATGCAGAAGTAAAACGACTTATGGATAAGGCATATGAAGATGCTTTACACGTATTGCAGGGCTTAAAGGATAAGCTGGATAAAGTTGCAGAAGAGTTACTGAAGAAAGAAACCATAGAAGCTGAAGATTTCGTAAAATTAGTAGGTGCAAAAAATCTCCCGAAAGAAAAAGTCGCGCAAGTAGAGAAGGAAGGATAGTAAAGTTTCAAAGTTACAGAGCTGCAACGATACAACGTTTCTGCTTAGGTCCTCATTAATTTTTAAAACCCATATTTGTCAAATTACTTCGTTTTGACTAACTCTTTAGAAATCGTAAATTACAAGTCCCATGATTTCAGGATGCCTTTTAAACGAAAAACCCCAGGACGGTATTTCTACCGGCCTGGGGGCTGTCTTTAAGTCCACTCGGCGCGCAAGGCGCGAAACGTTGCCTTTAGTTAATATTGGCAGTGTTCCGCATACTTGCGTGAGAGGACTGACAGGGGGATCCTAAAGAGCTTGGCAAACTGTTTTATAGCTCGCCTAAGAAAACAAGTGACGAATCACTTGCCTCTTTGCTCTGGACTCCCCGATGTCGAACAGCTTACTATATAGTAGTGCTATACAGGAAGCTGTTCAATATCAATAATCTATTAAGGAACTATATCTTATAGTATATGTTAGGAGGGCACATTTGTCAAGAGGCAATATATAAGAAGTAATAAGTTACAAGTTATAAGTTATGAGTTATGAGTTATGAGTTACAAATTTTAAGCTTTAAGTAATTATTATTGCGTACTGCTTGTTAATAAGGGGACAGCCAGGTGATCGAGATGAAGCGACTTCAAGATTCTGGATTCCTTTTGTGGTCAGTTGACAAGGAAAGAGATTGCTTCTCCAGCGAAGAAAATTGTTAGTAGCGATAGGAGATTAATGTAGAACGTATGTAAAAGCCTACATCAGCTTTTGGCCCAATCAAAAGCTCTGGATGTAGGTGTTTATATACATTTTATGAGAGCTTCGGAATTTGAAGCAGCTTATATTAAAACTGTTTTCGTAACTCGGACCTCCTAAATAACTTCTAAGAATTAACACCTTACTACTAACCTCTAACACAGAACTAAACCACATGTTACAATACCTACATGGCTAAGCTTCTTTTAATTGATGGTAATGCGATTGTACATCGTGCGTATCATGCGCTTCCACCTCTTACAGCTCCAGACGGTACTGTAATTAATGCCATGTATGGATTTTTTAGTATGTTTTTTACTGTCATTTCAGATCTACAACCAGAATATGTTATCGTCAGTTTCGATATCTCAGCTCCTACTTACAGACAAGCAATGTATGCTGGCTACCATGCGCATCGTCCTAAAATGGAAGATGATTTAGCGGTTCAATTCGAGATGCTTCGGGAAGCTTTAGAAAAAATGAATATCTCTATATTTGCAGTGGAAGGTTTTGAAGCTGATGATGTGATAGGGACACTTGCTTCGCAAGTGCAGTTGTCGGTTGCTAGTGATCAGTCGTCAGCGACCGGTCAGCCAGTTGATCAACTGAACAGTCAGAATCGGATAGACAGAAAACTGGTAAACAAGATACAGAAAACTGAAAACAGAAAACCGATTACTGAGCATATCGAAACAATAATACTGACAGGGGATAGGGACTTGTTACAGCTTGTGAACACAAATACAAAGGTGTTGATGCCGGTCGTTGGTGTGAAAGAAACTGTTTTGTATGATGAAAAAAAAGTAGAGGAGAAGTATGGAGTAAAACCATCGCAGTTTGTCGATTATAAAGCGTTAATCGGTGATCCTTCAGATGGTTATCCAGGTGTAACAGGTATAGGTCCGAAAACTGCTGCAAGTTTACTAAAAGATTTTGGTACTTTTGAAGCGCTGTATGAACGCATTGGCGAATTACCGCCGAAAGTCGCTGAGAAATTAGCGACAGATGCTGAACAGGCAGCGCTTGCCAAAAAGCTAGCAACTATTTTACGAGATGTTCCTATTACTTGTGAGCTGGAAACCTGTAAAACGTCTGAATTGAATATAAAAGGAGCTTTGGAAGTGTTCGAGCAGTATGGGTTTAATAGTTTATTAAAACGCTTTAACCCGTTATTTAAAGAGATTGAAGAAAAGAAGAAAGGCCAGCAATTAGGATTAATGGACATATAATATAAGAAGTAAGATTTAAGAAAAATATCATAGTTAGTGTCTTAAATCTTGAATTTTGAATCAACTATGAAATTATTTCATCAGAATACTCTTAAACCGATTATTTTCGACATGGATGGGGTGTTGGTTATCAGTGAACCGGCACGTTTTAAGATGTTGCAGGCTATATTTATAAAGCGGGGGATAGAGCTAACCTCACATCATGAAAAAAGTTTTCTCGGTAGAACAACGAAAGATATTCTTCTCAGTCTATTAAAGAAAGCAGAACACGCAGAAGAAGTCTTAGATGAATATATACAGGAGAAACATAATAATCTCGTGTCTTATTTACAACCAGTTTCTGTAACTGTCTCAGTATTGCGACAAAGTAAACATACATTTGTGCTGGCTTCAAATAGTAAACGCAAATCAATTGATATGACCTTAAAGGCTCTTGGTGTTACTGAAAAGTTCAGAGATATTATCTCTCAAGATGATGTTACTCACCCGAAACCAAATCCAGAGATTTATCTGAAAGCAGTGGAAAAGTTGGGAAAGGAAGCAAAGGATTGTTTCGCAGTAGAAGATACCCGCATCGGTGCGGAGGCTGCTTTAGGTGCAGGAGTAAATTGCTACATTTTATTAAATGGCTATAATGCGAAAGAAGAATTTGTAGATCTCGGTGTGAAAGGTTTTCTTGAAACAGAAGAAGAGTTACGCGAAATAATTGATCGAGTATAACCCTTTCAGATTTATAATTCTAAGATTCAAGAATGATTAAGACCTCTTGAATCCTGAATCTTGTTTGTTGAATCTTTATGAAAGTAGCATTAGTCCATGATTATCTAAAAGAATACGGGGGAGCAGAGAGAGTTCTGGAAGCGCTGTGCGAAATGTTTCCTGATGCTCCTCTTTATACCTCGTTTTATAAAAAGGATTCACCAGCATATGATCGGTTTAAACATCGACGGATTATTACTTCGTGGGTTCATAAGATTCCTTTTTTTCCCACTAAACTTCATAGTCCACTTCGTTTTTTAGCTCCGCTCATTTGGAAGAGCTTTGATTTTTCAGGGTACGATATCGTCATCACTTCAGCCTCTTGGTATATTACGAAAGGGGTAGTAAAGGAAGTTACAAGTTACAAGTCACAAGTTACACGTCCGATTGAGGTTTGTTACTGTCATACGCCCCCTCGGTGGTTATATGGATATACGACATCTGTAGAATGGCAGCGGTATTGGCCAATAAAACTGTACGGAATAATCATAGGACACTTCATGAGAATGTATGATTTCCGGGCGGCACAACGAGTACATTATTTTATCGCTAACTCAGAAGAAGTTAAGAAACGTATAGCAAAATTCTATCGCCGAGAATCCACAGTAATTTATCCACCTGTGAACTTGCTAATGGAAAATGGAAAATCGAAAATGGAAAATCACAAGAAGGATTATTACTTTATCGTTGCGCGTTTAGTAGGTGGAAAAGGATTGCAATTAGCTGTCGAGGCGGCGAATAAACTCGGTATCAAACTAAAAATTGCTGGGGTATCTTCTGGATATTCTTCTGTGGCGCAGAAAATATCCGAGACTGCAAATGAGAATATAGAATTTTTAGGAAGAGTTTCTGATGAAGAGTTGATTGATTTATATACACATGCAAAAGCATTTCTCGCGCTTGCGACTGATGAAGATTTCGGAATTACACCCGTGGAATCCATGTTCTGTGGTACACCAGTTATCGCATATTATGGTGGAGGATATAAAGAAACAGTTATCGATGGAAAAACAGGTGTGTTTTTTAGTGAACCGACTGTGGAAAGTTTAACTAAAGCGATTAAAAAATTTGAAACTATGAAATTTGATCCGAAGGTTTGTAAAGAGCAGGCTGAGAAGTTTTCAAAAGAACGGTTTATGAAAGAAATGAGAAGTTTTATTAATGAAAAAATAAAAAATAATGCCTGAATTACCTGAAGTAGAAACTATTAGAAAACAACTTCAAAAATACCTCGTTGGCTACATTATTGATGATGTTGAGATCCGCTTGCCGAAACAACTGAGCGGTGATCCGAAACAGATTATTGGCGCTGTGATTACAGGTGTTCGGAGGTATGGAAAAGGATTGGTAATTGATTTAGATAATGATTACAGTCTCGCAATTCATATTAAGATGACAGGACAATTGATTTTTCAAGAGGGGAAGGTAGGAAAAGTATCAAAGGTATCAAAAGCTGTATTGTCAGATAAGGTAGGGGAGTTGCCCGGGAAAGCGACACACGTGATATTTGAGTTGAGAGTTGAGAATGGAGAGTTGAGAAATGATAGTAGCAAAGCATATCTTTATTATAACGACGTTAGGCAGTTTGGGTGGATAAAAGTAGTAAAAACCTCTGAAGTGGGTGAACTTCTATTTTTTAAATCTCTTGGGCCTGAGTTTATCCCTTCGACAAGCTCAGGGGCTAAACAGTTAACGCTCGCAATGTTTAAGAAAATACTTGCTTCTACGAAAGGACCAGTAAAGCCACTCCTAATGGACCAATCAAAAATGGCTGGGGTAGGGAATATTTATGCGAACGAAGCATTGTGGCTTGCGAAAATTCATCCGAAGCAGGTTGCGAACTCTTTAACTCAAAAAGAAGTAGGAGAGTTATTTAATTCGATTGAAGAGGTATTGAAAAAAGGTCTAGAAGCTGGAGGCTCGAGTGAATGGGCATATGTGGATGCACTAGGTCAGGAAGGCTCATATCAGAAAATCTTTCTCGTATATGGAAAAATTGGCAAGCCATGCGTACGCTGTGGAGCAAAGATAGAAAAAATAGCTTTAGGAGGAAGAGGAACGTTCTTCTGTGCTGTGTGTCAGGTGTTATAACTTCTAACTTCTAACAACTAACCTCTCACGGCTGCAAAACTCAAAAGTTTCGATTAGAAAGTGAACCAATGTTAGGCTTATAGTACTTGACAAATAAGTCAAAATATCCTATAATATAGAAACTTAACTTGGGGAAGTTAACCAGCAAATGCTGTTTGCAGCACCCAGCTGGTTTATTAGTTCTAAGTTAAGTTTAACAGTGAAGAATCGCTCTTTGCTCCGCTCAATACTTCGTATTGCCGGGACTGCGGTGCTTCGCACCTTGTCCTGCTCGGATACGATCTTTATTAATATGAGATCGTACCGCCAGGACTGCATCGCTTCGCAAGAAGCGAAGCTCTTTGACAGAAAGCAAGCATGAGGCATATTAAGCGCAAAGCGCTTGGCGTCTAGCGTTTAGTTTAGCCTCACTTTATGCGTAACATACTTCTTTCGTTAGGTAGAATAAGGAAAAGATTTTTCATGGCTATTTGCGGCTTTGTTTTAGTCTTTTCTTTTCTCTACCCTAACGAAGGAGAAACATATGAAATAAAAAAAGGCTCTCTCAAAAGAGAGTTTGGAGCAGCAGTAATGCTGTCTCCCTGGTTTACGCTCTGCGACAAGCGTAACACCAGCCATACACCCTCAGGCTATGTAGCCTCGAGGCGTCGCAACCCGACCTAAGTCCACCACATCGAAAAGGGGAATACTGCTATGTCTTTCTCGCTCCGCCGTTTTGGCGTTCCAGTGGCCGCGTTGTTCGCCCTAGTGCTGGGCGTTGTGTTGGGCATGACGCTCAACTACCGCTCTGCCTCGGCTGATGGCGGTACTGATAAGCGGCCTATCCCGCCAATTCTGATCCCGGTGGACGTTCAGCCGACGTTCAGGGTTCAACCCACAGGGATTCTGCATGGGCTTGCACACAATGGTGTGCGACAGCCCGGCCAGCCTGAGCAGGTGGTGAGCTTCAAGATCTGGGCCACCTATCGGGGCGTAACGGTCAGCCGAGAGCTGACTGCCAGCCCGAATCTGGTGGCTCCGAAGGCGGAAAGCGCCATCATGGCGTTCTACTCCTGGCGCGATCTCTTCGGCGAAGAGCCGTGCGGCCCAGTGCATATCACGGGTCGTATCTTCGTCGATGGCCGCCCGGCTAACCCGCCCTATGAGGCGAAGCTCCAGGTGGCCACTGGTTGCGCACCGGCCAAGTAGCCGGCCTGGTACAACTTCATATCTCTCCTGTCCCTCTTACCACAGAGTTGTGGTGAGAGGGCAGGCCCGAAAGGGAAGAATCACGAATCATTACGCATATGGCATACTGAATGCCACAAATCTCAAATTTGAGAATCAGAAGGAGGTGAAAACCACCAAACAAAAGAGAATAGCATATTGCGCTGTTTTTCTGAATGCAGGTAGGTTTTTACAACCCGCTTGCTTTCTGTAACCCATATGGTCTCTACAATTGTAGAGAGTATATGGGTTACTACTAACAACGAAACGTTACCTACTAACAGATCATTGTTTTCCCCACATTTCTTTGCTAGTATCAAACATGGCTTAAAATTTTTTATGTCTCATCGTGAGCGTATTATTATTTCAGTTGGTGGTTCTTTAATTGTTACAAGCAAGGGAATTGATATTATTTTTTTGAATAAGCTCTCAAGCTTTATTCGAGACGAACTGGCATTACATCCGAATCGCCAGTTTTTTTTGGTTATAGGGGGAGGTATGACAGCTCGTCAGTATCGTGATGCAGGCCGGGACGTAGTGCATCATGAATTAACCCGGGATGATTTGGATTGGTTAGGCATTCATTCAACGCGATTAAATGCACAACTTATCAGAACTATTTTTCGTGATATTGCCCATCCGTATATTATTAAAAATTATGAAATTATTCGGAAGGTGACTGAACCTGTGGTCGTGGCTGCTGGTTGGAAACCAGGATTCTCAACTGATTATTGTGCGGTTATGTTATGTGAAGATTACAACATGCATACTGTTATTAACTTAAGTAATATCAGTCAAGTGTATGATAAAGATCCAAAGAAACATGCAAATGCGAGACCTTTCGGACATTTGACCTGGGATGAATTTCGAAAACTAGTTGGTGATGAATGGGATCCTGGTATGCATGCCCCTTTTGATCCTATTGCTTCGAAGAAAGCGCAGGAGTGGAGAATAAAAGTGGTTATTATGGGAAGTGATTTTACCAACCTTCGAAACTACCTCGATGGGAAAGACTTCTTGGGAACTGTGATAGAGTAAATACTACAAATGACACATACACAAATACTACCAATCAATACTTCAATTGAAAAATAAATAATTGTGTACATTCTTCATTGATTTGTTTATTGGGTTATTGGTAGTATTGGTACGTATTATTTATGATTCTCCAGCGACTATTACTTCAAAATTTTCGTAGCTATGAAACGGCAGATTTTTCATTTGACCCAGGAATTACTTACATTATCGGACCGAATACAGCCGGCAAATCGAATATTATCGAAGCGATATTTCTTCTTTCCTACGGGAAAAGCTTTCGGACAGAAAAAGATGAGCAGTTAATACAACTGGAGAAAGCTATGAGTAGGGTGAAGGGGTTAGTTGTGTCGGAAAGGAAAAACTATTCTTCGAGCAAAGCGAGTGATGCGAAAACAATAGAAGTATTTCTCGCAAAGCCTGGTGTCGCGAGTAGTATCTTTACCAAACGCTACTTTCTAAACGGTTTACCAAAACGGAGAAGTGACTTTGCGGGAACATCTCCTGCACTACTTTTCGAACCATCAGACCTTGACATCGTTTCTGGCTCGCCTTCTTTACGACGTGGATTTTTGGATGAAGTTTTGGAGCAGACTGATAAAGAATACAGGCATGATTTGTTAACGTATACGAAAGCTCTTCGTCAGCGTAATGCATTGCTCCAACGAGCTAAAGAAAGTGGTATACGACAAGAAAAACAATTTAGCTATTGGGACGATATACTTATCCGAGCAGGAACTACTGTTACACAGAAGCGTTCAGGTTTTATCGAGTATGTTAATACGCAAAAGAAAGAATTATTTCTTTTGTCTCTAACGTATGATCCTAGTATTCTTTCAGAAGAGCGACTTTTACAATATAAAGAAGCAGAAGTGGGTGCAGGTGTCACGCTCGTCGGTCCGCATAGAGACGATTTCATTTTAGAGATGAAGCGTGAGGGGGAAGAAGGTTTATCCTTAAAATCTTTTGGATCACGAGGACAACAACGTCTGGCAGTATTACAATTGAAGCTTTTACAGTTACAATACATGCAAGAAAATGTAGAAGAAAAACCATTATTACTTCTTGACGATATTTTTTCAGAACTTGATGAGATACATATTCAGCATATCCTGCGAATCATTACGAATCAGCAAACCATTATTACAACCACCCATAAAGAGTTTATAGAAGCAGCAGGAATAGGTAAGGGAAAGATGATAGAATTGGGATAGTAAGATTCAAGAGACAAGATTCATGATTCAAGAATAAAGCCGGGTTTTTATGTTTTAAATTCTTGAATCTGAATCATAGTTCCTGAATCTCTTTATATGCAGGAATTTGATCCCCAATTACTAAAGAATCTCTATATTCCACCTTCAGATTCTCATAAAGGGCAGAATGGGAAGTTGCTTCTCGTTGGCGGTTCTCATTTATTTCACGCTGCTTCCTTATGGGCTCTAACTATCGCAAGTAAAATTGTCGACATGGTATTTTATGCTTCAGTTCCTGAAAATAACGAAATTGTTCGACAAGCAAAAACAGAATTTCGTAATGGTATCGTTATTCCTAGAGAGAAGATAGATGATTATGCTGAAGAAGCTGACTGTATACTCATAGGACCGGGATTGATGAGAAGTGAAGGAGTCTTAAGTCCTAAGTCACAAGTACTAAATAAAAAAAATACTTATAACTCAGGACTTAAAACTTATGACCTAAAAGTCATTAATGAATTGTCTGATGAGGGGGAGCAGACATATTGGTTAACAAAATATTTGCTCGATAAGTATTCTCATAAAAAATGGGTTATCGATGGCGGGAGTTTACAGATGATGGATCCTGAGTGGTTGAAACAGTTGAATGGGAACGTTGTTATCACACCGCATCAGAGAGAGTTTGAAATGCTGTTTAGCGATAAGCAACAAGCAATAAGCGATATGAAAAACAAAATAGATTTAGACCTTATTGCTTATCACTTATCTCTTATCGCAAGAGAATATAACTGTATTATTTTGCTAAAAGGGGAGGAGGATGTTATTTGCTCCCCTTCAGCATGTATCTCCATTGCTGGAGGAAATGCAGGTATGACGAAAGGCGGAACTGGTGATGTGCTTGCTGGACTTCTTGCAGCGTTAGCATGTAAGAATGAACTCTATGTAAGTGCATGTGTAGGAAGCTATTTAAATAAAAAAGCAGGGGATAGCTTATTCCGAAAAGTTGGGTATACATTTAATTCGTCAGATCTAGCAAATGAAATTCCTTTTGTTATGAAAGAAGTGTTATGATTTTTTACCCTCGAATTTTTCCTCAAGCTGTTCAAGCCTCTGTAGTGTTTTCGTGAGATTAGTCGTAACTAACACAGCAAGGACGGTAATAATCACAGCGTAGAGAAGAAGTGAGATGAGCCCTCCGCCATTTGGAATCCATTTAGCAATATATTGATCTACCAATTCCCGAATAACATTATTCCACGCGAGAGCTGCTACAAGCCCAAAACCGCTTGTCGATAGTGTTACCATTTGGCGCATAACAAGTACAGGTAATCCTTTTTCTTTCTCTTTTTCTTCTTCTCTTTTCGTTTTTGCCATATGCTAAGTATAGCATACTTGTAGTTCTTCGGGAATTATGCGACTATTGAATCTAGTGATCAGCGATAAGCAACAAGAAATAAGTATTGTGTATGTACAGGGCTACAAGAAGTTGATCGCATGGCAAAAATCTGATCAACTTGCTTCTGCTATATATGTTGCTACTTTACTATTTCCACAAGAAGAGTTATATGGTATAACATCTCAGTTAAAGCGGGCTGCTTTGTCAGTCCCTTTAAATATAATCGAAGGATATGCGCGTATTAATAAAAATGAATTCCGGCATTTTCTTTCTATAGCACTTGGTTCTTTAGCTGAAGTTGAATATTTACTTTACTTCTCTAAGCAGCATGGTTTGATTAAACAACCTGATTATGATAAGTTGCTACAAATGAAGGAAGAATGCGGTAGAATTATATGGCGACTTCATCAATCACAAAAAAGCGAGAAGAGATAAGTAATAACTATAGATGCATATTTCTTCTTATTGTTTGTTGCTTATCACTTATTACTTATGTATAAACCAGCCTATACAATCACCAACACCATCCTTCGAAACATCGGTATTATTGAAGCTTCGAAAGAGGTCATAGATCATGCGCCTCTTCTTCCATATTATGAAAAGAAATTCCAGCAAGATGCTCTCGTCCGTACAGTGCATCATGGAACACATGTCGAAGGAAATGAATTAAATTTAACACAAGCAGAGAAAGTGCTTATGGGACAAGAGATCGTAGCAAGACAGCGAGATGTGCAGGAAGTAATTAATTATCGAAAGGTAATGGAATATGTTGAACAGTTGCAAGTTAGAAGTCCTAAGTTACAAGTAGATGAGGAATTAGTAAAATATGTTCATAAACTCACAGTTGAAAAAATTCTTGCAATTGAAAGGTGTGGGGAGTATAGGAAAACACAAGTTGTAATAAAGAACAGTCAAACAGGAGAAATAACTTTCCGTCCACCCCCAGCTATATCAGTCCCATTCCAAATACGCGAACTTCTTGGATTCGTGGAAAAGTCGACAGATCAGGATATTCATCCTGTTTTGAAGAGCGGAGTTGTTCATTATGAAATAGTCAGAATTCATCCTTTTATAGATGGTAATGGACGGGTTGCTCGTGCAATATCGACACTTATCCTCTTTCAGCAAGGATATGATATTCGTCGGTTTTTTTCATTAGAGGAATATTTCGATAGAGATGCAGGAGCATATTATGCTGCTTTACAGTCAGTCACTAAAAACGATGGTAATCAAACAGAATGGCTTGAATATTATACAGAAGGGCTCGCTATAGAACTGAACAAAATTAAAGAAAAAGTCGAGAAGATTTCCGTTGATGGTAAATTAAAATCAAAACTTGGTGGTAAGCCATTGCTATTATCTGAAAGACAGCTAAAAATTATTGAATATATTCAGGAAACTGGTTATTTACAAAATAGTGCTTTTAAACAATTATTTCAGTTTGTTTCCGAAGATACTGTGTTAAATGAATTAAAAGGTTTAATTACGTCTGGATTAGTGAAGAAAACAGGGACGACAAAAGCAGCGAAATACATTATGAAGTAGTAGAAGTCCTAAGTTACAAGTCGTAAGTTATAAGTCTGCATGAAAGAATCAATTATTGCTAACAGATCTTTTGAGTTTTCTCTGAGTGTTATTAAGCTAACAAAACTTTTATCAAAAACGTTCGAAATGTAATTGTTTCAAAACAGATAATTCGATCGTCGACTTCAATTGGTGCAAATATTGAAGAAGCACTGGGGACGAACTCAAAGAAAGATTTTGCATATTGCATGAATATAGCAAAGAAGGAAGCAAGAGAGACTAGATATTGGTTACGTTTGATAAAAGAGCTTAATCCTGATATAAAAGAAAAATTAGAAAACTTACTAATAGAGAACGAAGAAATTATAAATATATTAACTAAGATTGTAAAAACATCATTGGAAGTCACAAGTTATAAGTCATGAGTTTTAAGTCACAGAGTGTAAATTTATTTTAGGACTTAGAACTTGTAACTTAGGACTATAAAATATACTATGTATTTTCATAAACTTGTTTCATTTTTTGATCGATTAGAGGCTACGCCTTCTCGTTTGGTGCTTATAGATATCCTCTCAGAACTTTTTAAAGAGACAAATAAAGAAAATATCGATAAAATTATGTATCTCCTGCAGGGAAGAATAGCCCCATTCTTCGAACCCATTGAAATAGGGATGGCGGATAAAACAATTGCTGTTGCATTAGGACAAGCATTGGGTAAGACTAAAGATGAGGTACTTGAAGCGTATAGCAAAGAGGGTGATCTAGGATTAGTAGCACAGCAATTGAAATCAAAAGTCAAAAATCAAAATTCAAAAATGACTGTGGAGGAGGTTTTTAACACTTTAACAGAAATTGCGAAGGCGAGTGGGGATGGAACAGTAGAGAAGAGAATAGGGTTATTTCAAGGATTATTAGAAAAAATGGATGCTTTAGAAGCAAAGTATCTCGTAAGAATTGCTTTACGAAATACACGCTTAGGAATAGGAGACCCAACTATTTTAGATGCCTTAGCCTTAGCTATCCTTGGAGATCGATCGAAACGAAAATTATTAGAGAAAGCATATAATGAAACATCAGATTTAGGACTCATAGGAATAACACTCATAGATAAAGGTTTAGAAGCAGTACAGAAGCTTACAGTGACTGTAGGAAGACCTATTCGATCCGAACTTTGTGAGCGACTTCCAAATCCCTTGAAAGTTTTTGAAAAAATGTCTTCTAATGATGAAGGTGTTCATGCGACACCGAAGTATGATGGATTTCGTGTACAGATTCATAAAAATGGCGACAAAGTAGAAATGTACTCGAGGAATTTAGAAGACATGACACATATGTTTCCAGAATTGATTGAAGGGACGCGAAAACAAATAAAAGCAAAAACTGCAATTCTTGATTCAGAAGCACTGGCGTATCAGCCAGAATCTGAAGAATTCTTACCGTTCCAGGAAACGACGAAGCGAAGACGCAAGCATGGCATAGAGGAGATTGCAAAAACGTTACCATTGAAGGCTTTTGTTTTCGATATTTTGTACCTGGAAGGCGAACCCTTAGTGGATTTGCCATTACATGAGCGTATGAATATCTTGAAAAAAACTATTGATGGCGATGAAACCTTGATTCCAGCTCCAGGAAAAGTTCTGAAAGAACCTAAAGAGTTACAAGAATTATTAGATGATTCGATTTCAAAAGGTTTAGAGGGTGTAGTTGTAAAGCGTGTGGATTCACCATATGAAGCAGGGGGACGGAATTTTAATTGGGTGAAGTTAAAAAGGCATTCAAGCGGGGAATTAGACGATACGATTGATTGCGTGATTCTAGGTTATATCTATGGGAAAGGTAAACGGACGGCGTTTGGTGCAGGTGCTTTATTAGTTGGTTTATACGACAAAGAACAGGATGAGTTTGTATCAGTCTCTCGAATCGGTACTGGATTATCTGATGAAGAGTGGAAAAGTATTAAGGATAAAACCCATGGTTTAGAAGTCGATCATAAACCTGCTCGAGTGAACTCGTTGATTACCCCTTCAGTATGGGTCAAGCCGCAGATAGTGATTGAAGTATTGGCTGATGAAATCACACGTAGCCCGTTGCATACGGCGGGAGCAAAGATGAAAATGGAAAATGGAAAATGGAAAATGGAAACGAATGCATTAGGATATGCCCTCAGGTTTCCTCGGTTGGTTTCCTTTAGGGATAAAGATAAAAAGCCAGAAGACGCGACCACAGTTGAAGAGTTAATTAAAATGTTTCATCAGCAGGGGAAGAAAGGATAATCTACTGTAGAGGATAGTTTACTTCTTTCTCCATGCGTGTTTTCCGTTTCTTTATCCATACTGCTACTCCTATGACGCCAGCAACTACCAAAATCACCGCAAACATTATAAAGAGAAAGGGAGAAGAAGATGTTTTTGGAGGTGTAACCTTTTTTTCGGTAGGAGTAGGGGGATTTGCTGTGCCTAACTCCTCACGGGGAAGTGGTGTTGCTATAGGTTCTAGAGTTAGTGGAGTTTCAAAAAATTCAGCTCCCACACCCTCATGGCTGAACGATTTACCCTCGTCGAGTTTGACTAATGTGTGCTTAGGACTTAATGCTATTATTGTTCCATAGATTTCTAAAAGATGTCCTTTATCTTCTTGGGGATGCCATAATAAAACGTAACGGCTAAGGTCAGCATTTGTATCAACTAAAACTATTCTATATTTACTCCTTTCACGAAGTGTAGAGATTTGGCTTTCTGAAAAAAGACCAAGAAGTACTGGAGAAGCTATATCCTCACCTTCTAAAAACTCCAAAACGTTTGTACTAGTTGAAAAAATTGTTTGTAACTCCTCTGGAGTATGGTAATAAACAAGAGCTAATTGAAGGTTAGTGGATTGTCCATGTACTAAATGTGGTGAGATAGAATAGAAACAAAAAATTATAATAAATAAAAATAGCTTTTTCATATTATTCGTTAGCTAACTCAGCAATAGTTGCTGCAACAGCTTTTGTCGCTTCTGTAATTTGCTGAAAGCTAAACTCTGGATGACTGGGTTTATCTGCTGATCTATGATAGACTCCGCTGAATTCAGCTTCATATATAAAAGCAGCGGGAATATTATTTCTATGAAAGTATGCATGATCGCTTCTATTTTCAGTATTTGATTCAAGCGTTATAGTCAAAGGTAGGTTGTATCTGTTTTTCGTTTGTATTATTTTCTGGGCAAGTGTTAAGCCAGGGCGTGCTGGATTATACGTTGCTTTAATATGAGAACTTCCTCGACGTGTTCCGATCATATCAGCATTGATTACGCCCTTAATAGTTTTTGATGAAGTTTCATTTTGTAAATAATTTCTGACATAATAATTACTTCCAATTAACCCCTCTTCTTCACCTGAAAACGTAATAAATTCTATAGTACGCTTTGTTTGAAAATTACATGCTTTAAAGACTCTCGCAACTTCCATTACTAAGATAGTACCAGATCCATTATCATCTGCCCCTGGCGCTCCTCCTGACATACTACTTGGCATAGTATCCATATGGGAAGTAACGAGATAGTATTCATTAGGTAATATAGTTCCTCGTCTTCTACCAATGATATTTTTAGAGTTTACACCTCCCCCAGAAAACGGTTGGAACTCATTTTCTAATCCATGCTCTGCGAAGTGCGATTTTATATACGTTGCCTCAGTTGCATTCCCTTGGGAATTACTAAATCTAGTTTGTGCCTCATCTCTACTTGCAGTTGTGTCGTTATCAACTAAATTACCCATATACTCTCGAAGTTTTTGTTCAGATACATTATCTACTAAACACTGTAGTGGATCTATTCCCTGAACAGGTGTGGGTGTATTTGTGGCTGCTCCTGGGAGCGGGGTGGGTGTGTTGGTGGCGTGGATAGGAGTTGGTGTATTTGTGGGAGGAATACCTCCGGCCGGCGTGGGTGAAGCAGTGGGATAAAAAGGTTTCATTTGTAACTGTGCTTGGGCGGTTTGGATAAATGTACCATGGTTCATTTGTTCCTGAATCTCTTTATAAAAAAGAGTTGTTATGAGAAGAATAGTGCAGAGATAGAAATACTTAAGCATATATTTTTTATAGCATTAGCGTCTTAACTATACAACCTGTATTACTTACTAATATAAAAGTTTTTTGTTACACTCTATCCATGCAATATGTAGCCGATTTGCACCTTCATTCGAAATACTCACGCGCCGTTTCTCAGCAAATGACGCTTCCTGTAATGGCTGAATATGCCAGACAAAAAGGTTTAGACATTCTTTCAGCATCTGATTTTACACATCCTGTATGGTTTAAAGAAATAAGCGCACAGCTGGAAGAAGCAGAAGAAGGGATCTTCAGATTAAGAGAAGACGGGGAAAATAAGGAGAAAGAGGTATATTTTCTTCTTTCAACTGAGATTGCGAGTATTTATAAACAAGGAGGTAAGTTACGGAGAATTCATAATCTCATTTTCTCACCAAATCTTCAGATTGCCCAGAAAATTAATGAGACATTAGCTAAACGTGGAGCAAACCTCAATGCAGATGGAAGACCCATTATTGGTTTATCGTCGAAAGATTTATTCGAACTTATACTTGGAATTGATGAACGGTGTATGCTAATCCCTTGTCATGTATGGACGCCACATTTTGGAGTTTACGGATCAAAATCAGGATTTGATAGTTTAGATGAAGCGTTTGGTGAGTTCAGTCGGTATATTTACGGAATAGAAACAGGTATTTCCAGTGATCCCGAGATGAATTGGCGCATAGGTGAATTAGCGAATCGTTCGATATTGTCTTTCTCTGATGCACATAGTCCTGCGAATATGGCACGCGAGGCAACGGTATTCGAATTGGAAGGTAGTCTTCCAACATATTCAAAGTTAAGAGAGGCGATTATGCGTCCGAGTCAGTTATCTGTTTTCAGTGGTCGGTTTTCAGCTGGCAGTCAGTCGGTCATCGGTCAATCAGTTGAACGAACTGAAGAACCGAAAATTGAAAAACAGGAAGCCGAAAACCGAAAAACGAAAACAGATAACCGAATTATCTATACTATCGAATTCTATCCTGAAGAGGGGAAGTATCATTTTTCGGGTCATAGAGCATGTAAGATTTCATTGTCACCAAAAGATTCCGATGAAAAGGGAAGCGTATGTTCTGTCTGTAAACGCGAACTAACAGAAGGAGTAGCAGTCAGAATTGAACAACTTGCAGGTGCAGAATTTGCAAAAAACTATACAGAAAAGATTAGTGAAAGTGGGGTTAAGTGGCATACTGATATTTCCCGATCACATCCTCCTTTCGTAAAGTTAGTAAGGCTAGAACAAATCCTCGCAGCAGCCTTAGAGATGACACCAACCAGTATAAAAATTAAAAAGTTATATACAGAAATGTGTAAAACAGATTCAGAAATTAATCTGCTTTTAAAGACAAGGTTAGAAGATATAGAAACAATAGCCCGTCAGTCGGGAGCAACACAAGCAGAGAGAATCGCTCAAACAGTAGAGAGAGTGAGAAGGGGCGTTCTTACAGTAGACCCTGGGTATGATGGAGAATATGGTACTGTTCATATTTGGCAAGAAGGAGAAGGTGTAAAAGAGCGAAGCGAAGTTCCTACGAATCAACTCAGTCTTGAGTTTTAAGGAATCCTGTATTTGTTGTTTTGTGCTTGTGTTAAAATATAATGAAGTGAGTCTGTCCTCCTGATCTTAGGAGAATTTAAGAAACTCTAGACGTCACCGCTTACATGTTCATTAAGAGTTTCTAACAAGGAGGTGAAAAAGAAGTGGAACACAAAGAATTACACAAACACAGTAACGCGTTAGTATCCTCTTTAGAGGATGTATTTAAACAAGCTCCTCATTTACCAAACAATGTTCGTGATGTCTTAGTTCAGATTGCTCCTTGGCTCGCATTAATTTTTGGTATTCTCGGGGTTATTGCTGGAATTGGTTTACTGGGAGTCTCACCGCTAGCACTACTCGGAGGCGTTAATGCAAGTATAACTGTTTTTCTGTACGGTATTATTTCCATAATAGGGAGTGTTTTAATGGTTATGGCGTATCCTAAACTTGCCAAACGTCGATATGGTGGATGGATGCTACTATTTTGGGCTGAACTTGTTAATGCATTAGCTGCGGTTTTATCTATTTTTAATGGATCAGTTTCAGTTGGTTCATTTTTAGGTATCCTTTTAGGAATGTATTTATTATTTGAAGTAAAATCTTACTACAAATAAAATCGTATTTATTTTTAAAGCGGGGACAGGTAACTGTTCTCGTTTTTTTTGTGATATAGATTATTGCGAGAGTAAAGAACAAATTGTAAATTAAGGTAGAACGTTGTAGAATATAAAAAGAAATTTTCATTTGTCTACATTCTAATCTTCAAAGAGGAATTTATTGCTTAAGTAGCCAATTCTGCTTTGTACAAGATAGAAATGACAAAGAGAAAATGGAAATCTATGAAGTTAATAGTTGGACTTGGAAACCCAGGTGAACAATACGAAATGACTCGTCATAATCTGGGCTTCATGGTCGTTGAACAATTCCTCAAAGATTTTTCTTCTGTGAAAGGAACTGTTTGGTCAAATAATGAAAAGTTAAAATCCGACATCGCAGTACTTGATTGGCAACCAAAAGTTGGTGCAGCAGAACACATTTTCCTCGTTAAGCCGAAAACTTATATGAATAATTCCGGTATGGCAGTTCAGCTTGTTTCTTCATATTACAAAGTTGCTGCAGAGGATATTTGGACCATTCATGACGATCTCGATCTTCCTTTGGGAAAGATGAAAATTCGATTTGGTGGGGCAGCTGGAGGTCATCATGGCGTAGAAAGTATTATTGAGCAAGTAGGTGATAAGTTCTGGCGTTTTCGTCTTGGTATAGGACAATTACGGCACACAGCAGGCCATTTAACAGATGATGGAGAAGAAAAAAATATTAGCCGACGTAAATTGGGAAACACAAACGATTTTGTTTTAGGGGAGTTTAGTGGTAAAGAGACGAGCGAAGTTAAAAAATTAGTAAAAAGTGCTGTGGATGCTCTTGAAGTAGCTCTAGAAAAAGGCCTCGAGTCTGCTATGAACCGCTTCAACACAAAGTGATAAGAGATAAGTGATAGGCAGATGTATGGTATTATTATATAGCTTATTATTTTTTGCTTATTTCTTATTTCTTTTGTATGCAGTCTATTAAAACCGTTCTTGATAAATTTAATCCCACTACAGACAAGTATATTTCCCGCGAATTTCAAGATTTTGGTATTCGGTTAAGTGAAGAATTAAATGATTATAAACACAAAAGTTTATATATAAAGCTTGCGAAAACAGAACATCGTGCATTATTAGAAAAGGCATTATCTTTCGTCAGTGATAGTAACGCAAAAAATAAAGGCGCATTATTTATGTGGAAATTAGCACAATTAAAAAGAGGAACGCAAGGACAGAAGCCGGGTGAGAAGAGAATTATTAGAGGCGAACTTGGAAAAATACCGGAATAGTCCATTCAATTAACAAATAACCCCATAAACAAATACCTGCCGGCAGGCAGGCTACCAATCAATTTACAATAAAAATTTTTGCAATATTATATTCTTCATTGATTTGTTTATTTGTGTACTGGTAGTATTGGGTTATTATGAAATCTCTTTCGCAATTTGCTCATAAAGTTATTCATGTCGTTCAATCAATTCCTTTTGGGAAAGTTGTCAGCTATGGGCAGGTCGCAGTGTATATCGGCGTTCCGCGTGCCGCACGACAAGTAGGGTGGACGCTACGTTCTCTAGAAGAAACAGTTTCTATACCTTGGTGGCGTGTAGTAAATAATGTGGGACGGATTTCCATTGATAGTAACCTACATAACGATAAAATGTTACAGAAAAAACTATTAGAGCAAGAAAAAATATTTATTAATGATGACTATACTTTTGCTATTGAGCAGTATCGCTTTAAAGCAGATAACGAACAGTTAAAGAAGTGGGGGTTATCTGAAGAGTATAGAGAGAAGGTGTTGGTGAAATATGGTTTATAATGGAGTCTCGAGTTATAAGTCACAAGTCCTAAATAGTTATTTTCTAACTTATAACTTATAATTTGTAAATTATGACTTCTATTCAGGTTCATCTTTATATCTCTGGGTTTGTTCAAGGAGTTGGTTTTCGGCAGTTTGTAAAATATCATGCCCAGAAACTTGGTGTTACAGGGTGGATACGGAATCTTTCAGATGAGAGAGTAGAAGCCGTATTGCAGGGGGATAAAGAAAAGTTAAACACATTGGTGAACATTTGTCGAAAAGGTCCTCCGATAGCAGAAGTGCATGAGTTATCTCTTCTTGAAGAAGAAGTGAAAGAGAAATTTCACGAGTTTCTGATATTAAAATAATATTATTATATCGCTACATTGTTGAATTGCTATGGCTATACTGAGTACTTTTTTTTTAGTTTTAGTGTTAGGTGTTACCCTCATTCTTCAGGATGGTCTGCATGTTCTTTTGACCGCGGGTTTTCTTTTTATACATAGTTTTCTTCTTTGGAAACAGTTATTACCTAAAGTATTCTTTTTTCTTTTCCCAATGACAGTTATTTTGTATATGCTTGGAAGTGAATATGCATTAGATCTGTATAGAGTGCTTCCATGGTTTGATAACGTTGTGCATGTATGGACGACATTTGTTATAACACTTTTAGTTGGCTTCGTGGGTGAGAGGACAGCATTAACGTCGCTTCGTAAACAACCATGGCTCTATATGATAGTTATTGGCAGTTTGGGGGTAAGCGTTGGTGTTCTTTGGGAGTTTATAGAATGGCTTTTCGATACGTATGTACGCATTCATCAAATCATTACGTTGTATGATCTCATTACTGATTTAGCCTTAGATAGTATAGGGGCGATTGTGGCTAGTGTACTGGCGTTTTTCTACAAAGGAAATTAGTGGATTTTAAGAGAGTACTTTGAGAAAAAGGTTGCGAGAAGTGTGGTAATAGGTACTGCAAGTATAAGCCCTAGAGATCCAGAAAGTGTTCGGACTATTTCTTCTATTATAAATTCACTATTAAGCATAACCCATAAAGGTTCTGTGCCACGTTGTACGCCAATATTAAGATAAATAAATACTCCGATAGAAGCACCTGCATATGCGAGAACAAGGGTATTAACAAGTGAGGTTATGTGTTCCCGTCCTATACGCATCCCTTTCTTAAACAACTCAGCAATAGAATAGTTAGGATTTGCTTCAGCTAGTGTATACATAGTCGCAGTTTGTGTTGTAGTAACGTCATCAAGAACTCCTAACGTACCGATAATCATACTTCCTAAAAGAAGCCCTTGGAAGTTAATGTTCTGAAAGCCTTGGAGAAGAGCATACATATCTTCTGATCCGACACCACTTAAGTTCATAACTTTCACAAAAATCATAGAGAGAAGAATGGTAATTAGCAGACTAATAAAAGTTGAAATTATAGCAATTGTTGTTTGTTGCGAGATTCCATGAGCTAAATAAATAGTAGTAACCATTATAAAAAGTGAACCAAGAATGCTTATAAGTAGAGGATTACTTCCTTGCATGATCTGGGGAACTATAAAAAAGAAAATGACTGCTATACTGATACCCATTCCGATTATAGATCCCACACCATGTTTTCCGGCCATAAAGATGATTAAAAGCGCAAATCCTAAGAGAAAAAAAAGTAGAGTATGTAAACGATAATTGTCAGTTATTCTATAGTCCACTTTATTATTAATGATTGTTTTTGAAAGAACGACAGTATCACCTATATGTACTTTTTGGTCCTCAGTAATAATAAAATTCCCTCCATGTTCTACGTTGATAGTTTTACCCTTTTCTGATCCCTCACTCAAGGAAAGTTCTACTTTCTGGAAATGATTTTTCTCATTATTAATAGTTTTTTTTCCTTCTTCTATGATCCTCGTAACCTTCGCTTTTAGAAATTCAGGCTTTTGAGATTGAGCCAGAACAGGGGAGGAAAAAAAGAAAAAAAGAAGAAGACCTAACGATATCTTTTTCATATTTGTGTATTATAGCAGTTGTAGAGATAAGGAAGATGGAGATGGCTGTCTCCACGCGAGAACCCGTAAAAGATTTTTGTATACAAAGAAATACTTGCAAGTTAATTGCATTTATCATATAATCATTGTATGTACAGTTTCGAACAGCTACTGCATAATGCAGCTTTAAAAGTGACTCCAGCGCGCGTATCAGTTTTAAGCTATCTGACCCAGGCAAATGCTCCTATAGATGCAGAAAAGATTTATACACATCTTCGTGATGAGCATGAAGCAGCAGATAAGGCAACAATATATCGAATTATTGATGTTTTTGTTAAGCAGGGAATAATCAAACGGCTAGAGTTCGGGGAAGGAAAGTATCGGTATGAGTTAGCAGGGGAGGATCATCATCACCTTATTTGCGAGAACTGCGGAAGTTTGGAGGACATCTCTGACTGTAATATCGAAGATTTAGAGAAAGATATTAAAAGGAAAAAGAAGTTTTTAGTCAAGAAACATGCATTGGAATTTTTCGGAATTTGTAAACTATGTCAACACTAGAATATATTATTTTTTTTACGTTATTTGGTAGCATCGGTTCGCTAATCGGTGGAGTGATTCTGCTATCAAATCAAAAAGTTGCTCTTCGTGTTTCACACCTCTTGGCTTCATTTGCTGCGGGTACATTACTTGGAACTGCGTTTCTTGATCTCCTTCCTGAAGCTGCTCATGAGGCGGAGAATTTAGGTATTAATGTTTTTATGTGGTCACTTATGGGTATGGTGTTATTCTTTCTACTTGAACGATTTATTCATTTATTTCACCATCATGAGGAGTATCATGAGCATGAAGAGCGTACTAAAACAACATTACCACTCATTGTAATCAGTGATACAATACATAATTTTCTAGATGGAATTGTTATTGCCGCGACGTTTTTAGTCAACATTCCTTTGGGTATTATTACGACGTTCGCTGTGGCTGCTCACGAAATACCCCAGGAAATTGGTGATTTCGGCCTTATGCTGCATAAAGGAATGTCCCGAAAAAATATTATTACGGTGAATATTATCAGCGCTTTGGTTTCCATTGTGGGTGCATTAATCACCTATTCAATAGGAGAAATAATAGAACAATATATCCCTATCTTTTTAGCATTAACTGCGGGTTTTTTTATTTATATTGCAGCAAGTGATTTAATACCAGAAATTCATCATGAGAAAGATAGGAAAGTAGCAATTCTTCAGACTGTATTAATGATCGCAGGAATCTTCATTATCTGGTTAGCGGTATCTTTTATAAGCCACAGTCATTAATTCATGTCATAGAGGTGTTTAAAGTGCCAAAGGTTTAATTTGAGTTTTTAAGATTCTTGTACGGGTACGAAGTTGGAGAGGGAGCCCCATTGTTGTTGCGTGTTGAAAAGCAGATCATGGTACTCCCAGAACTTTCCTTGCTCACGGGCGCATTCACTTGCCTCTGCAGCTTTCTGGGCATTTTTATGCATAGAAAGGGGGAGATGTTTGTAAGCTAATTTTACTTTACCACGATAGTCTGTAAGGAGTTGGTTTATAGTGGGTAGTGTAGCTTGGCAGTATGGACATTGGAAATCTGAATATTCGACTATAGTCACAGGAGCATTTTTATCACCTCTAACTGGCGCGTCACCTATTGTTATCTGCTGTTTGGCAGGATTGAACATTTTTGGTTCGTTACTATATGCTCTAATAAGATCAGGTTGCGTATATAATGTGATATCGTCTGGCGCTCCGCCAGCTAACTCTTTGTCAAGTACTTCTTTAAATGCCTCGTATGGAAATGCTCCGCCTACATAAATACCATTTACGAAGAAACCAGGTGTCGCGTAGACACCAACTGCTTGTGCTTCTTGTATATCTTTATTTACCTTCTGTGCATATTTTCCGTCAGTGAGACAAGCCTCAAACTTTTTATTATCTAATTTTAATTGTCGGGCATATTGGACGAATGCTTCTTGGGCAGTTGTGGGAATTTTATTCATCGCACCTTGCTCTAATAATTGATTCTTTGTGTAAAGAGAACCCGCTATAAACGAGAGAAGTATGATAATAAGGAGAAGAAATGTATTGCTATATGAAATTTTTCCTAAGCGGGGAACAGGAATAGCAACATATTTTTGTTCTTTTTTTGTCTCACTTTTCTTTTCATCAATTTCTTTAGTTGCTTTGGAAGTTCGGGCTGGTAAGGCTTTTGTGGAGTTTTTTTTCTTTGCTGACATAGAGACTATTGTAGCTGAGTATAAAAAACCTGTCAACACGTAATTCTTTCCTTTGGAAAGCGTATTTTTTATCAAATAGTAGTTTACTATTGGTAATAATTTATGTTGAAACGACCTTCATTCTTGAAGCAGCATTTTACGTTCTTGACAAATCCCTCTGGGGGGGGATATTATAATGGCATATGTTACAAATAAAAAATGAGAAACAAAGGCAATTGCATAGACTAAAAATTGCACGTGGGCATTTGGATAGAGTTATTAAAATGTTAGAAGAAAACGCTTACTGTATTGATGTCCTCCATCAATCCCAAGCAGTGCAAAAAGCTCTTCATGAAACAGATAATCTTATTCTCGAAAATCATTTAAAAAGCTGCGCGGCGGATGCAATACAACAAGGGAAAGGGGAAGAAGCGATTAAGGAAATTATGGAGGTTGTGAAGAAAGCAAGGTAAAGAAAGTTCCAAAGATACAGAGCTTCAAAGTTGCAAAAAAAATATCTCTTTGCATCTTTGCCACTATAAAGCTTTGCAACTTACTTAAATATGAATAAATCATTAGCAACAGCACTCATTATTATTGCTTACTTAATTGGAATTGGTTTTGGATTTTATCTTACTCCAGAGTATGCTGCGATGGAGCAGGAGAGAAAATCTCCCATGATGGATTTAGGAAAGGCAGATCGAAATCTTGATTTGCGTTTTGTAAATGGAATGATAGCACATCATCAAAGTGCAATATATATGTCAGAACAAGCTATTAGAAACTCTCAAAGAGGTGAAATTAAAGACTTATCAGATTTGATCATAAAAATTGATCGAGAGGGAATAGAAAGATTGTACGCTTGGAAAAAAAGGTGGTACAATAATTCGGAGAAAATAGTTAAATTTCAGAAAGTAAACCTCGGTTCTGCAGATGAACAATTCGATCTACGTTTCCTCAATGCAATGATAATCCACCACGAAGAAGCGATAATAGTTGCGAAAGAAGTAATGACGAAATCGTACAGGTCAGAGGTACTTAATGAAGCGAATAGCGTTATTACACTACTTTTAAATAATACAAAACAGTTAAAGCAATGGAGAGAAGTGTGGTACAGAGTAAAGTAAGAAGTAAGAAGTAAGAAGTATGAAGTATGAAGTATGAACAAAGAACACAAAGACAATACAGAACAATTTGTTACTGATACGTTTCCTGTGCAAGGAATGCATTGTGCAAGTTGCAAAGCTAACATTGAGCGTACTCTAAATAAACTTCCTGGTATTTCCGCTTGTAGCGTTAACTTTGCTACAGAAAAAGCGAAGATTACATTTGATCCTTCTAAAATTTCCGTTGACGAAATGAATAAAAAGCTTGAATCGTATGGGTATTCCTTAGAGGAAGTAGATCCAGGATTCAGGATTCAAGATTCAAGAATAAAGTACAAGGACGTTGAAAGCAAACAAAAACCACAGTTGATGCCGGATGGTTTCGTCATGCAAGCGGTAATACATCGCTCGATGCATAATGGAGAGGTGGATCACTTTTTTCATACCCAACCACCGAAAGAAGCTGAGCTACAAAAAGAAAAAGAGAAAGCAATGTTCGTTTTTCCTTTAGCAATTTTTGTGTTTTTTGCAATGATGTGGGAAGTTAGTTCTCAGTTCCTTCCAGAGCTTCCAGCGTTTCCAATTCCGATGAAGTTTTATCAAATGCATTTATTTTTCATCGCTACTTTTGTTCTTTTTATGCCTGGTAGACTGTTTGTTGACGCATTTTTACGGTTTCTCAAAGTGCGAAAAGCAAGTATGGATACACTAGTGGGAATGGGAACATTAACTTCATATCTTTATTCTTCATTTATTCTTTTTTTTCCACAAACTGCAGAGAATCTCGGCTTATCTGAAGCGTTATATTATGATGTAACGATTGTCGTTATTGGATTTATACTTTTCGGTAAATATCTAGAGGCTGCATCTAAAAGAAAAACTGGAGAAGCGTTGGAAAAACTTATACAGCTGCAAGCAAAAACTGCATTGGTATTAAAATCGATTCATGATTCAAGATTTACGATTCAAGAATATAAAAAAGGTGAAATATATAAGGAAGTTGAGTTGCTAATAGAGCAAGTGGAAGTGGGAGATGTTTTAATAGTTAAGCCCGGTAGTAAAATACCAACCGATGGGAAAATTATTGAGGGGGATTCATCTATTGATGAATCGATGGTAACTGGAGAGCCGATTCCAGTAGATAAAACAGTTGGTAATGCAGTTGTGGGTGGTACGATTAATCAACAAAGTGTCTTGATCATAGAAGCAACGAAAATAGGAAAAGATACATTGCTCGCGCATATTGTTCAGATGGTAGAAAATGCCCAAGACTCCAAAGCCCCTATTGAACGTTTGGCTGACCAAGTTTCAGCTGTGTTCGTCCCCGTTGTGATGTTTATGGCATTTGCCACTTTTATTGTTTGGTTGGTAGTTGGGATACAATTCATACCGTTTACTGATGCTTTAACACTTGGTTTAACAAGTTTTGTTGGAGTATTAGTTATCGCCTGTCCGTGTGCATTAGGCTTAGCAACACCGACTGCAATTATTGTCGGCGTGGGTAAAGCAGCAGAGCTGGGAATTCTCGTGAAAGATGCTGCAAGTTTGGAAAAATTACGTGATGTTACGACGGTAGTGGTGGATAAAACTGGAACGATAACAACGGGGAGAGCTGTTGTAACTGATATTATCAAAACTCAAAACTCAAAAGTTAAAAGTCAAGATTACGATTCAAAAATAAAAAGTGAACAAAGTTTATTACAAATATTAGCGTCTCTTGAGAAAGGATCAGAACATCCTTTAGCGCAGGCAATATTACTAAAAGCACAAGAAGAAAACATCTCATTATCAGATGTCACAGATTTTCGTATTGTTCAAGGGAAAGGTGTTACGGGAACTATTGAAAAGAAAGTATATTTCGCAGGAAATATGACATACATGAAAGAATTAGGGATAGCTATAGATAATGACGAAATTACATCATATACAAAAACAGGGAAAACACCGATCTTTTTAACTGATGGAAATAATTTTTTAGGTTCTGTATTTATTGCGGATACTGTTAAAAAAAATGCAAAACAAGCGGTTGACGAACTTCATAAAAAAGGCATAAAAGTTCTTATGGTAACTGGAGATGATAAAAACACAGCAAAATATATTGCTGAAAAAGTTGGTATTGATGAAGTATATGCAGAAGTATTGCCTGATGGGAAAGCAGAGATTGTTGAAAAATTAAAGATGTCAAATGTCAAATCGACTAGAAATTGGAAATTGGAAATTGGAAATTCAGAACGACGCAATCTCGTCGCGATGGTAGGGGATGGTGTCAATGATGCACCTGCTTTAGCTACTGCTGATATAGGAATTGCTATGAGTACTGGAACAGATGTCGCTATTGGTGTTGCTCAATTAACTATTTTAAAAGGTGATATTCAAAAAGTTTCACATGCTATTCGTATTTCAAAATTGACAATGAGAACTGTAAAACAAAATCTTTTCTGGGCATTTATTTATAACATTATCGGAATTCCTCTTGCAGCTGGTATTTTATATCCTTTTTACAGTATTCTTTTAAGTCCAGTTTTCGCTGGAGCTGCAATGGCATTTAGTTCTGTATCCGTTGTTATAAATTCTCTAAGGTTGAAAAAGAGCGTAGTATAAGATAGAGTATGGGCAGTATAAAATCCTTACAAAAAAAGATAGAGATGATACAACAGCGTAATAAAGCTGTTGAGATGAATAAAGCATGGAAAACGTAAATTTACTAACAGTTTTTACAACAGGGTTATTAACAGGTGGTCTAACGTGTATGGCAGTACAAGGAGGTTTGTTGGCAGCTACACTTGCGCAGCATGAGCAAGAGAAGCTAGTTGAACGATTCAAGATTTCCTCCAACAAGACTAGCTTCTCAGAAGCGGTGCAGGATTCAAGATTCAAGAATAGAAATAGTGCATTGCCAATTATTTCTTTTTTAGTTGCGAAATTAGTTGCATATACTGGTTTGGGTTTCTTTTTGGGTTGGTTAGGTTCTTTTTTTACTTTGTCAATACAAACACAAGTTCTCCTTCAAATACTTGTAGCATTTTTCATGATAGGAACAGCATTAAACATGTTAAATGTCCATCCAGTATTTCGTTATTTTGTAATACAACCGCCACGATTTTTAACACGCTTTATTAGAAGACAATCAAAAAAAAAAGATATATTTGTTCCAGCATTTCTGGGAGCATTAACGATCTTTATTCCTTGTGGTACTACACAAGCGATGATGGCATTAGCTATTGCATCCGGCAACCCTATACTGGGTGCAGTTGTCTTATTTACTTTTGTTTTGGGTACTTCACCAGTATTTTTTCTCTTAGGATATTTGACGACTCGCTTAGGAGATATACTCCATGAGAGGTTTACGAAAGTAGCTGCCTATGCCATTGTTTTATTAGCAATTTTTAATATCAATAATGCAGTTGCACTTTCAGGGAGTAAATATACCATTGAGAGTGGTTTACAGGCTGTACACTGTGCTATTAGTTTTTGTTCTTCCGAGGAGAATTCATCTGGTACAAACATTCGTAGTATTGGTGATGGAACAATAATTACAATTACTGATGGAGGATATTTCCCAAATACACTTTCTGTAAAACATGGTCAGAAAGTAACGTTAAAGATCGTTAATAATGATGCCATAGGGTGTGCGCAAGCATTTACTATTCCACAACTTAATGTACAGAAAGTAGTTCCTATGGGAAGTTCAGATACGGTAACATTTACTGCTCCAGATAAGCCAACAGAATTAGCATTCATGTGCAGCATGGGAATGTATCGGGGAACGATTAAGGTAATATAAAGATTCTCGCGGATCATAAGCGGATGAACACGGATATCTGTGGAAATCTGTTAATAATCTGTGAGAATCCAAGAGTAGCTAAGCAGTATGAACGACAAAAAAATTAAAAAGATAGTTAAAAAGATCTTTTCCATACAGGGTATGCATTGTGCGAGTTGTGCGTTTAACATCGATGGGGAACTTGAGGATACAGAAGGAGTTATTGAGGCTAAAACCAACTATGCTAAGGCACTGACAGAAGTTACATTTGATCAAGAAAAAATAGATCAAAAAAAAATAATCGCAATATTAAAAAAAGTTGGTTATACAGCTTCACCTGATCAAAAAGTAAAGTAGATTTATTTAAAAAAAACCGCTAGCATTAATTTCAGGTATAATACCTACGTATGGATAACTCTCAACAGACACAACAGGAACAAGCAATTACAGTTATTGATGCGCAGCCGGTTCAGCAGATTCCACCTCCGAATCCTGCACCACCTTTATCGGCACTTGCAAAGGCTTTGTTTGCCTCGCTGGATAAACAAGAACACATTCCGTCAGGAAAAAGACTTACTGTTAATCCCGTTGTAGCGAAGTTCGGATCTTGGTATGAAAAACTTCGTAACGTTATGGAATACCGGGAAGAAGAGATGATGCTTCGGGCGGCTATCGAACGTATCCTTCGCCGTCGGTTACTGCTGGGAGGCAGTGCTAGGACAACAGCAGAACCACTGATCACAGAACTCATGTGGGCTCGTTACTTACCAAGTGGAGAGGTACCAGAAAGTATGGTGACATTAGTAGAGCAATCGATAGATCTACACCTACGGCTTCGTAGTTTGGTTCTTCAGCGGCATAAAATTCCAGAGCATGAATTAAATGAACTTATGTATCAGCTTATGTCAGCTGATATCGCTCATATTCTACAGCCAAACCATATTAATCAAGTTATTAGTAATTTTATGTACCATATTCTGCGGGATGATGTGGTCATACTTGATGACAATGAGCAAACCAGAGATGCTCAAGTCTATATGGCTATCAGAAAAGCGTTTGCGAAGGATGATTTAGCATTTCTTAAATATCATATTCTCCAGCTTTACTTTGGGAAACTTACAAGGGAGACACTTGAGACTATTGCTGAGGATTTTATGCAAGGATACCAAGAATTACAAAAAGAACTTCATTATCCACGGAAAGAGACTATCTACTCATTCATTAAAAAACGAACAGCAGCATTTCTTATTCTTGAGGATATCATCCGATCGAATAAAAGTAATATAAATCAAGTAGTAGCTGATAAATTGCTTTTAGAACGGGCAATTTATAATTCCTGTGAAGAGAAATATCAGGCAATATCTTCTAAAGTACGGCGGGCGGTTATTAGAAGTGTTTTCTTTATTTTATTAACAAAAGTTATTTTCGCATTTGCTGTGGAAGGAACGTACGAAAGGATTGTGTACGGCCATATTCTTTGGAATTCGATCATTATTAATACGAGCGTACCTCCTTTACTGATGTTAGTAGTCAGTTTATCTTTTCGGGCTTCTGGTGTCGAGAATACTGCAAGGATACAAAACGCGATAGAGTTATTACTGTATCAAGAAAAGCCACAAATAGGTGAAAACCTTACGATAAAAAAACGGAGATCAAAACCGAGTACGATTTTCAGTGCGTTATGGCTATTCGCGTTTCTATTTTCTTTTGGGTTTATTGTGTCATTTCTTAAGATAATAGGATTTAATGTGATGAGTATAGGTATTTTCCTTTTCTTTTTAGCAATCGTTTCATTTTTAGCATATCGTATTAGCTTAGCCGCACACTTATACCGAATGGGTGATCGTCAGGGTTTATTAACACCATTTATTGATTTTCTTTTCATGCCGATAGTCCGTGTGGGAAGGGAGTTAACATCGAATATTTCGAAAGTGAACATTCTTCTTTTCATTTTCGATTTCTTTATCGAGACACCATTCAAATTATTATTCGCGTTTTTCGAACAATGGTTTGTCTTTCTTCACGCGAAAAGAGAAGAGTTGGAATAAGTTTATTTATTCAGCGCTATCTCGCCTTGCGTTTTGTAATTCAGCCAGTTTTTGTATTTGTTTTGCGAGAACTTTTTTTCTTAAGTCTACAGCAGTATCTCTCGGAATTTCTTTTCTCATAAATCCTAATGGTACAGTTTCTGCATCACTTTTCTGATATCTTCGTAAAGGACCTATCCCCCGGAAAATTTCATTTACAAGCATACGTTTTTCATCATACTTTCGGCCACTGTTGGTCCAGTATACTGCCATAGCAGTATCTATGAATGCTTTCTCTTTCTGAGATGTTTCTGCAAACTCTGCATCCTCAGGATGTTCTCGTGCATATTCTTCAATCACAGCTTGTCTGATACTCATACGCGCTAAATCCCAATACGGATCGTGTATCTTGGGATTCGGATCAAAAACTTTTATTTCTAATGGCTCTTCAGATGCAATAAGGATATTATGAAGACCTGGATCTCCATGAATGCATACTCCTTGATCAGGAAAATCTATCTCATGAATTGCTTCTTGTAGAGTATGTATTTGATCTTCTGCTATACCAAGAGTATGTAAATATAGTCTTTCTCTAGCGAGATTATTAGTGAATAATTCCTTTAACGTCGATACTGTATCTTCAGGTTTACCCATATCAGAAAAACTACCAAATGGTAATGAGGTGGAGATAGCATGTATTTTTGCAAGCTCTGCTCCTATAAGTCTCCCTAATGCTGGAAGTGCTTCGGGATGAGCGAGAGCATATTGGTTTCCAGTTGGGGCTGGTTTTCCTTCCGTATCGACTATGCCCTCCATTATGATGTATTTAGATAGCCTTTTTGTTTGTACTGTTGTTGGAACAACTCCTGCGGCATATACATCGGGTACAGAAACGTCATGAGTTTGCCATAAACTGAGAGCTTGAGCTTCTGCTTCTACTCCAGAGTATCTGAATTTTATGACTCTTGGTTGAGCGTTATCAGTAAGAAAATAACAGGCAGAAGCTCGTCCAGCCAACGGTCTAAGCGATCTTTCCGGGAGATCTTGGATAGAATCTACATTTTCGAGTTTACCGTTTTCGATAAGTGATAAAAGAAGAGTAGGTGCATTTTCTCGAATCTCTCGTGTTTCAGGAATGGTCAATGCATCCACTGGATGTATGGGAATATCTCTTGGTTCCATTTAAACTTTATTGTACCAAAGAAAATAATGTACGGCTTCTAAACAGTTCAATTTTAGATTGGCATTCTTGAATTGAGTTTATAAATCTTTTACAATCATTTTTATGTTTCGGAAACCTCAGTCTGCTGATGATTATTTAAAATGGATTATTGGAGCAGTAGGAGTAGTTGTATTTGGTGTAGTTGTTATTTTCGTCATCAATGAGTCTGGAAATGCATTACAACCGAAGAAAGTGACACAGAAGGATCAAGCAAAAACACTGAAGGATCTCGGTAGAGATCATATTGCTGATATCTCGGGTATTACATATAATTCAAATCCTCCGACAAGTGGATCGCATTTCGCACTATGGACAAAACGAGGCGTTTATTCCCAGATTTTATCTGATGGATATCTTCTTCATGCATTAGAACATGGGTATATTGTAATGTCATATAACTGTGGCCAGAAAACAAAAGCTGTATCCGCACTTACCTATAAAAAAGGCGATCCCTTAACAGAATTAAAAGCAAATAAAAATGGAGTAATGACGCCATTTAGTCCGGAGGAAGCTCCTAAAAAAGAAGGGGATTTGCCGAAGGAATTTTCATCCCAAGGATGCAAAGATCTAGTAGCTAAACTTTCAGGGTTTCTTAAAGAATATCAGCGAATAGTTATCGTTCCACGTGTAAATCTCGATACGACAGTTGCGTTAACTGCATGGACGAAAATAGATAAGATGGATACATTCGATGAAGAGAGGATACGCGCATTCATCGCTGCATATCATAATAAAGGCCCTGAGCAGACAATGGAGTGATTAGCAATTTTTTCCAGAGGTACTTTCCATGATGTAACTTATTGACAGATATATTGTGGAGTGATAGGATGATTTAGTTCAAATTAATTAAATAAAAAGATTAAAACTTTTAATTTTTCCCTTTAAACTTTTAACTAATTAATATGGCAGAAGTAACATTTACAGACTCAAATTTTCAAGCAGAAGTTATTAAGAGTGAAGTTCCCGTCGTCGTGGATTTTTGGGCTCCATGGTGTGGCCCTTGTAGGCTTGTTAGTCCTACAATAGAGCAACTTGCAGAAGAATATAATGGCAAAGTAAAAGTAGGAAAGTTAAATGTCGATGACAATCCACAAGTGGCTGGAACTTTCGGTATTATGAGTATTCCTACTGTTATGGTTTTTAAAGGCGGTCAGCCAGTGAAAGCACAAGTGGGCGCGCAAAGTAAAGATGCATATAAGAAGATGATTGAAGAAGCCATCACAGCTTAGCTGCGAAATAAGCAAATAATCCAATACTACCAATCAATAACTAAATGCAAAATATTTTGCATTTTATATTTCTCATTGATTGGTTTATTCGTTTATTGGGATATTGGTAGTATTATATAAATATGTACGACGTAATTATCATCGGTTCTGGTCCCGCGGGTCTCACAGCAGCAATTTATACAACCCGTGCTAACCTAAAGACGCTTATTCTCGCTGGTGGTAAGTGGGGAGGGCAGCTTCAGTTAACTTCACTTGTCGAAAATTTTCCTGGTTTTCCTGAAGGTATTCAAGGTCCTGAACTTATGATGCGCATGCGTCAGCAAGCAGAGCATCATGGCGCAGAGATACTTGAAACAGGGTTTACTGCAGGCGATTTTTCTAGACCGCCTTTTAAAGTTACTGCTGAAAATGGTACAACATACGAAAGCAGAAGTGTTATCATCGCAACTGGTGCTGATGCTCGTTGGCTTGGAGTGCCAGGAGAAGAAGAAAAAATCGGTAGAGGTGTTTCTTCGTGTGCTACTTGTGATGCTGGATTTTTCCGAAATAAAAGTGTTATTGTAGTCGGAGGAGGAGATAGCGCTATGGAAGAAGCATTAGTCTTATCAAACGTCGCAACTCACGTGACGCTTATGCACCGTCGAGATACTTTCCGCGCGAGTCAAGTGATGCAAGACAGAGTAAAAAATAATCCCAAAATAACAGTTATGTATAACACAGTTATTACCGAAGTACTTGGTGGAATGAAGGTCGAAAAAGTGAAAATAAAAAATCTTGCCACAAATGATGAATCTGAGATGCCCATAGATGGTGTCTTCGTCGCAATCGGACATATACCAAACACAAAGGTATTTAAAGGCATAGATCTTGATGAACAAGGGTATGTAAAAGTGTATGATCATTACAGAACAAATATCGATGGAGTCTTTACTGCTGGAGATGTCCATGATAGAGCATATCGTCAAGCAATTACTGCTGCTGGTTTCGGGGCAGCTGCTGCACTTGAAGCTGAACGGTGGTTAACCCTTCACAAGTAGTTTTATTGTACTTTACCTCAGATTGATCTACACTTAGTATAAAACCAGATATGCAACAGTATAATAAGTCAAATTTTTTAATTATTGGAAGTATAGGTTTTGTATTAATTACTTTATTACTCTTTACAATAATACAAGTTCGTACGCGTCAAGATACGCGCGGTAGGGCACAGGTTGCTGCAACTATATCCTTAAATCCTACCATACGTTATCAAACAATTACTGGTTGGGAAGCGACAGCCCAGGCAGGACAATTCGAGTACAGGAATCTTTTTCCGAAATATCAGAATGCGCTTCTGCAACAAGCAGTGAACGATTTGGGTATAAACAGGCTAAGGGTTGAAATATACAGCGGATTGGAGAACACCCGTGATTATTTTTCCGAACATATGAATGGGCAAATTTCCCGACAAACTTGGAAAGACAATTGGTACAGGCCCGTTAACGATAATGCTGATCCGAATGCGATTAATACCTCAAGATTTCATTTTTACTTTGTTGATCACCAAATGGATACATTAGTATTACCCATGAAGCAATTATTGGAAGCAAAAGGGGAAAAGCTATATATCAATATTAATTATGTCGACTTCACACGCGATACCAGTTTTGAGCATCATACTAATCCAGCAGAATATGGGGAATTCGTACTTGCGACGTACAAGCATTTGCAGACGAAATATAATATTATTCCTGATGCCTGGGAAATGGTTTTAGAACCGGATAATACGGAATGGGATGGTAATCGTATGGGAAGAGCCATGTTCGAAACCGTTAAAAAACTTGAAGCAAACGGTTATGTCCCTAAATTTATCTTACCATCAGTTACAAACATGAATAATACCTTAAACTGGATTAACGGCATAAAAGCAGGTGTTAAGTCGCAAGGAAGTTACACCGATAGTCAGGTAGATACGTTTCTTAGCACCTATGTCGAGGAATTTTCTTACCACCGGTACGGAACAAACGATAGTTTACTTCCCGCATTTGTTGCTGAAGCAAATAAATATACGGCAAATCTGGCGCAGTTGGAGCATATTAATGCAGACTACCGTGAGCTTCATACCGACCTTAAGCAGGGTAATAATTCGGCTTGGCAGCAATACACACTTGCATATCCTGAATATCCTGGGATTGGTGATGACGGAGGCATGTATTATGTGATTAAATATCCGGATATTAATAATCCGAATCCTGATCAGTATCAGATAGTAATGGGGTCGAGGACGAAGTTCCTGCGTCAGTATTTTAAATTTATTCGTCCTGGGGCAGTACGGATAGAAGCAACGAGTGCAAACAATAATTTTGATCCTGTTGCGTTTATAAATAAGGATGGAAAGTATATTGTCGTGGTTCGCGGTGGAGGTGGAAGTTTTACTGTAGGTAACTTACCAGCGGGAACTTACGGCATCAAGTACACAACAGATGCTGAATACAATAAAGATTTGCCTGATGTGACTATTGGCTTAGGACAAACACTCACAACGTCATATCCTGCGAATGGTGTTATCACCATTTGGGGGAAAACAAATACAGGAGGACCTATACCGACGAATACATTAGTACCTACTGCAACACCAACGATAAATCCCACAGCAACTCCTATTATTATTGCTCCAACAATAACACCAACAAGAACTCCGACGCCTACCCAGCCGCAATCGACAGCAACGATTGTGCCGACAACAGAAAACGGAACGAAAGTTAATGTAACACTTTTTCTCCACGGTATAGGAAAAGGTGGGGATAATGTAAATCCGAGTGGAGGGAATGCCGATCCGGTAAGAAAAAGCCGAAATGTAAGCGTAGAAGTCTACGACGATAATAATCAATCCATAACTACGAAGCAAGGTACAGTCACATATAATAGTACGAATGGGAATTTTACAGGAACAATTGATCTTGGATTGCTTGGGTCAGGAAGTTACATGATAAAAGTAAAGTCAGAACAATTTTTAAGAAAGAGTATTCCTGGAATTGTGAATATAATCGCAGGACAAACAAAAACTCTCAGTAGCATCAGTTTAGTGACTGGAGACGCAGATAACAATAATATCTTAAGTATTATGGATTTTAACATTATTCGGGATTGTTACTCCGATTTGGGACCCGCGGTTAATTGTTCGGATACTAATAAGCAACTTGCCGCTGATATCACAGATGATGGGAAAGTGAATCAATTCGATTACAATTTATTACTTCGTGAAATTAGTGTACAGAATGGAGAATAGTACACTCTGCTTCCTCTTGTTTTTTTTCTTCTTTTCTGCGTACTATTATAGTGGAGTATTAGGATTTTTTTATGGTACATCAAAGATCACATTACAAAGAAAAAGGAAAAGAACTTTTTAGAAAACCTACATTTCATCTTCTTATAACATTATTTTTTATTATTGTTAGTTTTCTTCTGGTTGCTTTTCTTCAAAGTGTTCAGGATATAAGACAAAGAGCAGTACCAACTCCAGTTCCCACACTAGAGGTAATTCAACCCTCAGCAGATATCATCAGTCCTCCGGTAGCTGCAAATAGCGATTTGACATTGATAGTCCGTTTGACTGATTTTAATAATGAAGTTGGTGTTGTTAGAATTTACGAAGTTCGATCCACAGGCGATACACACCTAGGACCAGCAACTTTAATAGCAGGAACAGGACAATCGGTTCGAGAATATCAATTTATTCTCAGAGAGCTTCAGCCAGGAACTCATAAATACTATGCACGGGCTTTTAGATCTACCACTGAAGTTACGAACACATGGCCATTCTCTTCAGAAAGGACGATTCAGGTGGCTAACTTACAACCTGCGACAACGTTAAATGTTACCCCTCGAAATGCACGGTCTGGAGATTGGCTAACTATGGATGCTACCGTGAGAAACTTATCTAGTAGTCAAAGTGTGACCGGTGCAATTTTTTTTAGAAAAACAGCAACAGGAGAGATGAATATTGGGACCAGCAATTCTTCTACTGCACCAAATACGATTCGCTTACGGCATCCGTTAGTAGGAAGTACTGAATCAGCCGGTGGGACGTTTGAATATAAAGCAGTGCCGTTTATTAATGGACAACAGCAAAACGACGCTGCTAGCCCTTGGGTAAGAGTTGTTATATCCGCGAATCCTTTTATAACTATAGCTACACCTATCTCAAATTTCGTAATAAAAGCTGGTACCAACGTTACTTTTTCCGCGACATTGGTTCAACCCGTGGAAGGAACAATCACAGAAGTTCAATTTATGGAAGGAACTTCTTCTCGTTGTACAGCGACCACCCCTACGACTCCGTCATGCCAGTGGAGTAATGTTTCCGCAGGGGTACACGTCATAACCGCGAAAGAGACAATACAAGTAGGGGGGGTATCTGAAATACAAACTTCCGATCCTGTCCAATTATTCGTTCCGCGCATCGTAAATACGACTGTAGGTCCTCAAACAGCGAATCAAGTAACACTAAATGCCACAGTTGAATTTAACAGTCCAGTTTATACTGGTACAGTAAAATTTTACAAAGAAGGAACATCTGATGTTTTATGTGAAGATAATACCAGTCCATACTCATGTTCATGGACCAACGCAACTGCTGGAACGCATGCTATAGTTGCCAAACTATTCTCTGGTATTCCTGTTAGTGAAGCCGCCGTTTCCGCTGCTGTATCGTTACAAGTTAATGCGGTAGGATCACCTTCTCCATTGACTATTGACATTCAACGTTCTCCATCGGGAACGATTACTGTACCTAATGATGTAGCGTTAACGACAAATGTGCTTACAGGAAGTCTTCCTGCGGATTCTAGCGTTCGGTATAGTTGGAGTCTAGGCAGTAATGGTCAAGATATTGGATCTTCCAGTAATACTGCGGGCAATTTCCCTGTTTCTTGGGACACGGAGGGGCGAACTGCAGGAACATATACAATTACTGCAAAGGTGTATTCGGGTTCGACTTATACTGGTGTTTCTGATACCGTAGATATCCCGGTTCAGACAGCAACCCCCCCAGGAGCAGCCACTATTACTCTTTCAAGGCCATTGAACGAACAGAATTATGATAGCAGTATTACTATCGAAGCGAATGTTCAGAACGTTACTGCGGGAATGGTTATTGCTTTTAAATATCAGAACTTACGTTTAGGACAGCCTACTATTATTAAAGAGTTTACTGTACCATCGAGTAATCCCCCTACTACGTATACTGAAAACTGGAGTCCCACTACTACTAGTGGTGGACCAGGCCCCTATAAAATAATCGCAGAAGTCTACAGAAATAATGAGTTGCTGGATGATGATTCTGTAAATATTCTTATAGGTGGAGCAACACTAGTTAATAGAACCCCTGCGACTGGTCATATTATTAATGGACCTATCACGCTAACTGTGCATGTATATAAGAGTAAGAATAGCGCGGGCTATGTGAAGTTTTTAAAAGGTGGAACAGCAATCCCGGGTTGTGAACGGAAAGAGGTATCTGCAGGGGTATATACATCGCCTATAACTTGTTCATGGTCAGGTTCTGCTGTAACTGCGGGTCAGCATACAGATATAAAGGCTCAACTATTTATTAGTGGCCACGATGATTTTGTGGATGAAGAACCAATTCCATTAACTGTGAATGCTATCGCAACAGTGTCTCTCGCATCTTCAGATTTATCTGGTAGAAGTAAGACAGATTTCTATATAGGTGATCGTTTCCTATTAAAAACAACTGTTACGATTCCTACTACTTATACCGATGGAGTGAGATGTATTCAAATATATTACAGGAAGGAAGGTAGAGAGCCTGCAAATGAATTTATTAATATGGGAAGTGCAGGCAAAACATGTACGAGTACCTCTACAACTGCCAATAATATAAGAACATATACATTTAGTTCGGTAGGAGTTGACTTAGCATCGGCTAGTGAAGGAAGGTATGACTTTAAAGCTATCGCATTTAGTGACACAGCCCTACAAAATAATTTGGGAGAATCCGCACCGCTTGCTATTAACGTAACTGAACGGCCGGAACCTACAGAAGATCCCAATCCAGATCCGACAGATCCACCGAGTGCTACAAATACCCCTGCACCCACGAATACGTTAACTCCAGGAAACGTTGCTTTTAACTTTAAACTTCTTCATCACGGTATAGGAAAAGCTGGGGATAATGTTACTCCTGGTAGAGGCGGTAATATGACTCCGCTTAGATCTCAGCGTACAATTACGTTTGAAGTTTATAATAGTAGCGAACAGTTAGTGACAACGAAAGAAGGCACAGTTACCTTTAATAGTACTGACGGAAACTTTACGGGTAAAATAGATGCGGGAACATTACCTGCGGGATCATATGCATTAAAAGTTAGGTCAAATCAAAGTTTAAAGAAAAGAATAAATGGGCTTCAGGTTGCAAATGGTAGTGAAGTTAATGCTGAGGCATCTTTAGTAACTGGGGATATAACAGGTGATACAAGTCAAGTACAAGATAATAAAATTAACATTTTAGATTATAATATGATTCTTGACTGTTATGCGGATTTGGAAGGTCCACGTAACTGTACTGAGGAAGCGAAAAAACAAAAAACCGATTTAACTGATGATGGGAAAGTAGATCTCTTTGACATGAATCTTTTCCTGCGTGAACTTTCATCCCAAGAAGGAGATTAAATTAACGTATTTCTAATACCTACCGGTAGGCAGGCTTTGGCTACTGTTTCATCATTTGATTTTTCAAGTCCTTTGGGGGTTGACAGGTGAAAGAAGCCTGTGATAATATCTTCATACGTAAACCGAATGCAAAACGTTTGTATGAGAAAAACCTTGACCAAATTTTTAACTGACCTACGGTCATAACATCTATCTAACAATTTCTTCGGGTTTACTTCACTTTCGCACATTTATTTTCTTTTAAGTGGACTTTGGATATTCGGACGAATCGGGCCTATAGCACAGTTGGTAGTGCGCTTCATTTGCAATGAAGAGGTCAGCGGTTCAAATCCGCTTAGGTCCACAGAGTGGACGGTAGAGGAGTCAGATGTACATCGGACAGATCGAGAGTTCGAATCCCTTCGAGTCCACCGAGTCAAACTCGGCTTCACTAGAAGCAGAATTTGACGAAGGTGATCGTCTTTGACGCGACACCTCCGTATCTTTATATAGAATTGAAGGAAACTTCAAAAGTTTTATTTTTGAAATATAAAGATTGAAAAGCTTGCGTTTTTGAGCAAGCCCCCTAGTATGAGGGGGTTTTCTCAAAAGCACAATTCAGAATTTAGAGTCTAGAATTCAGAATTCTACATTTTGAATTTTAAATTCTTATTTGGCTCTTTAACAAGTGAAGAGAACAATTTGTTATCCTCAAAATAACAAAAAGTGTCCATATTATTCCCGATGATATTTTCATCGGGATCAACGAAAAAATCTACTCATAATGCCAATAGTGGATGCCTAGGAAATTTTGGCCGAGGAAGGACGCAGACAGCGGCGATACTCGTCGGGGAGGTGCTAACAACCTTTGATCCGGCGGTTTCCGAATTGAGCAATCTGGCCAGTTTTACTGGTCAGCCATACGTAAACAATATCGATTTATCGCTATAATAGCGTATGGCAGGGAACGGGGCCAACTGAAACATCTCAGTAGCCCTAGGAAAAGAAAACATATGTGATTCCGTTAGTAGCGGCGAGCGAAAGCGGAAGAGTCTAAACTCCGATTTATCGGAGGGTTGCAGGGCAGACAATATTCGATGCGAACATTTATAGCAGAAGGATCCGGAATGATCCGCCAAAGAACGTGAAAGCCGTGTACGCGAAATGAATGTTTCCGATAGTTTGTTCCTAAGTACCATGCAGCACGATTTAAACTGTGTGGGAATCTGGGTCGACCATGATCCAAGACTAAATACCAAAATTTACCGATAGTGAACTAGTACCGCGAGGGAAAGGTGAAAAGCACCCCGGAAGGGGGATGAAATAGAACTGAAATTATTGGCTAACAAGCAGAGAGAGTCTTGAATGGCACATTGTTAATAAAGTTTAGTGGTAATTCGTTATAATTCATGTTAATCCAAACGATGGGATGACCGCGAATGTTAGCGAATATACGCAAATGCTTTTTTAGCAACGTGCTGTTCAGGATGATCTCGTGCCTATTGAAGAATGAACCGGTGAGTATATGTTTTAGCGCTTTGTTTAACCAAGGAAAACTTGGGGAGGCACAGTGAAAGCGATCCCTAACTGGGATATTCCGCGCTTAACATATGACCCGAAACCGGGTGAGCTAACCTTGAGCAGGGTGAACCCCGATGAAAATCGGGGGGAGGCCCGTACTCGTGATCGTAGCAATGATCTGAGACGACTTGAGGTTAGGGGCAATATGCCAAACGAACCCGGAGATAGCTGGTTCTCCCC
>CAZEJU010000001.1:0-161342 GCA_964512695.1 uncultured Gammaproteobacteria bacterium | reverse complement strand
TATCAGTAGGAATAGTAGGACTTCCGAACGTTGGTAAGAGTACGTTATTTAATGCGCTTCTTAAGAAGCAGCAGGCTTTGGCTGCGAATTATCCTTTCGCTACCATCGAACCAAACGTTGGCATTGTTCCTGTGCCGGATGCAAGATTGAATAAATTGGCAGAGATAACGAAAGTAGAAGAGAAAATGACAGATTTTCCACCTTTAAAACCTGCTACTGTAGAATTCGTCGACATTGCAGGTTTAGTAAAAGGTGCGAGTGAGGGAGCGGGGTTGGGGAATAAATTTTTATCCCATATCCGGGAAGTAAAAGTCGTATGCCATGTAATACGGGCCTTTGAAGATCCAAATATAATCCGGGAAGGTAGTGTAGATCCTAAATCAGATTACCAAACGATCGAGATGGAATTAGCACTTGCTGATTTGCAATCACTCGAGAAACAACGAGAAGGTAAAGCGATAAAAGCAGAACCGCATAAATTATCTGCCATTAAAAATTTAATCGATGGAGTAAATACAGGAAAAGCTGCTAGAGATATAGCGCTGACTGACGAGGAAAAAGAAGCGGGTAGAGATCTGTTTTTATTAAGCGGTAAACCAGAAATTATCGTATTGAATGTTTCAGAAGATCAATACACACATGAAAATATCCCAAAGATTATTGACCAGTATACTAGTATACTGGACATCAATCGAGAGCAGTTTGTAGTTATTTGTGCGAAAATTGAGGCGGAATTAGCAGCTCTGTCAGAAGAGGAACAGAGATTATATTTGGCAGATCTAGGCTTGGAAACATCAGGTCTTGAAAGACTAATCCAAAAAGCATATGAAGCCCTGGGATTGATCTCTTTTTTAACAGCAGGAGAAAAGGAAGTTCGCGCATGGACCATTCGAAGTGGTATGACAGCACAACTTGCTGCTGGAGAAATCCATACAGATTTTATTAAGAAATTCATAAAAGCTGAAGTAGTCGGATTTGAAGATTTTGTTATGCATAATGGTTGGAAAGGGAGCCGCGAAGCCGGAAAAGCCCGCCTTGAAGGGAAAGAATATAGTATGAAAGACGGGGATGTGGTGGAATTTAAGATAGGAGCTTAAATTATAAGAAACAACTAACAAATTCTATTTACTGAGGTTTCTTTGCAGAACTATTAGCGCTTCGTTATAAGCTATTTGACAGATATTGCCGACGACTTCCAGATATATACTTAAGAAAATGTGATATAGATTGTTGCAAATAGTGTTCATACCTATTACAATACACGCCATGCTTGAATATCAAACGTATATAACAGAAGATGACATTCAAAATAATTCTTTTAGGAAGCCTAGAAGTGAAGTTTTTCCTAAGAGTACCCCAGTTACAGGCAATAGAACAGTTTGTTTACTTCAAATAGAAAGTGGAGATAGAGGTGCAGCATCCTGTAAGCATCCTGAAGCAATAACTTGTGCTGTATGTGCATTTCGGCAAGAACAAGGTCCTCGGATACTTTCTACTCGGGAGTTTAGTATGAATAAGGCCGCAACCCACGCTGAATTAGATGCTACACGTCCTCAGCCTAAGTAACTATCCGCATTTCCTACTTGCGCATAGGCTCGCAAATTTGGTATCATTAGCCCTAAGATGAGATTATACGAATTTGTTTTAGTGCTTCGACCTTCTTTAGCTGAAAAAGATCGCGAGAAACTTCTTGAAACGATTAAAGGTTGGCTAAAAGATGTTAAAATCTCTAAAGAAGATGTTTGGGGGCAAAAACCTCTTGCATATAAAATGAAGAGTGAAGTTGCAGGGTACTATATTAAATATAATTTAGAAGCAGAAACGATCCCTGCAGGTTTTGAAAAACGATTATTAGAACAGGAAAATGTGTTACGACATTTATTGTTAAGGACAAAGTAAATAAATTGAGAATTGAAAGTTGAGAATTGAGAAATAAAACATATTTCTTAATAACTCTCATCTCTTCTTTCTCAACTCTCAATTCTAATATGGCAAGAAGTTTAAATAAAGTTCAGTTGATCGGTAATTTAACGAGAGATCCAGAATTACGCTATACACCAAGCGGTGCTGCTGTTTGCACATTTGGTTTAGCGACGAATCGGTCTTGGACAACAGATACGGGAGAGAAACATGAAGAAACTGAGTTTCATAACATAGTAGCATGGAATAAGCTTGCTGAATTATGTAGTCAGTTTCTCGTAAAGGGAAGAAAAATATATGTAGAGGGACGTTTAGCAACTCGTAGCTGGCAAGGCCAGGATGGACAACAACGATCCAGGACAGAAATCGTTATTGATGACATGATTCTTCTTGATAGTATGAGATCTGGACAGCAAGCGGAGTCTTCGTCAGCTCCTAAAGCAAGTCCAGCAGTAAAAACAGAAAAAAAAGGAAGTAATTCGTCTGAACAGGTTCAGGAAAACAAACAGGAAGCACCAGCTGAACCAGAGAATGTGGTAGACGTACCACCAGATGATATACCTTTTTAACAAAACAGTAAATAATTTATGGCAAAAGTAAGAATGAAATCACGAATGAAGAAACAACAACCAGTTAATCTGGAGTGTTATTTCTGTACAGAAAAGAAAGAACCACATTACAGCGAGACAGGACAACTTATGAAATTTGTTAGTGATCGTGGGAAAATCATGTCCCGAAGCCGAAACGGGCTTTGTGCTATTCACCAGCGAAAAGTATCAGATTCTGTAAAATATGCCCGCCACCTAGCATTGTTACCCTTCATTGTAAGAGACTAATCATGGAATTTTCCATTTTTCGATTTGCCATTTTCCATTTATTGTCTTAAATATTAGTTCTGTTTACTTCAATGGTAAATGGAAACTGGAAAATGGTACATTAGTAGTATGTCTATTCTGCCCATTCTCATATCATCTGAATATATTCTCCTCGTTCATGAAGGTGATAGTGTTAAAATAGGTCAAATTCTAGCTCAAAGACGTCCTCATCCTGAAATTCCTATACCCATCGCTTCTGAGTTAGGCATTCAGAGTAAAGATATAGAAAAATATCTCTCTAAAAAACCTGGTGATAGTGTTTCTGCAGGCGATATTTTGGCAAGAAAGAAAGGTATGTTTGGTGGTACTGCTTCGCAGGTAGTTACTAAAGCTTCAGGAATTATTAAAGCGGTAGATCATACAACAGGCGAGATCATTCTGGAAGTTGAAAATATAAAAAATAAAGAAACGGGTGATATAGTTTCTCCTCTTGAAGGTACTATTTTAGTATGTAATAATGAAAAAATTGTCATCCAAACAGATAAAGGTGGTATACCAGTTGTAAAAGGTGTCGGTAAAGAAGCAACTGCAATTTTAAAAATTGTTGATGATACTGACACAGTAGATCCCTACTTTTTACAATCAGATGCTATAGGAAAAATAGTTGTAGGGCATTATTTTCCTAGAGATGTATTAGCGAAAAGTGTAAGTATAGGGGTTGCGGGAGTTATAGGCGATAAAATTCTTGATAGCGATGTAGATTTTTTTAACGGAAAAAAGATTCAGATGCCTATCGTAGAAGTTAACTCAGAAGATATCCCGAAACTTAGTAAGTGGAGAGATAAAAAAGTTTATTTGCAAGGCGAAACGAAAACAATTATTTTATTACATACATAACATGGAAAACGAACAGAATAAGAAAGTCTTTATTAAACCACAAAATATCCGTGTACTCATAGCAGTAATCCTTTCTGGAGTAATAGGTTATTATATAGGCGTAACGAAAATTGCCGTTGATTGGAAAAATTTCCAGCCTCATATCCAAGTATCAAGTAAGCAGCCGCCAGCTTCTGTTTCTCATATAGATTTTTCTCCGATGTGGACAGTTCTGCAACGAATAGAATCCCAATATTATGATAAACAAGCTCTTGATCCGCAGAAAGTTCTTAATGGTGCAATCATGGGAATGGTGGAAAGCCTGGATGATCCATACACGGTTTATCTTCCACCTGCACAAAACGATGATTTTAAAGAAGTGATGGCTGGAAAGTTCGAGGGTATAGGAGCTGAGTTAGGTATGCGGGAAAAGCAGATAATCGTCGTTTCACCTATAGATGGAAGTCCGGCGAAAAAAGCAGGTATTAAAGGCGGCGATGCTATCCTTAAGGTAGATGATCAAGTAACATATGGTTGGACTATCGCGCAGGCGGTCGATAAAATCCGTGGTCCTAAAGGTACTAATGTCACATTACTCGTACTCCATGAAGGAGAGAGAGAAGCAAAACCCGTTACTATTACGCGTGATACTATCACAATTAAAAGCATTACATCATGGATAAAACCTGTAAAGGACGTTGAAAATATTAAAGAAACCTCACTGTTAAAGCAGCAGGCAGATACTAAAATCGCTTATATTCGACTATCACAGTTTGGAGATAGTACGAATAATGAATGGATAAAGGTTACGAATGATGTAAATCTCACAATCGAAAAAGATTCTTCCATAAAAGGCATAGTTCTTGATTTACGTAATAACCCCGGGGGATATTTAAATGATGCGGTATTTATCGCTTCGGAGTTTGTTAAGAATGGAACAATTGTTATGCAAGAAGATAGAGAAGGGAATAGATTAAAAATGGACGTTACACGCCAGGGACTTTTAACAGATGTTCCTGTAATAGTTCTTATTAATAAAGGATCAGCTTCAGCTTCAGAAATCGTTGCAGGCGCACTTTTTGACCATGGCAGAGCAAAGCTCGTAGGTGAGCAATCATTCGGAAAAGGTACTGTCCAAGCTGCAGAAGAACTCGGTGGAGGTGCTGGACTGCACGTGACTATAGCTAAATGGCTTACTCCTAAGGGTACTTGGGTGCATGAGAAAGGTTTAACTCCTGATTTCGTTGTGGAACTCGATAAAAAAGATGCTTCTCATGATACTCAGCTCGAACGGGCGATAGAAGAGTTGGTAAAGTGATGGTTGTCTCGTTGGGATTACCAAATAACCACTAAACTAGACAACAGAAATTGTTAGCTTCCTGTTAGCTTCTTGTAAAGGACTGCTTTACACTTTTTACTATAGTGCATATACTAGACATATGACAGAACGAACAGAACAGCGAGAGCGGGTAAGAGTGCCTGAGCGGTATCATGCCCGAAGTGAAGCGTACACGGTTCGCGTAATAGTACAATCTAAAGACTCTTTAGATCCTAGTAAGAGTTTAGAAGAAATAACAGGAAAAGATTTAGAGTTTACAGAAGAGAAAGCTGAGGTTTTGAACGAGTTGTCTCGACGTGCTAATAGAACATATTGGAAAAGAAGAGCAGAGGAAGATAAGAGAACATATACATATGAGGAGCAACTCCAAATTTTCGATACAGAGTGGCATAATCATGCAAGACAGAAATTTGAAAGCTTTAAGCAAAAGTCTCCTGAGCCAGGGAGAAGAGGTCCTAGCTTTGAAAAAGGAGGCGATTACGCTGAGTACAAATTCTTAAAAAGTTTAGGCATTGACTTGGCTGATTTTGATGTTAGAAAGTTTAGAGAAGATCACTTTTCGGAAGGAAGAGACATATATGGGTTTATTGAATTTATAAAAACAAAATACCCACCTTCACCGGAAAGTTTAAAAATTATAGGAGGATTTAGAACTCTTAAAGCTTTAGAAGAATTTGGGCAAATATTTGATGTGGAAACTGGGAAGGATTTAAGTGAGTTAGTCTATTTAGCATATAGTAATCCCGATGAATACGCTAAAAAGGTAACCGAGCAAAGAGGTCCTCAAAAAGGGGATGTAAAAAGCGGAAACGAAAGAATACGATTAAGAAAAATAGCAGAAGTTAAATATCCTAGAAATGATGTTCTTGTCCCTCCAACGAGACCAGACCCCCAACCAATAACTGAACCTGTAGTTGCTCCGGATCAGCTAGAAAATCAACCAGATGATGGAGAAGAAACTCTGGATCAAGTTGACCCTTCTAGAGATCAGGAGGGAGATATTAACGATCAGCAGACGCCAGTAATACAATTACCAACTGAAGCAGAAATTGCAATTTTTTCTAGATCCTCAGAAAGAGCAATAAACGATAGGCCTTATGTTGTACCTGATATTGGTAGAGATGACTTCGGGATTTCTCTAGCGGAAGCATTATTACATACAGATACAAATAGAGTTAGAGTTGCTTTCGAACATACATTAAAACCTGGAGAAGATGGAAGTAAAATTAGAAGAGAAATTGAAGGACATATCCTTAGATCACTTGGTATACAAGCGAGAATAACAGCAAATGAAACAGCAGAAGGACCTTACCGTGAATGGGTTTTTAGAGTTGACATACTTCCAAGTCAACTAGAGGAATTGCGTGAAAGACTTGAAGAAAAACGAAGCACATCACTAGAAAAAACTGATGTAGTGGAGAAAAAAGATCCGGATCAGGTGAGAGCGGAGGTGTTTAAGGGTGCGGAAGAGTGGACAGCAGACGAGCTTACTATGTTAGCACGGCATGTAAAAGATATGCTTCGTCAGGAAAAGGCTGATGATTTAGGAAAAGTATGTGGGACACTTCATGAAACTCTTGAGGCTGCTGGACGAGAAAATACTATTCATGCAGGAAATGTTGTTATCATCCCCCGTAGCGAAAAAGAAAGGGAAATGATTATCCTCGAAGGTATAAATGGTGATGTAGTTGCTCTTGATCAAGTTCTTAAGGATACAAGATATATAGAAAGAATTCTGGATGAAAATATCCCGGATCCAGAAAAGCCTTTATTATATCTTGGTGGGGGATTAATAAATGTGGGAAATGAAAATGTCGCGGCAATTGGTGCGGTTTTGAAATTAAAGTCAATGAAAGAGTTTAGTAAATATATTGTATTGACCAAAAGTAAAACAGACGAAGTAACAGCGAGTGAACGAGACGACCGTCGTTTTGTTCCGAGAGTAACTGAACAACTAGCTCTCCTTGAAGATCCTGAGATTGACGAAGTAATAAAAAACATGAGAGATAACCGTATACAACAATTATTGATGAGAACACCGTTAGTAGCTACAGCTGTCAGGGGTTTAATTGCAAGTATATATAAGCGAAGAAGTATGCAAGGTTTAAGAGAAAGCATAAGGAGCATACCTGAATTAGGACCTGAAGATAGCCAGGAAAGAAGAAATCTAGAAAATTCCTTGCGGTTTTCATTACAGGATATAGTAAGAGATAGAGGACCTGAGCTTCCAGTTACGAAAGCCTTAGATGAAGTATTAGCAGAAATGCCTGAGTTTATAGTAGCGGAAAATGGTTTCACAGCAGTAACGCGGTACTCAGACACACCCATTGCACTAGATGCACTTGCTGGAATGACAAGTGAGCAATTGAAATCATTAAAGGACGCGTCTGATCTTAAGGCTTCAGAAGATATCCAAAAATTTGTAGAAAATCTTGGTGGTTCTGTAGCAGTTGTCCCTGTTGCTATTAGATCTCATGAAAAAGGCAGAACAGGAAGTACAAATCCATCCAGAAGAGAAGTAAAAAGAAATGGAGAAAAAGTATGGAGACTACTTTCTTCCGGGGGGGCATTATTCGGACCGGGTAAAGGTCAAGAAAGATCAGTGCTTTGGGAAAATAAAGCTAGTGGAACAGCTCGTCGTGAGCCATCACCTCATTATGGAGTTATACGATTAGATCAACAGGTTACAGTTGTAAAACCTGGAGAGCATATAAAACAGGTCGGCTTTCCACAACTACACACAGCATCCCAGTAACTCGAAAGCCTGAATGTTTTCTGGCTTGCAATCATTGAAAAACAGTATTAGAATATTTTTTATGCGAAAGTTTATAGGGTTAGTTATTCTTCTCATCGGGATTATTGCTTTACTCAGTCCATACGTTGATAGATTCCCAGGCATTCAGGACTTGGCACAACAAATGAAGCCGCTTCAGACTACTCAGCAGCAGGAAAAAGTAAGGATTGTTTCTGAAGAGTCCGTTGTCATAGATGTCGTGAAACGGGTAGGACCATCTGTTGTAACTATTGCAGCACAAACAAGACAAAGGTCTCTTTTCGAAGATGATCCTTTCTCCTTTTTCGAAAAACCACGCCAATCCACAGAACCCCAGAATATCGGTACAGGTTTTATAGTATCCGATGATGGATTAATAGTAACAAATAAACATGTCGTTAGTGAGCGAGGTATTAGCTATTTAGTAGTAACCACAAATGAAAAACGGTATAAAGTGGAGCGGGTGTACAGAGATCCGTTAAATGATATCGCGATTATAAAAATTGATCCGGGAGAGAATGACGAAAAACTGCAAGTAGTAGAGCTTGGTGATTCATCAAAACTTCAAGTGGGACAGCATGTGATAGCGATAGGTACGGCGCTAGGAGAATTTAACAATACTGTAACTACTGGAGTCATTTCAGGACTTGGTAGAGGTATAGTAGCCGGATCATATTTCGAGGGTTTTGCTGAACGTTTAGATGACGTTATTCAAACCGATGCTGCTATTAATCCAGGGAATAGTGGAGGACCATTGTTAAATTCAGGGGGGCAAGTGATTGGGGTTAATACAGCTGTTTCTCAAAGTGGACAGAACATAGGATTTGCACTTCCTATCAATGTTATTAAAGAATCTTTAAAAAACTTTAATGAAACTGGACAATTTAATAGGCCATATCTAGGCATTTCATATCAAATGATTAGTAGAGAAGCCGCTCTACAAAATGATCTCCCTGAAGGCGCGTATATTCGTGGAGTTATAGAAGGATCTGCCGCAGAAAAAGCTGGTTTGGAAATTGGGGATATCATTACCGAAGTAGATGGGCAAAAATTACAAGCGGAGAAAAGGGAACTCGCGGAAGTTATTAGTAATAAAAAAGTTGGAGACACATTAACATTGACAGTTTGGCGTGAAGGTGAAAATGTAGGGGAAGGAGATACTTTTGAAGTAAAAGCGAGATTAGAAGCAGCACCGGAAGAGTAATGAATCTGCCTCTTGCGTACCTTTTTTTTCTTCTATATAATACTATAAAATAAGTATACAAAATACACAAAACTATGGCAGAAAAGAAAGCAACAAAAAAAGTTACGAAATCTAATAAACCTGCACCTGTTAGAGCAACTAAGGAAAAAACTCCAGTCCGAGCGAAGAAAACGACAGAAAAATCTTCTGTAACTGCAACTAAAAATACTGACACGAAAACTACGAAAAAGGATGTATCATTATCGAAAGTACGTGTAAAGAAATCGTATGTTCTAACATTTTTAGGAGTTCTTCTCCTAGTACTTGCCATATTTTTGGTCCGGAAATATTTAATCGCGGCAATGGTTAATGGTCAACCCATTAGTAGATTGAGTGTTATCAGGGATCTTGAACGACAGGGCGGCAAACAGACTCTGGATACTCTTATTACCAAATCTCTTATTAAGCAGGAAGCTAAAAAGAAAAACGTCACCATATCTCAGAAAGATATTGATAATGAGATAAAGAGACTTGAATCTACTTTCTCTCAGCAAGGACAAAAACTTGAACAAGTTCTCCAAATGAACGGAATGACGAAAGAACAATTAATAGAACAGATTGAATTGCAAAAGATAATTGAAAAAATTGTAGGAAAAAAGGAAGTAACATCGAAAGAGATTGATGATTATATTGAGAGAAACAGAGAGTCACTCCCACAAGATCAAGATGATGCGACATTACGTAAGAATACAAAAGAGCGTTTAGAACAGCAGCAATTAAACGAAAGAGCAGAGGCATTCTTAGAGAATCTTCGTAAAAACGCGAAGATCGAATATTACATAAATTATTAAACCTCATAGAGTATATAATTCTTCGTGCCTATATTTAAAACCCTATTGACAAACAGATTAGCTTTTCTTGTATGATAGAAGAAGAGTTATTTTAAGGAGGTGAGTGTATATGGCAAAAAAGAAACTAGCTAAATCAAAAAAATCATCCGTAAGAGTTAAGAAAAGTTATAATTTAATCGAAGGAAATAGTAATGAATTTCTTCTTATCGTAGGTGCAGTTTCATTCCTTATACTTTCTGTTTTATATCTTAGCTTTTAAATTACTTTATTTTCAACTTAGTTTAAGAAGGTAGCAGACGTATTATTACCCGATAATTTATAGAGTTCTTCATAGGAAATAGAACGGATTTTTTTGTTATTCTTTTTATCCCTCATATAACGGTTCAGAATCTTGTACATATCCAAGTCAAATACAGCATCATCCATGAAAGATTCTTCTTGTATATATTCACCATTCATTTGTATGCTTCCTAGATAACACCACTTATTAATGAGAAATACTTCTGTTTGTTTGGTGATTTGATTATCTTCTTCTATGATAACTGGACCTGGAAAAGGCCAGGGCCTAATTTTTGTTTTACTGAAGGCCGTCGTATTTCTAAAATTATACATAAGAGGTAGTTCTTTCTTTACACAAGCTCCTTTGCATCTGCCTAAACGATAAGCGAAACAAGCTCCTGAAGTCTTTTCAAGCCCAAGCATTTTCTCACATAGTTGAAACTCTTTCGCGAGATTTGACAAAAAATTTTTCGCATGTTTTCTCGATTTAAATAATCCTAGGTAACTATCTAGCTGATTTGATGTCATGCTTTGAACTTGTCCAATAATAATGTAATCGTATCCATCTTTATCTCTATCTCTCTTTAAAGCTATTAGTTCATGTTTTAGACGGAGCATCCTGTTATATAAGGGAAGCATTTTCTTAATTAATGTTGCTTCTAAAAATAAAGCACCGAGTTCTCCCGCAGTTACTATTGTTTCTATACGCTCAATTTGCTGGTTTATAGACATTTCTTTTGATGAACGAATATCTCCAGCAAAATGTGAAAGTACTCTTTCGCGAATATTATTGCTTTTACCAATATAAAGGGGGATGGGTTGTAAGCCTTCTGTTGTACGTTGTGGATTTACTATTTTATTATCAGTTTTCAATTTCTTTATTTGTTTATCCGAGTTACCGAAAACTGATAAACCTGAATCAGACAACTGAGAGTTGGAAACAGATGACTGGCTACCATAAAATATATACACTCCTGGCAACTCCGGGAGGGAATCGATAATCTCATGGGTTAGTTTATTCGGTAATGACGGTCTTTTTAATGTTTTATTAATAGCTTCTAAAAAGAAAGCTTCTGGAAAATTTTCTTTAGCATGCTTATAAAAATTCCATATGGCTTTAGCATCATCAAATGCTCTATGACGCTGCTCGCAATTCAAACCACATCTTCGTATAACAGCATCTAAGTTATGGTGTCGTTCAGTAGGATAGAGAGAACGCGAAAGCTTTACTGTACAGAGTTGCTTCGCTGTGAATGACATTTCTTCACGTATAAAGGAATATTTGAGAAAACTATAATCAAATCGTGCATTATGAGCTACAAAAAGGCAGTCCTGCAGAATCTCGTAGATTTCTTTAGCGAATGTATTAAATGCGGGTTTTCCTTCTAAATCTTTTTGTGTAATACCTGTCAGCAATGCTATCTCGGGTGGTAGAAATGTTTCAGGGTTAATAAGTGTTTGAAATGTTTTTACTACTTCATTATTTTCCACACGGACGATACCAATTTCAATAATCCGGCCATATGAGGCAGAAGTTCCGGTTGTTTCGATATCAACGAAGGCAAGTTTATTGGGCAGCATGGAGTTTGATTCTACCAAGCATGTGGTTTAGGTGCAAGCTGTTCTTTTGTTCATTATTTAGTATTATGTAATAAGTACTTTATGGTTTATGCTTTTATATACTTACTACTTGCTCCTTAATACTTTATACTAAACTTATGGAAGGAATTTTTCTCGAGATTACTATTATTATTTGCCTAGCAGCCCTGCTTTCTATTTTCTTCCGTTTATTAAAACAGCCTGCTATAACTGCTTATATTTTAACAGGTATATTGCTTGGACCATTTGGTTTATTCCATTTAGAACATCATCTTACACTAGAAACCTTGGGAAAACTTGGAGTGACTTTTCTTCTTTTTATGCTTGGTTTGGAATTAAAGCTTAGGGAACTAAAAACTATTGGATTTCCAGCTTTGGTGGTCGGTACTTTACAAATGTGGTTTACTTTTTTCCTCGGGTTTTATGTAAGTCTCATGCTTGGTTATAGCATGATTGTCAGCGTATATGTCGGAATTGCTCTTTCATTCTCAAGTACCATTTTGATAGTAAAAAATTTATCAGATAGAAAAGATCTTAACAGTCTCTATGGAAAATTAAGTATAGGTATTCTTCTTATGCAGGATTTCTTTGCAGTTTTTATAATGATTTTCCTTACAGGCATTACTCCTGGTGGTGAAGCATCAATACCGATGACAGTGACTCTTATTATTATTAAGGCGGTTCTTCTATTTAGTTTAATATTATTCGCGAGTATCCACATCATACCTAAATTAATTCATTATATTGCCCGTTCGGAAGAAATACTTTTCCTTTTTAGTTTAGCCTGGGTTTTTCTCCTTACAGGAATTATTGCATCACCTGTTGTGGGTTTTTCTTCAGAAATTGGAGGGTTTCTTGCTGGATTAGCATTAGCAAACAGTGCTGAGAATTTTCAAATAGTTGCAAGGATGAAAGCGCTTCGGGATTTTTTTATAACGATATTTTTCGTTATGATCGGACTTAGTGTTACGTTCGATAACTTTAGCGCCATTATTTTCCCGGGTATAGTTTTGCTATTTTTTGTGTCGGTTATTAAACCACTCCTTATTATGCTATTAGTTAAGGTTATGAATTATCGAAAAAGGACGTCTTTTTTAGTAGGGAACAGTATGGGACAAATATCTGAATTTAGTTTTCTTATACTTTTTATTGGTCAGAAATTAGGGTATGTAGAAAATTCTTTAGTTACGACGATTTTATTTGTCGGCATCGCGAGTTTTCTCACATCTTCGTATGTTATCCAGCGGGCAGATAAACTCTATAATTTATTAGAATTACGATTAGGTTTTTTACATGTTGATAACTCTAATGAGAAAAAAATGAATAAAAATCCCCTCCATAATCTTAAAAACCATATTGTTATTGTAGGAGGTCATCAGATGGGACAGAGATTGCTCCATGAATTAGAAGAAGAAATCGACAAGATCGTTGTAGTTGATTTTGATCCAGATATCATAAAAAAGCTAGAACATAATTATAAAAACATAGTTTTTGGTGATATCGCAGATCCTGAAATTCAAGGGCATGTACATTTAGACAAAGCGAAACTAGTAATTTCTACAGCGCCAGATGTAGAAGATAATTTATTATTACTTGAAGCGATACAACATACAAATAAAAGAGCTAAAGTGATCGTTATGGCTTTAGAGAATGAAGATGCAAAAGCTTTATATAAGGCAGGCGCAGATTATGTCGTATTACCTCATTTAGCCGGTGGACGATATCTTGCTAGAATGTTGAAAGATAATCATTTAGACAATCTGGATTGGCACAAAGCCCGGGATTTAGTATATATTTCGTAATTTATTGACAAATTTACTCGTGGTGAATTATAGTACGGCACATGCAGAACGAACTTGCAAAGAATGTTGATTATCAGAAATTTAAGGAAGGTATAGATCAAAAGTTAGAGAATGATGTATTTCAAGACGGAAGCCTTTCTTCGCAAAGTGATAGACAAAATGTTGTTTTAGAAGCTAATGAGGTTATTACAAATATGATAACCATGAAGCATTTACAAGCTGAAACTTGTGGATGTAATGATTGTGCAAAGCAAGCAAGAAGTCTAAAAACGTGGGATTTTGCCGCTAGAAGACATAATATTGTTTTTGAGAGAGATGATGCGAGAGAATTACTACGAGAAGCAGCGTAAAGATTTACGGAGTGGGTTGTTCTAATACTTTTTGTGTTTCTTCAATAACTTCGGTTAAACCATCACCGTCAAGGATATTTGGTAAATTGTGCCATGACTGATTAATTCTATGATCTGTTAATCGGTCTTGTGGAAAATTATATGTACGGATTTTTTCTGCACGCATACCCCGGCCGACTTGGGTTGCTTTAAGTGAGCTGATTTCTGAATGTTGTTTTTCGACTTCTATTTCCCAAAGTTTCGCACGGAGAAGTTTCATAGCGATTTCACGGTTCTGTACTTGCGATCTTTCAGATTGAGATGTAACTACGATCCCTGAAGGTCTATGGGTTATTCGTACTGCGCTAGAAACTTTATTGACGTTTTGTCCACCGTGGCCGCCAGCACGAAATGCGGAGAACTCAATATCTTCTGGATTTATGTGTAAGTCAATATCTTCTAATTCGGGAAGGATAGATACGGTAGCTGTGGAAGTATGAATTCTTCCACGTTTTTCTGTGCTGGGTATTCGTTGTACTCTGTGTACTCCTGCTTCATATTTTAACTTTCCGAAAGCGCCTCTGCCGGAAATCTTTATAACATTCTCATCTACCATATCGACGCTATATCCTTTCGCTTGCGAAAAACGACTATACATACGCAGTAGCTCTTCTCCCCAAAGCTTTGCTTCATCACCGCCGGCTGCTCCTTGTAACTCTAGAATTATATTTCGTGTATCTAAGTCGTTTTCTTTACTCTGAGACGATGCTTGTAGTGATTCTTCTAGGATTTTTTTTTGCGTTTCTAGATCAGCAATCTCAGCCTGCGCCAGATCCACCATAGCAGGATCTTCGAGCAAGAGCTTCGTTTCAGCTATTTTTTGTTCTAGTTCTTGTATTTGGATATATCGATAATCGTTCATATAATGAGATGGTAAAAGATGGAATATGGAAAATCGAGATTTGAGTAGAGAAAATAGAAGTCAGATCTCCTTCAATCAACTCCTATCGAAACCTATCTTCTCTTGTCCATTATCTAATGTTTATTTCGTGTGGCTATTTAGCGCCTAATAACATATCGCGAAGTGACTTGGGGGCTTCGTCTTTCTTTTTCTTTTCCTCAACTTTTTTCTTTTGTGTCGCTTGATAAACAGCGGCTTTCTGGCGGGCATCCTCAAAACGTTTAATTGAGGATCGGGTATCTACGAATTTTTGTTCTCCGGTATAAAAAGGATGACATTTAAAACAAAGTTCAACTTGAATTTTTTGTTGTGTAGATCCCACAGTAAACCTGTTGCCGCAAACGCATACAACTTGAGCTTCGTAATACTGAGGGTGAATACTTGCTTTCATAATAAGAGAATTATACTAAATTATCACGATGGAAACAAGTCTAGCTTGTACTCCTCTTATGCGGTTTTAATGTACGTTACATTGTATGAGTTAAAGTATGGATTTTAGTCCTGAAGCCAGTTTCTGTAAGGGGTGGTAGGGGATTCTTCTTTCTGCAATAAAGATTCCGAGAAAAACAAAGAAACCTCCTATAAGATATGAGACTGTTATTTCCTCATAGAGGAGTGGTATGGCTACTATGGTTGTTACGACTGGGTCTAAGTAAGAAAAGATTCCAATTTCTGTGGGAACGAGCGTTTTTACTGCAAAAGCGAATAAGAACCATGCTATAGCTGATGCAAATATTGCCCCGAAAAGTATGCCTACGATGGATTGAGGGTTAAGTACGAACGAATAGGAAGGTAGTTGTGATTCCACAAAGACAAACGGGATGAAGCAAAAAGCCCCTATGAGGAATGACCAAAACGTTAATACAGATGCTTTATATGTGATTACTAATCTTTTTAGTACAAAAAGATGTATTACTGCGGTTATTGTAGATAAAAGAAAAAGAATATTTCCTATAATACTACCTGTAAATCCGTGTTCTAAGATAGGACGGAGGATAATAATGAGTACGCCGAGCAAACTGACAAAGATACCCGCTATTTTAGCTATACTCAATTTTTCATGGAACAGTAACCATGAGATTATCATGATGAATACGGGTCCGGCAGATGCGATTATCGGTACATTTATACTAGGCGCGAATTGAAGGCCTATGAGGAAAAACCCGATATGAAGCGGTACGCTTATAAACGATATAAGAAAAATAATAAGCCAGTCTTTTTTTTCGATTGCAGCTTGTTTATAAACGAAAGGAAGAATAAAAAAAGTAGCTAATGCAAAACGAAAGAATCCGAGAGTAAGAGGACTTATGCTTTCTAATGACCATTTAAGTATAGGTGGAGTAGCACCCCAAATAAAATTCGCGATAATAATTGCTAAGATTGCCTTTTTGTACTTGGATACGTTCATACGTTATATTATTCCATTTGTATAGCTAAAAGAACTTCTTTTCCCGGAAGCTTAGATTTGAATGAGGTTAAGAATGTAACCATCATCTTTCAGTATAATTGAACTCGTTAAAGTTGACTAGAGGAAAGTTGCGATAGTAACTGGTCAAGAGAGACTTGTTTTTGTTCTCTTGTATTCATATCTTTAATCTTGACTTCATTTCTAGCAGCTTCTTCTGGTCCGATAATGATGACATACGGAATTCCTTTTTTATCAGCATACTTAAGTTGTTTCTCCATTTTTGCATTTTCATCTAAATATAGCTCAGTATTAATATTGTTCGAACGTAGGTGAGAACTAAGAGACATTGATTTCTCTTTTAGTTCAGGAGAAAAAATTGTTACGAGAACTTTTGTGTAGGTCTTTACTTGCGGAAGAAGTCCAAACTGCTCTGCGGCTTCAAATGTACGATCAAAACCTACCGCGAAACCAGTACCTGTGATATCTCGGCCAGAAATTTTGGCTGTTAATGTATCGTATCTTTCTCCACCTAATACAGAGCCTGCCTCGTACTCGGGAATCACAATCTCCCAAATAGGACCGTCAGAATATGCGAAAGATCGTGCTATTGTAGGGTCGAATTCGTACCAGCTTTTATCAAAACCAGACTTTTCTAATACTTCTAAAATTATTGTAATAGTTTCATTAGGTTGTAAGTTAGGGATAATAGAGAGATATTCTTTTGCTTTATCTAGAGGGATACCTCTCTTCGTCATATCTTCAATCACGCCTTCGTTTCCAATTTTTTTTAATTTATCTATTGCGACGATTGCTTCATAGGGAAAATCTTTTAATAATTTTCGGTCGTTAATCTTAACGATAGCTTGTTTAAAACCAAGACGTTTATAAATATCGAGTGATAATGCTACAGCTTCAGCGTCTGCGATAGGGGAGGCAACACCCCAAATATCTGCATCGCATTGTAGAAATTCACGATATCTTCCTTTTTGTGGATTTTCTGCGCGAAATGCTGATTGTATTTGATATCTTTTAAATGGCACAGGAAGATCATTCTGATATTGGCCGACCACTCTACACGCGGGGACAGTTTGATCATATCGTAATGCGACTTTTCTTCCACCTCTATCTTCAAATTGAAAGAAGAGTTTCTCATCTTCGCCGATGACGCCTTGGAAAACCTCTAAATACTCGAGAGTTGGTGTTTCTAATGGATCGTATCCCCACAATTCGAAAACCTCACGAATCTTATCCCGGAGGTAATTGCGTTTAATTGCCTCTTGGGGTAAGAAATCTCTAAAGCCTTTTAAGTTTTGAACTAACATACGTGTTGAGTTTATCATATCATTCTGTTCCTGTGTAGACTAGTTTAATCCTGGAATGTTCCAGCCGTAAAACAGCAGTTTCTTCCTGCAGGTTTAGGATTAGGGCCAAGTGTCACTTCCACTGCTGTCATAACCATGTTTTTCATTTCTGCGTCTCGGACATATTTTAGGCATACCCGGTTGTACCAATCGACTCTTTCTACATCTTTTCCACTTTTCGCACGCAAAAATGCACTAAGACGTGCAGGTTCGACGAAGTCTTGTCGTATAAATTGCATGCCGTCTCTAAATTGTTTGTATGCTTTTTGCCACTGTTCGTCACTATTCCAAGGTCCGTATACACTTCTCGCTTTATCCAGTAGTCCTACGTTATCTTCCATCCATGATCCTTTAACGACAGCTCCATTCTTTTTAGCAAGAGCGATTTCGTCTTCTTGCTGTATAAATGCAGAGGGTATAAATGATTGTTGGATTCTTCTTAAACGTTCTTCACCAAGTGTTTTAATCCAAAAGTCTTCTAGTTTAGGATCATAGAGAAGTGGGTAGAGGCCTTTATTGCCAACTGCGCTAAAATCTCCTGCTGATATCATTTTTTCAATTGGTATTCCAAGACTTTCTAGTTCAACTGGATTCGTATATGCTTCATTTAAGAATCCATCATATGTAGACCAATCTGTATTTTGAAATGAGGTAATTGGTATTATTTCCCTTCGTACAGTGCCTTTTGATATCGCGTTTATCATTTCATTCATTCTTAAAATATTTGCTGTATACGGACTTTCTAAAGTCTCGCGTACTATAGCGATAGTTATTGGTTTTTCTTCACCGGAATTTACTGCCTGTCTATATGCTCTTGCAAGATATGCAGGAGTGGCGTTATCTAGTTTTTGCAGTCCATAAGCCATCTGTTCAGCTGTCATAAGCGCATCCGCACCGTCAGCTATTTGCACTTCGTTAACTCTTAGTGAGCCATTTCTGTCGAAAATAGTATCGAGACGATAGGAGAAGGGAAGACGAAAATCTACAGATCCAAGCATTCTTTTTGCTTCTTCCGGTAAAAAGGGAAGTGACTCAGCTAAAACTGCAATATCATTACCCAATTCTTCAAGTGGGGGTTTCATTTCTTCTGGAAATTGAATAGGTTCAGCAGAAACACGGAATGTGGGCTCTTTGCCTTTGCCATAAAACGGCCCGAGTTCGACAAATGCATCATATGCTTGATTTGCTTTTGCAACTCTTGATAAGAAGTAATCTGGAGAAACATCTAACTCTTGGGATCTTTTTTGTGTATTTATTTGTTCAGCAGGAACAATTTCACTATCAGTGATCTCTGAATTATCCTGGGTCGTTTTAAAACTGACAATAGCTCTCTTTCGTGCTTGGTCTATGATTGCGCTTCGTAAAGCTTTGCTCGTGGTTCTTGCTTTTACTACTGGACCTCCTCCTGGACTACGAGATTCATATCTGGCATCTTTAAGTACTCTTTTGCTCTTAACGACACCGAATGACCGGCCTTCACTAATACTAAAAGGAAGTTTCTCACCATCTTTTTCTTCAATTACTTTTGGTGTTATAACAGCGGCTTTTACTGTGAACCCGTTTATGCTGACCTCTACCGGATATTTATCCAGAAGATCACGGATTTTTTGAACGGATAAACCAGTAGCCCTTGCAAATTCGATTATGCGAACATCAGGAAGATTATCTGTAGTTTGCGCTTGTATCCAGGGTCGTAATGTCTCGACTATAGCATCTTTGAGTTGTGGAAGTAATGTATCTCTATCTGATTGTTGCATTCCATCACGAATGGTTTGGTCGGAATATCCTGTCCATCTTCTCACGACAGGAATTCCTCTTTTCGGAGGAGCTTCGGTAGCCTCTCTTTCAATATCTACCACAGAGAAACCATCCCTTTGTAATGTAGTTCTAAAACGTTGGTTAAACAATTCTGTTTTCATATTTTCCAATAAAAAACCTCCCATTCCTGATACACCACGAAGAAACGTGATGTAAAAGGAACGAGAGGCATTGTAGATTGGAGTTCAACTGTTAACTTTTCGTTTTGAACTTCGCACTAAAAAAGGACCTCCCGCGGTCCCATCCTTTATTGTCCGATAAATTACTTTATCGGACCTCTTTATGGCGACTCCGCAGTTGCGACATCGTCTGTCAAGTTTTACGGTTTGACTTCCGTAGGGCATTTTGGCCCTCAGCGTGATGTATTATTCAGTACATCATTGTGGATCGTGACTCCACTTTACGCTTTCTATAGATTTTCAGCAGTTTACTATAAGATGAGACTCTTGTCAAGTGTTTATGGTAGTTCTATGAATGCCTTCGGGGCATTTGTAAGCTGTTCGAGGTTTCTATGTTTTATTATAAATAGGTCTTCGATACGGACACCTCCGAAGTCCGGAATATAGATTCCGGGTTCGATAGAAAAGATCATTCCTTCGGAAAGCATTTGATGAGAAATAGGGGATAGCGTTGGAGGTTCATGAACTTGTAATCCGATTCCGTGGCCGAGAGAATGAGGAATAGAAGGGTAACCTTGAGATAGTATATATTCTCTTGCTTGCTTATCAATATCTGAAGCTAATATATTATTTTTTTCTTTCGTTTTTTTAGCCACAAATGAGTTGTTAGTAGCCAGCTGCTGTTTTATATACGTAATGGCTTTTTTTTGACCTTCCAATACTGTTTTATATATTTTTTTCTGTTCATTTGTAGCTTTCCCAAAAAATACAGTCCGGGTCATATCTGAACAATAACCCTCTACTTTAACTCCAAAGTCTACTAATACAAAGGAATTTTCAGTTAGTTTATCTTTACCTGTAGCATGATGAGGTATTGCAGCATTCGGTCCAAAAGCGACAATAGGCGGGAATGATACATCTGCGCCTTGCTTTTTTATAAATAGTTCTAGCTTTAAAGCGAGTTCTTTTTCGCTAATGCCATGTGTAATAAACTGTTTACTATATTCAAAAGCTTTATCTCCGATACTGCAAGCAGTATCTATTTTTTTTACTTCTGAATCTTCTTTCTGTATTCGGAGTAGATGCAATTGCGCGGGATAAATATTTTTTATTAGTTCATTAAGAATCTTATATTCAGAGAAAGTGAGATTGTTCTCTTCAATACCTATTGATTGGATTGCATTGGTATCTATCAGTGATCTTAAAGCATCTTCCAACCTGTACGAGGAAGATAATTCGATGAGTTCTAAGTGAGTAACTTGTTTCTTAATAGCAGTACTATACCTTCCGTCTGTAAGGATGTAGCCTTTATCTTTTGTTATGAGGACAAATGCTTCCCGTTCTTCAGATGAAAAATTAAAATAGCCTGTTACATAGGTTATTTGTGCTACAGAGGATAGAAGAAATGAATCTACTTTTTGTTGCTTCAGTATTTCCAGTACCTTTTTATAGCGCGGTCCCATTAATTAAGTTTTTTAGTAGGAGTTAATTTTGTCGAATTTCCTGTAGGAGTTATAGTTGTTTCTGTTTCAGTCACTGTTGGTTCTTCAATTGTGATTTTGATTTTAGGATTTGCTGGTAGATCTGGAAAGATGAGGAAGCGGGAGGCAATAATTCTGTTTTTTTGGTTTTTATTCGGATAACCGACGACATACACTCTATCTTCAGGTTGAATTCTGGAAAATCCGGAACGTTTTATATTATCTTCCTGTGTATAGGTAGAGGTCTTTGTTATATTTTCTATATCCACTATGTAATCTGTTTGATTTTCTGATGTTAATGTAACAGTAAAATTAGCTTTATCTACTTCTTTTACTACTCCAGTAACGAATAACGGTTCTGTCTCAACTGTAATAAACCGAGCGAGGATACGCTTTGACTGTTTATTATAGAGCCCTACGGCACTAATAGTTAACCCAGATTTCATATCAGATATGCCAAAAGTAGTTTTAACACCCGGAGATGAAAATTTCGTTAATTCATCGACATCGATGATCCTCACTTTTCCGGTAATATCTTGACCTGTTATTTTATTGCCTGATACTTCTTCAATCACCAGAAGAATTCCTCTTTTTTCTACAAGACGTAGTTCAGCTACTTTTGATGCTACTTTTTCTTTCAAATTGTTTATTTGTTCAATTAGTTTTTCTTCTTTTTCTGATTCAGTGGCTTTTGGTTTTTCTGTCACAATGGGAGTCGCAGCATACGCGAGCGTTGAGAATTGAGAATTGAGAAAGGAGAATAAGAAAAGCAATAGTAATAGTTTTTTCATAATTAGAATTCTTCTGTTGTGCTTGTTACAGTTCGTGTTACTTTCTGCTCTTCACCATTCTTAAATATAGCAGTAACATGTAATAAATTTATTCCGTCTTCTAAGGTATGCGTGAGTGTAAATTCACCTTTCGTATTAGGTGTAACAACCTGATCCGATCCTTGTGTGGATACTATTACAGTCGCGTCGGATAACGTTTTTCCTTTTATGGTAATAATTTTTTTATTGAAGACTTCTTCATTTTTAGGATCTTCAATAATGAGAAAGTTAGGATTATTACTGACTGGTTGAGTGGGTTTAACAGATTCATTCACAGTTGAAGGTTTTTCTTCACTAATAGTTCTGGTCATTTGATATATATAGAAAGCTCCTCCAGCGACGAAGAGACCAAGAATAATAGCGATAAATGACAAAACAATTTTTTCTTTACTCATGATTATTTGAGAAGTTAGAAAATTAGATACTAGAAGCTAGAAGAGATACTTCACTATTCTAGTCTCCAGTTTCTAGCTTCTTGTTCTAAATCTCAATGGGCGAATATACTTAAGACAGCTGGGCACAAGAAGATAGACAAACTAGACCGATCATACTGAAAATTCAACCTATTGTCAAGAAAATAAGCATGTGTTAGGATGTAGTTTATGGAAATATCCCTCATATCGTCAACAAGCATCCGGGTAAAAGGAAAACATGGAACAGTAGTAATCAACCCAGGAGAAAAAATAGGTATAGTTAACGCGGTTATTCTGTTAAAAGATGCTGAATTTAAACCCCAAGCATTAGAGCAAGAACCTTTAGTCATTCAAGGACCAGGAGATTACGAATTTGCTGGGATAAAAGTGACAGGTTTTAAAAATGGAGAAGATATCCTTTACAGTATTCGAGTTGACAGAGTTGAGATTCTTTTCGGTCGATTGACAATCTTGGAAAAAGATTACGCTAAGTTAAAAGAGCATCATATATTGTTAGGATATGTAGATCAGGAAATTGATCCTTCGTTTGTGACAGGATTAGCTACGAATGTCATAGTATTTTATGGTGAAAAAGCAGAAGACGCTATAGTTAAACTAGCAAAGGACGCTTTTAGAAAAGATGGTAAATATGTAACGACATTTGAGAAACTGCCGCAGGAAATAGAAAAAATTCTTCTTCAATAACAGAAGTATCAAAAGTATCAAAAGTACCATAGGTATCAAAAGCTTACTTCAAAAAACTACCTCTGATACGTCTGATACTTATGATACTCGTAAGACTTTTTTTGTATGACTAAGCAACGGACTCTTCCCCATAATGAAGAAGCAGAAAAAAGCGTTTTAGGCGCAATTTTGATTGATAAGGATGCCATAACCTCTGTTTCTGAACTATTAATTCCAGAGTGTTTTTATAATGCTACGAATGCGTTAATTTATAATGCGATGCTGGTCTTATATGAACAACGAAAGCCTATTGATCTATTAACCATATCCGCAGAATTAAAAAAGAATAAGGCTACAGCAGTCGAGAGTGAATATTTTACTACACTTGTTGATTCAGTACCTACAGCTGCGAATGTAGAACACTACGCGAAATTAGTCCGTGAAGCATACTCCAAACGTTCTCTTATACATGCCGGAACTGAAATAGCTGAATATGCTTTTGAAGATGGCAAAGATGTAAAGGAGATTCTCGACAAAGCGGAATCATCAGTTTTTTCTATATCTCAAAAATTCATATCACGTGGTTTCATTCCCATAAAAGATACATTAGCAGCAAGTTTCGATAAAATAGATGAATTGCATAGATTGGGTAGTGGTATGAGAGGAGTTAGGACAGGTTTCGAAGATGTTGATAAGGTCTTATCAGGTATGCAGAATTCAAACCTCCTTATTCTTGCAGCTCGTCCAGGTACAGGAAAAACAAGTTTTATTCTTAATATCGCCCAATACATTGCAGTGCAGGAAAAAAAGGCTGTCGGTGTTTTTTCACTCGAAATGAGTAAGGAAGAACTTGTTGACAGGTTGCTCGTGGGTCAGTCAGATGTCGATGCTTGGCGTTTGAAAACAGGAAAATTATCAGAAGAAGATTTCACGAAATTATCAGAGGCCATGGGACAACTCGCAGATGCACCTCTCTATATAGATGATACTCCTGGGTTATCGATAATGGAAATGCGTAGTAAAGCCCGCAGGTTACAGATGGAACATAACATTGGATTAATTATTGTCGATTATCTCCAGTTAGTCGTCCCTGATAGAAAATACGAAAGTAGAGTACAGGAAGTATCCGCAGTTTCCCAATCTCTTAAAAATTTGGCTCGTGAATTGAATGTTCCTGTTCTTTCTGCATCCCAATTATCACGCGCTGTAGAGCATAGAGGAGAAAAGAGGCCACAGCTTGCGGATCTTCGAGAGTCAGGTGCGATAGAACAGGACGCGGATGTGGTTATGTTTTTGTACCGTCCTGATGTTGAAATGACTGGACCGACAATTCCTACCAAGTTGCTTGTAGCGAAACATAGAAACGGTCCTACCGACGAAATAGATTTACTCTTCCGTGGTGATAGGATTCGATTTTATAGTATAGAGAAACATAGAGATAGTTAATAATCGCTGAAATAGCGTATGAAGAAAAAAACACGAGTTGCTATTTTATTTGGAGGTAAATCTGCTGAACACGAGGTTTCATTGCAATCTGCGAAAAGTATTATCGACGCGATAGATAAAAATAAATATGATGTAGTCCTCATAGGCATAGATAAGAGCGGAAGATGGTTATTAAATAATAGAAGTCACTACCTTCTTCATGCAGACAATCCCAAATTAATAAGCTTACATACGTCAAATAAAGATCTCGCGCTGCAACCTGGTAAAAATAACGGACGACTCGTAACTATTTCACAACAAGAGAATATTGGAACAGTAGACGTTGTATTTCCAGTACTCCACGGAACGTATGGTGAAGATGGAACGATGCAAGGTTTGTTAAAGATGATGGATATTCCTTTCGTAGGTGCAAGTGTATTAGGTTCAGCTCTAGGAATGGATAAAGATGTCATGAAACGTTTACTCCGTGATGCTGATGTACCGGTTGCGAATTTCTTAGCTGTAAGGAAAGGAAATACCATTAATTTTAAAAAAGTTGTAAAAACCTTTGGATTACCGGTTTTTATAAAACCAGCAAATCTCGGGTCTTCTGTGGGGGTAAGTAAAGTTCGAAATGAGGAAGGGTTTAATGAAGCAGTCTCTTTAGCGTTTGAGTACGATACGAAAATACTTATTGAAGAATGTATTGAAGGAAGGGAAATAGAATGTTCAGTTTTAGGGAACGAGAATCCGATTGCATCAATACCTGGTGAAATTATTCCTCAGCACGAGTTTTACTCGTATGAGGCGAAGTATATTGACGAGAATGGCGCATTATTAAAAATTCCTGCTGATATTCCGAAAGAAGTCATACATGAAGTTCAAGAAATCGCTATTAAAGCTTTTAAAGTGTTAGAATGTGAAGGTATGGCTCGTGTAGATTGTTTTTTGACGAAGCAAAATAAAGTGTATATTAATGAGATTAATACGATTCCAGGTTTTACGAAAATTAGTATGTATCCGAAATTGTGGGAAGCGAGCGGGATTTCATATTCGGAGCTCATTGATAGGCTTATCCAATTAGCCATTGAAAGACATGCGAGAGATAAAAAACTAAAAACTTCTTTTACATGAATTTTCTTAAAAGTAGTGTTTTTCGTTTACTTGTATCCGGGAAAAGACTTTTTTTCTTTTCATCTTCTATTTATCCTAAGAAGTTTCTTTTTAAATCTATGCCATATTATTCGCAATGGGAATCACCAGAGTTTGTTGATTCTTTTCTTTCAGGGAAATTGTCAGCAGAAGAAGATCCTAACTGGAAAAGTTCTGGTGCACTTAATAGACATGAATATTTACATTGGAGTTGGAACTCATGTGGTATGGCATGTCTGAAGTCAGTATTAGAGTATAGTTTGAAGAAAAATATTAAACTTTATACGTTGGCGAAATTGTGTGAGCAATATGGTGGGTATAAGGTTCACAACAGATATCTGAAAACAAAAGAATATAAAAAATCAATTGAAGGTTTATTTTATGAACCTTTTATTGTTTTTCTAAAAAACGAATTCGGTTTACAGGCAAGCGTTAAGAAAATATTTATTATGCATGATATTATCACCGAGCTGTTGAAGAAGAACTTTGTTTTAGTATCAGTTGATCCCCGTATTAGGAATCCAAAAGATACGTCCATGCAAATAGGAGGCCATCTAGTTTTAATAGTAGGTTACGATTTTGATAAAAAACTGTTCTATCTTCATAACCCATCAGGTTATTGGAGTAAGTCTCAGGCTTTTGCGAAAATATCATTTAAAGATTTCGGGAAATTCTTTGCGTATAAAGGAATTGTTATCTATAATCCAAGTATATGAGGATTATTCTTGCTTCGACATCACCACGACGGAAAGAACTACTCCAGAAGATTGGGTTAAAATTTCGTACAGTAGGACCGAAAATAGAAGAAAAATTAAATCCCCGGTTAAAACCACGAAGTAATGCAGAACTGTTATCTTTGGAAAAGGCAAAAGCAGTCGCGGTAAAGCATGCGGATGCTGTTATTATTGCGGCAGATACGTTTATCGTTTATAACGACGAGATTTTAGGTAAACCAGAAAACGAAAATCATGCGAGAAGAATACTACAGAAATTAAGCGGGAAAGAGCTTAGTGTTATTACTGGCTTTACGGTTATGCATACGGGAATGAAAAAAACCTATACAGCTTCGGTAGAAACGAAAGTCTATTTTAAAAAATTAACAAAAAAAGATATTGAATGGTACGTAAGGACGGGTGAATATAAAGGTGCTGCTGGGGCGTTTAGGATTCAGGAAAAGGGAAGTGTACTTGTAGATCGGATAGACGGAGATTTTTATAATATAGTTGGACTACCTGTTAGTGTTCTTGTGGAAGAATTAAAAAAAATAAAAGTAGAGCTATAAAATACTCAGGTATTTATAGGAATTTTTATATGTACTTCTCTTCGGCTTATCCCTTATCTCATAGTAAAATGGTGGAATTCTAAAGATCTTTGGAACAAACTATTTTTTAAAATTACCAATGCCACGCCGTATTTTACTGGTATCGCTTTGTATTCATAACCTAATTCATCAAGCCTTGCTTTCCATTTATCTAGTGGAACGGAGAATAACCCATTTGAAAGTTTTAGTTCTTTTGTTTCGTAATCTTCTTTATCTAAAAGGTGAATTGCCAATCCACCTGATTTTAGTACGTCAACCGAGTTTTTTATTAAATCCCATTGTTTATCGGTTTCAACAAATCGTAAAAGTACATGAGCATACGTTGTATCAAAATGACCATTTGGCAGAGGAAGGGTGCAATCATGTTGTATAACATTCTCTTCGTCGGCAAGATGATCTATTGTAATATCGAATGTAAAAATTTCTACTGGTTTTTTGATAAAACTTTGAAAAATTTCTTTATGATATTTTATAAATCTTTTATCACCACATCCCATAACCGCGATTCTTACGGGCTCACCGACAGTTTTTAGTTGTACCTGCTGAAAAATCGCGGCTAATTCTTTCTTTTTCTCATCAGCCCTTTTTTGAATTTCAGCATCGGATAGACTGGTGTATTTTTGATGATATGGTGATAAAGCCATAACTTTTTTCCGCTGAATAAGATTATTTATGCCCACAAAATCTACACTCAAACTCATCCAGTTTAAGCGTTAATAGCTAATCAGGAATAGTCCTATTTAACTTCTATCGTGCCCAATATTGATTCAAGTTCGTTTAGATACTGACTGAATTTACCTTCTGTTGAGCGATATACGAGCGTAAACAGTTTGCTATTGTCTGGTGACATGAAGTGTATGCTCCGGCTTTGTACGCCCTTCTCAAACTTCGCAGTAACTTGGTATGTCTGAACTGCATTCGCTGTTTTGGTTTCTTCTGATACTAATAAATAGCCAGGTGCAAACTTTAGCTCATCTAAAGAAGTTCTCTTATATTCATCAAAGTTGATATTGTTGGTATTCGCCTCATGTAAAAGCATAAGGGAAGTATCCGAATCCCTATCAAACTTTGCAATAATAGGATTTGGCCCATCAACGATTTGAGAATCTACTTTCCAGGTCGAAGGATGTTGAAACTTGATCCCACGAACAGGATTGTAGTAGGTCTGTGTTGCAGACTTTTCATTATTAGCTAAGTCACTCTTATTACTATTATTTGAATACAAGAATAATCCCATTCCGCCAATTACGATAATGGCAATCATAATTACGATTTTATTCATGGTATGAAATTCATCCCCTTTCCTAAATTATTTGAGTCTAATTTTACTTTCCGATCATCCAGGAGAATATTGTGAAGTATCGATATGATCGTATTCATTCTTATTTAGTATTTCAAAAGTGGTCAGCAATTGCAAATGTTTCTTATATATTAAGTCGATTGAATTGTTCCAGGATAGGAGTAAAACACTACAACAATTAAGACATCAATCATTCGTGCTTCCATTCGTAAGGCGGATTACTGACGGGTATTCACGCACTCCCTCTCAAGGTAAGGAGACGATTGGATGAATACCAGCTCACTTTTTATAGCTCATATTCACAGTACCTTTATACCCGTAAGTTTGGGGCAGAAGTGATACTTTGTGGGCGAGGAGGGAGTCGAACCCTCATAGTCATTATAACCAGTAGTTTTTGAGACTACCGCGTATACCATTCCGCCACCCGCCCATATTTGGGGTCTACTATCCCGGCAAATAGTTTTACTAGATTTTACATCACTTATTATAGCACTTTTAGCTTGACATGGACTCAAATTGTTTATGTAATACATGTATGAGTTTATATAAGCAGACAGGGCGGTTTACTCGTTTCTTATTATGTATAAGTGCAATAATTGTTACATCGTTACTTCTTTTTATTATTCTTTTTAAAGTAGCATTTCAAAAAGAGTATAGAAGGTTAGTAAACGGGACTGATTTTCGCGCGTTTTATACGGGTATAACGATAGTATCGCACGAAGAAAAAGAAAATCTCTATGGTATGCAGACGCAATACTATTGGCAAAAAAAATTTATTCCTGAATTGCGAAACGAAAAACAACTTCTTCCGTACTTACTTCCTCCATTTGTTGCTGTTTTACTATTTTTTTTGAGTTCGTTTAATTTTTATCAGGCATATTTTTTGTGGGGAGTACTATCTTTATTTTTATTTATAAGCTTATATTTCTTCTTTTTAAAACTTTTAAATGCTTTACCGAGACAAAACATACCATTAAAAATATATTTTATTTTTTCGTATCTCTGTTTTCTTCCTTTATGGAGTACTGTCCTCCAAGGACAAATCTCATTACTGCTTACTTGGGTATTAGTAGGAGGGTGGTATGTAATAAGAAAGGAGGAAGATATAAAAGGAGGAATACTATTAAGTTTAACGTTAATGAAGCCTCAATTTTTCATTATCATTCTTTTAGCTTTCGTTTTTCAAAAAAGAATCCGTGTCTTACAGGGAATTTTGTTTGGCGTAACTGTTCTTTTTTTGATATCATACGCGGCTCTCGGATCAAAAGGGTTGCAGAATTATATGGTACTTTTACATGAAATAACTGCTATCCCCGGAAACTTCGGTTATTACCCTAAGGACATGGTTAATTGGATGGGTTTTTTAACGTTATCTTTGAAAAAGGAAAGTTTTTTCGACGTGTTCCCGTTATGGTTAATGGGAAGTGTAATTTGTCTTGGAATACTTTTTGTAACTTGGCGGAAACGATATAATAATTCAAAATTTTATTTTGATATACAATTTACCATATTGCTTTACGCGGTACTTTTTACTGCACCATACATGTACTTCCATGATGTTGGTATACTTATTATCTGTTCATTTTTAGCAATATACATGTATTCTCAATACACAGTAAAGAGTTTCTACCGGTGGATGCTTTTATTTTTACCTCTTTTCCATTTGTTTGGAGTAATAGTAAAAAATTATGTTAAAGTAAATTTCCACTTGTTAACTATAATTTTTATTATGGGAATAATAGGTATGTTGTTACAGTTAAAAGCTGGGTATAAATTCAAAAAATACCTGTAGACCTTCACGATAGAGAAGTGGATAATAGTTGATTTTTAGCTTAGAAATCCATAGAATACTCTATATGACTTTCGAATTCTCCACGAACACACTCGACGCGATTTCTACAGATATTGCAATCATTTTCACCTACAGTAAGAAAATCGGAGATAAAGTAACATACGAACCTTCGGAAGTTTTTCAGCAGTTAAATCAAACACTTGACGGCCACCTAGAGAAAGTTGCGAGTTTAGAACAGTTTAAAGGTAAAAAAGGAGAGATTCTAGCTGTAGTTCCTCAAAAAAATATAGCACCATCGCGTATTTTTGTTCTTGGTTTAGGAGATAAAAAAGAGTTTATTTTAGATGATTTACGGGAAGTGATGGGGCTCTTTACGAGGAAAGTTAGGACGAAAACCGATTCTACAGCTTTTGTGATCCCGACAAAAGAAGAGACTGGATTTGATGTCCATGACGTTTTACATCATATAGTTGAAGGTTTATTGCTTGGAAACTATACATTCATGAAATATAAGAAAGCAGAGAAACATGAAAGGAATTTTGATATGGTTATTATCGCGCAGCAAGAAGAAAATGAGATGCTGAAAAAAATTATACATAGAGCAACCTTATATTATGAAGCTACAAAAGTAGCGAGAGATCTCGTTAATGAACAGCCAGCAATCGCAACTCCAACATTTCTAGCAAAACTAGCACAAGACATAGCAAAAAGCAGTAAACAAATTACTTGTAAGATATATGATAAAGCAGAACTTGAGAAAATGGGAATGGAAGCATTTCTCGGAATCGCGCGCGCGTCAGATACTCCGCCTAAATTTATTCATTTGGAATATAATCCAGAAGGAAAATCCGAATCTACAGAAAAATGGGCAATAATAGGGAAAGGAATTACATTTGATAGCGGTGGAATAAACGTGAAACCTGGTGATCACATGATGGATATGAAAATGGATATGTCAGGGGGAGCTGCTGTGCTGGGTATTTTTTCAGTAATAGAAAAAATAAAACCAAATGTTTCTGTAATTGGTTTAATAGCCGCAACACCCAATTTAATTTCAGGTTCGTCACTAGTTCCCGGTGATGTCGTTCGCGCATATAATGGTAAAACAATTGAAGTCCTGAATACTGATGCAGAAGGACGTGTTACTATGGCTGATAGTTTATCGTATGCAGTAAAACAAAAAGCGACGAAAATTGTAGACTTTGCTACCTTAACAGGCGCGTGTATGGTAGCTTTAGGAAACGATATTGCAGGATTATTCGTAAATAATAAAGAGTTAGCAGCACAGATTAAAGAAGCTGCAAGTTATGAAGGGGAAAAAGTCTGGGAAATGCCTTTAGAAAAAACATATAAAAAATTAAATAAAAGTGAAGTCGCGGATATAGCTAACATACCTAATACGAGATATGGTGGGGCCATTACTGCTGCATTATTCCTCGAAGAATTTGTTGATACTATACCTTGGGCACATATGGATATAGCAGGCCCGGCTTTCTCTTCGAACCCTTCAGGTGTCATCCAAAAAGGTGGAACAGGGTTTGGAGTAAGAATGATTTTACGTATATTTGAAAATCTGAACAATAAACGCTAAAATTGGGCTATAGCTTTTTAAAACTATGATATCTGTAACTGATTTACGCGCCGGTACGACATATAGAGAAGAAGGAGTATTATATCAAGTACTTTCTTATGAACATATAAAAATGGGTCGTGGAAGTGCGAGCATTAAAGTGAAAGTCAAAAACCTTTCAAATGGAGCGACGTTGGAAAAAGGGTATATAAACGGAGCAAAAGTTCAGGATGTTTTAATTTCGAAACGTGAAATGCAGTTTTTATATAAAGATGATGATTCCGCATATTTTATGCATCCAGAGACATATGAACAAGTACAAATACCTTTAATTAAAATTGACGGGCATGAATATTTAAAAGAAGGTGAGAGTTTTACTGTAAGTTTCCTCGATAATGATCCGCTTTTTGTTCAGTTACCACCGAAAATGGTTTTTAACGTTGTAGAAACTGGCCCTGCTATAAAAGGAAATTCAGCAACAAATGTTTTTAAAGACGCGACTCTAGAAAATGGTATAAAAACAAAAGTTCCACTATTTATTTCGATAGGGGAGGCGATTCGCGTGGATACCCGAACTGGTGCCTACACAGAAAAAGCTACATCAGAAAAAAAATAGGCACTTAGCATGAAAAACCATCTCTTCAGTGCGTTGTCCAGTAGACAATTCCAATATCTTTGGGTTGGAGAAATATTTACACAAATCCCTGTAAACCTTCTTAATTTCCTCCTTATTGTTATGGTATTTGATCTCACAAAGTCTAATACGCTTGTTTCTGCAATTGTTTTATCATTTACACTTCCATCTGTGTTTTTCGGAATAATTGCTGGAGTTTATATCGATAGGTGGGATAAGAAAAGGGTTTTATATATTACAAATATTTTACGGGCGATAGGGATTTTGCTTTTAGCCTTTTTTTCCCAAAACGTTCTTGCAATATTCATATTATCTTTTATCATTAGTATTTTGACGCAATTTTTTATTCCTGCTGAATCTCCCATTATACCTCTTGTAGTTAAGGATTATTTACTTTTATCTGCAAACGCTTTATTTGGTATAGGAATAGTAGGCTCTATTCTTTTAGCATACCTTTTCTCAGGGCCTATACTTTTAGCTTTAGGTTTAGTAAAAACGTTGCTACTTCTTGCGGGAATGTTACTCGTTGCAAGTTATCTTATCTATCTTATAAAAATGCCCAAATCAGAAGAAAAAAAAGGTATACATGTGGAAGAAAGTGTACCTTTGCGAACAATTTCTCATGAAGTAAAGCATACATTAAGGATTATTAAAGACTCAAAAGAAATAACTCATTCTATATTTCTTCTTGCATTATCACAAATATTAATTCTTCTTATAGCTTCTATCGCGCCTGGCTATGCGAATGATGTTCTGCATATCAGTGTGGAACAATTTCCATTATTAGTTATTACTCCTGCTACTGTTGGAGTAATTATGGGTGCATTATTTTTAAGTGCCATAGCGAATCGTTTTACGCTTGACAAAATAGTTAATACTGGTTTACTTCTTTCGGGAATTGCAATAGCAATTATGCCGTATGGTAATAGGTTAGCTTCACGTCATATTATTATAACGATGAATGCATTCCTCCCAAAGCTTCTCCAAATAACTCATACGGACATTATAATTCTTTTATCATTCTTTTTAGGTATTGCTAACGCGTTTGTATTTATTCCATCAAACACTTTATTACAGGAAAAAACTACAGATGAAATCAGAGGTAGAGTATATGGAATTCTTAATACATTTGTGGGTATTTTTTCTTTTATTCCTATAATATTAGTCGGTAGTTTTTCAGATCTTATAGGGGTTGGTAGAGTTCTTTTAGGAATAGGTATAAGTTTTATTATTTTAGGTTTTGTAAGAATATTTATTAAAATATAATGCAACTATTACTATTATTAGCTCTGTTTTTGTTGTTTTTATTTACTTTTTATTCAATCGTAAAAGACGATTTTTATTTTATTAGAAAAAATATAACGTTGGATGATTTATTTGACACAGTAATTACTGGTATATTCTGGGGAGGGATTCTGTCAAGGATTGTTTTTGCAGCTGAACATTTCCAGCCAGGAAAAAATGTAATCGGCCTCCTTTTTTTTCCTCCTAGCCCTGGGTTTTCTTTTCAAGGAATGATTATTGGAAGTTTATTAGTATTTTTTATAGTAACTAAAAGACGCCATATTCTAACTTGGAAGTTTTTAGATTATGTCGCGATTTCATATCTTAGCGTTTTTCCTTTACTGTTTTTAACAGTGTTCTCTAATATTTACATTTTTTTAATCTATACTGTTCTTTTTCTTTTTTTCTTTTTTGTTTTACTTCCTATGAATAATAGAGGCGTATTTAAAGAAGGAAATATAGCACTATTATTTTTAATTATGTTTTCACTCGTTTCTTTATTAGATGATGTGGTTGCGCTTTATAGAAATAATGCTTTACCAGCTATTGAAGATTACGTTTATATATGTATATTCTTATTTGCTTCTTTATTACTTATACGGACTCAATTGAAGTCATCTTCTAAGTAATAATAAAATGCATCATACTATGTATATAATTCTTGAGTTAAAAATCTCAACTAGACCCATAAATTTCGAGGGATATTTGTATGTAAAGGACGATTTTTCTTTATTCTTTCTAGCCTCTAAGTTATAATACAGAAATGATAACAATAATTTACGAAGATGAGGATGTTCTCGTAATAGATAAACCTGCAGGTATAATAGTGAACCGTGCAGATACTACGAAAGGAGAAGTAACTGTTCAGGATTGGGCAGAAGAGAAATTAAAAATTAAAAGTGAAATATTAAAAAATGATCAAGGAAATGATTTTTGTAATAGAGGAGGGGTCGTCCATAGGTTAGATAAAGAAACGTCGGGAATTCTTATCCTCGCAAAAAATCCTGAATCATTTATTGAACTTCAGCGTCAATTTAAAGAGAGAATTGTTAAAAAAAAGTACATAGCTCTAGCACATGGAAAAGTAATACCAGAAGAAGGAGAAATAAATGTTCCTGTGGGCAGACTGCCTTGGAATAGAAAACAATTTGGGATTGTTGCAGGAGGTAGGGAAGCAAAGACTATGTATAAAGTATTGAGTAGTAAGTATTATGAATTTGCGAAAGAAGAGTTATCTTTAGTTGCATTATTTCCTGAAACAGGAAGAACCCATCAAATAAGGGTTCATTTAAAATATATTGGTCATCCAATTTTCGGAGATTTTCTCTATGCAGGAAGAAAAACACAAAGGGATGACCGTCAAGTTCTATCCAGAGTATTTCTCCATGCTGCTGCAATAACTTTTCTCCATCCGAGAAGTGGTGAGTCTTTATCATTTACTAGTCAGTTGCCAGGTGAATTACAAGCGGTGATTGATAAAAAATAAAATGAATAAAAACGTTCGTGTTGAAACAGGAATGACAAGTTTAAAAAAAGCGCTTATCTTTTTGGTAGCTGTTATCTTACTGCTGGGTATATCATTTCTTATGAAACTCGTTAGTGTCTTACAACAAAGTACTTTTGATGGAAAACAACGATTTACAGTTGCAGTTAGTGAAAATCCAGGGAATTCCGTCATATATTCTATAGATCCAGTACAGAGAACTTTTTCACAAGTAACTATAGAAGGCAAAAAAAAAGCACATAGTCCTGGTAGAACGCTCGGAATACCGATAGACGCGACAGTTCAGTTAAAGCCGGGTATAGACATTGATAAAAATCCTAGAAATATGCTTATTAAAATTTTATTACAACAAAAAGAGAATAGTACCCATATTACATCTGTTGATGTCTTGCGTATGCTTTTCACTATGCAGTCAATTAAACAACAAGACTTTACTGAAACATCAGTTGCAGTATCTAAACCTGCTAGCGAAATTGACGAAATAGCTATTAAATTATTTACTGACCAGACATTCCTTCAAGAGAAAACGTCTATACAGATTGTTAATGGCACAAATGTAGAAGGCTTAGGAAGGCGTTTAGAACGCATTCTTAAAAACGCTGGATGCAACGTGATTTCTATTGTAAGTAGTGACCAGAAAGGAATTCGATCAAAGATACTTTATTATGGTAAGTCCAGTTATACACAAACGAAGTTGGCAAAGATTCTCAAGTACCCAGTTGCAGAAAGCGAAACAAGAGAAATTGCAGATATTATAATTTTAATAGGGGAGGATGGTATCAGAGAAACAGTATTTTAATATATGGTATTACCGATGGTAATTATTTTATTCTTGTCTTTGTTATTTGCCTATATATCCTTAAAGAAGCAACTAAAAACACAATCAACAGAAAAAGTTAAAAAAGAGTTAAAAAAGGGGAGAGTTATTTTCCATCAAGATTCAGATTCTTCGTAATCCATATCTGAACCAGAGTCATCGGATTGATGTCTTATTTTATTATTCTTGCTGTTAGATTTGTTATCAATAGAAAGCTTAGTCTTTTCTAGTGAGATAAACGAAGGTTGGTTCTTGAACTTATTTGCTCTTTTAACTTCTTTAACAAGGATAATGACTCTATTCGTATGAATTGTTTTTACATATGCTTCATATTGATTCCCGCCTTCAATAAAATTAATTAATCTATTACCGATATCGTCTGGAAGCATGCCTATATATTGTTTTTGATTATCAAGAACAAAAATTTTCATGCGTTTAACATGGAGCATCAAATTCTCACCATTTCGTAATGGCGTTACAACTTTTTTATCGGCGGTATTAATTAATTCAACAACTTTTGTTTTACCTGGTTCTTCGATAAAAACGTTCTTTACGATATGTTGGTATTGTGTTGTTGCATTTGAACTGCCTGACATTCTTTGAAGATTTTTGATTGCGATGGGATTATTTGCATCTAATGTCAGAACTTTTTGGTAAATGTTTTTTGCTTCCTTTGATTCTCCTATACTAGCTTTGGCGAATGCTAATCTGTTTAATGCATCAATATCTTCAGGATTTTCTTCGAGAAGCATTTCGTTTAATACAATTGCAGCTTTCCAGTCTCCTTGTAGTGCTGTTTGAACAGCTTGTATTTTCAGCGGTACCATGTGGGGTAAAATCGTTAATTTACTATTCTAGGCATATTTATTGCAAAAGTCAAGTGTGACAGAGTATAATATAACACGGTATCAAAAGTATTAGAGGTATCAGAAGTATCAAAGGTAAAGTGAATAATTGTCATTTCTTTTGATATATTTGATACGTATTCTGCCTTTGATACCTTTTCTATGTATGTCTGGTCATTCAAAGTGGTCCACTATTAAACGTCAAAAAGGTGCAGCTGATGCTAAACGAGGTCAGCTTTTTACCAAGTTGTCAAAATCCATTACGATAGCTGTTCGGCAGGGTGGAGGAGTAGCCGATCCAAACAGTAACCCCCGTTTAAGACTCGCTGTAGATATCGCTCGTGCAGCGAATATGCCAAAAGATAATATCGATAGAGCTATGCAAAGGGCAGCTGGGAAAGACGCAAATGAAATGGAGGAGATTGTGTATGAAGGTTTTGGTCCGGGTGGTTTTAGTATGATTATTGAAGCTATTACAGATAATAAAATGCGGACAACGCCAGAAGTAAAAAGTAAAGTTGAAAAGATGGGTGGTAGGTTAGGAACTCCTGGTTCTGTCCAATATCAATTTACTCAGAAAGGGATACTTTCTATAGAAAAAAATGGATATGCTTTGGATGATGTTTTTCTGATGTCTGCAGATGCAGGAGCAGAAGATGTTGAGGAAGCTGGCGATGAAATTCTTATTTATACAAAACCTGAAGATCTTGGTAAAGTTCGGGATTCACTCCAAACCCAAGGGTTAACTGTTAAAAACTTCGAATTTATACGAGTTCCTTTAACAACTGTCCAAATAATGGATAAAGAAGCAGCAAGTAAAGCTCTTGCATTCGTCGAAAGGCTTGAGGAGATGGATGACATCCAGAAAATATACGCAAACTTTGATATACCGGATGAGATAGGGAAAGAATTACTGTAACCGGCTATCAGTTACTGAAATGAAATTTACTCTTCAGCCAAGACAACAACCTGTTTTAAGGCAAAAAAAACTGCAAAAAAAGACTGTGTCTATTACTATTTCTAAAAGACAAAAGTTTGTTATCGCTGTTATCTTCTTATCTATTGGACTTTTCGCTAGTAGCAGCGTTGAAGCAGGTAAGTACGCTGTTTTTGTCGCATTAGGTTTAGCTTGTATAACTGATTTGTTTCTTCTGTGGAGCATATATACAAATCTTAAGGAAAGTTTTCTTGGAAGCGTTTTCGTATTACCTTTTTTCTATAGTTTTGCGTTTACGATGTTCTATTTTTTGCTCCCATCAAACTTAATTGCGAGACTTATTGCGGTAACAGTATATGCGCTTGGTCTCTATTCACTTTTTTTAAGTCAAAATGTATTTATTGTATCGTCCGCAAGAACAATTGCTTTGTTATCAGGAGCTAGAATTGTTTCGTTTATAATTACGATCTTGTCGTATTTTTTCTTAACGGATACAGTTTTTTCTCTGCATTTACCTGTATATTTAATGGTTGCGCTGTTATCTTTATATACATTTCCGCTTGTATATCAATCAATACGGACATATGCTTTGCAAAAAACTGAATACCCCTCACTGCATCTTTGGAGTGGAAGTGTGACATTGTGTTTAATTGAAGCTGCTGCGATATTATGGTTTTGGCCGAGTGGACCTCATATTATTTCTATTTTTCTTACTGGGTTTTTTTCGACACTCGTGGGGTTATCGCATATATGGTATGAAAGAAGGTTATTTCGTGGTGTTCTTTGGGAATATGTTTGGATTTGCGTCATAGTATTTTTAGTTTTACTAGGTTTCACTCAGTGGGGGAAATAGGTACGATAGAGGAGTTTTCCCACTTACGAGTCAGAAGGTAGAAGTTAGTAGTTAGAAGTTAGTCGTTAGCAGTTAGCAGTTAGCAGTTAGCAGTTAGTAGTTAGTAGTTAGCAGTTAGAAGTTAGTAGTTAGCAGTTAGAAGTTAGTAGTTAGTCTAGTTTTAATGTTTAGAAACTAGGGAAGAGAGGAGAGTCTCTGAGGCTAAATGATATAGTTTTATATAGAAAGGTATATTAAAATTATAGGCCTTTATATAAAACTTTTCACGATATACCTTCACTTTTCACAAAGCTGACTGTGGCACGTAAAGAAACATCAAAGTAAGGCAGGTACAGAGGCTAAGCGATTGTGTCTTTCAAGTGATAGGTGTCCTACCGCGTGGGGAAAATACGCACATAAATATGAAAAAAATACGAAAATAGGTTTCTACAGTGTATTCTGGTGTTTCTTGGGGAGGAGGCTTACTATGTCCATTTGCTTAAGAGAAGTAGCTTTATCTTCGGCTTTACTTTAGTACACTTTGTCATGTCTTCATTTCATACTACTCTCCTTGGGATTGCCCGTTAAACTGTAACGTCGAACAATATAACTTTTACGACGTTACGTAAGTTCAGAAACCGGAGAAGAGGTTTTACTTAATCTTAAAAACATACCGTATTATTTTGTTATTATGCACGTAAATAAGTGATTACTAACTCATCTATATTACCTTTTAGTGCGTGTACGTAGAAATCCATTCAAATTTTAACTATAGGTTTATCTTTGATTTCATGCAGCTTTTTTGAGGCTATTTTTGTAAGGTTTTTCACAGTTGTATCTTCCCCGGTTTTTTTTCATTAGGGAAGACATTTTTCATGGAAATTATCGATGACATATTAGCCGTCTTCATAAAATAAAACCTTTCTAGGGCATTCTACGGCCTTCATTTTAGCCTTGTTTTTATGTGATAATTTAAGCAAAAAAAGAAAGCCTTTCCAGACAGATTTTAGAATAAGTAACCTACATATTCCTTACATCGACTTTCTAACCCCGGGGGTTAAACTATATCTACACCTCGGGAAATAAATGATAACTATGTAATCACTCATTGTTTCTAAGAATTTATAAAGTTGATGATTTGACTTGATAAATACATAGTTCTGTAGTATATCCAGTAGATAGCTATGACTAAGATATAATGATTTTTTAACATCTCGTGAAAATTAATTTTCACGGAAGACTTCTCCACCGGTTTTTCACTTGTTTTACGAAATAAATATTTTTATAATTAGAGCAAATGAAGAAACAACTTACGGTATTATTAATAATTTTGCTTTTTATACCTTTTATTACTTTAATTTTAGGGCTTAAAGCTTTCTTCTCACCCTCCCCTACTATTTTTAAAGTTAGTAGACAAACAGTTATCAAGCAGATTCAGTCGTTGCAGAGACTTGAAACAGCCTCATTTACTATTGAAAAAGTGATTGATGCGGGTACAAGTGGGAATGTATTCCAAGAGTTTTTATTTGGAGATCAAATCCTTTTAATAGCTCATGGAGAAGTTATTGCTGGTTTTGATCTCTCGATATTGGATGATAAGTCAATACAAATTGATGGCGATACTATTCGGTTAACACTTCCCGCGGCAGAAATATTAGTTTCTAAGCTAAATAATGAAGAAACACGTGTGTATGATAGAAAACAAGGTTTATTAACAAAAGGAAACAAAGACTTAGAATCGAAGGCACGTAAAGTAGCAGAAGATACTATTAAACAAGCAGCTTGTAATGGTGGCATTCTACAGGAAGCATCTAAGAATGGAAGAAATCAGCTCACTACGCTTCTTAAAGCACTAGAGTATAAGACAGTTATTATTAATATTCCTCAAGGAAAGTGTTAATACATCCTTCCATTGACAATATCGATAAAATGTTCCCATACTAACCTATGGAACTTATTCCGAAAGCATATGCGTGTACGCCGTATATCGATTATGTACCACCCGAAGGGTATAGGTACTATGGAATGCCGATTTGCGGGTACTATCGTACTTTCAATATTTTTACACTAGAAGCTCTTACCAGTATAGTAGCGGGGATTTTTCTCGGGACGTTACTTTTTTTTATTTTTACCAAATATAAACTCATCTACAGAATCTTAATAAGTTTTGCTGCGGGATGTATGGCTTTTGAAATTTTCATGAGTAATTTTGATTTTTTATTACCTTGGCGGGTCCTACCGTTTCAAAGAAATTACAACGAGTTTTTTTATATATTTTATAAAGTTGTACATATCAGTACTACAGCACTTAGGGTACTTGTAGTACTCTCATTTTTATTATTTGGATGGTATGTAATCAAACAACCCTTTGTCGATTCTTCGCGGAAGTCATTAGTAAAAAGTAAAAGGAATCTCTTTTTTAGAAGTGTGATTTTGTTATATATCGCATTGTATTGGGTATCTTCTTTACTATCCTTATAAACAATCCCGCGTCGCACAATAGTTGACATTATCCTATGTTTTTTGTACAGTAGATACTATGTCTGCTCCCCGCCTTCCAGAACTAATCCAGGATTTCTTGGAATACTTAGAAGTTGAAAGGAATTGTTCGAAGCTAACAATTCGTAATTATAAGTTATATCTTGGGACTTTTTCTGAGTGGTTAAAAAAGAATTATCCTGAAAAGAAGTTTGAAGATTTGGATTTACAAATCATCCGTCGCTACAGAATTTACTTGGTAAATAAAACTGACGATAAAGGCCGGACAATTAAGCGTGTCACACAAAACTATTATGTTATAGCCCTTAGATCATTTTTAAAGTATCTTATTAAAAATGACTTTAAAACCGTCGAACCTGCTAAGCTTGAACTTCCTAAAGCGGAAAGTAAGTCACTTAAGTTTCTTGATCGTGAACAAGTAGAAAAACTGGTTACTATGCCAGACACATCGAAAGAAGACGGCCTCCGGGATCGTGCGATCTTAGAACTACTCTTCTCTACAGGATTACGCGTATCAGAGTTAGTAAAACTTAATCATGACCAGATTAATTTTGATAGAGGCGAATTCGGTATTATAGGAAAAGGTGGACGGGCTCGTGTCGTATTCGTATCTGACAGGGCGGTGGACTGGTTAGGGAGATACTTGGAAGTTCGAACTGATAGATATCGGCCATTATTTATTCGTTATTCCGGAAGAATTGAATCGGAAAATGACGGGGAAAAGATGCGTTTAACTGTGAGAAGTGTAGAGCGTATGGTTAAAAAGTATGTAAAGATGGCTCGCCTACCTGTAGATGCTTCTGTGCATACTTTACGGCATTCATTTGCGACTGATTTACTCAGTAATGGCGCGGATTTACGTTCAGTTCAGGAAATGCTTGGTCATAAAAATATCGCTACTACCCAAATCTATACGCATGTTACGAATAAACAATTACGTGATGTCCATAAATCCTTTCATTCAGGGAATAAGTAACCAAATCTTTTAGATTCTCGTGCTACAATTTCACTTTAATCCAGGAAAGATTATAAAGTTTCGTAGGAGAGGGTGACGGATACTTTTATACTGTTTTCACCAGGCTGTAAACCTGTTGTTTGAGCTTCTGTTCTATTTCCACCTTCCTGTAATGCTATAGATTTTTCATCATACAAAATCGGAGGATATACTTGCTCATTAGCTTCTGAAACATTAATAAGTTTTCCTAGCCGGATTCCGGAAGCATTAGCGATAGAGGAAGCTTTACTTTTAGCTTTTCTAATAGCATTCTCTCGAGCCTGCATTTCAAGTTTTTCTCTATCTTCATCATTGAGCGTAAATCGTATATTCCCCATCATATTCGCACCGTTTTCAGTTGCTACATCTACAGCTTGATTTGCTTTTTCTATGGGAGAAACTTCTACTTCGAGGTTTTGAAAAACATTATATCCTGTAATCCTCTCTTTTCCATTCGTATAGTCATAATTTGGGTAAACTGAATAATTTGTAGTTTTAATATTCTTTTCTTCTATACCGAGTTCTTTAAATGCTTCTATTATTTGATTAGCTTTTTCATTAACGCTATTTTTTGCTTGCTCTACTGTTGAAGCGTTTTCTGTAATTCCTAAATTAAGTACTGCAGTATCAGGAACTGCAGTCGCCTCCCCTTCTCCACTTACAGTAAATAAGTCAGATTTCAGTGTTGTAATACTGTTTACTGAGAAAGGTATTGGACCGAAGAGCCGGGCAAAAATATAGAGGAAAAAGAATGTAAAAAGAACAGTTAAAAGTGATGTTTGTACAGATGGTGGAATCTGTTTCATAGAGATATATTACCGAAAATGACGATGAATTGTCAAAGGGATAATTAACAACTGTGGGGACAGCAGACAGATGTCTGCTGCCCCCGAACACGGTACTGCAAACTTAGGGTTAAGTCGAGAGTGTGATGGTTTAGTCAGGCGGTGCGTTCTCTCGAGCAGACATTTTTGCTCGTGCATCCCATTTCCGCGCGTTCTTCATGATCGCTTTCGGCTTGGGCTTGTCTCGATGTTCACGCTTTCGAGGATGTTGCACCACTCCTGGCTTTTTCTTAGCCATAACCTCTCCTATGAGGTATTTCGGGATTGGTCCCGTGGCCACCGTAACTTATCCCATAAAGTCACGGCAGACAAAAGAGACAGTCATTTTCTCCTCTCTCTGCCGTGACTTTTTATGCAGTATTAACGTGCGAATTACATGTAGGCTAAAAAACGAAAAAACAAACTGCATGATAGTTTGTCTTAGTTCTTTATCTCATGAGATTGTACTAAATTGTTTTTAGGCGGTCAATTATAATCTTAGTTTGCAGTTACAAATTGTGAATTATGAGTTACGAGTTACCTGTTATGAGTCATGAGTTAGTAGTTAGTAGTTAGTAGTTAGTAGTGATACAGTTTTTTATAGTTGACATATATCATGTAATTCTTTACAGTAACTGTAATGGTAAAAAGCAATTTTTCTCAAATATTTACAGATTTTTTAGAAAACGTATGCATTGAGAAGCATCAGTTACTTAATTTTTTAGTTTAAAGACCGAAAGGTCTTTTTTTTTGATTTATGAAAGATAACGTTTATCAACGAGTTGCATCATACGAGGGGAAAAAGGGTGAAGTAAAAAAAGTAGTTCTCCTCTATTCTGGAGGTCTTGATACATCAGTAATGCTCAAGTGGATTCAGGAGGAATATAATGCAGAAGTTATCGCGCTCTGCATAGATATAGGTCAGCAAACTGACGATTTAGAAGAAATTAAAAACAAAGCATTAAAACTCGGCGCTATCAAATCATATGTTATTGATGCCAAAGATGAATTCGCGAATGAATACATAGCCAAGGGTATTAAAGCAAATGGTTCTTATCAAGGACGATATTATCTTTCCACTCCACTTGGCAGACCTCTTCTAGCTAAATGGGCAGTAAAAATTGCAGCCCAAGAAGGCGCAGATACCATTGCTCATGGTTGTACAGGAAAAGGAAATGATCAAGTACGCATAGAAGGAACTGCATTAACACTTAATCCGGATATTAAGATTATAGCTCCAGTCCGCGAATGGTCTATGGGTAGAGATGAAGAAATTCTCTATGCAAAAAAACATGGGATTCCAGTTCGTCAAACTGCGGACAAGCTGTATTCATATGATGATAATATGTGGGGTGTAACTGGTGAAGGTGGAGAGATAGAAAATCCTGCATTAATTCCTCCTTTAGAGAACATTCTCCTTATAAGTACTCTTCCAGAAAATGCTCCGAATAGACCTAAAAAAGTCGAATTGGAGTTTATTAAAGGTATACCCGTCGCCCTTAATGGTAAGCCTATGAAATTATCGCAAATTATATTACGACTAAACGAAATAGGCGCGAAGCATGGGATTGGATTAGCTCATCATATAGAAGATCGAGTTGTCGGATTAAAGGTCCGCGGTTTATACGAGGCTCCTGCAGCAGAAATAATAATTACTGCACATAGGAATCTAGAAAAGTATGTGTCTACACGTTTGGAAAATGAATTCAAATCAATTGTCGATACGAAATGGGCGTATCTTTGCTACGGCGGTCTCTGGTATGAACCGCTCATGAATGATTTAAATGCGTATATAGATCAGGTTAATAAGAAAGTAACTGGTAAGGTAACACTTACATTATATAAAGGACTAGTAGAACCTGTGGCGACTGAAACACCAAACTCTATTTTCCAGGAGAAACTAGCGACATTTATGGCCTCAACTGCATTTAATCAAAATGCCTCGGCAGGATTTATAGAAATTTATACTTTACAAATGAAGCTTGCGAGAAGAAGTGAAAAAACCGCTCTTGTTACAATAGGCGGTAGAAAAAACAAAATAAAATTACTACCTTATATAAAGAAATTATCAGAAAATGGTTATAAATTATACGCCACTTATAAAACACATAAATTCCTCAAAACAAATAATATTGAAGCTGTACTTATATATAAAATTTCACAGGCTAGAAAACCAAATTTAACAGATCTTTTAGATGCAAATCGTTTTGATTTGATTATCGATATTCCTACAGGAAGAAGACCGAAAGAACATGAGAAAAGTGATGGATTTACTATCCGCCAAAAAGCTGTCGCGAAGAATGTTCATCTTATCACTAGTATGAGTGTGGCGAGAGAAACGATAGATAAAATTCATAGCTCGGCAATGAAGTAAAAATGCTACAGACTCTTCATTTTGACATTATCATGCTTTCTTGTAAGAAGAGAAGGAGAATAAAATTATGAAAACGAAATATATAAAGAAACTTCTTATGTGTAATCCACGTTACTTCTCTGTCGACTATGTTATTAACCCGTGGATGAAGCCTGGTTCTGTTAATAGAAACCGCGCAATCCAGCAATGGGAGAATCTCGTAGCTTCTTTAGAGCGTCAGAATATTGCCGTTATATCTATAGATCCAGTTGAAGGTTTTCCTGATATGGTATTCAGCGCTGATCAAGGAATAACTATAAATAATAAGGTTCTCCTAAGTAACTTTCGTTATCCAAATCGGCAAGGTGAAACAGCAATTTATAAAAAATGGTTTGAAAATAACAATTTTTTTTTGAGAACTTTACCTAAGGATTGCTTTTTAGAAGGTTCTGGTGAATCGTTATTTGTGGGAGATACTCTTTTTATAGGTGTTGGTTTTCGTTCATCTAAAACAGCGCCAGAACTTGTAGCCCAGGCTTTAAATATTGATGTTGTTCCTCTTGAATTGGTTGATTCCCGTTTTTATCATCTTGATCTAGCTTTTTTTCCACTTAATAAAGATACCGCGTTCTACTATCCTCCAGCCTTTTCAGAAGCTTCGCAAGAGATATTAAAAAACATGATTCCAAATCTGCAAAGATTTACCGACGATGAAATTACTAGCTTTGCTGCTAATAGTTTAGTGACAGATCACCATGTTGTTGTGCAGAAAAACCATACGACATTTAACGACAGGTTAAAAGAATTAGGTTATGCAGTTATTGAAGCAGATGTTAGTGAATTTTTAAAAGCAGGCGGCGGTATACATTGTTTAGTACAAGTATTAGAAGAAGCGTATGAGTAAAAAAGTAGACTACCTCAATCTCCGTGTTATTATTGAACAAAAAATAAAAGAAAATGGCGGATGGGTGAATTGCCATGGACATTTCGATCGAGCATTTACAATTACTCCTGAGAAATACAAACTTGCAAATGCATATAGACATGAAAAATGGAAGTTAAATGCTGATATCCGGAAAACATCAACAGTCGATCAAATTTATGATCGCATGGCTGCCGCAATCGAACTTTTAATTAGCCAAGGTGTATCTGCTACATGCACATTTATTGATGTAGATTATGATGTAAAAGATAAAGCGATTAAAGCTGCGCAAAAACTTAGGGAAAATTACTCTTCTCAAATTATTATTAAATTCATTAACCAATCTAGCTATGGAATTCTTACGAAAGAAACAAGAGAATGGTTTGAGATAGGAGCTGACTTTGTAGATATAATTGGTGGTCTTTTAAAAGCAGATGAAGGGCATGAAGAAGAACATTTAGACATCTTATTATCTGCTGCGAAAAAAAGAAAGAAGATGCTCCATGTCCATATCGATGAGCTAAACATTCCTGAAGAAAAAGAAACTGAGATGCTAGCAAAAAAAACTATTATGCATGGTATGGAAGGAAAAGTTGTCGGTATCCACGGAATTTCTATCAATGCTCATCCAAAAGCCTACCGTGAACAAATATATAGATTAATTAAAAAAGCTGCATTAATTTTCGTTTCTTGCCCTATGTCTTGGTTAAATGCTCGAAGAAGTGAAACTCTTGCTCCTATTCATAATCCGATTATCCCTCTTGATGAAATGTATCCTCTCGATATCCCTATCGCAATCGGCATCGATAATCTTGCTGATATTTTTATGCCATATAACGATGGAAATATGTGGAACGATCTTCGTGTCTTAATGGAAACAAATAGATTCTACGATATTGATGGATTAGTAAAAATCGCGACTACCAACGGGAGAAAAGCTCTGGGAATCGAGGATGTTTCCTTATCTGAAGATCGACCGTTCTATGATCCCCTACTCTCTTATGAAGAAAATTGTGAAAAAGGACCATTTAGTGTATTTGCAAATAGCGAAACAACTATCGATAAAGCTGCACAGACCTATGATTTTCTTGGTGAGAAAGTTACTTTACCATTTGGTATTCCCGCGGGTCCTTTGGTAAATGGAAAATTTGTGAAAGCCGCTTTAGATAAGGGATTTGATTTGGTTACCTATAAAACTGTCCGGACAAGACAATATCCATGTCATCCATGGCCAAATGTAGTTGGTGTGCAATTAGAAGGAGATTTAACAATTGAGAAATCGAAAGAGCCGTTAGTCGCTACCGTAAAGTATAGTCAGCCTTTATCCATTACGAACTCTTTTGGTGTGCCTTCTTTTAAACCAGACTTTTGGCAAAGTGACCTGGCGGATGCAGTTACGTATGCGAAGAAAGGACAAATTGTTATCGGTAGTTTCCAAGGAACAACGAAAGGAGATGGAAACGTGAAAGCATATATACGAGATTTTGTGAAAGCAGCACAGTTAGTAAAAGAAACAGGTGTAAAAATTTTAGAAGCAAATCTGAGTTGCCCAAATGAAGGAACAGCGCATCTACTCTGTTTCGATATAGAGCGCACACGATTAATTACCGAAGCGGTTAAAAACAAAATAGGTACGACTCCCCTATTACTGAAACTTGCGTATTTTCAGGATGATGAGCAGTTAAAAAAACTTGTAAAACTTGTCGGACCATTCGTACAGGGACTATCAGTTATTAACACAATGCAAGCTGCTATCGTTGATGAAAAAGGAGAGCAAGCATTGCCGGGAAAAGGTAGACTATATAGCGGTGTTTGTGGTCATGCTATTAAATGGGCGGGAATTGATATGGTAAAACGGTTGCATCGATTACGTGAAGAGCTGCAGATGGATTTCTCAATTATCGGTGTCGGTGGTGTTATCACACCTGATGACTACGCGGAATATATTACTGCGGGAGCTGATGCTGTAATGAGCGCGACAGGTGCGATGTGGAATCCATATTTAGCAGTTGAAATTAAAGAAAGGTTAGGAATAGAGTTTACAATGCAGCAAAGTGTTAAGAAAACAAATGGCAAGTATAATAGATATACTTATGAAGCTCAGACATATCCTAAAGTATGATTTTCCAACAAAAATTGGATTTTATTATAAAAAAAAATAATTCTCTTGTTTGTGTCGGGCTTGATAGTGATTTCGGGAAACTTCCTACACATTTGAAGTCAAAACAATATCCTCAGTTCGAATTTAATAAAGCGATTATCGATGCTACTTATGATGTAGTCTGTGCGTATAAACCAAACTCTGCCTTTTATGAAGCACGGGGTGCAGATGGAATTAAGGATCTAAAGATGACAATCGATTATTTGAAAACGGTTTACCCAGAAGTAGTTACTATTCTTGATGCGAAACGTGGTGATATGGGAGAAACGACCAAAAATTATGTAAAATATGTTTTTGATTACTTAGGAGTAGATGCTGTTACATTACATGTATACCTCGGTCAGGAAGCACAACGGGGATTTCTCGAGAGAACAGATAAGGGTTGTATCTTTCTCTGTCGTACATCTAATCCTGGTGCTGGTGAGTTTCAAGATTTAGCAATTGATGGCGAACCATTATATAGGCATGTTGCAAAGAAAGTTGTGAAGGAGTGGAATGGAAATGGTAATTGTTTATTAGTTACAGGAGCGACATATCCTGAGGAATTAGCAGCAGTAAGAAAGATTTCTGGAGAAATGACTTTTCTTGTCCCAGGGATAGGTGTGCAGGGCGGAGATGTCGAGAAAACAGTAAAAGCTGGATTGAATTCTCAAAAAGCAGGCATGATTATTAACTCATCACGGGGGATTATATTTGCATCAAAAGGTGAAGATTTTGCTGAAAAAGCAAGAAAAGAAACGATGAGCATGAGAGCTGAGATAAATAAATATAGACTATAATACCCTATGAGGAGCGCAGATAAAAACGTAATTGGTATATTGAAGAAAATTGGTGCAGTCATTACTGATGACCATTTCGTCTATACTTCAGGAAAACATGGTAGTGTCTATATCCGAAAAGATAAACTATACCCTTATACACGACTAACTTCCCAAGTTTGTAAGTTGATTGCTGAACAGGTAAAAGATTGGGACATAGATATCGTAGTCGGTCCTGCTATCTGTGGTATTGTCCTTTCTCAATGGACTGCGTATCATGTATCTCTTTTGACGAAGAAAGAAGTGTTAAGTGTTTTTACAGAAAAATCATATGATGAGAAACAAGTTTTCGATAGACCTCAAATGTTTAAAAGAGGATATGATGCATTAGTAAAAAATAAAAGAGTTCTAGTAGTTGAAGATCTGACAACTACTGGTGCATCAGTAAAAAAAGTAGTAGAACGTGTGAAAGAAGCGAGCGGTACAGTTGTTGGAGTGTATGTTCTTGTAAACCGTAATCCAGATGGTGTAAATGATATCTCAATGGAAGCTCCTTTTTACTCACTTGCAGTATTTAAAGCAGAAGCATATCAAGAAAAAAAATGTCCTCTCTGTAAAAAGAATATCCCCGTTAATAGAGAAGTCGGACATGGAAAGGAATATCTAGAAAATAAAAAAGGATGATGCGTTTCCACCTTCGAGGTGGTTTGGGTAGGCATTTGTACTTATCAATCTCAAAAATACAGTAATTAGTTGTATTTTTCTGCAGCTTCAATTACGTTTGTTAAAAGGTATGCGACGTTTACTGGCCCTACGCCTCCTGGAGTTGGTGTATAAAAAGATGCTGTTGATACTATATCCTGTTCATAATAATCACCCTTTAATGAATCAAAATCGTCTTTTCGTAAACCGACACCGATAAGTATTGCTCCTTGTTTAATACTGTTTTTATCCAGTACACCGGGTTTACCTACTGCTGAAATTACGATGTCACCTTTTTGAATCTTCTTTTGGGGATCAGGAGTTTTACTATCTATTACAGTAGGATTAAGGTTTTTCTTTTGCAGAAGACTAATTATCGGTCCGCCTGCTGTTTCCCCTCTTCCGATGACGACTATATTTTTTGGCATAAGCCAAGAAGTGAAGGTTAAACCTTGTGCTATGGTCGAACCTCCATAAAGGTTAGACCTGGTGTAGACTTCTTCGAGTAGCCTCCATACTGCCTGAGCGACAGGAACTTCGAAAGGTGAATCTGGGTGAAATCCATCGATGTCTTTTTTAGAGGAGATTATCTTTAAAAGTTTTCCTTGGTTAAAATGTTTGGGAACTGGTCGCTGGATAATAATACCATGCACTTGTCTATCGTTATTTAAATGATCTACTGCCTTCTCAACTTCTTCTTGTGATACGTTTTGCTGATAGTGTATGAGACTAAATCTAATACCTATAAATTCAGACCATTTCTTCTTTTGCTGTACATATGATACACTTCCCGGATCTTCCCCTATAAGGATAACGACAATGTGAGGATTAATTCCTTCATTTTTTAGCTCTTGCGTTCTAGTCTTGAGCTGTTCATATATTTTATCTGCAATTGTTTTTCCATCAATTTTCATAGCCTCATTATATCATGGCTGAAGCTACTTATGGAGTTGAAGTACTTGGGGTTTTTTCTATACAAGTAGCTGATGTAACCTTATCCGATTTATCAGAGAACCGCATAAGAATAACACCTTGAGTGTCTCGTGAGAGTTTTGGAATTTGACTGAGGGATAACTTTACAACCTGTCCTTTTGAGGATGTAATGATTACTTCTTCTCCTGTAGCAGGAATTACTTGTGCTATAGCTACTTGACCAGTTTTTTCAGTTACTTTGGCAACTTTTACGCCTTGCCCTCCCCTACTCTGTAACGGGAATTGGCGTATTTCAGTTTTCTTTCCAAGCCCATTCTGCATTATTGTTAATAAGTCAGGGTTATCTCCTTTTGTAATAACATCCATACCTATTACTTCATCACCTTCCAATTGTTTAATTCCTCTTACACCCATTGTGTCGCGGCCTGTGGACCGTACAGCATCTTCTTTAAATCGGATTGCTTTTCCTTCTTTGGTGATAATAAGTACTTCGTTCTCTCCAGTTGTAAAATTACTCCAAACAAGTTCATCACCTTTTTCTAGTTTAATAGCAATCATACCGCTTCGTCGTATATTCGCAAATTCTTTTAGTGCTGTTTTTTTAACAGTTCCATTTCTTGTCGTTAAGAAAACATAACCGCTCTTCAAATCTGGTTTATAAATAACGAAAGATTCTACCTTCTCTCCAGCCTCGATATTTAATAAGTTAATAATTGCTGATCCTTTACTAACCCGGCTACTTTCAGCGATTTCATATGCACGAAGTTGATAGACTTTCCCTTTATTACTAAAGAAAAGAATATTATCATGTGTCATCGCAGAACGTATATGTGCGATGGTATCTTCGTCTTTCATTTTCATTCCAGATACTCCTTTCCCTCCTCTATTTTGTGTGGTGAAAGAATTCATACTTTGACGTTTTATATAGCCTGTCTGTGTAAGCGTAATAACAGTCGGTTCATTTGGGATGAGGTCTTCTTCTGAAAACTCATCGACTTTTCCTTTAAAGACTTTTGTTCTGCGGGCATCTGTATATTTCTCTTTTATCTTAACCAACTCTTGCTTTGCGACATCGAGTATTTTTTCATTATGTGCTAATAGATCTTCAAGATACGCGATAGTTTCTTTCACCATCGTAAGTTCATCCTCAATTTTTTGTCGTTCAAGAGCAGCTAATCTACGAAGTTGCATGTCGAGAATAGCTGTGGATTGAATCTCAGATAATTTAAACTTCGCCATTAAATTAGTTTTTGCTTCTTCTTGTGTTGCGGATTCGCGAATTGTTTTTATAACTGCATCAATATGATCAACTGCGATTTTTAAACCTTCGAGAATATGAAGACGGGCTTTTGCTTGTTTTAATTCGAATTCTGATCTTCTTCGAATAACGATATAACGGTGTTTGATATACTCTTCAAGAATAATTTTAAGATTCAGTGTTTGAGGTGTGCCATCTACAAGTGCAACCATATTTGCCGGGAATGTTGCTTGTAAATTCGTATACTTGAATAAGTTATTGAGAACCTTTTTTGGAACTGCATCTCTTTTTAATTCAATATATATTCGTAGGCCACGTCTATCGGATTCATCACGAAGGTCAGAAATACCTTCCACCTTTTTGTCTTTAGCAAGATCAGCAATTTTTGCAATTAATTGTGCTTTATTAACTTGATATGGAATCTCTGTAACTATGATTGCAGATTTTCCTTGTCCGATATCTTCAATCTCTGTTTTACCTCTCATCAGAACTTTCCCACGTCCTGTCATGTACATATTTTTTATTTCAGCGGCATCGTAGATTATCCCACCTGTTGGAAAATCAGGTCCTTTAATAAACTCCAGAAGTTCCTCTATCGTCACGTCAGAGGTTACGGTGTATGAATCTTTTCTGTTTATTGCTAGATCAGGTGCTGTTCCTACTTCTCCACTAACGAGTTTCGTTTGTGCCTCCCCATTTGTGAGATTAGCTTTCTCTATTTTTGTTTTTCCTATCATGTGAATAATTGCATCAACGACTTCAGCGAGATTATGTGGAGGAATCTTCGTGGCCATACCGACAGCAATACCTTCAGAACCCATCAAGAGTAGGTTTGGTAATTTGGCGGGAAGGAAATCTGGTTCTTGGAGAGTAGCATCGAAATTCGGTGTAAAATCGACTGTTTCTTTATCGAGATCTGCTAGTAGTTCAGATGTAATAGTTGCCATTTTCGCTTCTGTATAACGCATAGCAGCTGGAGGGTCTCCATCAATAGAACCGAAGTTTCCTTGACCGTCGACTAATGGATATCGCATTGCGAAATCCTGGGCTAAACGTACTAATGCGTCATAAATTGGCATATCGCCATGAGGGTGATATTTACCCATGACTTCTCCGACGATTTTCGCGCATTTAGAGTATTTAGCCGCGTGGGTTAATCCCATTTCATGTAAAGCAAAAAGAATACGCCTGTGAACAGGTTTTAATCCATCACGAACATCAGGAAGCGCGCGGGATACGATAACAGACATCGCGTAATTTAAATACGCTCTTTTTACCTCTTCTGTTATATCTATTGGTTGTAATTTACCTACATTCATAAAATAAAGTTAAAAGTCTCCTTGATCCTAAGGACAAGGACCTTAGGGAAAAATCAAAAGTTAAAATTATTTATCTGGTTCAGTTGTTAATTCGATTTTTCCACATTTAGGACATCTATAAGCAATTAATTCTTTACCCCTTATACTATCTAGGAGTGATTTTCTTGAATACCACATTGTATCAACTTTCCCAGGAATACTAATAGCTCCTTTTTCCATTTCAGTTTTATCAATGGGACATTTCATCTTCAAATCCTATTCCTTATTTTGGTAGAAAAATAGCATAGGGTACTTGTCATTAGAAGCCTTCTTCTTTGTAGCGTTTAATACACTCAGAGATAATCTCTTTCGCTTCATGTACATCTCCCCATCCTAGAACTTTTGTGGTGCCTGGTTTTTTCAAATCTTTATAATGTGCGAAATGGAACTCTATCTTTTGTTTCCAGCGTTTTCCGAGATCATCGAGGGTTTCGATAGCATCTCCAGTATTTCTGTCATCATCAGGAACACAGACAATTTTGTAATCCATTTCTCCATCATCTTCGAAATTAAAAATACCGAGAATTTTTGCTTTTACTAAAACTCCTGTAGGAATTGGTTCGTGACACACAACTAATACATCTAATTCGTCCCCATCAGTATCTTTTGTTCCAGGAATAAACCCGTAATTTACTGGTTTTGGAAAAACATTTGGTTCTACTCGATCTAACATGAAAATACCATGCTTTCTGTCGAATTCTATTTTGAGTGAAGAACCTTCGGGGATATCAATAATCGCGTTAACCCAACCTTCGTTAATGTTTCCTGGAGTAAGTAGTTTATTATAGTCTGGCATACCTTTATAATTATAGCACAACTTTTATACTTATATATCGAGATCTGCTCCTTTAGCATTTGTCTGTATAAAAGCTTTTCTTGGTGGAACTTCATCACCCATTAACATAGTAAACGTCGCATCTGCTTCTTCTGCGTCAGTTACAGTAATTTGTTTTAATATTCTGTTTTGGGGATTTAATGTTGTTTCCCATAATTCTTCTGCATTCATTTCTCCTAGACCTTTATAACGTTGGATATTCACTTTCACATTATCTCCTAACGTTTTAAGATATTGATTTTTCTCTTCGTCTGTATAAGCATATTTTCTGTTACCACGTCCGTGATCGATGCGATATAAAGGCGGCATGGCGATATATACATGTCCTCTTTCAACCAGTTCCTTCAGATGTCTATAGAGGAATGTTAAATATAAACAGGTTATATGAGATCCGTCCACGTCAGCATCAGCCATAATAATTATCCTGTGGTATCGTAGTTTTTCAATGTTAAATTGGTCTGCTATGCCTGCACCGATGGCTATAATTAAATCTTTAAATTTGTCTGATTCGACTATCTGATCAAGTCGGGCTCTTTCAGTATTCAATATTTTCCCGAACAATGGTAAAATCGCCTGAAATTTTCTATCTCGTCCTTGTTTCACAGATCCACCTGCGGAATCTCCCTCGACTATAAATAGCTCACTTGTACTTGGGTCTTTTGACTGACAATCTGCTAACTTACCTGGTAATGATGCCCCTTCGAGAGCGCCTTTGCGGAGAATTGCCTCTTTTGCAGCTCTCGCTGCTAAACGGGCTTTTGCTGCTAAATAGACTTTTTCTAATATTTTCCGGCCATCTGACGGGTTTTCTTCAAAATATGTTGTTAACGCATCTTTTACAACAGTATTTACTAGTGGTTGTATTTCAGAATTTCCGAGTTTACCCTTTGTTTGTCCTTCAAACTGAATTCTATCTTGGGGCATTTTTATAAATACAACAGCTGTTAAACCTTCTCTCGTGTCATCTCCTATGATTGAATCTTCTTCATTTTTAAATGCTCCTATTTTTTTACCATAATCATTGATCGCGCGGGTTAATGCCATACGAAAGCCTGTAAGATGTGTTCCGCCGTTTACAGTATTAATAACGTTTACATACGATTCGACATTTTCTACATACGAATCGTTATATTGTAAAGCTACTTCTACTTGTACATCATCAACTTGGTTATTAATAGAAATAACATTATGTTGTGGTTGCTTATTCTCATTTATTTTTTCGACAAGAGAAATAATACCACCTTCGAAATAATAATTTACTTCTTTTATTTCTTCGGTTCTTCTGTCTACCAGATGGAAATACAACTTTGGTACGAGATACGCTCGTTCACGGATTTGTTTCTTAATGGTATCGAAATCAAACGTTACAGTTTGGAAAATTGTATCATCAGGGAGAAAGGTTACTGTAGTACCAGAAGAAGTTGCGGGTTGTGAGTTATAGGTTGTGAGTTTGGATTCTTTCACAGCTTGGACCTCGGTAGTTGTGTTTCCTCGTGAGTATTCTTGGCGGTAAATTTTATTTCCTTTTTTGACTTCGACCCATAGCCATGATGATAATGCGTTTACGACTGATGCTCCGACACCATGGAGTCCTCCTGAAATCTTGTATGCACTTCCACCGAATTTCCCTCCTGCGTGGAGCTTCGTCATAACCAGCTCGAGCGCTGATTTTTTATACGTAGGATGCATGTCTACAGGTATACCACGACCATCATCTGACACTGTAGCTGAACCGTCAGAATTAAGGTAAATCCAAACATTTTTCGCGAAACCTGCAAGTGCTTCGTCTACCGCATTATCGATAATTTCACGAAGAGATTCATGAAGACCGATGACATCAGTAGAACCGATATACATACCTGGTCTTTTTCTGACTGGTTCTAGACCTTCGAGGACTTGAATTTGTTGTGCTGAATAATCTTGATTCGAGGATGAGGTTTTTTTAGGCATTACCGAACTATTATAGCCACATTTTTCATGTAATGCAAGAATTAGATAGCCACGTTGAGAATCTTATAGTTTGGACTTTCGTCTATTTTTCGTAGTCTATGCTTGCGCTTTATATACCTGATTTTTTGTGTTGGTTGAGATAGATTAACTACGATTCCAAACCCATCTAATATGTTTTTTCCTTGATCTCCATGGGTTGTAATGAGAAGCAAGAGGGGTAGGGAAAAATACGTTAATTATGTTCTTTTTATTTTTCTTTAGACCTAGAAAATGTTCCCGTTTCTTTGCTAATATACCGATCTTCCCGTGGTCTTCCCCAAAAAGCAGTGCGGGCTTCGGTTTTCCATTCATTACTAGTTGTTTCGGCTATATCGTTCAATCTACAAACCATGGATGATTCTCTCGTAAGCGCTGAAATTGCTTTTTGTAATTCGATTTGTGTTTGTTGATAGTGTTTATGTGTTCTTACATCGTAGGTACGAACGGAAAAGCTGTCTTGTCGTAAAAAAGATTCGTCATGAAGTAATTCCTGTGCGAATTGTAATAATAATACTCTTTGTTCTAAGGGGCGTATATGTCCGGGTTTATCGTTCTCTTCAAGATATCTTTTAACATACATTGATGCTTCTCTTTTGGCTCTTTCCACATAGCCTTTAATCATCCAACGGTCTTCACGGTGTTCAGGAACTATTAGATCAGGCAGAATATCTAAAATTGGTGTCATTTTCATTCGTAATTCATTAGTAGATTCATAGAGTATCGGGGGTGCGGATGCTAAACCCTCCAGGGTAGTAGACGGTTCAGTTCCTGACTGACGAAATAAAACTACAGGCATACCGAGTGTATAAGCGACACCTACTTCTATCCCCACTCCTACTGCTTTATGGGAAGATTCGACTAATAAAGCATCTGAGTCATCTAATTCACGGAGCGCTCCTTCCATTAAGACCGTGTTAGAGACATTTTCAAACTGTCGATCCACATACACAATATATTCATCATCCCGTTCTTCAAGTAATGACTTAACAGTTGAAATTGCTGGTGCAAGTTTTTTTCTGTGTTCGAAAGAAAGTGCAATAAAGTACTTCATACCGTTATTATACTAAAAATACAGAGAAATAACTATCTTATAAGATGCAATTATCTATGGTATAACTCTTGTATTGACTTACTATAGCACTTTTTGATATTATTCAGTTTTGAGAAAAATTTATGACAGACAGAGGGCCATTTATTAGCTTGGATGAAATTCAATTTAAAGCACAGACAAGATCAGGTGTAAAGGAATCACTTGATGAGGTTCGTGGGAGAAATTTTAAGATAGAAGAAGATAAATTACCGGAAATAGCCAAAAGAGAACATATGGCTCGTCCCTATCCTGGCGGACCATATGATCTCCTTATGATTAATGTGCCATCATCCTATCAGCAAGGAGTAATTCCAGATGGTGAAGAACTCCCGCATGGTCCCCTGCGCGTCGTCGCTACTGCTAACGTTGCTCATGAAATGGAGATTGAAATACCCGGAAAAGGTAAAGTAAGACCATATCCTCCCGTATCAGCTGGTATCCTCGATGCGCATCGTCTACGGTTACAACCTACAGAAATAGTTGAACAGATAGTGAAAACAGGTGCAAAAGTTGTTGGACTTAATCCTACGTCAGTAAACGTGCAAGAAGCTATAGAAATTGCTGAACTTTGCGATAAAATGGGTGTTAAAGTTATTTTAGGTGGTATACACGCTACATTAGATCCCCGTATAGCTCGTGAAGACTTTCCTAATGCCGCAATTGTGCGAGGTCCAGGAGAACCTGTAATAAATAAACTTGTACACGGACTGATTCATGATGAAAACCCCCGTATGATGGGAGTATTCTATCCAGGAGATGATCTATCAAGTGTATCTCCCGATAATTTCGTAAAGGGTTGGCCAATTGATAGAATTCCTTTAGTGGATCAAAGAGTATATGCTGAGGAACCTGTTTATGAACATGATGTTTATATACACGGCAAGAGGACGAAAATTCGTGAAGCCAATCTTTTTGAAACTAATGGCTGTCCTTTTGATTGTACATTCTGCTCATCTCCTGTTCTTGTTAATAGAGGAGTTAGAGGTTTTAAACCTTATGAAAGACCTGAGATGGGAAGAATTATTACTAATGTAGAGCATGCTGTTAGGGATTTAGGTGCTAATGCTATCCATTTTTTAGATGATATGGCTATCGTCTCTCCTGCACATGTACGAGATTTACATAGAGGTATGGATGAAAGGGGGTTATTAGGTCAAACAATTTGGCGGGGTTTAACTCGCGCGCCTGTTATTAAAGATTTTGATCCTGAAACCATGAAATTAATGCACGATTCAGGTTGTTGGAAAATAGCCTTGGGAGTAGAGAGTGGAGACGATGACATGTTAAAACAAATTAAGAAAAAAGTGACAACTGATGATGTTCGAGCAGCAGTTGATAAACTGGCAGCATATGATATACAAGCAAAAGGTTTCTTTATTTTCGGTTTTCCGGGAGAAACAGAAGAACAGATGCTGAGAACATTAGCATTTATTAAAGAATTGAAAGGACGAGGTATGACAGAAATTGCTGCATTTCAATTCAAACCATATCCTGGCACTGAAGATTGGAAAAGAGTTGAAGAGAGTATGCCGCATGTAATTCCACAATTAAGTTATGTACGACATCGCGAAACCGGCTTAAATGGGAAAGCACAGTATCGAGCGGAATCCCAAAATACCTGGTTACCTAAAGATCTAAAAATTGCAGATGTCCCAAGCGGACGAGTACGGGAAATTGTAGAACAAGCACTGCAGGATTTTTACCAACCCAATAATCTTACTTCCCAAACAGTATTTGATGCTTCTTATCTATAATAGTAATATGAAAACGCAGAATTATAACGTTCGTACACTAAAGGAAATGCAGGATAAACAAGCATATCTTCTAAAAAGGCTTGGATTAGATGTAGAATCTATAGTGACCTTTAAACGAGCTATACAAGAGATGGAAGAACTTGAGACAGCAATTACCTCAGGGATCAAGGGAGAAATTGCGGAAGAAATCGCAGATTGTATATTAATTTTAACCTCTCTTGCTTCGAAGTGTGAAATAGATTTAGAGGAAGCTATTTCAAAAAAAATGGAGAGGAATTATCAAAAATATGATCCGGATCTTCGAGATAAACTTATATCTCAAGGTATTTTAGAAGAGGAAGTAATGACAGTACTGAAGGAACGATGGGATAAAAATAAAGATAAGAACTTCAGAGTAAAATGATGTAGTCGGAATACTTCAAACGCTGAAAAATTCGTAACAGACAAATAATACATACATTGCTAATAAAATATATCCTTTATTTCTTGTCAGTTTGTTGTTCATTTCTGCTAGGACATAGAATGATACTAATGCCAGGGTGATGAAAAAAAACGTTGTAAAGAAATTAGCTATGGTCAGCATTTTCCCCATTATGAAGTAAAGTAAATACTCCGAATAGTAAGGTATTTGCTGCTGCGGAACCCATATAATCACCAAATGCGACTTCGTTTCTGCCCGAAATAACAGAGAGTCCAGTAAAATGAAAAACTATGTGAGTTTCTTTGTGATAAATATTGCTTAATCGCAACCATTTACAAATTTTACCTTTTGTTAGATTGAGAGACTTAGGTGGAGTAATAACATTGTAGTACTTTACTTAACGTGTTAAATAACTTTTTTCCCTTGAAAAAAATCTAGTGGATATATACTGGAAGTATCTCAATTGTAAGTTTATTTCTTCTACCGAGGTTGAAGTATGTATCAGCGTGAGTAGTGACTCTATGTATCATAATAAATAGTATATATCGCATTTTATCAACTATTGATTTAAATTCGCCACGTAGTATTCTTTCATGTACAGCATGAATAAGCCACTCTCGCGGATCTTCTTCTATAGGAATTGCTTTATGTTTTGCAAGATCTCTAAGTAATAACTCAACATCAATATCTTCCATAAATCCGTACTTTGCTTTAACGGATAATATACTTCCTTTATCGATATGTTGATAAAATGAAATAATCTCATATCTATCTTGGTAGTTATGCGGTTGATCTGTAACTTCAACGTAAAGGAACAATAAATGTTCGGGTAGAATTCCATATCTATCTAAGAAAAGTTGCATATATGGGCTACTATCCTCCAACCTTTCTAAGGGTTGTTTTGTCATAAGCACTATAGATCTAGGTAAAACGGAATCATTTTCTTTTTTAATACGTACTAAGTCCGCAACTTTGTAATTTTTTAGTTTTTCGAACGTATCGGTAACATGTTTTCTGCCCCATTCCCACGTTTGCATAAATATTAGAACACCAAATCCGATAATTAACGGTATATATCCTCCAGAAAAAATTTTTATTGAATTAGAAGTTAAGAATATTCCATCAATACATGCCAATGGTATCCATAAGGCTAATGTCTTAAACCAGCTCCACTTCCAATAGTAATGAGAAATCATTATCATTCCCAGAGAGGTAACAAGCATTACTCCTGACACTGCTAAACCATATGCAGAGGCGAGATTTGTGCTTGATTTGAATGTAACTACAAGTAGAACACAACCGATATATAATGCCCAGTTTACAAATGGAATATAAATTTGGCCTTTTTGCTCTTCGTGTGTATGTATTACCTTCATATATGGTAATAAGCCCAGCTGAATGGCTTGAATGGTTAAAGAAAACGCGCCTGATATTAGTGCTTGAGATGCAATAATTGTTGCCATTGTAGCAAGTATTACCATAGGATAAAGTCCCCAACTAGGAACCATACTATAAAAGATATTTTCACCTATAATTTCTTTATGACTTAATAAATATGCTCCTTGACCAAGGTAATTTAAAACAAGTGAAGGATATACAATAGAAAACCAACTTATTCGGATAGGGGTTCGACCAAAATGTCCCATATCAGCATACATTGCTTCTCCACCAGTTACTACAAGCATCACAGATCCTAAAAAAAATAGTATGGTGTGTAATTCATGTGTTTGTATAAAAGTTAGCATATTTAATGGATTGAATGCCTGAAGTATTTGCGGATGTTGAAAAATCTGATTAATGCCCAATAAACTTATGGAAAGAAACCAAATGCTGACTATGGGTCCAAAGAGATTTCCAATTTTTGCTGTACCTTTACTTTGAATCATAAAAAGCCCTGTAAGGATGAGTATTGTTATTGGAACTACATAAGGAGACAATAATGGCGTAGCAATTTTTAAGCCTTCGATAGCTGAGACAACACTGATCGCTGGAGTAATAATGCCATCACCGAATAACAGTCCAGCTGCGATTATAAGCAGTGCAAGTAATAATCCGACAGACTTTTTTTTAAATGTCTTATCAATCCATATAACGCAAAGACTCCTCCCTCTCCTTCGTTATCGGCACGAAGTACAAACAGTACATACTTAAAAGATACAATAAGTGTTAGTGCCCAAAATACAGTACTGATCCCTCCTATAATATTGTTATATGTATGAGAAAGCTTTGCATGTCCGAAGAAAATTTCATTTATAGCATATAGTGGAGATGTCCCTATGTCTCCATATACTACGCCAAGAGCACCTAAGGCAAGAAGTGTCATTTTTTTATGATTTTTATTATTACTTATTTCGCTATTTCTGTTGCCAGCGCTCATAAACAAAAGATTAAAATATAAAACAAAATTTGATTAAAGAGTAATCAATTGAAGGCTAGGAAGAAATACATTTGATTCGAAGCAGAATCACGATATTAATCCAGGAATGAATCTTCGATGATTACAAGCTAGTATATCACTGAAAATATTTTTTGTAAATAAGATAGTAATCTCTCTGGACATTTGTGAGAGCCGAATAACTTCAAAGGGAGTATTAAGTTTTATGCCAGGATGGATACTTTTAGAAATCATATTAGGGGTTAGTTAAAGTAAATACTTGTTTATAATTTTAATAATGTGGTAGAGTTTAGGTATGGCTGGGGAAAAAATATTGCTTGAGGATGATGCGAAAGAACCGATGAGTCTTATGATCGAACATCGCGTTCCTTGGTTGGCTATCGGTTTGCTTGGGGGTATTGGCGCGACTATCCTTGCCTCCTCTTTCGAAAAAGTTCTTGAAAAAAATTTATACCTTGCGTTTTTCATTCCTGTCATTGTGTATATGGCTGATGCCATGGGGCATCAGACACAATCCGTATATATCAGAAATTTAACCCGAAAACGGACACATATCTCAATTTATCTTATTAAGGAGTTTGTTCTCGGCAACTTACTTGGTTTATTTTTTGGAATTTGTACTGGAATTTTTGCTTACCTATGGTTTAAATCAGTTGATACTACTTTTGCAGTAGGCCTCTCTATGTATGTAACGATGGCAATTGCTCCTATTATCGGTCTTCTCGTCCCTACCCTTCTCTGGAAAGAACATAAAGATCCTGCAGTTGGAGCTGGTCCGTTTGCGACTGTTATCCAGGATTTACTCAGCTTACTCATTTATTTCTTTATTGCTTCAGTTATTGTTTTTCGTTAGTATTAAACTATGAATTATAAGAATTTACCACCAACTTCACCAGGATATGAGTTACTGTATGAAGAACAATGCATGGCGAAAGCACAACATATGCTGGATCGAATTTCGTGTTCCGGAGATAGTACTTTATTTTTATTATTTTTTCTTATAGTTGGAGCTTTGTTTTTAGAATATATCTATCTTCACCGCCGCCGGAAAAAAGCAACACATCATGTACATCATAAACATAAAAAATAAGCGTTATCTGTCAGAAGGTCTTTGTCCGAATATAATGTGTAGTGAAACTTAGATATAGTTGACTTCCGACGCACGTCATGCAACCGAAGAAGAAAAATAATATCTAGCAGAATTCGCAGGTTTTAGCTTTCTTTTTTACTGATTTAGCTTTCATCATTTTGGATGAAACTTTTTTTTGACTTTTCTTATCTTTTTTATCTGTTTTTTTCCCTGATATTAATCCAAAAATGCCCATAATTAACTATACTTAAGCAAAGATTTTAATGCTTGTCAATGGGTCGTGGAGTATTGTATATTTTAGAGATCGCAACAGGATAGCCATATTACGTATGCCAACGAATAGTATTACTTCCCCCCATTCTCTGCCAAAAGAAAAAGTTCTAGCTTTATTAGGTACATCTATAGCAGGTTTATCTGAATCTGATGTTAAAAAGCGCATAGAAGAATATGGTTTAAATAGACTTACTCCGAAGAAAAAGATTTCAGCCCTTTCAATTTTTTTAAGCCAGTTTAAAAATGCCTTAACTATTATATTATTAGTAGCAGTTGTTCTTGTACTCTTTGTCTATTTTTTTGGGGAACGTGAACAATCAGATCTCATCGAAGCTGGACTTATCCTGGCTATTGTTTTAATGATTACATTTCTTGGATTCATCCAGGAATATAAAGCTGAAAAAGCACTAGAATCATTAAAAAAGCTTCTTGCTTTTAAAGCAAAAGTTCGAAGAGATAATGAAGAAAAAGAAATTGATGTCACTGAGATCGTTCCAGGAGATATTATTTTTCTTGAAGAAGGTCTTAAAGTTCCTGCCGATATTCGGGTGTTGCAATCCTCAAGCCTCTATCTAAATGAAGCCTCCCTTACGGGAGAATCAACCACAGTAGAAAAAAGTGATGAAATACTGAATGAAAAGTTGCAAATAGCAGATCAGACGAACATGGTTTTTGCAGGTACTGCGGTCACATCCGGACGAGGATTAGGTGTTGTTGTAAAAACTGGTGACGCCACAGAGATCGGTGCGATTGCACAGCTAGTAGCCGGAGAAAGAACAGATCAAACACCTATTCAAAAACGTTTAGATGCTATAGGGAAAGCTATTGGTTATATCGTTTTAGGAATTTGTATAGTAGTATTTTTCTTTATTGCGTTTTTTGCAAACGAATATTCATCACAACCGTTACTTCAGAAAGTTCTTCATTCATTTATAGCAGCAGTAGCACTCGCAGTTGCCGCAATCCCTGAAGGTTTGCCTGCTGTAGTAACAATTAGTTTAGCTGTGGGTACACAACGCATGGTAAAAAAGAATGCATTAGTTAGAAAGCTCAATGCTGTTGAAACCCTGGGGTCAGTCGATGTCATTTGTTCAGATAAAACTGGAACGTTAACGAAGAATGAAATGACTGTCCGGGAATTATATGCAGCGAAAAAACTGTATACCCTAACTGGGACAGGATATGAAAAACAGGGAATGTTACTTTTAGATAATAAAAAAGTCGACCCTTCCCCACTCCGTTCTCTTTTCGAAGCTGGGTATGTTTGTAATAATGCCACAGATCAAAAAAATAGTTTTTTAGGAGATCCCACTGAAATTGCTCTTTTAGTCAGCGCGAAAAAAGCGGGTTTTGACGAAAAGTTTGAAAGAGTATTTGAAATTCCTTTTAGTAGTGAACGGAAAATGATGTCAGTTGTTGTAAAAGTAGGTAAAAACTACATGTTATATACGAAAGGTGCCCCGGAAGTCATTCTTGAAAGAACCACAGAAGGCAAAGAAGAACGGCAGCAAATTCAAAAAATTGTTGATGATATGAATTCTCGGGCTCTGCGTACTTTGGCATTTGCCTGCCGTCCACTTTCGATAAAAGATTTTGAAAAATTAAAAGAAAAACCTGGGATATTTGAAAAAGAGCTTGAATTTTTAGGTGTCCAAGGAATGATTGATCCTGCAAGAGTTGAAGTAAAGCCTTTAATTGAACAGTGTAAGCGATCTGGCATACGGACGCTGATGATTACTGGTGATCATGAAGCTACCGCAAAAGCTATTGCACGAGAGATAGGTATAGAAGGAGAATCTATTACGGGTCAAGCACTAGAAGCTATGAGTGAAAAAGAATTTACGAAAGCAGTTGAAAGAATTAGTGTCTATGCGCGTATTAATCCAGCATCTAAGATGAAGATCGTCACAGCGTTAAAGAAAAACGGACACATAGTCGCTATGACTGGTGATGGTGTAAATGATGCTCCAGCATTGAAAAAAGCTGATGTAGGAATCGCAATGGGAATTACAGGAACTGATGTTGCGAAAGAAGCTTCGGAAATCGTATTACTTGATGATAAATTTTCTACAATTGTTGCTGCTATTGAAGAAGGACGAGGAATATTCCAAAATATCAGAAAATTCGTTCAATATTTACTTTCATGTAATATAGGAGAAGTAATTTTAATTTTTGCGGGTATTATCCTTTTCAAGGATTTATTACTTACTGCTACCATGTTGCTCTGGATAAATGTCGTTACAGATGGATTACCTGCAGTTGCATTGGGAATGGATAAGGCAGAAAAAGATATTATGAATTTTTCACCTAAAAAATTCCATACCGCTATTATTACGAGAAAGATGTGGGTAGAAATGGTGATTTTCGGTTGTATGCTTACAGTTGCGCTTATAGGTTTGTATGTTTTTAATATAAACCGGGAAAGTGAAATCGAAGCTAAAGGTGCAACGTTTATCGCAATAGCGTTCTTTGAGCTTGTCTATCTTTTTATTATACGTTCGAGTTATAACACACCTTTCTTGTCGAATAAGTGGTTATTCATGGCTATTATCCTAACAATCATACTCCAAGTTATGATTGTTTACGTTCCGTTTTTAGCGAGACTGTTCGAAGTACATCGTATTGATTCTATAGATTGGCTTTATATCTTTGTTGTTAGTATTTTACTTTGGATTCCTTTTAAGCTGTTTAAAAAACAAATAGAGATATAAATAAAAGTTAAAAGTCAAAAGTCAAAAGTTGAAAGTTAAAAGTACAATAGAAACTTATTGCCTTTGACTTTTAACTTTTTCGTTCTTACTTCTTGTATATTACTTTAAAAGTAGTATATGGTAGTATTATATTAGTTTCTGCCCATGGAAAACATAGAGGAAGTCATTGCGAGAACGTCATTATATACTGTAGGTATTGCTTCAGTTCTTCTTTTTGTGTTTACAGGAATTTCATTAACGCTTAAAAAACCGGGTGAATTAGTAAAAAAACTTCTCTTTGGCGCTATTGTTTTGACTTCTATACTGCCCACTCTTTATTTTGCTATTTCGACTTTCTACGTAAATACTATCTCATCAAGTAAAGGTCCGGTTCATTGGCATGCTGATTTTGAGGTGTGGGCATGTGGTAGAGAGATCGAATTGGTAGATCCTAAAGGCTTATCGAATAAAATCGGAACGAACACTTTGCATGAACATAATGATAAACGTATCCATTTAGAAGGTGTTGTTATTACACCTCCAGACGCGAGTTTGGGTAAGTTCTTTGATGTAGTAGGCGGACATATAACTGGTGACAGCTTGAGTCTTCCTACAGAAAAAGGTTTATTGACATATAGAACAGGTGATGCATGTGAAAATGGTGGTTTAGGAGAAGTTCAAGTATTTGTTTTTAGAACTACAAAAAATAATAATTATTACCAGGAAAAAGTAACAAATCCAGAAAATTATATTATTTCACCTTACGGAAATGTCCCTACAGGTGACTGCGTTATAGTCGAGTTTGGTGAACGAAAATTACGTACTGAAAGACTATGTAGAAGTTATAAAGTAGCAAAACAAATCGGAAAATTAGAAGAAGAAGTGTTTCCTATAAAATAAAAATCGAAACACGAATATCGGTCAGTCAGCTGACGGACGAAAGTATATGGATTTGCATTTACCGACATTATCAGTAGTTATAGGTTCAGCCGCAATTGATTCTATTAATCCTTGTGCCATAGGTGTTCTTATTTTAATGATTTCTGTCGTACTTGGAGGAAAGAATTCTACAAGAAGATTACTTCTACTTGGCGGATTATATATTGGAGCTATTTTCTTAACGTATCTTCTAGCGGGTTTAGGCTTAGTATATTTTTTATCGACAGTTCCACTTTATGTGGCTGAGTATCTTTCAATTATTGTCGGTGGTTTTGTTATCGCTGCTGGTTTGCTGGAAATTAAGGACTTTTTCTGGTACGGAAAAGGATTTTCTTTACAAATACCACCCTATTTTGCTGAAAAGATTCATACATATTCAAAAAATGTTACTGTACCTGGAGTTATATTTTTAGGTTGCTTTATTGCTGCGGTTGAGCTTCCTTGTACTGGGGCACCCTATTTAGCAATAATTACTATGCTTTCATTAAATTTCGATGTAAATGCTTTTATACTTCTTATTTTGTATAACATTGTCTTTGTCCTTCCCCTAATTATTATTTTATTATTGGTAGCAGCGGGTATGAAAGTAAATAAAGTAAAGAAGTGGAAGCAAGCAAATAAGGGTTATATGCGGTTCTCTATAGGTTTAATGTTAATCTTCCTCGGATGGCTTTTGATATTGATTGCAAATGGTACAATTAATTTCGGTTAGTGTCCTTATATACATCGGAAGATCCAAGTATAAAATATTAAAAATAAAAAATTAAATATACATATAAAATTTTAAATGTTTCTATGTATTTTTACTCTTTGTTATTTGATTTTTAATATCTAAGCTTCTGGAACTTCTATAACCAGTAGTATAGTATGTACGACAAACAACACATTATTAAACGCAAAGGACATAAAGAATATTTTGATATTCGTAAGCTTTATGGCAGTATATATGCTGCATGTATGACCCTTAGAATGCATCATGAGGAAGCAGAGTTACTTGCGAATATGGTTAGTAGCGAGATAGAAAAAAAACTTGCGGATAAAAAAGAAATTACTACGAAGCAACTACGTGAAATCGCGGCAACGGAATTAGAGAAATACCATCCAGATGCTACATACATGTATAGAAATCACAAAGATATTTACTGAGGTAGTCGGAGTTAAGTCCGCATTAATCAGTTATTATTTTTAGTGAATATTTATGTATTATGTTGAAAAAGAAACATTATGACTATGATTTAATCGTGATTGGTAGTGGTGCTGGAGGTAGTGTTGGGGCTCATTTTGCTGCTTCAAAAGGAAAAAAAGTCGCTTTATTCGAGTTAGATGCAATAGGTGGAGAATGTCCGAATTTTGCGTGTGTTCCAACGAAAGCATTACTGCATAGCGCAAAAATGTATTCTCATGCAAAAAACCTAGAATATTTTGGCATAAAAACGACAGGTGTAAGTTTGCATTACCAAAAAATTAAAGAGTGGAAAGATCTAGTTGTGTCTCGTACCGGAGCGGCACATGGTAAGCATTCCTTTCAAAAAGATGGAATTCACGTATATCACGCAAAGGCTCATTTTATTTCTCCTCATCAAATAGAAGCAGGTGGAAAAGTATATTCTGCGCGAAAATTTCTCATAGCTACTGGTTCGAAAGTTTTTATTCCACCAATATCAGGCTTAGAAGAGGCAGGATATATAACGTTTAAACAAGCAGTAGATTTCTCCAAACTTCCATCTTCAATTCTTATTTTTGGCGGAGGGGCGGTTGGATGCGAATTCGCACAAATTTTTTCATCTTTTGGTAGTAAGGTTGTTTTGGTAAATCGTTCAGAAAGAATATTATCAAAAGAAGACATAGAAGTAAGCAGTTTAGTTCAAGCGTTATTCGAAAATCAAGGAATATCTGTAATGGTAAATACATCTATTGAAAAGATTGAAAAAAGAGGACAAAAAAAAGAAGTTTGGTTTAGAAGAAAAGATGGAGTATATAAACATGAATTTGATGAAATACTTATAGCGACAGGAAAAGTCCCAGTACTTGATTTTGATCCTGAGAGAGCGGGACTTAAGATTGAACATCACCGTCTCAAGGTAAATAAATATTTACAGACCTCTCTACCCCACATATATGCAGCAGGCGATATTATAGGACCATTTCTTTTTACCCATGTTGGTTATTATCAAAGTTATATAGCTGCCCGCAACGCTTTTTCAAATGAAAAAATAGTTCCAGATTATAAAGTAGTTCCACGTGCTGTGTTTATAGAGCCAGAAGTTGCATCAGTAGGAATGAGTGAAGAAGATGCTAAAACAAAAGGGATACCAATTAAAAAAGGGATTATAGCAATAGCAATTTTGGGAAGAGCAAATACTTCTAATGAACTTGATGGGTTCGTTAAGATCATCACTGATAAAAATGGTGTAATTATCGGGGGGTCTATTGTAGCACCCAGTGCTGGAGAAATGATCCATGAGATTGCGTTAGCAATCAAACTACGTGTTAAAGCGAAGGTGCTTGCAGAAATGCTTCATGCATATCCTACGTTCTCGGAAGGAATAAAAATTGCTTGTAGTGTTGTTGAGTAATGAGACAATAAAAAACTGTACGTTGTTCGTATAACTTATTAGTATGTTGTACCTATAAATCTTCATCTTCTTCAGATGCACTTTTGCTAAAACCGCCTTTCATACCGACACTTTCTGAATAGTCATGTAAGTCATCTTCGTCGATATCTGTATCCTCTTTTAGGTTAAGTAAACGTAGTATGAAAGGTAAAGCCAATATAGATAGAAGTGAAAGCCAATAAAAATTGTAAAAAGTACTATTCATTGTTTCTTTCTGCATCTTACTTGTATTGGTTACTTCGTTTGCTTGTACTTTTGCATCAGTATCGTGGGAAGGAAAAATAAGAAATCCGAAGAATATTATAAGTAATAACAGTCCGATGAAAACAGGATATTTCGCCATATATATCACCCCCTTTCTGGAGATGATTATAATTCGTTTTACTATCTCACACTTTTGTAAGATGCTATGTAATAAAAAAGTAATAGCTAGAAGCCTATTTTCTCGTAAAAGGAGTGTTCGGGAAAAAATTTGTGATAGTAGCCTGGTGGGATGATTACTATTTGTAAGTAGTAATTCATTACATTACGTATTTACTTCAGTTTGTCTTGCAGCTAGTAATGCTTTTGTCCACCAGAAAAGTTGAGTAAACAGGGTTTTAAGTTTTTCATTTTTTTTCTCATCTAACATCTCTCCTGTTTCACTAAAAAGTGATTTAAATTCTGAAACAGGAAGCATGATACTTTCTTGGATGGGTGTCATTTGAAGTTCGATCGTTACCAATCGAAGCTGTTCTACAGAACGAATACCATTTGCGGAAAATCCATAGCTAATAAATGCGACAGGTTTATTATTCCATTGTTTATACGGATAATCTAAGGCGTTTTTCAGAACTGCTGGATAACCATGATTATATTCTGGTGTGATGATAATATATCCATCTGCCTCCCCTATTTTCTTAACCCAATCTCTTGCTATATGGTTTTTATAATCATTTTCACCGAGTGATTTTGGCGTTTTTGGTTCGTCATAAAATGGCAACGGGTAGTTGCGTAAATCAAGAAGTTCACTTTGCACTTCGGTATGTTCTTGTAGTCGATTAAAAACCCATTTCGCTACAATTTCTCCATTTCTCTTTTCTCTTGTACTTCCGAGAATGATATGTATTTTCATAACTGGTAGAGTATAGATACTAGTTTACTTACGAAATATGACTATTCATTCAATAATTATGTATGTAATATTGACATTGTATCTTTGCTACTTTACAATGTAAAGTAGTTACATTAAGGAAAGTATGAAAAGCACACAAAACATAAAAGAAGTTACACGAAGGGAAAAAGATGAACATTGTGGATCTCCTTGTTTAGTTGAGAAAACCATAAAAGTTATTGGCAGTAAATGGACACTTCTTATACTTCATAATATTATTGAAGGGAAAAACCGTTTTGGGATTTTACAACGCTCTATGAAAGGCATAAGTACAAAAACGTTATCAGTGCGTCTCCAGGAAATGGAAAAAGAAGGAATTATAAAAAGACATGTATTCGCGGAAGTACCTCTTCATGTAGAGTACTCTGTGACTGAAAAAGGGAAATCTCTTCGTTCAATTATTGACCAGATGGCGAATTGGAGTGGTAGCGCATAAAGGTATTTGGTATATGTAAATACTCTTCGTTCTAATCGGAAAATTACTTTCATTTTTTGTCTATTTTTAATAAAATATATCTCATGAACATTTTTGATATTCCAGTTCGTCTGATTTTATCATTTGTTCTGGGTGCAGTTATAGGATTAGAGCGGGAACTGAATGAAAAGAAAACAATGCATTCAGGAGAAAAACCGCAGGCAATACTCGGATTACGCAGCTTTTCTATCATAACTTCTTTAGGAACGATAATTGCTCTCCTCCATCGGACACACGCTGATATAGCCTTATTAGTTGGTGGGGCTACTATGCTTTTATTTATTGTATTTTATGCCGTGGATACTTATCTTACTAAAGATACTGGTATTACAACAGAACTTGCAATGATTTATAGCTTTCTCATTGGAATACTTTTAGGATTTGACACCTTTCCGGTTCAGTTGACATTAGCAATTTCGGTAGTGCTTATTCTTATTCTCTCACGAAAGCGGAAAATAAAAGATACAGTTCAGGATATTAAACGAAGTGAACTAAACGCTTTTATAGCGTATGCTATTGTCGCTTTTGTAATACTTCCTTTTCTTCCGAATAAAGCTTTTTCATTATCAGATGTCGGCATTTTAAAACAGCTATTTGAGAATCTTGGCCCGGTTGAAAAAATTGCGGATATGGAATTGTTTAATCCATTTAGATTATGGTTTATTGTAGCCCTTATTACTGGTATTGATCTGATTGGGTATGTTCTCGAAAGGACAGTAGGAAAACGAAAAGGATGGATATTAGCAAGTATTGCGGGAGGCTTCGTCTCTTCTACTGCGACAACACAATCTCTTGCCCAACAAAGTAAAGAGTCGGGCAGAATTAACCATTTGCTTGCTGCGGCATTGGTTTCTAACCTTGTCAGTTTTTTTCAAATTGCTATCTTACTCTCACTGGTGAATGTAGAGTTTGTAATTAATCTTATTCCCACATTTCTATTAATTATTATTGCAGCTCTGCTTTTGGTTCTTTATTTTTTGAATGCTAAAGAAAAAAGTATTGATACTAAAGCAACAGAGACTTTCTCTACAGGAAAAGATCATCAAATTTTCGAGTTAGGCCCAGCACTTCGTTTCGCTGGAATTTACATTGGTATTAGTATTATTTCAAAAGTTGTATTAGAATTTTACGGTAGTGGGGCTTTCTTAATAACTACAGCAATTGGTGCGCTTGCGGGTCTTGACGCGGTTATGATAAATACCGCCCAACTGGCAGGTAAACAGCTGGATATATCGTTAGCCGTATTGGCATTTATTATCGCTAATGCTGTAAATCTGTTCGGTAAAGTTTCCTATAGTTTGCTTCAAGGGAGACGGGATTTTGCTATGAAGTTGGGTATAAGTATGCTTATTATTGTTGCTTCAAGTTTAATTGGCTTTTTCTTCATTTAGATATCCTGAGATTGATAGAAAACAGCATTCTAGCGTCATCCTAACGTTCACATTCGTAGTTTTTATCGATGTATATGCATGGAGGAGTTGCTTAGCAGTTATGACTGATTGCACGTTTTCACTGTCTAGTATGTCTTTGTGTACTATACACATAGCTTTTTCTATCCATGCACTTACTTTTTCCTTATCTGTGCTTAGTTCGTTAGCGAGTTCTAAAATTTCTATAATTGAGGCATTAGGGATATTGTTAAGGACTGTTTGTAATGCTGTTTGCTCTTCTTGGGGTATTGCTTGTTTCGTAGCATAGTTTTTTATGACACAACGTGAAAGAATAGTAGGAAGTAATTTATGAGAAGATTCTGTAGTAAGCATTATATACGTGGAAAGAGGTGGTTCTTCTAATACTTTTAATAAAGCATTTTGGGCCTCAGTTGTCAGTAAGTGAGCATCATGAATAATACATACTTTTTCTTTACTCTTTACTGGTTTTAGAAATAAACGTTGTTGAAACTGTTTGATATCTTGGATACCTATACTAAATGATGTTTTTTTCGCCTTCTTTTCTTCCAGTAACTTATTGAGAACAAAGATATCTACATCTGATATGTGATTTTCTTGGCAGAAATTCATAACATATGCTTCCCGGATTGTCTTATCGTTAGATGAAATAATAAAACTATTCATAGAATAAAAAGCAGGCAAAGTATCAAATGTTCCATATATGTTAAAAGTTTTTTGAGTACGAAACACTTTGCTTCTTTTATTGATACCCAGGATACTTTACCATTGGTTTCCTTGACATTATAACGTACCTTTCATACTATTAACATAATGCCCAGTGATACTGATGTACTTGTTCCACACGTATCTGATACAAAAACATCTGATCCTTCGTTTACTTTATCTCAAATAGAAGAAGCGAAATCGATAGTAGATGTTCTTTTTATTGATCATATTATCACAAAGGAGCAGTATGAGGATATAAAAGTAAAAAGTGCTTCAACGGGTAAATCTCGAGAAGCAATTCTTCTCGCAATGCACCTTGTTGATGATGAGCAAATTGCTCAGGCGCGGGCAAAGCTACTAGGAATTCCTTATATTTCTCTTTCCACGATATCGTTTTCACCTCAAGCATTAAATTTTTTATCTCAAGCCGTAGTTGAAAGATTTAAAGTAATTCCTTTTTCCTATGATGATAAAACCAAAACGCTTTCTATAGCTATGGCAAATCCGGTAGATCTAGATGCTATTGCGTTTATAGGACAGAAAACACAGCTGATAATTAAATCATTTGCAGCAAATCCCAAGGAAATTGAAGAAGCAATCCAGCAACAATACAGACAAGAACTCGTGGGCGAAGTGGGTAAAGCAATTCAGGAAACCGAAGCGTACACAAAGAAGCGTGTCGTTGATAGTAAACAGCTGACACAAATTATTAAAGAAGCACCTATAGCTAAAATTCTTTCAACTATTTTAGAATATGCAGTTTCGAGTAGAGCATCAGATGTCCATATAGAACCCCAAGACGATCGTCTCCGAGTACGGTATAGAATTGATGGCATCTTATATGACAAGCTTAGTCTTCCCCGCAATGTACAAGAAGCTTTAATTTCCCGTATTAAAATTCTCTCTGAAATGAAGATTGATGAGCGAAGAACCCCTCAGGATGGACGATTTAACTTTAAAGTTGGTGGTGAAGAAGTTGACCTTCGTATATCGACAGTTCCTACTGTTACAGGTGAAAAAGTCGTCATGAGACTTTTACGTAAATCTGGAGGAGTACCTTCTTTAGCTGAATTAGGTTTGACAGGAATATCTTTGAAAAGTCTGGAGTTGGCTATACTTCGACCTCACGGCATTATTATTGTGTGTGGTCCTACAGGTAGTGGTAAAACTACTACGCTCTACTCTATTCTTTCGAAATTGAATACGCCTAAAGTTAATATTATGTCACTCGAAGATCCAGTAGAGTATCAGCTAGCTGGTGTTAACCAAGTACAGATAAATCCTGCTGTAGGGTTAACATTTGCATCGGGATTGCGTTCATTTCTACGACAAGATCCAAATATTATCTTAGTAGGAGAAATCCGTGATCGAGAAACAACTGATCTGGCAATTCAAGCTGCGTTAACAGGTCATCTCGTCTTTTCAACACTTCATACTTCAAACGCGGCAGGAGCTTTACCACGTTTACTAGATCTAAGTGCTGAGGGATTTCTTCTTTCTTCGACTCTCAATGCTATTGTAGGCCAAAGGATCGTTCGAAGAATATGTGATAGTTGTAAAACTAATTATGTTCCACCAAAGCAAATTATAACTGAAATAAAAGAAGTACTTGGTACACTCTCTTCAAAAATATCTGATGATATGAGATTATATAAAGGAGAAGGTTGTCAAGAATGTGGTTCAACCGGATATTCAGGAAGAGTCGGAATTTTTGAAGTTTTGTCAGTAACCGATAAAATTGCCCGTTTGATTTTAGAGCGTGCTGATACAGCTCAAATAGAAAAAGAAGCAGCTGTAGAAGGAATGATTACTTTAAAGCAAGACGGGTACTTGAAAGTTCTGCAGGGTTTAACGACAATAGAAGAAGTACTGAGAGTCGCACAAGAGTAAATTGATAATTGAAAGTTGAGAATTGAGAAATATTTAATAAGTTTCTTAATAACTCTCAACTTTCCACTCTCAACTCTCAATTCAAATATGCCTGTAACGAGCGAAATATTAAAATTATTAGAACTTACTGTTAAAAGTAAAGGGTCAGATTTGCATTTATTGGCAGGAATACCACCTACCCTGCGTATAGATGGTGTGTTGAAAGGTGTAAAAAATTATCCAGTTTTACAACCCCATGACATTGAGCAAATGGTTGCTTCCCTTTTAACCGCAGAACAAAAAGAACTATTAATTACAAATAAGGAGTTAGATTTTTCATACGGTTATGGTGGTGGTGTTTATGGAGATGAGGGACGTTTCCGTATTAATGCATATTATCAAAGGGGATATTTAGCAGCTGCACTCCGTTATCTTCCTCCCAAAATCCGTTCAATAGACGAGTTAGGTTTGCCGAAAGTTTGCCATGAACTTGCTAGTTTAAAGCAAGGGTTTGTTCTAGTAACTGGTCCGACCGGTCATGGTAAATCAACTACACTAGCTGCAATGCTGAATGAAATAAATATGACAAAGCCCGTACATATTTTAACGATTGAAGATCCAATAGAGTATATATATCCAGCTGGAATGAGTATTGTGTCCCAACGAGAGCTTGGCCAAGATACACATTCATGGCCTATGGCACTTCGTGCTGCATTACGTGAAGATCCTGATGTGGTTCTCGTAGGAGAAATGCGCGATCCCGAGACTATTCAAGCGGCAATTACTCTTGCTGAAACAGGACATTTGGTATTTGCTACGTTACACACGAATTCCGCATCCCAAAGTGTCGACCGTATCATAGATGCGTTTCCTGACCACCAGCGCGCACAAATAAAAGTTCAGCTTGCTGCAATTCTTCGTGGTATCGTATCGCAGAGGCTTGTTCCAAGAATTGGTGGTGGAAGAGTTGCGGCGACTGAGATACTTATAGGCAATCCTGCTATAGCAAGTAATATCAGGGATGGAAAAACACACCTTATCGATTCTGTCATCCAGACGTCAAAGGATATAGGCATGATGACCCTAGAAGCTTCTCTGGCACAACTTGTTCTTGGTGGAGTCGTGACTCTCGACGAAGCACGTGCATACGCTCTTCATGAACAAGAATTATTAAGAATGGCCAAGGGTTAATAAAGAATTGAGAATTGAGAATTACATATACTTCTTTGCATTCTCACGTCTCATTTCTTAATTTTCGATTCCACTATGAAACTTTATTACATAGCTGTTGCGAAAAATGGCAAACGTGTTCGTGGTTTTGTGGAAGCTGCTGATCATACAAAAGCAGCATTTTACCTTCGTGAGCATGCACTTTTACCAATACGTATAGAAGAGCAACAACCAAATGGTTTAGTTTTCTCTATTCCCTTTAGAAAGAAAGCAAACGCAAAAGACACTATATTTTTTACCAGACAAATCGCCACAATGTTAAGTGCAGGATTAACGTTATTACAAGGCCTCACTATTTTAAAAAACCAGATTCAGAAGGATCATATGGTAGTAATGATAGATAGTATTATTAATGCGATAGAAGAAGGTAAAACCTTTTCTGAAGCATTAGCTCAGTACCCTGGTGTTTTTTCACCAATTTATCTCTCAATAATTAGGGCGGGAGAAACCACAGGCTTATTAGATAAGATAATGTTACGACTTGCTGATACATTAGAAAAAAGAAGACAACTTCAAGCGCAAATTCAATCAGCGTTCCTGTATCCGCTTATTATTGTGATTCTCATGATTATTGTTGTTTTAATTATGGTATTTTTTGTTATTCCTCAACTAAGTACCTTGTATACTTCATTAAATATTGCTTTGCCTTTACCTACTCAAATTCTTGTTTCCATCTCTGAATTTATCATTAATTATCTCTTTGTTATCTTATTAGCTTTATTCTTGAGTGCGGTTTACCTTAATAAATGGAGAAAAACGGAGAAAGGTAAGAGTATGATTGATTCATTTATTTTGCATATTCCTGTTATCGAAAAGCTTATTAGGCAGTCTATATTAGTAGAATTCTCACGAACGTTTGGATTATTAGCTGGTACTGGTGCTGTTATTATTGATTCCTTGCAGAAAACTGCTGATGTATTAGGGAATAGCATTTATAAAAAAGCCGTCCTACAAGTAGCAGACAGTGTAGAACAAGGTATTTCTATAGGTGATGCTATGAATGCTCACTCTATTTTTCCCCCTATATTAATCGAAATGATACGTACTGGCGAGCAAACAGGAAAATTAGATGAATCACTGACACGTGTAGCAGATTATTTCGAACAAGAAGTTGAGCAAACTGTAAAATCATTAACGACAGCAATGGAACCTTTAATTATGGTTGCCCTTGCTATTGGTGTGGGCTTTCTCATAATTTCAGTGATCACACCAATTTATAAATTGATTTCTTCTCTCTAGCAGTTTTTAAAAAAATATTTTTTCGATTTTATGAACTTAAAAAGTAAGCAAAAAAGACTCTGCTATTGACAATTATCTAAATTTATAATCTACTATATATAGCCTAATATTTTATGCAGAAGTTTAGAAAATATATTTCACAGGGTTTTACGCTTATAGAGTTGTTAGTGGTTCTAGGTGTACTGAGTGTTTTAGCTGCAGTATTACTGGTACTTGTAGATCCGGTAGAACAGTTAGCACGTGCTGATGATACAGGCAGGAAATCATCTATTACACAATTAGGTAGATCGTTACAAGGCTATTATACCCAAAATGGCGCCGCATGGCCTGCTGCAAATACGTGGAGAACATCTTTAACGAATTCAGAGTTAAGGTTATTTCCTAGTAATCCTAGTGGTATTACTTTTGCGACCGCTGACTGTACTGGTATAGTAACAAATCCTGGTAATCTTGAAAACAATTTTTGTTATAGAACAGATACCACAGATGCGGTTGTTTACACGAAAATGGAATCTAAGACAGAGATAAATAAAGCAAATGCTGGTGCTGCGTGTGCGACTATTACATGGTATGTCTGGTCATCCGCGGAAGGAAAATCGGGTTTACTTTGTTCAGCGAATCCACCTTCTATAGGCGTAACCGGCCTATACTAAACTCTATTGCAATATCTACGAGATAAAGTATCATAAAGATATGGATATTTTCCTGCCTACCTTTTTTTTAATTTTTGGTGCTATTGTAGGAAGTTTTCTGAATGTTGTTACTGATAGATTACCGAAAGGTCAATCCATATTGTATCCCCCATCACATTGTGAACATTGCCGTCATAGACTAACCTGGTATGATCTCATTCCAATTTTTTCCTACCTTTTCTTACGGGGCAAATGCAGATATTGTAGAAAAACCATTTCGTTTTACTATCCTTTTGTCGAAATATGTACAGGTTTATTATTTCTTATTGCCTATGTGTTTCTTTACCCTTTCAATCTTTTATACCTATTATATATAGTAGTAATTACAAGTATTCTCATTACAATTTTTTTTGCGGATTATAAATATGGTTTAATTCCCTTTCCTACTATAGTAGCTGGGTGTACTGTAATAATCCTCTATTTTCTTATTAATTGGGATCCGGAACTTTTTAAAATACATATTCTTTCATCCCTCGGATCATTTTTATTCTTTTTATTTCTTTTTGTTATTACGAGAGGTCGAGGAATGGGATTTGGAGATGTAATGCTGGTTTTATTCATGGGTTTATTTCTTGGTTTTCCATATATAATAATTGCTCTTTATCTTTCGTTTGTAATCGGTGCGCTTGTATCAGTTTTCTTAATTCTTATAGGAAGTAAAAAGCTTCGTCACGATACTATTCCTTTTGGACCGTTTCTCGTGACGGGAACATTTATAGCTTTTTATATGGGTGAATATGTAATAGGATTTATCATGCCTTATATTACCGTGTAACACTATGAAAAAAATATTTTATAAAAAAGGGTTTACGCTTGTCGAATTATTGGTCGTACTAGCACTGCTTTCAGTTATTATAAGCGGCATCATCCTTCTTATTAATCCCGCAGCAATTTTGGGAAAATCAAACGACGCTCGGAGAAAACGTGATCTCCGTCAAATACAAACTGCTTTAGAACTCTATCGTACTGATCAAGGAGCATATCCTATTACCGGCTCAAGTAGTTTCCCTACGTGTGATAGTACTTTGCAGAGTGGCGCGAGTATATATATGAACAAAGTTCCCTGTGATCCGCTTGCAAATCCAGCCTGGGGGAGAAATTATTTTTATACTTCCACTACTGGTAGTTCATATACGCTCTGGGCATGTTTAGAAAATGCTAACGATCCTGAAAGAGATACAACGAAAGAAAATACTAACTGTGCAGCAGCCAATGCGTCTTACACACTTCTTAGCCCTTAAAGCATAAACTTGCATATAAGCTACATAACATCACATAATAAGTAGAGACATGAAAAATAGTGTAATATCCAGAGGGTTTACAATAGTCGAGTTACTCCTTGTAACACTATTAATGATAGCAATTGGAACGATAAGTGTCATAGGATATACGCAATTTAATAACACCCAACAGCTGCAAAATACAGCGTATGATGTGGTGTTGCTTTTACAGAAAGCTAAATCGCGTGCCCAAACACAAGTTAAACCATCGTCTGTAAATTCATGTAATACGAACCCTTTAAGTGCTTATGAAGTCAGGATTGACTCTGTTAATAGAAAATATGATTTATACATTATCTGTGGTTCGAGCGGGACGTGGATTGAAACGAAAAATCTACCATCATCTATAACATCGATTAGTTCCACACAACCAGCATATACATTTACTATTCTGAGCGGTGCTGTAAATCCAGGGTCAGTACAATTAAATAGTTCAACCGGCTCAAAAACAATTGTTATAGATGCTAACGGTAATATTAGAATCCAATAATATGAAATTTTTTCAAAAAGGATCATCTCTCGTAGAGATCCTGATATCATTGTCTATTGTAATAGTATTGATTAGTATAACTTCAGTTGCAGTAGTTACGTCATTAAGTAATGCTCAAAAAACAAAAAGTAGAAGCCAAGCACAATCACTTGCTCAGCAAGCAGTAGAAGTTACACGCCAGATACGTGATACGAATTGGGCTACTTTTGACCAATATAATGGCTTTTACTGTCTAGCTGGTGGTACATCACAGCTTACCCCGCGTGTGGGTTCATGTGGGCTTAATGTAGATTCCATGTTCAACCGAGAAATTGAGTTTACCCGTAGTTCCTCTGCATGTAATAGGAACGGTAAAACTGTGACTAAGGTTAGCGTAATTGTATCATGGAGTAGTAGTCGATGCTCAAGTACAAGTGATTATTGTGAAAAAGTGGTCACAGACACTTGTTTTGCAAATATTTATGGTGATGGAGGAATATAAATTGAGCATTGCTCTTAGAGAAGCAAAAGAAACTTTATATTGGTTACAAATAATCACAGACTCTAACTTATTACCTGTTAAGGATGGTATATCTGAGATGAAAGAATGTGATGAAATTATTTCGATTCTTGTTCTTAGTATTAAATCAGCAAAAAAGAAAAATAAATGAAAAAATTCTCCATTCTCAATTCTCCATTCTCAATTCAGAAAGGTTTCACCTTGGTTGAATTACTTATTTCTTTAGTGGTACTTGCCACAGTCACTTCTACCATTGCCGCTGTTTTTTTTATTTCACTTAGAAGTGTTAAGAAAATAAATAATTTAGAAACTATAAAACAAAATGGTAATTACGCGATAACGCAGATGACAAAAATGCTACAGTACGCGGAATTATTTGATGGTGTCAGTAACGATAATGTTACGTATACGAAAGTTTGTCAACTTCCATCATCAAGTTCCCTAACCACATATAGATATGTTAGATTTACTGCACTTGACGGTGGTCAGACAACTTTTTCATGCGGTGGTAATCCTCAAACAGTTGCTTCGAATAGCGCTTCGCTTATTGATAACACTACATATCAGATGACTGCTTGCACATTTACATGTACCCAGTCAGCTTCGGATAATCCTTATACTATTGGTGTGAGTTTTACTATAGATAAAATAGTGAAGACATCTTTTCTGGATGACCCTTCTTCGGTTATTTTTCAATCTTCGGTGACTATGAGAAATGCGAAGTAGCAAACGTTGACATATATATTAGATGATTGTTACCATAAGAGAGATGAATATAAAATGTAATAAAAAAGAATTAGAAGTTTACGAAAGAGGGCAAGTACTTCTCGTCGTTGTCTTAATTATAACTGTTGTGTTAACAGTTTCACTTTCTCTTTTTACGCGGAGTATTGTTAATGTAAAATTGACAACTGAAGAAGATCAATCTCAAAAAGCATTATCAGCAGCTGAAGCAGGTATAGAACAAACTATTATAGCTAACCAGGAAATTCCGAATGGTACTTTTTCTAATAATACTTCTTTCTCAACCTCCAAGCGCCAGTTAAGTGGCACAGAGTTTCTTCTGAATAATGGAAAGTTAGTATTTAAAGATGAAGGAGCTGATATTTGGCTTTCTGAATATTCTTCAAATACAAGTCAGCTTTACACTAATCCATGGGGAGGAACTCTGACATTATTTTGGGGGTCATCTACAGATACCTGTTCTCCAGTAGAAGGAACGTCATCTGGAGGAGGAAATAGCATGGCAGCAATCGAATTGATTGTTTTTACCGGTACTCGGAATAATCCGTCATCCGCTCGATATGCGTATGATCCCTGCGATGTAAGAAGGAATAGTAATAATTTTTCCGCGCCACAGTTAGGAGGTACAGCTGCTGGCAAATCATTCGCATATAACGTTACAATCTCTATACCAGCGGGTACTGGTTTAATAGCCCGGGTAATTCCTTTATACGCTAATAGTTACTTGGGTATACAAAGTAGTCCTGCACTTCCCCCTCAAGGAACGGTTATTGAGTCAACTGGAACTGCAGGAGAAGTAAAAAGAAAAGTATCAGTTTTACAAGAACATCCGCTCTTACCAGCTGAAGTTTTTAACTATACACTTTTTTTACCAAGATAACTGGACTTAAGAATGGGAAGTTGGATTTGAGAAATTGATTTACCATCAAATAATTAACACTTTGCATATTATCTATTTCTTTTTAAATTCTTTTTATGAATACATTCGGGTTAGATATAGGTTACTCAACAATGAAGGCAGTCTACCTTGAGAGGAGAGGTAATGATGTATTATTTAAATCTTCAATTATTGCTAAAACTCCTGCAAATGGCATTCAGTCAGATGCCTTTTTAGATCAAGAGGAAATAGCTCAGTCGATTCGAAAAATGATTCTTGATGGTAAAATACAGTCCCGCACTGCTCATCTTTCTATTCCGGATAATCAAGTTTTTGCAAAAGTAATTGACATGCCTTTTCTTTCAGATAAAGAACTTGCAAGCGCAATTTACTGGGAGGCTGAACAGCACATACCTGTTCCCCTCTCTACAATTAATATTGATTGGCATGTGTTACGTAGGGGTGTATTCTATGATAATAAATCAAAAATGCAGGTTTTATTAGTAGGAGCGACGATAAGTCTTCTTTCAAAGTACCAAAAAATTATGGAGTTAGCAGGCATAAATATTGGTAGCGTAGAACCTGAAATGCTTTCTGTTATTCGTTCGCTCGATGTTTCAGATCAATTTCCCACATCACTTGTAGTAAATATAGGTGGTTTGGGTTCATCATTGGCTATTGTCCAAAAAGGTGTGCTTGTCTTTCTTTACTCTGTACCTTTGGGAGGTATCGCTATGAATAGGAGTATTGCCAATGAATTTTCATTTAATGCTGAACAGGCGGAAGAATATAAAAAAACATATGGTCTCGAAGAGAAAAACTTTGGCGGGAAAATTCGGGTTGCTATTGAGCCTATTTTACTTTCATTGATCGGAGAGATTAAAAAAGCTATTTCTTACTATCTGGATAAATATAAAGATGATCATCCTATAAAACAGATAATACTAACGGGTGGAACTGCAAAGCTACCAGGTATTATTCCAGTTTTCGTACAGCAGACAGGCATTGAAACTGTAGTTGCTAATCCATGGAAAACGTTACATATAAAAGATGTTCCACCACCGCTTACCGAACACGGGCCTGAATATAGTATCGGTATTGGGTTAGCAATCAAAGATATATGAGAGAGAACATTAATTTATTACAAAACAATCAAACAGAGCAAGTTCCATTATCAAAAAACACACTTTTTTTTCGTATTGTTGCTTTTAGTTGTCTGTTTATCGTCTCTTTTTTTTCCATTATATTGTTTATACTTATAGCTCTATCTCCGCTTCCAGCGCTACAGCAAAGAGAAAAGGAAGAAGTAGAAAAACTTAAGGTTCATCACGCTACAATGGGAAAAATGATCTTAACAAAAGAACGTTTAGTCCAAATAGATACTTTGATAAAAGAACGTCCACTATATGCAGATATTATTCAGTCTTTCCAAAACAGAATTCCAGGAAACGTTGTTATAGATTCTGTCAAAATTAGAGGTAAGCAAATAACCGTTAAACTTTCCAGTGTTTCATTAGAACAGCTTGATAGTTTTATGGCATCGATTCTACAGAGTAATGTTACAGATAAAAAGTTTCGGTCTATAATCCTTAACAATATTTACTTTGAAGGAGAATTACAGCGTTACGCAATGGTTATGGAGTTTAATCAAGTATGAATAATGAGTTACGTTACATCATCAGAAATCTAAGTTTAGCTTTTAATCAATTTCGTTATTCATCGTATTACCCGATAGTTGCTCCTGCTTTTATTATATTGATTAGCTTATTGTTATTCGGCTTTTTTGTTTTACCTCATTTCCAAAATTGGTTTTCTATCCAGAACGAAATTCGGGAAACCCAAGATCGCATTACTGTTATGCAAGAAAATAGTCGATTGCTACGTAATATGAATAACGTTCAAATAAATGAAGAGTATTCAGTTGCCACGAAAGCTTTACCTCATGAGAGAGATTTTATAGGAATACTTCAAGCGATTGGAAAAATGGCTTTAACTAGCAGAATAGGAATTGATGATTATACATTTTCTATAGGTGAGGTATCCAAAGACGGCAGTCCTTCTACTGTAAAAGTATCACCAATAACTATAAAATTTGGTGTAGATGGCACTATAGATGATATTAATGCTTTTATTAAAGAGTCTGAAACGAAGTTGCCTATAGCGAAATTAGAAAGTATAGAGTATTCTGCTGGGAAAGCTGTTATATCATTAACATTCTACATTAAGGAATTTCCAGACTTGAAGATAATTGATTCAGTATCATTAACACAGTTAAATCAGCAAGATAAAGAACTTCTTAATACACTTCGTGTATGGTCTGCTTCAACTGAGTAGTCATGTATTTTTTTCTATTAAATCACTTCTATTTTTTTTTGTATGAGCTGTTGCTTGTTTTTTCCTCCACTCCTCTATTACTTTATGGTTACCTGAGAGAAGTACCGGTGGTACGTCATATGAATCGAAGGTAGAAGGTTTCGTATATTGAGGAAATTCGAGTATTTCTTGATTATCAACGTTATAAGTAAAAGATTCATGTTCTGTAGCACCTTTTTTTAAAACTCCCGGTAATAAACGCACTACAGCGTCTGTAATAAGCATGCTAGGAAGTTCTCCGCCTGTTAGTATAAAATCACCTATTGATATCTCCGCATCAATAAAGTGAATAATTCTTTCATCCACTCCTTCATAGTGTCCACAAATAATAATGATATGGTCGTAACGCGTGTATTCTTGAGCCATTTGTTGAGTAAAGGTCTTACCCCGTGCGCTCATGAGAATGATGTATTGTTTTCCGTCAGGATGTGTTTGCGTGAAAGTTTTTTTAACATGTTGAATAGCATTTGCGATAACATCCGCACGCATTACCATGCCGATTCCCCCACCATATGGCGTATCATCTACAAGTTTGTGTTTTCCTATGCCGAAATCCCGGATATTACAGAATTCAATAGATACAAGCTTTTTTTCTTGTGCCCTTTTAATAATTGAATGGTCAAATGGGCCTGCAAACATTTCTGGGAAAAGTGTGAGAATCGTTATTTTCATATATTTTGTCAACTCGAACATAGTGAGATCCTGAGTAGATGCTCATATTATTCGAAATGAGACGATCATTGTGCGGTTGTCTGAGCTGTCTCTGCGAGGCTGATATTAATTCTTTTTCCTTCTTTAATAGCAGGAATCTTCATGGCGTTTCGGATTGCCCTTATGATTTTTCCTTCTTTGCCGATTATCTTACCTATGTCAGTCGGATCGGAGGAAATTGTAAACGTTATAACACCGTCTATTTCTTCTTCGGTAATACTCACTGCTTCTGGATGCTGAACTATAGAGGTAATAATAAATTGTAGTGTATCCTTCATGTAATTGATAAACACTGTTTTGAAAGCTGATTTATGCGGATGAAGTCAGTTTTCTAACCGTGTCGCTTGGTAATGCTCCTTTGGAAACCCAGTAATTATACCTATCCATATTAATTTCTTTTTTATATGCAGGTTTTCCTTTTTCATACCAACCTAAAAGTTCCACAAAATCTCCATCGCGTCGGCTTCTTTTCTCTTTCACAACAACGCGAAATTTTCTTTCTCCTTTTTTACCCATTCTCATGGATCGTATTACAAGTGCCATAGGTTGTATTTTAACAAAATTAGACTATTTTCTCAAGGCTCACTTTAGTTGCCCGACAGAGTGCTTATTTATCAATCTGTTCAAGTGCTTGTTTTGCAGCATTTTCTTCTGCTTCTTGTTTGGATTTACCTGTTCCTTGGCCGAGTTGTTTATCCTGAATGAATACTCCGATCGTGAAAGTTCTTGCATGAGGTGGGCCATCCTCCAAAAGCACTTTATAGACAGGGGAATTTTGCTTTTGTGCCTGGACATATTCCTGGAGCATACTTTTTGGATCTTTAAACGCTTTCTTTTGGACAATAGCTTCTATCTTAGGCACTAAAATACCAAGTATAAATTGTCTGACGGGGTCAATTCCTTGGTCTAAATACAATGCTCCGATGAATGCTTCTACAGAATTTGCTAGTAAAGATTCATTTTCTCTACCCTTAGATTCTTCCTCACCACGTGAAAGCATTAAGTTTTTTCCAAAGTCATATTCTTTCGCTATATTTGCTAGACTCTTTGTGTTAACCACAAGAGAACGAATATTTGTTAATAAGCCTTCGTTAAACTGAGGATACGTTTTATAAAGATGCTCAGAAGTTACAAATGATAAAATACTATCTCCTAAAAATTCAAGACGTTCATTCGATGATAATTTTTCTCTTGTTTCATTAAGATATGAGCGGTGTATAAACGCCTGCCGTAAGAGATCTTTATTATTGAAATTAGGAAGATTTATCATGTTGTATTATATTTCCAAGTGCCCCATTGACAAACGCTGGACTTGTATCGCCTGAAAATTCTTTTGCTAGTTCTATAGCTTCATCAATAATAACGTTTGCAGGTTCTTTTTTTTCTATTAGTAATTCAAATACAGCTAAACGTAATATTGCTAAATCTATTTTATTAATTTTTTCTATTGGAAACTCAGGAGCAGCTTGTTGGATTCTTTCATCAATCAGTTGTTTATTTTCTATAATTGGTTTGGCAATTGTATCTATCGGCTGCGTATAAAAGTCGACTTTAAATAATTCCTGTACTATATGTTGGCGACGTTTATGACGAGGATCAGACGATGTCTTCATACCTATAACTATACTTTAAATCTATACTAGAAGTAAACAATTAAGATGAGCTTGTTCTGATATGCAGATGTAGAATTCAGAATTATTAATTCAGAATAATATGTATAATAGTTATTTGTACATTTCATTCTGAATTCTGAACTTTACATTCTGAATTATTACTCTCGAAAAACAAGTTCAGAATACACAATTGGTTTACTTAGCCGCTTCCTTCTTAACTATAACCTGAGTTCCTTTGTAATAACCACAATTTGCGCACACAGTATGAAATAGTACCTTACTGTTGCAGTTACTGCACGTTGTTAAGGTTGGAACTTCGAGCTTAATACTTGCTCTTCTTTTTCCTTGTCGCGCTCTCGAATGTCTTTTCTTTGGTTCGTGTGGCATATTTAAATTGAGAGTTGAGAATGGAGAGTTGAGAGTTATGAAGAAATGTATTACTTATTTCTCAATTCTCAACTTTCAATTCTCAATTACTATCGTATTTTACCTTATTCTAGCTTCGGTTGCAAGGGAGGTTTTGATCCTACTTCTGTGAACTGAACAATATTCTATTCGTACACGTAGGATCAGGAAGTTGTGGGTTGAAGCTATAGGACGATGATATCAGTTCACGTCTTATATTAAAAGATGGAGGCTACGTATAATAATCCACGTTGGATCTGGTTTAAACGGGACATCAGGGAAAAAGTAAGGGGAGAATGAAAGTTATTGAGGAATAGCTTGGAGTAAGTGTTTCATATCATTGGTACTATGTGCTGGAAAGTTAGCTATGCGGATTTGGTTTTCTTTCATCTCTCCATACCCTGATCCTACGACGTATCCATGCTCTTTTAGTTTAGCTAGAATAGGTTTCGATCCATCAGGTGTTCCGATAATGACTACCGTTTTCGAACGATATTTTTTTTCTGACACAAAAGGTTGAAGCGTCCTATGATTATCAAAAAAATCATAGAGTGTCGTTGCTTTTTCTTCAGTTTGTTTTCTGATTGTTTCTATACCTACTTCTAAGAAATCTTGTAAAACTTTATGAAATAAAAATATGCCTAAGACATTTGGTGTCTCAATAGTTTGAAACTTGTCCCCTTGTTCTTTTAATGTATGAAACTTATGATAGCTTCCCACATTAAAACCCTTTTGCATGAGAAATAAGGCCTTATCCATAGCTCGAGGGCTTACAATGAGAATTCCCAGACCAGCAGGTAATCCGAAGCCTTTTTGTACAGAGAAAAAAATACAATCTAATTTTGAATAATCTAAGTTCACATAGGGTATAGAAGAAACAATATCGATTGTAATGAGTGCTTGAGGATGCTGTTTACGAAGTGCATATATATCTTTTAAGGGTATTGAAACTCCTCCACTTGTTTCTGTTTGCGTAATTGCAATCAACTCAGTGTTTCTATGTATCGATACATCACTACAGTTAAAAGCTTTTCCAACGTCGAAAAACTTTGCTTCAGGTTCTTTTTTTAAATCTTTAGCGATTTGGTAAAATCTTTTTGCAAATGAACCATTCACGAAGTGAAAACTTTTCTTTGCTACGCAATTTTCGATAATTCTTTCCATGGCTTCAGTTGCAGAAGCTGTGTAAAAAATAGAGTAATCTTCAGGTATTGAAAGTAGTTTGCGCAAAGAAATATAGGAGTCTTTAACAAATTCATGAAACTTTTCACTTCTGTGAGATAACGAGGGAATGTCGTCTTCTAAAGCTTTAAGAATATGACCTTTAACTGTCGGATAGAGTTGTGATGGACCAGGCGTGAAATAGACCATAGGTTTAATTAAAAGTTAAAAGTCAAAAGTCAAAAGTTAAGAGTTCACTTGCAAAAGACTTTTAATTTTTACCTTTTGACTTTTAATTAATAGAGTACTCTTACTCTTATTGTCTCTGGTATTGATTTTAACTCGCTGATAACTTTTTTACTATAGTTTTTATTAACATCAGTAATTACGTAGCCAATATCTTCATTAGTTTTTAAATATTGTCCTTCTATATTAATCTTATTTCTGGCAAAAATATTGTTAATTTGTGCCAAGATTCCAGGCTTATTCAGATGTATATGAATAAATCGGTGGGCTTCGGTAAGTTCTGGAAGCTGGATCTCTGGAAAATTAACGCTCAGCGTTGTATTTCCTGTATCGATAAAGTTTTTAAGTTTACTTGGGACGAAGCGAGCTATATTCTCTTGGGCTTCCTCTGTTCCTGCACCATGATGCGGGGTTAAAATGACATTTGGTAGATTTTGTAAAGGAGATAAAAATGATTCATCATTACTTTTTGGCTCTTTCGGAAATACATCAATAGCAGCTCCAGCAATTTTGCCATTTTTAATATGTGCGACTAACGCATCGATATCTACTACAAATCCCCTACTCAAGTTCAGAAAGATAACGCCATCTTTCATGAGTGAAAACTCTCTTTCCGAAATTAAGTCCTTATTACTTTTCCTTCCATCGACATGAATTGTTACAACATCAGCTATTCTTAATAATTCTTCCAGGGATTTGCATGCTTTTGCGTTTCCTAAAGCAAGCGTCTCACTCGTATTGTAAAAATAAACATCCATGCCGAAACTCTCAGCGACCACAGATAATTGCGATCCTATATTTCCGTAACCGACTATGCCTAATTTTTTCCCTCGGACCTCATGAGACCCTTTTGCTGACTTCTCCCAAATTCCTTTATGTAATTTCATGCTTTTATCAAAAGCTTTTCTGTAGAGCATGATAATACTTCCAAAAGTCAGCTCCACAACACTTCTTGTATTACTATATGGGGCATTAAAAACGGCAATTCCCTTTTGGGAACATGCTTGAAGATTTACCTGGTTCGTGCCTATCGCGAAAACCCCAATGGCTAACAGTTTTTGTGCTTCTTGAATAATTTCTTCTGAAATTTCAGTTTTTGAACGAATACCTAAAATAGAAACGTCTTTTATTTTCTCTTTCAGTTCATCTTTCGTAAGGGCTCTCTTAAGAGCTTCTACAGTATACCCTTCTGATTCCAATAACTCTTTTGCTATTGGATGAATATTTTCTAAAAGAAGAACTTTCATCATGCTTTTGGGAAAAGATAAAGAACGTGGCATCTGTAGTTTGTAAAGTAATTCGTCAAATGATTTGACAATATCGTCTGCTTTCTCTGTAATAATTTCTCTCTTAACATTTTCTGTAAAAGCGAAAAATTTTGTTGCTTGACCTTTTTCCCTAATTTGATAATCAGTAAATCCATCTCCTATCACATACACTTCTCCTTGAAGCTTAAGTTTTCTTATTTGTTTTACTTTTCCATCTTCTTGGCTGAGGGGGTTTGTTTTATCAAAACCTGTAACATTTCCATTTTTAGCGAATGTGAACGTATTAGCTAAAATATGATCTTCGGGAATACCAAATCCTTTTATAACTGGGTAAATATACTCCTTAAATCCGCCTGAAATAATATAGATACATTGTGCATTTTCTTTAAAAAACGCTTTGTTCGAGAGTATAGAAGGTGTAATTTGTTTCTTTAAATGTGTTATAAGTTTTTGGATATGTTCTTTATTAGGTTGAAATAATACAAGTCGTTTAGCTAAGGATTCTGGAAAACTTATTGTACCATCCATACCTAAAGAAGTCGTTCGTTTTATTTCTTCCAAAACCGTTTCTTTCTTTGCATTATTTTTCAATACGATTTTTGCAAGTTCGTCCAATGCTTCTACTGTTACAAGTGTACTATCAAAGTCAATTATAAAGTATCTCTGAGGCTGCATGAATGTGATTATAACACAGCTTTTCCTTGTTGACAGTGTTCTTTTCGTATATTATCGTAGTGTTATATGGAAGAGCGAAGCACGATACAGGAACCACAAAGTACAAATAAATTTAAAAAAATATTTTTCATTATTGCTGGCATTGTTTTTGTGTTATTGGTGTCTTATTTATCATATTCTGCAGGTTTACGTCATGGTTCTTCTAAGGTTGACATACCACCAACTGAGACGGGAGAGATGAATAAACAAGCGACCGCGTCTCCGGTCGCTACGGCATATATTTCAGAGACAATAAACCCCGGACAAAATAGTAAAAAGGAATCAATTAAATCTCTTACCTATTCAGTACCGGCAGGATGGACCACTATGCAAAGTGGAGATAAAACGTTTGAAGTCGCATATGATCCACAAATATACAAAGCGACAGCTACAAGTGATTATGTTACTCTTAACTTGAAAGAAGGATATCAATTCCTCGTATATACAGTAAATATTCGAGCGTATGATGGGGGTTCGAGACATCAATTTCTCTATAAACAATCGTCTTCTAATGGAGAAGGTATGATTACAGACAGGACATATGAAAAAAATTACACAGTTAATGGTAAATCTGGTTTATGTATGTATAATGTTGATCTTTCTATGACGAATATACTTTGTATGGTCGTAATAGATAGTAATCGTGCATTTTATATCGCTGGTGGCTCAGACGAAGAATCAACCGAAAAACTACTCCAGGGACTAAGGATTCTTTAGAAGTTTTATATTTCAATTACACTACATGAACCGTTATCAAAGTGTTTTTCGAGACTTTTTTCTTTTGGTTCTTGGTTGATTAATGTTATGAGTGCCCGTAGTACGCCTTCGTGCGTGACCATAGCGATTGATGCGTATGATTTTTTCTTTATTTCCTTTAAGAAAAGTTGGAGTCTTTTATCCATTTCTTCCCATGACTCTCCCCCAGGAGGTTTAAATAAATACCGTTTTTCGATGGACAGGGCATCAAGTTTTTCTTTTATTTCTCTATAAGGCAGTTTCTGCAGCTCTCCGAAGTTTCTCTCTTCCAGATTAGGTGTTGTTATAACTGGAATATTGAGTGAAGCTGAAAGTGTTTCTGCTGTATCTATAGCTCTTCTTTCTGGCGAAGAATAAATAGCCTCTACTTGGTGCATTTCTAAGATAGGTACTAATGCTTTCGCTTGTTTCTTTCCAGTATCGTTTAAGCTAACAGGATCATGAATTTTATGCATATAACCAGTTCCATTTATATCTGTTTGTCCATGTCGGATGAGTAAGAGTTTCATTGTAAGTTTTTTTGTATTGCCTGAACAATATATTGCTCAATCTCTTTAGAGATTGTAAAAGTTTTATCATAATGAGCATAGTTTCTGCCCCAAATTTTATCTTCGAAGTAAACACCATTATAGTTTCTGCTTCGCATATAACGAGGAACGATGTGCCAATGTACATGGTTCTGTTCATTTCCCAAACTAGAATAATTAAATTTATCAGGTTTAAATAAAATATTTAAAGCTTTTTTTACTTTTTTACTAATTATAAACAGCTCTTTTTGTTCTTCAGTAGATATTTCCATAAAATCTTCTAAGTGTCTATTAAGGATTAGTAGCGACTTTCCGAGGAAATATTGATTACAACCTAACTCTAGTCTCCAAAATCTATATTGTTTAATACATAAGTGTTTAAATGATTTATTAGGATAACAGAAGTTACACCTCATAAATTACTTTTTTAATTCTCCTCTCATCCAATCCACGAAGTCTTTCTCCAATCCATATATTGGAATATATCCTATAAATGCGAGTTTATCACTATGTAATGATTTTACTAGTGTCCGAACTTGTTCATAATAAGGTTCAAAAGTTTCTGCAATTAATAATGCACCTTTTGCTGCCTCAAGCTGATGAGATTTTGGCGGCCAAAAGTACTTTGAGAGTTTTCTGTCAAAAATATTGTAACAGTTAATTATTAATTCATGCAGGAGTCTATCTCCTATTTTTTCGGCTTCTTCCTGAGAATTGCAGTTTATGAGAATCCAAATTGATTGCATAAAAATATTATATCAGTACTATTGGCCTATAAGTCAGTGAATATATAAAAATTATAAATATAATTTTCGTAATTATATCATTAGTCTGGGGAGACTATTGTTGATGTAATCTCTGTCACTTTTTCCTGCAACGCAGGATATTTTTCTACCATTGGAAATAAGTTGTGAGCCTCTTGTCTTGTTCTTTCTATGAGTGGGAAATCTGAAAATGTCGCTATTTTTAATGTTGGTAGTCCTGACTGTGCTGTACCGAAAATATCTCCTGGACCTCGTAGCTTAAGATCCAGTTCAGCCAGTTCTGCACCCTGGTGTTTCGTTTCCATTGCTTTTAGACGAGTAAACGTTTGCTGTGATGGAGACTCTGTAAAAAGTAAACAGTATGATTGTTTCTCTCCTCTTCCTACTCTTCCTCGTAACTGGTGTAATTGCGCTAGGCCGAACCGGTCAGCTGCTTCTATCATAATAACTGTCGCATTGGGAATATCTATTCCTACTTCTACGACTGGTGTAGCTACAAGGATATCAAACTTATTTTCACGAAAATCAGTTAATACCTGGTCTTTTTCTTTTGCTTTTAATTTTCCATGGAGTAATCCTAACCGTAAATCCCGAAACACTTCTTTTTGAAGTCTTTCAAATTCTACTTTTGCAGCTTTTACTGTTTGCATATTTTCTGATTCTTCTATAAAAGGACAGATAATAAATATTTGCGAATGCGTGTCAGTAATCTGCTTTCGAATCCATCCATATGCCCCCTCTCTTTTCTCTGGTGGTACGAGCCATGTCTTAATTGGCTTTCTGCCTTTAGGCATATCACCTAGAAATACTACCTCAAGATCTCCGTACATTGTAAGTGCAACAGTTCGCGGTATTGGTGTGGCAGTCATGGTAAGAAAGTGAGGATTTGTTCCTTTTTCCCTGATTATTCCCCGTTGTTCTACGCCGAAACGTTGTTGCTCGTCGATGATCACAAGTCCAAGGTTATCGAGTTTGATTTTGTCCGAAAGTACAGCATGAGTACCGACTAATACATGAAAAGATTCATGATTTAAGATTAAAGATGTATGTTCTTTTGTCTTTTTATTCTTGAATCCTGAATCTTGAATCTTAAATCCTTCTCTTTTACTTCCTGTTGCCAACGCAATTTTTACACCAAAAGGCTCTAAAAACTTTTTAATCGTTTCATAGTGTTGTTGTGCGAGGATTTCAGTAGGAGCCATGAAAACTGATTGAAAACCATTTAAATAAGCGAGATATATAGCAAAAGCACCAACTATTGTTTTTCCACTACCGACGTCACCTTGTAAAAGTGTATTCATCGGTTTTTCTTTTGTCATATCTCGAAATATTTCATCAACAGCCCTTGATTGTGATTGTGTTAAGGTAAAAGGTAAGGATTGTATAAAATTGTCGAGTTCCTTCTGATAACCTACAACTGATAACTTATACCCACGTAAGTCTTTTTCCCATTCTTTTCGTCGCTCTTGAGACTTCAGTTGTATCAGCAATAATTCATCAAAAGAAAGTCTTTCTCTTGCCCGTTGTGCTTGTTCTAGCGTTTGAGGAAAATGAATCTGCCACAATGCTTCACGGAGAGGCGGGTAATTGTATTTTATTAACAGACTAGCTGGTAAGTAATCTCGAATGCTGGCTTGCGTTTCATCGAGTAGTTTATAAATTTGCCGTCGTAGCCATTTAGATGTGACGCCAGCTGTTTCTGGATATATTGGTACTAATCTCCCTGTATGTAAGGTTTTGCCTTCTGCGTGGATAAGCTCGTACTCTGGGGATGTAAGAACTACTTTATTTTGAAACATTTCTGCCGTGCCAGAAAGAGAAATCTTGTCGTTTACATGAATATATTTCGTAAGAAAAGGTTGGTTATACCAAACGACTTCTAGTGAACCAGTTTCATCAGCAACCATACCTTTCTGGATTTTTTTGTTGTTTCGAGTATAGATATTATCAATTGTTAAAACTTGTCCTTGAACTGTTACGACCTCTCCGGGCTGAATGCTGGCAATTTTAGAAATCAAAGAAAAGTTATCATAACGAAAAGGAAAGTGAAAAAATAGGTCTTCGATTGTAAATATTCCCAGCTTAGCTAATCTCCCTGCATACATTTTAAAGGCTCGTCCTAATGTCGCAACTGGAGTTTGTAAAGTCATATGTTGCAATTGTAGCAGATTATTTTAGCCTTGTTTTAGTTTTCAAACTAAGGGTTAGAAGTATGGTAGGTACATGAGGAATGATGACAGAATCATCGCTATAATAGCAATAAGCATGATCACTCTGAATATTTTTTGATGTTTTCGTGCGAAGTTCATATTATTTCGTCGTTGTCAGTTTAACAATTCTTCTCTTTCCTACTTTTATTATCATATCATCTTTTACACTAATTATTTCATTTGTATTCGTTACTTTTTGTCCATCTATTTCCACACCACCTTGATCTACTAAACGTTTGGCTTCTGATTTACTTTCTACTAATCCCAGTGTGCTTAAAACGTCTGCAATAGCAATTTCTGATTGTAGTGTTTCCGGAATAATGACCACAGGTATCTCTTCGGGTAATTCTCTGTTCTGTACAGTTTTTTCGAATTTTTCTTGAGCTGCTACCGCGGCAGTTTTATCATGTAATTCCTCGACAATTATAAAAGCGAGTTCTTTTTTAATTTCCATAGGATTTGCACCGGATTGTAACCGTTCTTTTATAGCCTCGACCTGGTGTAAGGGGACATTTGTAGCTAATAAGAAATATTCTAGGAGAAGGTCATCTCTGACAGCCATTACTTTCGCAAACATATCTTCAGCTGAATCGCTTATCCAGATTGCATTCCCCCACGATTTACTCATTTTTCGACCATCTGTTCCTGTTAGGAAAACAGTAGATAAGACAAAAGATTCTTTATTTCTCATCACTTTTTGTAATGTTCTCCCAGCTTGCATATTAAACGTTTGATCAGTACCCCCTATCTGTAGATCTGTATCCATAAAATAACTGTCATATCCCTGCATAATTGGATAGAGTACCTCATCGAGTCGTACACGTTTGCCTTCATCTAAACGTTTTCTAATTAACTCTCTACTGATAAAGTCATTAACTGAAAAGTTTTGTGTTAATCGTACAATTTCGGCAAATGTTAATGTATTTAACCAATCTCTGTTACGTACTATGTGTACTTTTGAAAAATCAAGTAACTTCTCTGCTTGTTCTTTATATGTCTGGAAGTTTTGTTCTATTTCTTTTTCTGTGAGAATGGGCCTTTCTGAATCCTTATCAGAGGTATCGCCGATAAGCGAAGTAAAATTACCAATAAGAAATGTTACTTTATGACCTAAGTCGACGAAGTTTTGTAGTTTTCGAATAGAAACTGCATGACCGAGATGGATTCTCGGTGCTGTAGGATCGATACCGAGATAGATATTTATTTTTCTACCTGAAGTTAAAACGTCCTTTAGGACTTGTTTTCCTGGAATAATGTTTGCAACTCCTCTGGTGAGTACTTCTTCTATTTTATCCATATCGAAAGTATATCATACGAATTGTAAGACTTGAATGGCTGTGATAAGAGCATCATGTGTAGCCTCTTTTTTATCTTTCTCAGAAACATTTTCTGTGAGACGTGATACGACATTGTGCATCCGTTCAGCAGGTGTACCTTCATCGAGATTTTTTTCTAGAACTGAAAAGAATGGTTCAATATCTTTTGGGTGACAACCTATCATCTCTAATCCATGTTTTGCTCTCGCTAATTCTAGTTTTATGATTTCTGGAGCTTTATATCGCTGTACATTATTGTCTTCTGTATAGTACATAGTCCCTCTAGGGCCTTCGTGTAGTGCTTGTTTTCTATTATGTTCTACTTTATCAAACGGCAGCAATGGTTCGTTTGTGGCTTGAGACCAATGTAGTCTTCCTGTATAAAATAAAGCAGAAGCTACATTTTCTGCAGATGTTGGCTGTGCAGATATGGGACGGAATTCTACCACAAGGCTGTCCCCTATTACTTTTAACCGTGTATCTCTCCAATGAAGACCGATTCCTATTTGAAGTGCTGCCTCTGGATTATGGAGAATAAATGGATATGATCCCACTTGTGTAAAGTAATCCTTTACATCAGTATAGTATCGTGCTGGCAGTCCGACTCTGGTTTTTTCACCTAGTGTTCTCTCTGAGTCAGTTCTCGTGTCATGACTCGTTTCCCAAGCAAGAATTCGTAAATCAGCTAAGCCTGCGTCTTGATGAGCGATATACCGTGCCCCGGAACTGACTGCAGTAACATACGGTCCAATCATTAACGATCTGTTTAATTTATCTGTGGCATCTGCGAAATCTACAGCTTCTATATTCGTCTGCAAAGAGTTTAAGAGTGCAACTACAGCAGCGTCTCCTACATCAACTCTTTTTCCATTGCCAATTGTTGTGTCTGTGCCAAACTTTCTCTTTCTATTATGGAAATCAGGTACTTGCCGGTATTTTGGTTTATCAGTTCTTAGTATGTCATGAAGATCGACTAAGGGGTTTGTGCCGCTTCTCAGTATACGCGCACCCCGTCTATGTGCCGCATTCCTTATAGCGTCATCTCTAGATGCCATCTGGTCAAATACCTGCCAGATTCCTCCATCAGAAAGGATAATAGGGTCAGTTCGTAATTCAATTTGTGCTGCCCCTAACTCTTGGGTAGCGAAGTCTCTATTGTCTTCAATAATTTGATCTCTGACTGTTTGGTCTACTTGATCACACGTTGCATTTATGACACTATATTCGGCTTCAAGGCCAATTCTCGTTGTTCTTTCAGCTTTTCTGAATCTGTCTTCAGATTCTAGAACTGCATGTACTTGCTTGTGGAAAGCTTCATGCATCTCTAACTCGTTTTCTTGTTCTTGCTCAGTTGATAGTACATTGTCTTTCATAAAAAAACCGTCCCAGAAATACTATTCTTCGAACAAAATGAGAAGTTTATGTGTAAAAAATAACTCTCACTTCACTCGAACAATAATGATTCTCAAGGACGGAACAAGAAAGTTAAAAGTGTAAAGTCAAAAGTCCAAAGTAAAATTACTACTATCTTTCCTTATACAATTTTTACCTTTTACCTTTTAATTTTTCTCCGTGGTACCACCTCGGTTTCGCTTATCTTAGCAATAAAAAATCCCTTATGAAGGGATTCGAAGTAATACGATAAACGCTTATTTTCGAATGCTCCACTTCTTCTGCGACACATTCTTTCGCTATCACGGTGCGAACCCGGTTCTGCCTATCCATCGGTTAACGGATTCGGCATACAGCTCAGAAGCGTAATTCATTTTCGAAGATACGGAAGATCTTGCAGCGACGTCTTCTCTCTGGTGTCACTCTGCGAAAACTACTTTGACTTCGTCATAGCCTTTATAAATTGTTAAATAATGATACTATATTCCCTATAGTACGTCAATAGACCGATTCAAAAAAATGTTTTTAAATATGTAATAATATAAAGCATGAATGAAGATATTGTCGATATCAGATATCAGATATCAGATATCAGATACTAATAGTGTTGTAGAAGTTAATCCTGCTGAAATAGAAAGAAAAGCAAAATTCGAAGATCTTTTTAGAAAATTTTCCACAGTCGAAGGAGAAGATAATACAAAGTTAGTAGAAGAATTACAAACTCAATATAATGGCCTAGTTCTTACACCAGATGAGGCAGCTAAAACCTATGAATTATTAACTGATGATAATAGAACTGGGTCTAGACAAGTTAAAAGGTTTGATTTTTATAAATATATTTATGATCACTCCCAGACACCTCCCCCTTTAAACGTACTTTCCAATTTCTTAATAACAAACTACGGAAGAGAGTCCGATCTAAATGGTCAGATCATGCAGGTGTTCAAAGATATCGATTCAAAAGGTTTATTAGAAGAATATAAAAAGGATATGCCACCGCAGCTTCAATCTCTTTTTGCATCATATAACGTTAATTCCTTCTCAGATCTTTATGCAATTTGTGAATATGTCTTACCGTTTGATCATGCTTACGCTTTGTTAAATAAAATTATTGAACCTTCTGGTTTAACAAGGAGTGAAATTGATTATGCACATAAAGTCGGTATATCTCCTATAGATGCAGAGTTTGTAAAGAAAGCGGGAATTGACATTCTTAACTTAAGATCTTCAGAAGATTTTAAAAGAGCATTTGATGCAATAACTAGTGGATCAAAAAACTTAGAATCATGGATCAATGAATGGAAGGAGTTAGACATTACTAATTTCAGAGCAGCAGGAGAAATATTTGGTTATGATAGAATGTTTAAATATATACGACGCTATCACCTTGATCCAAAAACTCATGAAGCAACATTTGAACAAGATATAAGTACCCATGATGCAATCCATGCATTTCCAGATGTCTTAAAGCTATATGAAGTCAGTGGTCTGACACCTGATGAATTCTGGGCAAATATTCTCCATCAAGTTTCACTTGACCGTGGAAGGTATAAGTTGAGCGATGATGATGAGGTAGCTGAATATACCTCTTATGACTTTTTTATTCCTATTGCTCAAACAATCCTAACGAATTGGGAGACTTGCATACAATTACTAGAGGAAGCTAAAGATACACCAGAAGTTTCTGCACTGGCATCAGAGTTTCAAAATCCGAAAAAAGTTTTTGAGAGTTGGAATAATCTAAAACGTTTCGCGAAACTTGCTGAACTTCTGCAAAAGAAATATTTGTTAATAAAATTAAACACGTTAGGAAGAGAAGGAAAAAAAGATGAAAAAAAGCAAAATTATATCAATGGGTTACAACTGTCGGCTTTCATCCCAATAGTAAAGTAGATCAAACTGCAGTACTAAATTTTGCCTTTAATCCCGATCTTGTTCTAAATGCTCAAGCTTCCCATACTCCTGACTGGATTCAAGATAGAAAAAAACCTTCTAATTATACACGCCTTCCTAATTTAGATATGACATCGGAAGATTTACGCGATGCATTAGTGGAAGGAACAATAGATACTTTACAAGTATTTCCTCCAATGCGAATTGAATATGAAGTTGAAGATTATAAGGAATCTATCGCTTTAAATGAAGTTGCTCAAAAAGCATTAGGATCACGTTCTCGTCGAATTGCAGGAGAAGCGCGTAATCCTCAGAGACTCTATAAAGAAATCGCCGCAATTTTCCGTATACCCAACATTTCGCTTAATGACTATCTTGAATCTGGGATTGATTTACCTGCTGACATTGCAGCCAGACTTGAGAGTCTTATATATAATCCAGAATTTGGAATACCGAAATCCGAGGCACAAACTACTAAATATATTGTTGAAATAGCAGTAAAGTCTGATCCCGAAGCAACAGTAGCAGGCAATGATACAGCGTGTTGTATGCCGTTCGGGGATGGGAAAAACACGGTGTATACATTTAATCCAAATTGTAGTCAACTTCTTATTCAAATTGTACAAAAAAATGGAAAGAAAAGGACAGTTGCACAAAGTGTCGTAACTAAGGATAAAAATATGAATATACCAATACCAAATGTCACGAGAGCACTACAGCAAAAGACACCACTTGACGAAGTCCTTCCAGAAACCGTTCTTGATAAACAAGAAGGGATAATTGCCTGCGATAATATTGAAATTACACCAAATTTTAAGGGAAAAGATGAAGTATTAGAGTTACTCTATAGTGACTTTTTTAAAGAATATGTTGATCAATACGGTGATCAACTTGGAGTAGAAAAGGGAAGAGTCGTGATTGGTATGGGATATTCTGATGCACTTACCCAACTTCCAAAGCGTCCTAACACATTCGCTCCCCAAGCACCGATGAGCTATTCAGATAATATCGATGATGAAGTATACGAATTGGGTCTTCAAGAAAAACGTAAGAGAAAACATCAAATAAGAAATAAAACGGTTCATGTTAGCCAAACAGATAAAAAAACTCCTCCAGCTTTAGATCAACAAATAACGCCTCTTACATTTGAAGATTCTTTGCAAGTAGGTTTTCTAGAAAGCCGTATATACAAAGAAAATGATGGATTATTATTAGGTTTGCACGGGATGGAAAATACACTTATTGCGAAAGATATTAATAACGCAAGACAAGGTAGACCTAATATGAGTTTTGCATATAGAACATCAGAGGGAAGGCTTAAAGGGTATTTATTAGCGTATGAAGGGAAAATGCGTGATATATCAATAGCTGATAACCCTGAATATGCAGATCAATCTTGTATATATATAATGGATTTTGCTACCGATAGATTTGATAGCAGCACAGGTATGGGTGGCATAAAGTTAATTCAAGCATTTATAGAAAAATATGTTGAAGAGTATGCTAAAAAAGGAAAATTATTGCCGATTTTTTCTCAAATGCGTGGAGATACTTCATATCGCCTGATTTCCCGGGGACTTTTAAATAGATTTACGCATGGATCTGGAGTGCATTTCGAAGTAAAAGAACTTGATTCATATCAAGTTGGTAGCGATACCATGCACACGGTTATCATAACTCCTCAACTTGATGCTGTTGAATCAACCTAATCGCAAAATAAGTATTGAATATATTATTAATGAAGTTATCTTTGTGCAACGCAAGTTTGTTACGAGGTAATTTTTCTTTTTAGTTTCATGTGATTCCCTACTCTCAGGTTTAGTAATAGTAAGTACATTATATCCACGGTCGTTCCGTACAACTTTTATCATTAGGCCTAATATATATCGGAACTTATGCATAGACATCAAATTCATGAATTATGGTTGTTTCTTTAGGATGTAATATTCTGCTAGAAGTTTTAAATAAGCTAATTGATGATGGAGTCATCTCACCAACCGAATATTCTTTTTTTTCTCTTAATGCATTAAGTAATGCTTCTTTAGGCTGCTTTAGATAACGCAAATAGTTTATCCATCCTACATATTCATAGTAAAAAACATGCTGGTAATAATCATCTCCGTTTTCTCCAACTTTTGCTCGGATTTCTTCTCGGAAATCATGTAGTGAAAAACTAATTGGCAATGCTGAAACTGACGAACAATACTGGTTACTTGCGATAACTCCTAACGTAAAACGTATAGGATTATATTTAGATAACGAATCTCTAATCGCTGTAACAATCAATTCTTCGTTTAAAGCACTTGAAAATCCACCAATAAGTGTTAGGTGGAGTCTATCCTTAGGATAATAATATTGATCATTATCTATAATTTTCAGTTCGTCTTGTAATGCGGAAAGTTTCATATACGTTCCTTGATCAGGTCGAAGAATCAGTGAATAGCTTGTAGGAATTGGTGTGAAGTCAAAAGGAATAACATCTTCAGGTTGCAGGTTTTCTAATTGTTTATCTCTTTTTTCTTTGAATGCTTTAAAATATTTTTCTTCCATACCTGAAGTATATCACTCCGTAGATTTTGCCTCGCGGGTACTATTTTTGTTATACTGTAGGTGATATATGGATTATCGGTCACGAAGAAGGAATCTCCGGGCGATTAACCGCTTTAGATCTCGCTTTCCAAAAAGGAAAATAAAACTTCTCGATGTTATCACTGTTAATAAGCTTATGAAGTATCTTCTCTTTGCAGTGATCGCTGGAATTATATTTGTGGCGGGTCTTTTCGTTTACTATAGTTTCCAATTACCGCAGCCAGGAAAGATAGCTGAATCGAAATATTCAGATGCTACGAGAATTTATGACAGAAATGGCGAGTTACTCTATTCCGTATACGCTGAACAAAACAGGACATATGTCACGATAGATAACATCGCGAAAAATCTCCGCAATGCTACTGTAGCTATAGAAGATGAAAACTTCTATAAAAATAAAGGATTTGATCCTATGGGTCCTTTGAGAATAGCATATAATCTCGTTTTTAAAAGACGTGCAATCGGTGCTTCGAGTATTACGCAACAGTTAGTTAAGAATGTTCTTCTTTCTAGCGAAAGAAGTTTACCTCGTAAGATTAAAGAGTTAATTTTGGCTATTCAGGTAGATAGCAAATTCAGTAAAGACCAGATTCTCGAGATGTATCTAAATAACATCGGTTATGGTGGTACCTCGGTCGGTGTTGAGGCAGCAGCGCAAATGTATTTTAATAAATCAGCGAAAGATTTAACCTTAGCAGAGTCTGTTTTTATGGCAGGTTTACCTCAAAATCCGAGCATTTATTCTCCGCTTACTGGTAATAAATTTTATATAGACCGTTCAAAAGCAGTCTTAAAGCAAATGGTAGCTAATAAATATATCACACAGAAACAGTCAGATGAGACAATTAAAAAAATTGAGAAAATGACTTTTTCTCAGCGGGATACTACGATTAAAGCCCCCCACTTCGTTTTGTATGTGAAAGAACAACTTGCGCGGCAGTTCGGTGAACAGATGGTGGAACGTGGTGGTTTACAAGTAACTACGACTCTTGATTATAAGCTACAAACTGAAGCACAAGAGATTTTAAAGGATGAGATTGATAATTTAGAGAAGTATAAGGTGGGTAATGGTTCAGCTGTGATTACAAATCCGAAAACAGGAGAGATTCTTGCTATGGTAGGAAGTAAAGACTATTTTAGCGATCCTCTTCCGGAAGGTTGTACTCCGGGAAAGAATTGCGTTTTCGAGCCGAATTTTAATGCCGCTATCGGTAAACGACAACCTGGCTCTTCACTAAAGCCCATTATTTATGCTAAAGGTTTAGAAAAAGGATATACCGCAGCTACCATGTTTATGGATGTAAAGACAGAATTTCGAGCAAATGAAAATGAGAATTCATACCTGCCGAATAACTATAGCGGTAAATTCCAAGGTCCTGTTCAAATGCGTTTCGCTTTAGGAAATTCTCTTAATATCCCTGCCGTTAAGATGCTTGCTATGGTAGGTCTAAAAGACGCAATGCAAAAAGGGTATGAAATGGGTATAGAAAATTGGGAACCTACTACGGAGACTATGAAGAATGTTGGCTATTCGTTAGTTCTGGGAGGAAGAGAAACATCATTACTTGATGAAGTAAAAGCATATGGTGTTTTCGCAAATAGTGGAGTTAGAAAAGATTTGATATCGTTCATAAACGTAAAAGATGTTAAAGGGAAGATTCTTTTTGAACATAAAAATCGTGAAGGTTCCCGAGTATTATCAGAAGAGATTAGCTATATCATTTCTCATATATTGCTTGATAATAACGCCCGTGTACAGGAGTTCGGTGCTAATTCGCTGCTCGTCATTCCTGGAAAAACTGTTGCAGTTAAAACTGGTACTACTGACGAAAAACGCGATAACTGGACTGTGGGTTACACCCCATCTTTCGTAGTAGGTGTATGGGTAGGAAATAACGATAATAGTGCTATGAATCCCACTATAGCTTCAGGAACGACAGGCGCTTCTTCTATCTGGAACAAATTAATGAAATTGGCTTTAAAAGATAAACCAAATGAGGAATTTAAAAAACCAGATAATGTCATAGCAGTACAAGTAGACACATTAGCTGGAGGATTGGCTACAGATGGTTTACAGGCACGTACTGAATATTTCGTAAAAGGAACAGAACCTACCACGAAATCTCGTGTTTTTCAGAACAAAGATGGTCAGGATTACTTCGTTTTCCGTGAAGATGATTTTACCTCAAATGATGGAAAAAACCGTTGGCAAGAAGGTATCAACGCATGGATAGAACAGTCCCATAAAGATGATAAGAAATATCATCCTCCAGGTGATATTCTGGAAGTGAAAAAGGAAGAGAAGAAGGAGGAGGAAAAGAAAGAAGAACAAACACCTACACCGACTATCCCTCCTAGTGATGCCCCTTCTCCTACATGAATACTGGTCGGAGAGAGAAAGAAATATTTCAGTTTTGGGACTAAACCATACGCAAGTGGTTTTGAATAACTTTCTTTATTATTTCAGTTGAATTTGAAGTTTCTCTTTTAAAACTTTTTCGATTTTTTCTCGTACTGGTGTTACATCTTCTGATGTTAAATTTTTCTCTGGGTTTTGGTAGGTTATTCTAAAGGTTCTGGTATCTTTGTATTTATCCAATAATGTTACTGTTTTAATAAGTTGATTCTGAGCTTTTATGGTTTCAATTATTTCTCCAATTGAAACTGTATCAGGTAGTAGAAAAGCCATATCTTCAATTATTGGTGGATACTTCGCGAGTGGTTCGTAGGTTTTTTTCGCGGTAGCATGTTCTATAAGTAATCCGAAGTCTATTTCGAAATCAATGACTTGCGCATCAAGTATTTCAATATCTCCAATTCTTTCTGAATGTATATATATTTCTGCACCTGTACTACCGTTATCAATTGCTTTAAATTTTAATCCATTAATTCCAAGATCTTCTGCTAGCTGTTCGAATAATCCTTTTACTTCGAAGAAAGAAACATTAGGTTTTTTCATGATTCCTGCCAAGTGTAGTTTTTCGTGAGGCAAACTGTTTATTTGTTTTCTGTAAATATTTGCTATTTCGAATATTTTAATTTCTTCTCTAGTTTTGTTTTCGTGAATAACTTGTAGAAGATTCGGAATGAGAGTTTTCCGCATATAGACCATATCTTCTGTAAGCGGATTCTGAATAGTAACAGCCTCTGATAACTCGCCCTCGAAAAGATTTTCTCCTACCATCGAATAGGTATATACTTCAGAAAAACCCCAATATTTAAACGCGTCTTTGATTCGCTGTTCCCAGTAGAATTCATTTGTATAATGAGCTAGATTGCTGGGAGAAAGGGGTGGCAAAGCAGATGGTATTTTATGGTAGCCATAAATACGCGCTATTTCCTCGATGATATCTTCTTCATTATTGATATCGTTATATCGGAATGAAGGTACGGTGATATCAAGAATATCTTTACCTATTTTTACATCGAATCCTAAAGAAGTTACTATTGTAGCAGCTTGATTTAAAGGTATTTCAATACCAATTACTGTATTAATAAGATTTTCACTAACGATCAGAACCTTTTTTTTATATTGGTTGGGAAAGTGATCGAAAATATTTGAGATAATTTTCCCATCTGCGAATTGTTCATACAGGGATATTCCATAATACAGAGCATCTTCTATTAAATGAGGATCAATCGCTTTTTCATTTAGCTGTACTGCTTCAGAACGTATCCCTAAAGTCATAGATGTTTTTCTCATTCTTTCAGGGTCATTATTATCGATGAAGAATAAAATTCTTTTCGTTTCGTCAGTTACCACGCTATTTTCGAGCCCCATGATACCGAGGAGATCTACTATTCTTCCCTTTTCATCGACTGCGATGATGTCCCCTCCTGGTAGTTCATATGTTTTTCCATCTAGCGTTATTATCTTTTCTCCTTTTTTCGATTCCCGAATGCGGAGTTTTTGAGATTGTAACCGGTCATAATCGAAAACATGCGTAGGGTGTCCGATGACTCTCATAACATAATTTGTAATATCGATAAGGTTATTTAGACTGCGTATTCCTGAAGCTTCCAATCTCTTTTTAATATCTTTGGGGGTATCTTTAACTTGTACTTCCATCACAACGCCACTCACTCTATTGACCAGTTCCGGATTGTTTTCAATTTCAAACTTGACCTTGTTGTCATGCTGGAGTGAAGACGAGATTCTATCTTGGATTGCCGCTTTATCAGGATGACGCTGCAGATGTAGTTGTTCAAAAGTTGCTGGTATTCCGAAGTGTGGTAATACAGCTGCTGCTTCTCTGGCTAAGCCAGTTACAGACATTAAATCTGGTCTGTTTGTCGTTACTTCAATATCATAGGCATAATCATTTTCCCATTTCTCAATTTTTTCTATTGAGACACTTGTTAAGGACATAACCTCAGCGATTTTTTGCGGTGTCGCATCTGTTTTTACATACTCCCGTAACCAAGAATCAAGTATTTTAATATTCATAATTTATAATAGTTAAAAAGTTATCATTTATGAGTCCTAACTCAATCACTTGTGATGTAGGATTTTTATTAGAACTGTTCAAGAAATTCTAGTTTATTCGAATACAGCAATCGTAAATCATCTATTTCAATTCCTTCTTTCATCATCAGTACTCTTTCTACTCCCCATCCGAACGCGAAACCAGTATATTCTTTAGGGTCTATTCCTCCAGCTTTTAGTACATTAGGGTGTACCATACCTGCTCCGCCCATCTCCAGCCATCCAGCTTTACATAATCTGCATCCGTTACCATTACAAACCCCACATGAAACATCAACTTCGAATGAAGGTTCAGTGAATTGAAAATGATAGGGTCGAATACGGGCTTTCCTATTCTCTCCGAAATATGATCTTACGAAGTAATCCAAAGTTCCTTTTAGATGTGTAATTGCTATATCCTTTCCTACGACCAATCCTTCGAACTGGTGAAACATAGGTGTATGGGATACATCAGATTGACGGCGATAACACTTCGCAATATTTAACATTTTAATATTAATTGTGTTAACTTCATTTTCTTGAACTTTTGACTTTTGACTTTTGACTTTTAACTTTTGTTCCATGTGTTTTTGCATTTCTCTTACTTGTCCTGATGAGGTGTGTGGAGTAAGTAGCATAGGACCGAGTTTGGGATCTGGTTTTTCTTTTATAAAAAAAGTTTCCCAGTCATCCCTGGCTGGGTGGTTTTCAGGAAAGTTTAATGCCTCGAATGCAAACCAATCCCACTCTACTTCAGGGTATCGGACACGTGTAAAACCTATTTTCTCAAAAATAGTAGTAATTTCATAAATTGCTTGTGTAATAAGATGGAGATGCCCTAACTGCGGCCGGATTCCAGGTTCTGTGACATCCAATTTTACTTTTTTGCTGGAGAATTGATCTGTCTGCTGACGGTTGAGGTCTGATAATTTTTCAGAGATTGCATTTTCAAGAACACTTTTTATTTCATTTGCTGCCTTTCCGAATCTCGGCCGGTCTTCTGGATCAGCTTTCGCTATTTCCTTCATTATAAGAGTTAATGTTCCATTTTTTCCTAAAATCTGAATCCTTGCTGCTTCAAGTTCCTTAAGTGATTCAGCATCGAATATGAGAGGTAGTGCATTATTTTTTATTGTTAATAATCGCTCTTCCATAGGCTTAAGGATAACATACTTATTTTCCATTTTCCAGGTATCATTTCCATTGAAAAGAATAAATTCAAAAAATGAGATAAATGAGAATAAATGGTAAATGGAAGATGGACAATGGAGAATGGGAGTTTATTCTGTTTTTACCGAATTGACAATGTGTTTAAATGTGGCTGGATCGTTTACGACGAGATCACTGAGAATTTTTCTATCAAGTGTGATGTTGGCCTTTTTTAATTTATTGATGAATACACTGTAAGACATGTCTTCAGTTTTTAAAGCCTCGCTTATACGGACAGTCCAGAGTGATCGGAAATTCTGTTTACGAAGTTTCCTACCGTGGAATGCGTATGCGCCAGCATGTAGCGCAGCTTCGTGAGCCACTTTTATGAGTTTACTTTTCGTTCCACGATACCCTTTGGTTAATCCTAATAGTTTGTTGTGTTTTCTTCGGGATACCATCCCTCTTTTTATTCTCATGTTATGATTTACACGGATTCTATACAGATTTTCGCGGATCCGTGTTAATCCGCTTCTGATCAGTGAAAATCGTTACCCCACTGCGAGCATTCTTTTAATTTTCTTTGCAAATTCACCTGTTAATGCAGTTGGTTCTTTTTGTCGTCGTAGTCGTCTTTTTGACTTATGTAGTTTTAAATGACTACTATATTGTGAACCATGCATGACTTTACCTGTTTTTGTAACTTTAAAACGTTTAGCTGCTGATTTTCTCACTTTGATCTTGCCCATGTTGTTTTTTCCTTTCTGGAGAGAGAACGGCTACTATTTGTCTCCCCTCCATTTTTGCATCTTTATCGACTTTTGAAATATCGTTAACGGCTGCTATCACTTTTTTGACGACACCGAAACCGAAATCTGATCGAGTAACTTGTCTTCCTCGAAACTTAACGACTAATCGTACTTTATCTCCTTCTGTTAGGAAATCTCTACATCGGTTTATCATGACCTGTAAATCGTTGTCAGACATGAAAGGACCGAGTCGAACTTCTTTTGTATCACTGGTTTTAGCTTTCTTTTTCTCTTCTTTTTTCTTTTTTTCTTCTTGATAGAGGAATTTTCGGAAATCTATGATTTTTGCTACAGGTGGTTGCGCTTGTGGCGCTATTTCAACAAGGTCTAACTCTTCTTCTCGCGCTTTTTCTAACGCTTCTTGTTTGGAGAAAACACCTATTTGCTTTCCCTCAGAATCGACAACCCTGAGCGTTTGTGCGAATATCCGCTCATTCGTCCGATAAAACTTTTTATTTTCTTGTTGATATCTATTCTTTTTTATCAATTTTTTCCTGTAACTCCGTTATAAATGTACCAACCTGTTGTTGGCCGACATCTTTTCCTTCTCTTGTTCGGACTGAAATCGCTTCTGCAGCAATTTCCTTATCGCCTATTATACCCATAAATGGTACTTTTTGTAAAGTAGCCTCACGTATTTTTGCCTGGAGTGTTGCTTTTTCGGTATTAAGATTTACACGAATATTGGCTGCAGATAGCTGATTATACACTGATTGGGCATATTCTGTATGGCGATCAGCTATTGGTAAAAGTTCGATTTGAACTGGCGCAAGCCAGAGTGGAAATGCTCCCGCGTAATGTTCGATTAAAATCGAAGCAAATCTTTCGATTGATCCCATAACCGCACAATGCATCATGACGATGTCTTCTTGTTTTCCTTCTTCATTAATACATGTTAAGCCAAAGCGTTTTGGTTGATTTAAATCAAGTTGAATGGTAGCTACTTGCCATTCACGTCCAAGAGCATCTTTTGTCATAAAGTCTAGTTTAGGTCCATACATTGCAGCTTCACCAATTCCTTCAAAAGTATTAGCTTTTCTTTTTTCTGCTACCGCCCGAATTTTTGATTCAGCATCCTTCCAAATTCCCGCATCGCCTAGATACTTTTCCATATGTTCAGGATCATGAAGTGAGAGCCTTACTCTCAGCTCAAAGCCAAAAGTTTTATAGAAATCATCTACGATATCCCAAGTTCGTAAGAATTCTTCTTCTATTTGCGATTTTCTGAGAAAAACATGCGCATCGTCTTGTGTAAAAGCACGAACTCGGGATAAACCAGCTAGTTCTCCGCTTTGCTCGTCTCTATAGCACATAGTTGTTTCTGAATAACGTAGTGGCAACTCTCGGTAGCTTCGAGGTTTATAAGCGTAGAGTTGTGTATGGTGAGGACAATTCATAGGCTTCATCGCAAATAAATCTTCTTCACGGGTTTGGATTTTAAATAGTTCATTTGCAAATTTTTCCCAGTGTCCGGATGTCTCATAGAGATCTTTTTTTGTAATATGAGGAATTGTTACTTTCTGATAACCGAACTTTTTTCTTATATGCCAAATAAAATTATCTAATTCTTCACGAATAATTGTCCCCCGGGGTGTCCAGAGTGCAAGTCCCCCTCCTACAAGAGGAGAAAAAATAAAGAGATCTAGTTCCTTCCCCAATTTTTTATGGTCTCGTTTTTTCGCTTCCTCAAGCATGGTTAGGTACTCTTCTAATTCTTGTTTCGTCGGAAAAGCAGTACCATAGATGCGAGTTAACATCTTGTTTTTCTCGTCTCCCCGCCAGTACGCGCCTGCGAGAGAGAGGAGTTTAAATGCTCCGATTTCCATTTTTGGATTTTCTACATGACCGCCTTTACATAAATCTTCATAATTACCTGATGTATAGAATGTAAGGGTTTTATTATCTTTCGCGAATTCTTCTATAAGTTCGAGTTTATATTCATTTCCTGCTACTTTCTTTTTTGCTTCTTCTATTGAGACTTCTTCTTTGATAAATCCTGTCCATGACTTAAGAATTTCCCGCATTTTTTGTTCGATTTTAGGAAGGTCTTCCACTGAGATTGGTTTTACGAAATCGAAGTCATAGTAAAATCCAGTTTCTATCGCAGGACCTATTGTTCTTTTCGTATCAGGCCATAATTCCATGACTGCAGCCGCAAGTAAATGCGCTGTTGAGTGTCGTAAGTTTTGTAATTTTTCGTTATTATCCATAAGCTGTACTATAACATACCTGCGAATAGTTGCATAGTTACGAAGATCTTATGTTACAGAGAACTACGGTAGAACCTTGCATCTTTGTACCTATGGAACTCTTAATATCTTTTCCGCTACTGTATCCTGGTAAGCGGCTACTTTTTGAGCGAGTTCTACAGGTGAAGTACCATTATGTAATTCATTCTGGAGAACTTCGCTAAATGGACCAATAGGTTTTTGTTCATAAACTTCTAAAGAGCGTGCTGGATCATCAAATAAATTTCTCAAGCGTGTTTCTGCGAGTACGGCTTGAAGACCGAGTACAGGATATCTCTTACCGATATCTCGTACAAGCCTAATATTTTCCATTATCACAGCAGATGGTAAAGGATGTCGGAAACCATAGAGATTTGCATGGAGTACGATATCTTGCTGCTTTTGCCAAGTTGTCATATGCGGATATTTCTCTTTATAGAATTCAGAGGGATGCATACCTGCTGCGAGGGCTTCGTCGACAGCAACAGCTCTAAGCTGCATAAGTGCATTTCTTGCCAATTCATCAGGTAAAGATGCGGACTGTGAACATCCTGTTTCTTCTATACGGCATGATTGTTTAATTTCTCCTTTATGAGTAACATCAACCTTTTGTCTAATCCGTACTCTTCCATGATAGTTAGGGACTAATAAACCATGTACATCTGCAGTATATGCAGATCTATCAAGTGTGTGCGATCTGCCGGAGAGTATACTGTCGGTAACATTTGCTCGTAATGCTTCTGGCGAGCCGACAAAAGGTGCTGGATAGGTAGTGTCAACGACATGTCGCATAAAATGACGATAGTCGCGTGGTTTTCTCCATGTACCTTTATGTAAAACTTGAGGTTGTTCTCCGAATATGACTGGCGTTGACATCATCAGTAGTTCATCAGCAGTTGCGAAATCGCTATTTATGACATCTGCATGAGCTACTGCTTCCCATTCTGGTACAAAGGTTGTCCCATTTTCGCGTCTTTGATGCATTCCTATAGCTGCATGCGATGCAGAGGGAGGACCCCAGTATGTTATCGTTGAAGCATGATTATAGATTTCGTCAAAATCTCTATAGTTTTCTGTTTTAGCAAGCTGATCCATGATTTGTCGTGTTAATGGATCTGCACAATGGGTGTATCGTGTATGGAGCGCTTGCGTGATAGCTACATTATATATTGCTTCATCACCTTCTTGGGTTATTCTTGTTTCGCTCATCTTCCCCGTAGGTCGAACTGAGCCGTCGAAGGCAATTTGACCAGCCTGTAATTGCTGTCTTCGATTTTGAATAAGTTCCGCTCGTGCGCGGGCATACTCTCTGGGTGTCGCTATCGGTGGCAGAGCGTCTTCTCTCTGGCCTAAAAATGACTCTCCAGCGTTTATCTGTACGACACTGCCATCTTCATGAAGGAGAAATGCTTCCGGCTCTGTTCCTATACCGAGATAGCCTCCATGCTCAGCAACAAATTCGTTAAGTTTTGTGGCTTTTTTAAGTGCGTCTAATCTTTTCCTCGCAGATTCTTTTACATACTCCCAATCAGTTTCACGTAAGTAAGAAAATTCGATATGATCTTTATCTGGTCTTCCACCAAATTCTACTCTTCCATTTCGTACACCACTAGGAATCCATAGAGGTGATCGAACAGCAGCAACCACCTCTTTTGAAGGTGTGCTTACTATAATTGCCGCAGTTGCAGAGTCCCTTATATATGCTCTGGGAACATCTCCTACAGGACCTACGGTACCACGTCGTTCTTCTACTGCTTCATAAAGACGTGCATGGGTTAAAGGATGCTCAGCATGAGCGAAATCAACTTTCGTCGCTGATTTTTGTCCTCCTATTTTTAGTTCTTGTTCGTTTGTCATATGTTATTTGTGGTCAGCTTTCAGTCCTGACGTACACCGGGGCGATAGGATTCCATGCAATAATCCATGGGATTCTATCGTGGTATCCCTCAGCTGACGGATACGTGTTCTCCCCAATAAAAAACCTCCTATTAAGGAGGTTGTTAAATAATACCACGCCAACCTCCCTTAGGAAAGGGTTGTTGTAGTGGTAGTTCCGAAAACTGATTTACTCATGTTGAAGAAAGTATATCGCATAAACGCTCCCTTAAGCAAGTCCTCAAATTACTAGTTGCCAACCTGGGAGGTTGGTTTCTATTCAAACCTCGGGAAGTGTTCACGTAAATTCGAAAAGGGAGGGTGAAGAGTGTATGGTTTTATGCTCCAGCAAGAGCTAATACTAGCTCAACGACTCTTTGTAACTGTGCTACCGGTATTGACTCCTTTAGTGTATGCGCTCTGCGTGAGCCGTCGCCCAGGTCGAGCATTTTAATTCCATGCTCTTGGATCACATTTGCATCGGCACAGCCCAGAGTTTTAATTAAGTTCGTTTCTACTCCAATCTTTTTCATAATCTGCATCGTTTTTTTTACAAAGGGATCATTTGTTTTATATATATACCCAGCATTTTCTTTCAGCGTTTCGTACGTTATAGATCCTCCCGTTTTTTCTGCAGTTTTTCTAAATGTATCAATAATTTTGTTTAAGTACCTTTGAGCTTTCTCATCGGAATAGCTTCGTACTTCTCCCATAAGCACTACTGAACCTGGAATTGTGTTGCGTACATGGCCTGATTGGATCATGCCGATATTGGCAAGTGTATTTGTATCAATTTTTCCAAGTTTTATTTTATGAATGGCGCTTGCAGCGATTTTTAAAGCATGAATTCCTTCATGCGGTCTTGAAGCATGGGCATCTTTACCGAATACTGTAATATCGAAACGATAGTAAAAAGGAGACGCGTAGACAATTGTTCCTACAGGATTTGCGTTATCTATCGTATATCCTTCTTTTGCTTGAAGTTGTTTGTAGTCCAGATATACTGCTCCCCAGCTAGCAACTTCTTCAGATTTTGTAAACACAAGCTCTAGAGGCCTATGGTGTTTTTTTTCTTCAACTAATTGTTTCACAGCCTCGAGAATCGCTGCAATAGACGATTTATTATCAGCACCAAGTATCGTCGTACCATCGCTTTTTATAATTCCGTTCTCTATTCGTGGTTGAATATTTTTCCCTGGTTCTACTGTATCGGCATGTGAACAGAGAAGTAGTGGTTCACCTACTCCTTCTTTTTTAACGATGAGGTTTCCATAAGAATCCCTCTGTGTATTTAGTGAGAGTTTTTTGCAATATGCTTCTATATACTCTAAAACGTTCTCTTCATGTCCAGAAGGGCTGTCAATTTTTACTAAATCGAAAAATATTTGTACTACCCTTTTCTCAGTCATACGCCTATTCTATCACGAGCTGCGAGTAACTGATTATTTGCTTCTTCGAATGATCCTCCGAAGCTTGCAAGCATTCCCCAAGAGTTCGGTAACCAAACTAATGGAAAAACCCCGCGTTGTCTTTCACGCTGAAATACTAGAGTTTCATTCGTGCGAGGCAAGTTTCCTCCTTCGAGTCTATCCCAAATATCGAATGGTGAATATCCGTTTGGTTCTACTTTCTGAAATACGAAATGTGGAGCTTCAGGCGCGAAGGCTTGTTGAAATCGTTTCGGCATATGTGCGCCAGTTGGCCTTCCTCCGTTTACTTCGATGATTACTGGTTCTCCATCTACATCTGCTATATCGACTCCCCCGTCTCCTTTTGGTTTTGTTTTCATGACTAAAGTATGAACTACATCCTTTGCTCTTCGTTCAAACTCAGGTGTAACATCTGCTGGTACTCTATTCCCACTCCAGACTTTCCCAGTTTCCTGATCCATAATTTGTCGTGTTAATCGTCCCATTGGTTGTGGGCCCTCAAACTGGTAGGAAAAAACACGTTCGCCGAATTCATCTCGACCAATTCTTAGTCTTTCTTGTACAGCAACTGGCATGGGTTTTTCCGTTGTGGGGTCGGTAGGCCATTCATATGTATCGATATTATCGTCGTCTAAGAACTCTATTTGAAATCCACCAGCTCCGAAAATTGGTTTTGCCACAACAGTGTCAGTTGGTAGAAGTTTTTTCGCTACAAGTAATTCTCCATGGTTTTGAGCCACGTATCCTCGAGGTATTGGTAAATGTAATCCTTCAAATTGAGTGGGAGTATCGAGATCATCTATCCATCGATGATATGCTCCTTTATGTCCCCACCAGTCACGTAAGTCTTTGCGTTTTCTATCTGCGTAAATTTTAACGCCTTTCTGTTCTAACTCCCCCGCCCAATCATAAAATTCAGGTGTTGCTTGATAGGGATGAATAGTGGTACTTCTGTTAAATCTGCCACGAAGAGTATCCATAAGATATTTTTTAATATCAGTATCCATAAGATAATCTTCATCAGGTGTAAACAGCGTTGGAATACTTCTTCCTCCCAGTAATTTCATTTGTAAAAGGGTGAGGTATTCGTTAAAAGCTTCACGTTTTGGAAGGATTGTCAAAACTTGTTGTCCTAGTTCGATTCTTGCTGCTGCTTCTGCGGCTGCACGCCACGGAATATAATATCGGTCTTCGACATCAGTATCGAATAGATATTCCTCTATAGATGAGTGTGATAATACTTTTAGTCCTTCTTTCATAATGTAAAGCTTTGTCCTCCTAAGCTTCCTTTCCGCTTTAGTTCATTTGAACTGCGGCTCGAAGAGCGCTTTTTGGAGGATTTGGATTTCTAAGTAGAACTATTGGTTCAGCAAAAAATCCATAAAAAAACCCCTTCTGTAAGGGGTACTATTGTGCAGACAACAGAAAGACCCCTCTTACGAGAGGTTCTTCTTTACTGCTCCATTGTTATTCATGATATTCATATAGAACACTTTGTATTATAGAGTTATATCTATTTGGACGTCAAGAGAGCATTTACGTTTACGAACCGAGGGTAAGTGAAGTAAAATCTAATCAATTTTTTTTATACCGTTTTTAACGGGCCAGTTAATGTATCACTAGCTCCATGAATTTTCAAATTATTTCGAGCATTCCATGTTCCCCCTATATATCTCCATTCTCCATTTTGCATATCATACCCGAAGAATAACCGGTTTACTGCCCAGGGATGGGTCGGGATACCTGTTTCCATAGGAGGATGATATTGTTGTACGAAGACTCCTCCATTTGCTGCTGCAGTATCGATTACACCTCGTATTTTCCCTGCAGTAGCTACGCCATTTCTACCTGGGTCGATCCCATGTTCTTTCATGTATTGTTTCGGTAAAGATACATACACACCATTCCCTTTGCTTCCTTGGGTGGGCTTGACGACAAAACCTTGTGAAAAATCTATCTCATCTGCTGTATGAACTCTTTTCCATAAACCCATTTTTTCACCATACGATTTGTCTCCTTCTGTAAGCAGAGTACTTATGGATCTTCGCTGTAATGCATGGAATTCTTCTTCAGACGGTTCTGCCCGGACGAGAACTAGACCATGCCAATCTGCTTCTGCTGGCTTTGCCCATAAATGATCGTCATTTCCAGATCTTTGAGGAGAAACGACGACTCGGAAATCTGGCCAAGTAGATACAATATCAGCAAAATTTGTTCGTAAGTCAGGATTTATTAATTCGCTATAACCCATTCCTGCTGGTCTATCTTCTACTTCATACACCTGTAATTCATTATTAGTAATTGTTGCATCGAGTTTAATAATCGGTGACGGAATACCATACGCACGATTAATCCAGGTATCTTCCCGAGGAAATACTTCCTGCCATTGCTTTATCACTTCAAAAGCACGTTCGAGATGCTCGCCCGGGAATTCTCTTTCATGATCAGTTGCTAGTATCCTCCATTCACCTAAATTAGCATCTACTGGATAAATAGGAGGAGATACTCTATCTTTGGTAATTGCTCCTCCACCATTTCCGTATGTTTCGAAAATTCCTAATTCTAATAAGTTTCTCATAAAAAAACCCCGCTTGGCGGGGTGCATATTCCACGATAACTACAACCCCTTAAAGCAGAGTTGTAACACAACAAACTAAAAAAGTGGATTTCATATATTTGAGCAATATACCATGAGTCATACAGTTCGTCAATACAGCAGTTATTAAAAATGTTTGTTATGTTTTAACACGAAGTCGATAATTTGTGAAACAAATGTTCCTATATAGGGAACGAGATTTGCTTGAGTTGCTATAAAACCGAGAATCGTAAATAGGATTGATACACCTACACTTGCTCCTAATCCCCAGGCAATTCCGCCTGTAAAATTATTGATGAAAATCTCAATCTTTCCTTTATGTACATGATGATATTTTTCGGAAGACATTAAAAATATTATGGAGAATAAAAGTATAAATTACAATCCCAATTCTGTACTAATTCCTTGCATTGCCTTTAATGTAACTGTTATGAATTCTTCTAGCTGTAACCCTAGCTTTTTTTCAGCGAGAATAATCGCCTCACGTTTTGCTCCCTTCGCAAATGATTTTTCGTGAAATCGGTTTAATACGAATTGTGTATCTAGTGAGGATAATTTTCTATCAGGGTGGATGAGCGCGGCTGCGACGATAAGCCCTGTTAGTTGATCACATGTTTCTATAGCCCAATCCATGGCATTCTCTGGCATTACTCTCGTGTTTAAAAAATTGTGAGATTTAATAGCATGCGCGATATCATCTGGTATTGTTCCCTGTTCTTTTTCAAAGAGTAACAATCCATGTTTATCAAGCTGGTTTGTCTGTTGTGCAATTTCATAATCCGCATCATGCATGAGTCCCACAATCCCCCATTTTTCCTCATCTGCTGGGTTTTGTTCATGCTGTGGAGTCAGGCGTTTATATAAAGCTTTCATTGTCGCTTCAGCAGCAAGACAATGCTTAATAAGGTTTTTATTATGGAGATATTTTGTAAGCATTGTATATGCTTCAGATCTTGTCATTTGTTGCCCCAATAAGTATGCAGATAGTATAACAGAAGGTCATAAAGCTATGTCAATAAATACAGTAAAAATATTAACAATGCTAGAAAACGAGAAAGATTGTTTTACAAGTACTATTTTGTTAGAATGGTGATTGTAAAAAATGGGGCCATAGCTCAGTTGGCTAGAGCGTTTCATTGACATTGAAAAGGTCAGTGGTTCAAGTCCACTTGGCCCCACACTTTACTAACTACAATAGTCTTCCTAATATTACAAACTGCTTAATAAATAACTGTGCTGGAAAATACCGACCCGTATGCTTGTGTGAATTAGATCCTATAATATATAATATTACCCATGATAGAACGTAGAGAAAATTCGAGATTGCTGCAAATCTACACCCAACAACTACGCACGTTATATGCTGAGTATCATGCTGCTTATTTAAAAGCTCTGGCAGGTAAGGATATTGGCGCTAGTATCCACGCTGACCGTGAGCGATTGATCGCTATGGATAGGGTGGCTGCATTAGAGAAAACAATTCGCGAAGAATTGGGTATAACTGCATATATAGACGTTCTCCCTGCTACATGGTCAGCTTTTAATAAAGAACGTGAATCTGTTAGAGAAATGGTTATGCAGAAGCATAGAGGTGCTATAAGTCAGATGCAACAAATGCGTACTGCTTCTTTATCACTTTCAGAGCGTGCTGCATCCCCTGCTGCCATAGAATTAGATGAGATAGGTATAGCATTCGGATTGCTCTATTCCAACGCGAATGGCGCTGCGCTCCTTTCAGGTGGAAGAGGTTACGTACACCAGGACATTCGTGAGATGTTATGGGGTGATGAAGGCCAGAGTTTTGATACCAGACCTGCTGTATCAGGTTTAGTAGTTCCTGCGAATGGTAGACAGTTTTTCGTTTCAGATAGTGAAAATCCAGATCTTATCTGGCCCTCGAAATATTTACAGATAGAAAAACACTCAATTACAGTACCTGTGGTTGGTGTTACTGATTCTGTTAATGTGAAGGAAGTCCGAGATGGTATTGAAGGACGACTGTATGCTCCTATTCTGGAAAATACCCCCTTAGAACGAGCTGTCTTATTAAGTAATGTATCTTTTCTGCCACTTACTTTGAAGAATTTGGATATGGATTCTCAAATAGCTATGAATGCCATGTCCTGGTCAGGAGAATAAAGCTTACTGTAATCCATACACTTCGAGAAGATCTTTATCATCTCTCACTTGTGCTAAAGCTTGAGCTTGTAATTTCGTTGCTTCAGCCTGGACAACTAACAGTTCATTTGTAGGAATACCCGTTTTATAATCCGTTAGAATTCCTGCTCTCATACTATTTGGTTGGTAAACTCCATTTTTTATTCCCATAAATGTTGCTAGATCAGTCTGTGGATGAGGAATATCTGTTTGGTATCCTAGTACGTGATTTACAATTTTAGCTTGTGTCTCAAGTGCTGTATAATGTTTGCCTACCCCTTCCACGACAGCACGTGCATCTCTTATAAGCTCAGCATAAGTTTTCCCGCGGAATGTTCCTAGATACCCTGCTTTATTAAACTGCATATCTGCACTATGTGATGACTCAGGACCTAATGAAGGCAATGTGGCAAAAAGCTCAGGATGTATAGATTGTAAATAACCCATAACTTTGCTTTCATCTCCACCTACTTGTACGAGAGCTTGCTGGCCGATGGTATCCAGGAGTTGATTGCCGAACACGAGATGAAGCGCTGTTAATAGGTCAGGTGTCATAGGATCTTTAATAGACTCGACAGTTTTATGTTTTCCATCCATCCTAAATCGAACGACATCGTGTTGGCCTTTATAAGGATATCGTGAAGGCGTAGCGATTTCTCCCTCTCTCATTGCCCGTTGCACATCCCACATTAGCTCTTCAGCACTATCAGGTAAATCATTATTAACTGTTGTAGCAAGCGCGTGTTTTGCGACAGATCGGACTCCGCGGAGATCAGTTTCTTTTTCATATAATCTACTGCTATTAAATGCTGGGTATTGCAGTAATTTTGCAAAAAGTGTTTGACGCATTTTTCCCATAACCAGTGCGGCTCTCGGGTCGACTAATCCTTCTATTTGTGGCGCACCGGCATGATGATGCAATCCATGAGTAGGCCAATTGAGCGGTCTATTAGATTCCAGTAGTTCTCGAATATCTACGCCGTAACGTCGATAGAGAGCCCATGTTTCTTCAGGTATCTCATCAAGGTGTGCTAATGCGTGTCTTCGAATTCTTCCTTGTTGACGTACTATATATGGAAATGTACTGTTTTCAGCATCATGAAATGTTCCACCTTCTGGTACTTCTGTGAGGACAAGTATTCCGCTATGATTTTCAGCGATTGCGATACCCCGCTGGGTTGCACTGGCTACTGCTCGAGCTATTTCAAATGGTTTTCTCGGGTACTGTCCGTTTTCCAGTTTTGTGGCTTCTTCATGTGTAGAAGCTAATAATTCGGGATTTGTTTTCTGATCGACAGGAATTGCTAAGAGATTGCCTTCTCGATCATAGGTAGTCCCTTCAACTTCAACTCCATGGGTTTCTGTTTCCGGAATTCTTCCTTCAACTTTTTCTTGTAAATGTTCAGCTAATACTTCTACGGTTCTCTGTGGTTCTAGAGGTTCAGGGTGGTAGCCAACTTCACTTAAATGTGTTGCGTTATATCTAGGATCCTTTGAGTCTTGCCATTCGAAACCCCTTCCGCGATGTGGTGAGGCAGGTAGCCACCATAGTCCATCGGTATTTCGGACTATGCCGCCATGAGATTGTTCACCTAAAGGTACTGCTGTGTTATCAGTTGCCTTTAAACCTGAATCAACTCGGCCGTTCATTGTACCTTTTAGTATGTCTTGTTCAGTCATTGCCATAGAATTCCTCCATAAAAAAACCCCGCCTTATGCGGGGTATAGAGTATTTCGTGTGATCACGAAATTACCTCCCCGCGAGTGGGGTAAAAAAGAAAAAGAAATTTACTGCTTGTCGTATCATATAAATGATTATAGGATAGCCCATGTGTAATGTCAAGATTCATGTCTATGCTGCGAGTCTTCTGTGTTTTGAGTTTACTCTTGCTGTAAGTCTGAGTGTTGGGTGGTCTACATACACCTTAGCTTCATCTTCATAGGGAAATCGTACATGGGGAGTATAATTAAGAGATACTTCTGTTCCTACCATTTGAATAGAAGGGTTTTTCCTGAACTCTTCAGCAGCTTGCATGAGTGCTGGACACGTTCCACCTAGCCTACCAGTAATGTCACTTATTCCTGCAAGTGGGAGACCGTTTTTCCCTTCTCCGAAAATGACATCGAAACTTAATCTCGAAGCTAAAGGATCATAGATGCGTTGATAGGCTTCATGAAACGCCAGTGTTTTTTCTACAGCAGATCTCTCACGCGAAGTTGCTTCCGTGGCTTGGCATAGTAACTGTAAAGGGCCTTTTGCCACAACGACGTATGCCCCACCATATCTATTCTGCTCTATTGTTTTGCCCTTATGATCTACTAACACACGTGCATCTTTTTGTTGGGCTATGAAACTTAATTGTTCATCACCGATTCTCGCGAATCCGACTGATATAGTCTCAGGTTTCTGTACATCAGCTTCCAGAACCAGTCCTTGTTCGTGGATATCTTTATCCTCAATAGCTTCTAGAAGAGTAACCAGATCATCCTTGCTTTGTATAGTAAATTGTCCTACGCCGTCGGATTCATTTGGAAGTTTAACACGTAATCCATACTGCTCGTAATCTAAAGCATGATCCAGTGATCCAGCGTAACCATTTTCATACCCTGCTAATAAATCTTCTTTAGAGAAACCGGTTATACCAGGAAGGGTTTGACCTAAGACTTTTCGTGCGAATTGTTCTCTATGAAATAAAGGATGTCTTCTGCTTATAGAAGGATGGAGTATAGATTTACCCACAACATTTAAATCTTCAACTGCAAGACCATAGAAATCTCTTGTATTTTCTGCACCTAATACTCTTGCATGTTCTCTGGTGACAGTTCTGGCAAGTACAGGATAATAATCAGCTGCACGTTGTACTCCCTGACTGTCTCCTACATAGGGTAGGCCAAGGTGATCTGCTATATCTCTGCCGACATTCCCATTTCGTTGCCGGATATATGTTATATATGGCTCTGGTATTCTCGGATCAACTTGTATAATAACTCCTTCTTTCATAGTTTTTACCATTAAAAAAACCCTTGTAAACAACCACAAAATTACTTTGTAGTTATTTACAAGGGTCCCACGTTTATTTAAGGACGGTGCCACCTTGTTTTATCCTCCGGAGCTTTGGCGTGGGAGGACTTCTCATTCATGACATGCTCTATATCAGCGAGAATCAGCTTTTAATCAGTGCTTATCTGCAGCTATGACACATGTTGCTGATCTTTTTACGGTTTCGCCTCCGGGGTTGATTAGACCCAGCGCTCTCCTTGCGTAACTTTAATGAAGGAGAATCCCCAGTCCCATCCATACTGGATCAACGCTGTTATTCGTATGTTATAGTAATTCTACCATGAGGTTAATGACGTGTCAATTTTTGTAGCGAAAATTTATTGATATGGGTATTGTTGTATGGTTACTCTCACGTAACAATTAGCAGTTTAGCAATATACCAATTTACTTCGCCTCAAGGAGTTTTTCGCAGAGTCTAGCTCCTAACACTATTTCAGATATGACGACGTATTCGCGGGTTGTATGAGCATTATAATCGCCAATTCCTACAGCCACTGTTTCTATATCGTGTGAAATAAAAATATTGACATCGGATCCTCCATTCGAAGGTGCAAGTTTCGGTGTTTGTCCTAGTTCGCTTAACGCTTTACTCGCAAGCTGAATAACATGATGGTTTTCATCGAAAATATATGGATTAAATTCTAAATGCATGTCTATCTCTATTTTCGCTTCAGGATGTTTCTTCATCGCTTCCTCAAAAACTTCTTGGAAATGACCTGCATGTTTTTCAAGCTTTTCTAGCTTTCTACTTCGAATTTCTGCCTTAAAATGTGCTTTTTCTGGTACTGCATTCCGGGCGCTTCCGCCTTCTATAATACCGACGTTTGCCGTAGTTTCTTCATCAATTCTGCCTACCTCGAGCTTCGTAATAATATCAGAAGCGATTTTAATAGCTGAAATACCTTTTTCAGGTTCGGCTCCCGCATGAGCCGCTCTTCCTATGATTGTAACATCGACTCTATAATATCCCGGTGCTGATGTGGTTAAGGTACAAGGATCTTTTGAACCATCAAAAACAAATCCTTTTTTTGCGGAGACTTTTGAATAGTCGAGGTTAACAGCTCCATAAAGTCCAGTTTCCTCCTCTACAGTAAAGACGATTTCGATAGGTACATGTTTTTTATTTTCTTCTTTTAGTGAAGTTAAGGCTTCGAGGATAATCGCTAAACCTGCCTTTGCATCACCCGCTAGAATTGTCTTCCCGTCGGTTTCTACTCTATCACCTTTCATAATTGGTACTATGCCTCTACCGGGCTCTACAGTGTCCATATGGCAGTTAATCATGAGCGGTTCACCTTCACCATGGAATTTCGCTATGAGGTTACCATAGGTATCTTTTTCCACTGTTTCAGCGCCAAGTTTTTTCAAACGATTTGAGAGTTCGTTACGAATGCGTTCTTCTTCACCTGTAGGACTATCGATTGAAACAAGATCGAAGAATGTTTTTAGAAGCCTTTCTTGTTGAATCATGTTGTTATTGTATCACAACAATAGTTGATACTTGTTAGGACGCAGTGGTTTGGTATGATGGATTCTGACCATTAGCGCTGTATTGGGGTGATTTATCCACATCCTTGTTAGCGCTTACATATAAAGTATTAAGATCTTTGGGTGTCATTGACTTTACATGTTCATGAAAGCTTTTGCCTACATTAAGTGTAGTATCGATAATGGCTTCTTTTTCTGCTAAGCCTCTTGCTTTCAACTCTTCTGCACGTTGTCTGGCCCACTGGCTCATAGTTCCGACTCCGGTTTCATAGAATCCTTTGACAGAAGTAACTCCTTTTTCGTCTTTATAAACATCAAATAGTTCTGATGGGTCTTGATAAGCTTTATCTAATACCTCGATAATACCTTCCGGTAAACCAGTATAACCGGTTTCTTCAATAGGTTCTTGTACATATTCCACTAACTTACTCCATAACTCTGCTATAGAATGCTGTTCTCCGTCCATACCAGTAATCATTGCCTTATTTCCATGTTTTGCTACCTCTATAGTATTCCAGTGAACAGTCTCGAATGTTTCCTTAGAAGGTGCTTGCCCGAATATCGATTTAAAACGAGGATCTTCCATAATTTGTTCCCAATTACCTGCTTGTCTCTGTAACTTCCAACCCAAAGCTCTGGAGAATTCTTGAATGGCTACGATATTTGGAATGCGCGCACCGGCAGTATCTAATACTGCTAACTCGATTGTGCCATACGGTCCCAAGTCAGGGCGAATACGAAAATCTGCATGGTGTCCTGCTACTCTACCCACGGAAGGACTTTCTCCTGATTTTAGAAGATTATTAGCCGCAGACCAAAATTCTTCAGATGTTTCAGGTAGAGGCTGTCTCATTGCACCTCCAGAAGGTGATCCTATTAATCTACCATAATATCTATATGATTCATGGGGTCCTTGTGTCATAGTATCAAATGTGCTTTCTTTTAGTGGATCGCCAACCACGTCGGGAACTTGACCATACCGTTCTTGTAAATCGGGTGTTATTTCTCCTGCGATAAAAGGTGCTGAAAGTGTTCCCGCATACATAATAGGTGTAACTAGCTGCCAACGGTTTGCAGCGTGTAAAGCTGACTCTAAATCCTTGATTTCTACGTGAATTTGCAGTGAAGTACCTGTAAAGTGTTTAACTTTTTCGGGACCCATGTGTTCGAACGCTATGCGTTGGACATATGGATGTTGATTCGTATCAATTTGTGTAATATCTCGATGCGGTATAGTCGAGAACGGAGAGATAAGTGTGTTATTTGCTTCTGCTAATTGTACAACTGTGCTAATACCATATAATGTCTCTCTGTTTCGTGTTCCGGAATCTACATTCGGAGGAAAGTTTTCCTCCAAAGTATGACGTGTTAGCTCTGGGCTAAATCCTACTTCTTTAGGTCCAGTTGGGAAGTCATGGTCCCAGTCAGCGCCGTCTTCTACAAAAACATATCCATTAACCCCATTTCCGTTTCCAAGTCCATTTCCATTATTTTCAGTGTGTCCATTTTTTGCTTTTCGATTGTGTTCCAATAACCCCTGATGTACTGGGTGGTCTGCATCCATGACTGGTTCCATTTCTCCTGTCATGGCATGGAAAGCTTGGAATTCTAATTCTAATCCTGAGTTAGGTTTATCCGGGTCAGGATTTGTAGCAGTGTAAACTCTAGGCATATCTTTTCTGCCTGTTCCCTTTGCACCTTTTTCTGCTCTCCAGAAAGGAGCACGGACTTGCCTTAGTGGTGTACCGTCTTGAGCGAAAATTACTCCACCTGTCTCTTCGGGATTAAAATCAGCTTTTAAGCCATACCTTCTAATATATCTTTCAGCTAAGGATTTGAGAGCAGCTTGCCCTGCATATTCTTTATGTGAACTCATATATTTCTCCTTTTAAAACATAAAAAAACCCGCTTCTTTGAGCGGGTACGTTTTTTAACACGAGTCCTCCGCCCAATTAATGGGTAACGAGAAGGACGACAATAATAGAATTAAACGTATGTTGCATATTTGTCTTATAATCTTACCAGATCAATTATAAATTGTCAATATTTAAACTTAAGAGTATGTGTGCTTAAGTCTTTTGAAGAGTTACAGGGGAAAAGCCGAAGGGTGTTTTCCAATGATCCTGATCTCGGATATATTCGTACATCGCAGCTTGCGCTTTTGAGAGGTTTGTTTGGGTTATGTTTCTTGAATCTGGTCCTGTATACCTGGGTGCTACTCTCCCTATAAAATATCCCGTAAGTTCTCCTTTACACCAAGGTGGCACCATATAACATAATTCTAGACTAGCAGGCGTTGTGGTTTGTCCCCAACCGAAATGTTCCTGGAAGCCAGACGCGACATTTCTGGGAGCATGGGGTGTTACAGGAAATTGCCGTGCTATTTCTGCGTCTAAGGGAATGGAAAACGGATACGGGTAAAAATACTTTTGGTATACTGTGCCTTCTTCGACTTGTTGAGGTACGCCATTAACTTGCACAATTGTTACTCCTTCACCTTGGACGCTGCTTACGGGTTTACGCACATACGTTCCTAGGGGTGGAGTTTCACCGGCTACGAAAATCGGAACAAATTGATTGCGTGTTACGTTTTCTTGTCTTTCTTCCAGTTTTTTACAGATATATGGTAATCTCGATTTATCGATGAGGGACTGCCATGCTGGATGCCAGATCCAATTAATCTTTTCATCTCGTAAGAACTTGAGTATAAGTTCACTTTGTTGGGGGTTACCGCGGACCAGATTGTATAAATGATCCAGATCAGGTTGCGTCATACGGCTTAACACATGCCGGATTGGTATTCGGTCGGATGTTCTTAAAAAGCCGTTTCCATTTGGTATAGGGTAGCCTCTAGTATCAACTGCATAACCGTAATGAAAATAACCTATTTCAGGATTAAATTGGATATCAAGCGCAGAAATAGGCACGCTTCCCGATGTTCCTAATGCTTTCGCTAGACCCACTTGTTCATGAATAAATGGACCTGAAAGTGGAGTGGTATCTAATACTGTTATAACTTCACCCTTCGCGAAATTGTCTTTCATTTGTTGAACTACGAGGGTAGGATTTTCTTTCCCTTGCCATGATGATGGATCATCTGGATCTTTATCTGCTGCTTGAAGCATAGACCGAATCCATGGGCCATGAGCAACTAGAGATTGTGCTTCCACTACTGTATAATGTGGTCTTCCACGAAAGACTGTTATCATTCCATCGTAACTAATAGGTAATCGATAGCCTTGAAGAAGCCTACCTTCGAGCTGGTGGTTGATTTCTTGTATGTTAAGACTATCACCTGCGAAAGAAGCCGCATTATTTCCAAGCCATGTAGTGGCCCCTTGTTGCATAATGCTATCTATCGCAATTTCTTCCATGAGATTTGCTGATCTGCCAATAGTTCCTGCGAGTTTAGGAGGAATTTCAACTGGATGTCCGTATTGCAGGGGTCTCTCATGAGATACAACTTTTATTGGATGTAACTTATCCCAATATCTTTGAGCATCAGTAGAAGAGAGTGTATGGATACTTGGTAATTCGTGTATTCGGGACATATAGGGGTAAATTGTAACAAAGATATGAGAAGAAATTCAACTATAGGATGTGAGTGAGTGCGAAAAGTATTGAGAGGCATTGGCAGCACTCATAATTACTAACTGAAAGATATGTAATATTGTCAATTATATTTACAAATATATTGTCAAATGTTACTTTTGTACATCTTGTAGAAGCGCTTTAAAATCTCCATGAACTTGAACAACTCTTCGTGATACTGCAGTTTGATGTGTGTCAATAGCTCGCACGATTTCATCATCTTTATATCCGGTTTCTTTCATGCGTCGAATTACCTCGCTTATGCTACCTGATGGATCTGTTGTATACTCATCGAGTGTGTGTGCTTTTGTCGGTCTACTAAAATTACGAATACGTGCTGTTACATAATCGATGTACGTACCTAATGTAGGTTGGAGAGCTTTCATATCACGTAAAAACCCCAGGTTTTGTTCAATCAGCACATGTGCTTCCCTATTCGCTGGTCCATTAACAGAAAATCCTAATGTCGCTTCCTGCTGCTTTTTCCAGTCAGTTATTGCTGGATAATTTCCCCCCCAGAAATCTTGTGGGGTTTTTCCTTTTGCCATTGCCTCCATAGCACCGTTCCATAACATTACTAGATACGCGTCACGCGCTATTAAGTCGTAGCGTGAAGGTGTAGCGCTATCTCCTACTGATTCGACTCGTACAGTTTGTTTTGTGGGATCACCTCCCACACGAAGACGAGCCCGTGCATGCATTGAGGCATAGATTTCTCCATTTGGTGCTATACTAATTGCCGATGCTCGATCTACAGTCGCGGCTTTCCCTGGAATAACAATCTTTCTCCAGCGATCATAGAGATCTTCTTCATTCGCGATAAGCGGGCCAGGATAAGCAGTGCCTAACATATGCTTAAATGCACCAAGTCGTACATCCCGTAACGGTTGATTTGAGGCCACATGTTCTGATTGACGATTTCGTGCTGGAACATCTACTAATTGTCCGCCTAGCATAGGTGTTCCATGAGTAAACATATGCGAAATATTAAGGTCACTCATAAATACATTCATAACTCCTATCGCGATCTCAGTAGAAGTAATATATTTCCCATCTGGTTGTTGTTCCTGCGGTAGACCAAGACTCAGATGGCTTGCAGCCATGTGCCAGGTGCGGTTAAGACCGAGAGCGCTGGTCATATCAGAAATAGTCGCAAACCCATGGCGAAGAGCGTATTGATTTAAAACGCTTGCAACTTGTGGATCAAGCTTCTCTGTAGGGAGCATATTTTCAGGGAACAGATGTGTCATAGCCACAATATATGGATTTTCACTACCTGCGAGACCTTCACTATCTCGAGCATCTTTACCTTCACCATAGGTTATAGGAACACTTGTTTCAACTGCGATACGTCCTCGTCTGCGCTCTTGATTAGCTCTAAAAACTGTAAATTTAGCAGATGCTACGATGTGTTCTTCAAGCGATCCCGTATGTCCAAGTGCATCTTCTCTCAGTGCTTTTTGTGTTTCAATTTGTTTTCCTTTAAATGTAGGTACAAGTCTGCCTGTTCTTCTGTTATGTACAAATGCTTCTGCTTCTGGTCCGAGTGTTGGGGTTGTTCCACGGACTGCTTTTGCTATTCTTTTCGCTTCTGAGCCACCAGCTGGTCGGATACGGATATGCTCTATTTTACTGTGTGTTTGGGGGCCACCAAACACAGGTATAATTCCATCTAACCGCGTAGGTATAAGTCGAGGATGTCGGATAGCTGCGATAGGAATTGCTGTATCATGTAGTACTACACCAGTCTTTCCGAGATGACCATTATTTTTGACACCAGGGAACTTCCTCTGTATATCGTCACTGGTCAGCTGAGGGCCATCTATACTAAACTGATATGTGCCTTTTATTTCACCTTCTTTAGCCATATAAATAAAAAAACCTCTCGTAAAGAGAGGTAATACATAGTTTATCCTTCGATTGTCTCAGGATCAAATCCTCCTTTACGAAGATGTACTCGGTAGCACATCTCTTGGGTTGGGTTTGGCACCCTGCTCGTTGTTCAAGCATTGTTTGAACTTACCGAAGGGTTGCCGGATGGATCATGAAGCCAAAACTCCCGCCCCGGTAAGATCGCTCTTTAAGCCGAAGTAGAAATCTACTAAGGCGAAAAGGAAGATCAGACTGGGGTCTCCCCATCACTCTTGATTCTTTCCATACTTTACCTTATCAGCCTGAGCTTGTCAATAATAGCCGGTAATGCGAGATTCCTTTAGTCCAGGCATTGAGGTATTTTTCTGTTATTTTTTAATATGGTAATCTTAATTCCCATAAATGTTATTTCTGTAGTGTCGAATTTAACCAATAGTATTTATGATTAATGATCCGACTTGCAGACCATATATCTGTGCTGCGCTTTTACCTTGGATTATTAACTCGATAAATCGTTTATCTTTATAACCTGAACTACCAATGATAAGAGCTGTTTTTCCATCAGGGACATCTTTTAATCTGTTATAGCAAGCTAACTCACCTAATTCCGTATGAACTTTTTTGCCTGCCTGGAAGTTTACATCTTCTGGTAGGAGTGTGGTTTTACAGTTTCCGAAATTATCGATATACCATATAGCTTTTGGTACATCAGGAACTTGGGATAAAGCATACGGTGTGCTGGGGATTTCTATTCTTTCGGTCAGCCACTTTGCTACGCGGGGAGCGAACTCGAAACTTCGAAATTGCGTATGAATGATTTGATCTCGTAGTTCTGAAGAAATGACATGTTCTTCTTGCATCCTGTTAACTACATCAGGAATATCAAGGAGATTCACGGAATCTATTATCCTGAGTTTTTTTATAAGAGACAAGGAGTAGCCATCTATTGTGGCTATAATAAGTATATTATTGACGTTAAAGTACGCAAATGGTGTTCCATTCGGCCACTTTTTCGCGTTACCATGTCGGGGTGCGACATTCAGAATGATTACTCCTTTTCCCTTTTCTGCAGCATCGAGAACATCTATGAGGTTTCCGGCAGCTTCTAACTCGTTGTGAACCCCAACCGGAATAACAGGCGCGTAAAATAAGACAGCTGCTCTGGTTAGTTGCCTTCCTATTACGTTATGATCTGTACAGTCGTTAATAATGGTCACAAACATATTTTTACAATAAAAAAACCTCCTAGTAAGGAGGTCGTTCACAAACAGCACGTGATACACCTCCGTTAGGAAGTCATCATCATTGCCATCATGTTTTCAACTTTTATATAATGCATATCGTTATATCCGATAATACTCTACTTTTTGCTTATTGTCAAGAAGTGTTACATTCAATATTGTGCTATACAAATAAGCAGATTCTTGGTATAATTCTGTCTTATAGTATTTATGAATAAAGAAGCAATGTTATATACACCACGTGATGGTTCTCAAGTATCAGAAAATGACAGAAAAACTTTGGGAGAGTCTTTATTTGTCCAAGCAAGTGTAAGAACGCCTGGATCTGTTACAGCTCAAGCTGCTGTCATTGCTGAAATTTGTAAAAGGGATGGGCTTTCTGAGCCGGGATTATTAGGAAACGCAGTAATTGAAGACAGGAGCTTAGTATGGAGAATTATGGAAAAAGCTGTTAAAGCGCATAAGCATACCGGAAATGGCCCAACAAATATTACTGAAGCTAAAACTATACAAATCATTCGTGCTACATTTCAATTTGCGGCTGATCTCTTAGTGCTTGAACCTCAGGAAATAAGTATGATTAGTGGTGAGTATTATCAGCAGTTTAGAAGACGCGAAGGACCATTTGCAGAATTTCCTGAAAATCTTGACCCTGATGAAGCTGAATATCGATTTCAAGATTCAGTAAGAGTACATTTAAACAAAGTCCATGAAAGAAAAGCTGAAGAAATGGGTTATGAATGGCAGAGAAAGTCTTATTCAGTAGGATCTGGTACGGTTCCGTTGTTTCAATAATTATTCTGATCTATCCTAAACTTTTTCGGAGTACTGCTGCTTGTTCTATGAGTTTTGCTATAGATTCCTCAGCAGCAAGTTTCTTCGTAATATCATCCGTAATGGTTTTATGTTGTTTCTCTTCTTCTGTCTCAGGTTCAAGTGCTATCTTAAGGAATTTTTCGATTTCCGTTATATCTGTTAAAACATCATTCCATGTCGTATCAGTTTTCGCGAGTTTTTTAATTGCTGGTTTATTAACGTATTTCCCTGCTCGAGTGAGATCAGCTTGTAGATTAACATAATACTTTTCGAGTACTGGCAGAAGTCCGCGTTCCTTTGCTTCTTTTATGCCTCGTCCCGTGCCTATTATTTCTGGAGGAATACCCAGTGAGTACATAGCGGCGGTAAACCCTATGGCTCGTGGTAGTTTTACTTTTCCGACACCCCTTGAGTACCCGAATAAACCCACATGCTGCACTCGTTCTCTTCTGCGAGGTAGAGATGTGGCTACTGCGTTTATCTTATCTGCTAATTGTTCTATAGTAGGTTTATAATATCCCTCGAATAAGTTAATAAGCTCGATCATAACTTTTTCGTCTTTTTGGGGTATTGAAATTGCACTATTTGAAGGAAGTAATTTTTCAAGCTGTTCCACTGCCTGTTTAACGACATTTTTATCATAATCATATCGGAATGCGCTCTGGAGCAAAGCTGTTCGGACTCCTTTATATTCGTTAGCAAACGCTTCGACAGTTACTGGTGTAAGCCCTCCGCGAAACGGTAAGGATGCAGAGCCTATAACGGGATATAAAGGAATGCCAGTTTTTTCTGAAAATGCTTTGTATCTTGAAAGAGCGATTTTTGCTGCAAGTACCGTAGGCACAATTCCTGCGTTTAATGCTGGATCAGAACGAGCGATGTACGGCCTTATATATGAAGGTAAAAATTTAAATTTCTTTTTGTGAAGTTTAATATACTGTTCGAGAATATTTGCAGAGTTAATTATCGTATGTACATCTTCAAATAAGGGAATCAATTCGATATGACGAAGAGATTTATCTGCCATGCGATATAATTTATGTTTTAATCCACTCATTTCGCGAAAAGCTTCTTGAATTTCTATCATCTCTTGCGCTGACTCTGTCATTGGTAAGATTACTTCAAATAAGGAGGGACTGTAGAATCCAAGCTGACGAGCTAACATATCCGCACTGAGAATACCCATGAAAGCGCGCCCTATACGGAATTCTGTTTCTACTTTTGGGTTTGGAAGACGGAATGTGAGAAATTTGCTATAACCTAGTGGATTTGTCTTAAAAAATTCATAATACTGGCTAAAAAGCCGTTCCATAATAGACTCATCTACGAGCTTTCCTTCCCAATCCCATTTATATTCAGAGACACCAAGTTCAGAGAAAGATAAGAAACATTCAAATGTTTCATGTTGGGTGCTAATAAATTCTTCCGTATGCCAGTACGGTTTACTCGCATTATCAGGATGTTGTGAGACCATTGTTGCTGGTATTTTACGCGCCATATTTATATGAGTATAATTTTTAATTTTAAGTTTTTAATTTTTATTCAATATCAAATAATGTAAACTTAAAAATTTAAATATTAAATTTTGATTTTGAATTAAAAATTTCAAATAAAAATTCTGACTATGTATATTGATCCAAAATAAACTTTTTTATTCCCTCTATTCCCCTCTTTAACTCTTCCATCGAAGCAGCATAGCTTAGTCTGAAATAGCCTGGGCGGAAGAATCCCTCTCCAGGTACTACAGCCACACTTTGCTTTTCAAGTAATGCTTCGCACCACTCTGAAGATGACTTATACACTTTTCCTAATTTTTTTTCAACTGATATAAAAACATAAAAAGCCCCTTCTGGTTCGGAAAATGTGATACCAGGAATATTTTTTAAGGTTTGAATAACAAACCTTCGCCGTTCACTAAATGCCTTCGTCATTTTCATTAAATCATTCTGGTCGCCTTTTAATGCTTCTATGCCTGCTCTCTGCACAAAAGAAGCCACGTTTGAAGTTATTTGTCCTTGCAGAGCTACCATTGCCTGAATAATCTCTTGAGGTCCTCCAGCATAGCCTATTCTCCATCCTGTCATTGCGTATGCTTTTGAGAACCCGTTAATAGTAATAGTCTTTTGTTTAATAGCTGCAGATAGTGACGCGATTGAAATATGCTGCTGTGTGTAAACAATTTTTTCATATATTTCATCTGCGAGAATAAAAAAATCATTTTCTACTGCTAATTCGGCTATTTTTTCAAGCTCAATGCTATCTATCATTGCTCCTGTAGGATTAGAAGGTGTATTGACAAGTAGCATTCTTGTTTTCTTTGTGATTTTCTCTTTAATATCAGCAGCTAGGAGTTTAAAAGGAGGTTGTAAAGGTACTAATACTGGTTTCCCCCCAACCAATTTAACTTGTTCCACGAACGAGTTCCATGTGGGAGTAGGTATAAGTACCTCATCATCTTTATTTAATAAAGATAAAAAAGCGAGGTACAGTAGTGGTTTACTACCCATACCTACGATTACTTCAGAAGGATTGTACGTTATAGTATTATCTTTTTTAAATTTTTCTACGATTGCTTCCCTGAGTTCTTGAATTCCTGCAGTGACAGTGTAATGAGTGAAACCGTCTTGCATGGCTTGGAAAGCTGCATCTTGGACGTGCTGTGGGGTATCAAAATCAGGTTCACCTACACATAAGTTAATAACACTTTGTCCTTGTGCTTGTAAAGTTTTTACTTTTGCGTCTAATGTTAATGTAGGCGAGGGAGTAAGATTTGCGACACGTTGTGAAATCATAAAACCTGTGTAACTGTAACATATTCTTATTATGCCTACAACTATTAAAATTTCCCATTGTCCGTTTTTCAATTTTCCATTGCATAGTACTAAAAATCGGCAAACCAATGCACTGGCTTCATTAATAGGAATCGGGATATGTACATCCTCAATTAATACATCAAGGAAAAATCTGAAGAAACAAAATGGAAAATGGTATTTGGTAAATAGAAATTAAATATTATTAACCTGTCTGCGTTGCTGGGGTTCTTTCGTTGGCTAATGTAAATTTCGTACCCATTTTTTTCGCCATTTTACCATACGTTTTTTGGGATTTTTTGCTTTGCATAACACTCAACCAAGAACCCGCATCTTCTGTTTTCCTTCGTAACTCTTTAACCCAGATAAGCATCCATTCAAAAAAATTAATATGGTATTTACCGACACTTTGTGGAGCTTGGTCTACGGATACTGAGAACTGTGTTTGTAATATGACAGATGCACTAACCAGCCTTGAGAGTTCATCAATAATTTCCTGGACTCTTTGTTGTAGCTGTGCTGCTTCTCTCTTCGTAAGCGATTCACTTCCATACATAACCTCTCTTCTATAATCAATACCTGCAAGAACTTCTGGTTTTCTCTCTCGTTGTTCAGAATAATAATCAGTATTTTCGATAAACATTGATTCTGAATAGGATGAAGATATACTGTCAGTGTTTGTTGATTGTGAAGCAAAATCAACAGATTGGCCTTGCTGCATATCTCCGGAGGTATCCTTCTTTATTTGTTCAGAAGGCATTCTCATTTTCGTTTTTGGATCTTTATAATCGTATCCTAGAAGTTGAGCAAGGAAATCATCTTCGATGCCGTCTATTTGGGCTTTTACTTGCTGGGAAACTGTTTTTGGTTTATCCCCACTATAAAATCTTCCGGAGTTGTTTACCTTTTCTATAGGATTAGCATATGACTTGGTATAATTCGTTTTCTGTTTTGACATATAGGCTGCAAGTTATCATAAATTCTTCAAAAAATCAAGTGTTTTTTGTTGCCTCAAGATGCTTGCAAGCATATATCGATTTCTTTCGAGGTTCTCCTTTTCTATAGGATCTTTTGCTTTTTGAATTGCTTCATTGATTTCCGTTTCCTCTACTGTAATTTTTTCTGTTTCCGCAATCTCTTGTAGTACAAACTCTAACGTAATATCTGCTTCAGCTTTTTTCATATAATCTTCGCGAAGCTGGTTAGGATTTTTGCCAGTTGAAGCTAAATACTGGTCTAATGTAAGTCCTAAGCGTTTAATCTCGTCAAGTGTTTGCGATAATAGTCTATCTACTTCTTGCTCTATTAATAAAGAAGGAACTTTAACCGTAATTTCACCTAGTATGGCTTTAACAATTTCATCAAGTGATGGTTCTTTTTTTTCTTTGCCAGGTATGACTATTTTCGAACCAGCAGTAACCTTCTTAACAGCTTCTTTGTATTTACCAAGCTCGACCTTAGGCATTTCGCATGTTAATGCAGATACAACCCAATCTTTCTCATCTTCTAACTTCTCCACGTGAATTTTGGGATTGATAATTGGACGTAATTGGTGTTCCTGAACAGCTTTTACATATGCTTCAGGTAATAATGCGCGAAGTACTTCTTCTCTGATCTTCGCTGTATCTAAAGTTGGTTCTACTATATTTCGAGGTGCTTTACCTTTCCGGAATCCTGCGACTTCAGCTTGCTCTACAGCTTTTTGAATAACTGTTTCTTTAGTTTTACTGATATCACCCCAGGGTATTGTTATCGTTAACTGTACAGTACCGTCTTCTTTCTTATCTATAAGAGATGTAATAGTTGCTTCTTTAGTCATAGTATTGCATGCGATATAGTGCGCGTATGAGTGCGGATGAGAGGACTTGAACCTCCACAGCCTTGCGGCCATAAGGTCCTAAACCTTACGTGTCTACCATTCCACCACATCCGCGCATAGACAGTTTAGCTAATTATAATCTATTTAGATAGAAATGGAAATAGCTTTGTCTTCTTTTTCCTGCGCAAAGTTCTCAATATCTTCCATAAACCTATTTACTTTATATGCCCATGCTGGATCTGAAGCATAATATTTACCAATATCATAGACATTTTTTGCTCCCCATTTATCCATATATCGTTCCCGTAATTCTTTAGAGATGGTTTGAATCGCTTCTTCCCATGATGAGAAATATGTTACTTTACCACCATAAATACCCCATCCCCAACCATTAAAAGAGTTATATGGAATGAATTTTCCAAAACCAGATTCTACTCCAGCGATAGCCGGTAAAATCCTATAGTCAATATCATATTTATCAGCAACTTCGATGAAAACTGAAGCGTCATTTTCTAAAGGAGAATTATATTTTTTAAAATATGACTTGAGTACTTGTATTCTCTTATCAGCCTGTTTAAAAGGTATATTTTGAGGAACAAGCATAGCAGAAGCTCCTGCTGTAGTCTCAGCATAAGCAGGTACTGTAGAAAGAAAAATAAAGAATAATAAAGTTAAAAAAATCTTCATAATTTAATCTTATAGTATTTAAAATATTGGTAAAAATATACCCCAGCCAAAAGTTTGGAGTTTTAGCCGAGGTACATGATGTGGATTGTATCACTAAACTATAGGTTTGTCAAGTAGTTTGCTATAGGATTAAGGCATATCAGGTGGTTAGTCTTGCAATCTGGCTAGCCTGTATCTAAGCAATAAGCAAATAGCTGAAAAATTGACTACAGAAGTTATTGGAGTTCTTCCATGAAGTGCGAAACGCCTTTTGCCCAACTACCATTCGGACTTGAGGGTGTATACATAGTCATAATCTCTTCTGGGGTTATTAGGCCCTTCTTTCTGTATTTTGTGGCTAAAGTTTTTGTAACAATTTCAATAGCCTCAGGATAGTCAGTAAACCTCGTTACTTTGCCTCCATATATGCCAAATCCCCAGCAGTTATATGAATCTTTAGGAATTTTTTTGCAAGCATTTGATTCTTGCATGGAAATAGCGGGAATTAGCCTAAAATCTAACCCGTATTTATCAGCAATTTTTACTATAAATGCTGCATGTTCCTCAAGTGGAGATTTATATTTAGCTAAAAATTGCCTTACTATTTCTACTCTGCCCTCTTCGATAGTAATAGAATCAGTTGTTATAGCGTTTTTACGAGGTAAAGCTGCATAGGTGCGTGTGAGAGCTGCCTTCCGGGCGTTTGCGTACGTTGTTGTATCTCCATGGTAAGATAGAAAAAGATAGAATAAAAGGCTGAAGATCAACAGCGAGGGTGAGATTATTGAAAACGTTATGAGCAGTATAACCTTTCTCATCAATCTTCATATTTACAGATACAGTTGAGAATGTCAAGTTGAATGGCTATTGTAGGTAATCACACGCACTCTGTAAAAATTAAGCTTCGATATCTTCTTTGTGAATTTTTTACTAGTTTATAATTTCATATGATACTTTCTGTTGTTTCCTCTACAGCCATTTGTTAGAATGAGTCCAGAATTGCCCTGATGGTGAAATTGGTATACACGCTATCTTCAGGAGGTAGTGGCGAAAGCCGTGGGAGTTCGAGTCTCCCTCAGGGCACAAAAATAGCAAATGGCTAAGGATATATAGCTAATAGCTTGCGGAAGAAGATTTTGGTATAATTTTCAAACCATAAGCTATTAGCCATAGGCTATTTGCTTTTACGCGGATGTGGTGAAATTGGTATACACGCTACCTTGAGGTGGTAGTGCCGTAAAAAGCGTGGAGGTTCGAGTCCTCTCATCCGCACACTGGACGATTAGCTCAGCTGGCTAGAGCGCTTCATTTACACTGAAGAGGTCTGGGGTTCAAGTCCCTAATCGTCCACAATAACCATACTTGTTCGTGCTACCCACATAGTTTTCTCCAATTCACATAATTGTAATCATTATTGTAGGCATAATTGTAAACAGACTTTTTTCTTTGCTGAAGCTGGTGTAGATTGAAACAGTTTTTATTTGTTGTTTATTAAGAAAGAAATACGTAGAGAGAACAACGGCTGTAGTGAGCGATAACGGTAACCACATAAATTTATTTTCGAGGAATCCGCGAGGTAAGATACTTCATGAGTTCGCTGAAACTACAGGTCGCAAGACAGCATCCCTGATCTCCACTTCCATAGTAAACATATAACTCATCACCAACAACTGCTGCACCTTCAGGAAATGTGACATTATTTACCACACCTTTCAATTCTGTCTCTGTTTCGGGTCTGAGAAGAGGCTTTTCTGTTTCTGCCAATATCTTTCGTGGGTCATGTACGTCAAGAAGCGCTGCATTAATAGTCCATTCTGGATGATTGGATACATTGGCATTGCAATAAATAAAGAGCCAACCATCCTTTGTTTTTATTGGTACAGCTCCGACCTCTGCCCCACGATATACTGGTTTCGGAGGTTCAAATACAACATTATCTTGATAATGGTCAATATTGTCTGCCATAAATCCTTTTGGAGGTTTTATTACTTCTTGCAAAGTCTCAAATTGCGCAAGCATAATTGAGGAAAGTGGACTGTCGGATTTCCATGTATAAAGCATTGTGTATTTACCGTTTATTTTTTCAGGAAAAAGACATGCCGCTTTTGACTTTGTGTGCTGCGGGCCAACAATCCCATGCTTTTTCCAGTTCTTAAAATCTTTACTAGTCGCTAAAGCTATTCTTACTTTCCATTTTCCGTTATCGACGTGGCAAGCGGTATAATAGAGAAAATACGTATCCCCAATTTTTGTCACGCGTGCATCTTCGCATCCCCCGTTAAGTTCATACTCTTTATCAGGTGCTAAAAGAGGCTGAGGGAAGCGAGTAAAGTGGATTCCATCAATACTTTCTGCATAACCAATGGACGAAACATACCCTCCATCCTCATCGGTTTTAATGTCATTTGTAGCCCTGTAAACCATTCGGAACAGTCCATTATCGTAAAGAACGTTCGGGTTAAGTACTGATCCTGCTTCCCAATGATTTTTCGGATTTTTGGTGAGGATTGGATTGCCTGCGTAGCGCTTCAATTCCATTACTCAAGTATATCATTCATAAAATCTCCTTACCACATCTTGCTAATTTCAATCTACACTATGCGTTTAGCGTTTGCTATAATATGATACAGGATAAGTTAAGAGCAGTTACAGCTTAGTTTCAATAGTTTCGTTCGATTAGCCGAGGTAGCCAAGGTGGTCACGGCGGGTGTCTGAAGAACATCAGATATGTGTTCAACTCACATCCTCGGCACTTAGTTCTCTTGTCATACATCATGGATTAGGGTAAGAAACACGTAATATGTCATTAGTTTTATTGACAGGATAGAAGAACATTGTTAAAATTCCACGATAGAAATTCACTATAGTTGAATTTCCCCAATTATGACGCAAGGTGTATTAGGAAATACCCTCGCTGCCCTTGGATATTTTATATTCTCGTTATTTTCACAGCCTAACTATTACGCTTTTACCTATCCTGTTATTTTTTATCCTACAGAGGTAGAGTTTGTTGTTTCTTCCCAACAAACTATAACTGATTTGGCCCAACAGTATTATGGGAGTAAAGATTACTGGACGAACATTTGGTTAGATAACCCTCAAATAAACAATCCAAATGTTTTGCCAGAAGGAAGTAAAATAATCATTACCTTACAAAAACCACTCCTGGTTGCCAAAATACCGGCAGATAAACTAGCAAGTTTGCTTAAAAATTCTATAAAAGCATCAAATAAAGAAGATAAAACAAATTTTTCAGCACAAATTACGCAAGTGGAGACTCTCCCAAGTCCCTCCCCTATTCTCCCTACCCAGGGTGAGCCAACTAACTATGACGAAATTTATAAGCAAGCAGGGGAAAAATATGGTGTACCTTGGCAAATTCTCTATGGCCTTCATTTAACTGAAACAGGTTTACGTGATGGAGCTATTTATAATGCCCAAGGATCTGGCGCGCAAGGTCCTCTGCAATTTATGCCTGGTACATGGAATGCCTATGGTGTTGATGGAAATGGAGACGGGATTGCTGATATTAATAATGCTGTAGATGCCATCCACGGTGCAGCAAACTATCTTGCTAAACATGGTGGAGTCGAACAAGGTTTACGGTATTATGGAGGCAATACGACAGGAACATTATTAGCAGCTTGTGAAAAGGGGTATTGTCACTAATTATTTTCCATTTTCCAAGTATCATTTTCCATTATTTAATCATTTTTTGATTTTTTTCAGAAGTTAATATGGATGATGTAAATATTCTAATTAGCTCTGATGCTTCTAATAATAGTTCTTTAGTATTATTATTAATATGTTGTATTTCTTGATTGGAACTAAGAAGAAGATACAACCAATGCTTAGATTCTCTTGTCTCTTTTCTGCAGATTTTTAACCTATAGCAAAAATCTTTCGAACCAGCTGCTTCTAATGCTTCTATGTAGTTGGAATCGGTTGATGCTGAAGAACGAATAAGTTGGCTTCCATATTCAAGGTTATAAATTGTTTTAGGTAACATTTTTACATGTTTTTGACAACCTCTACCGAAATTAAGGAGCCGGTTATACAATTCATCAGATGTCATTATGTCCAATCTATAAATTTTATACTAAAAAATCAATGGCAAATGGTAAGTGGAAAATGGAAAATTCTTTACTTTGGTGTTTCTCCATAGATAGTAATGAGCGTTCCAGGATTTTCTGCAGTTGCATTCACTGTATTTTTTTCTGATACGGGTGTAGCCCAAGTATATAGTTTCTCTGCATCCGGTTCATCTAAATTAATGCAACCGTGACTCATTGGAAATCCAAAATTCTCGTGCCAATACGCTCCATGAATCCCATATCCTCGTGATTTAGCAACTTTATCGTTATAAAAGAACATAGTATAGGGAACATTTGGTAAATCGTAGTATCCACTACCACTTCCGCCTCTCATGCGGGTATATTTCAATTTAATCCATACGCGGAAATCACCAGTTGGGGTAGGTGTCCATGGTTTACCTGTGGATACTTTGAATTCATAAACGAGACTATTATTCTCAAAGGCATAGAGCTTTTGATTAGTCAAATCCACATAGATATGTTTACTATCAGTATTTTCACCGAGAACACTAGCCTGGGTAATATTTTGAGACAAGTTTCTTATATATGGTCGAGATGCTATTGGTGGACTTTTAACTTTTCTCCCTGCGAAGACACCTACCGTGTCTTCTTCGTAGATACCTGATAAATTATCTACGCAGCTTAGGGAGTTTGCGCATTCTCTATGCTTTTCTTCAGTTTTTGGGTTAAGCAGTAAGAAGCTAAAAAGAAAAAGACAGACACTTGCAAACCCGATAAATATATATCGGGTACGGGTAAGTACTATAGGAGTTCGTTTCTTTTTAGAGGCTACTTTTCTCTTGATTTTTTTCTTCACATATTTAGGATAAGATAAATTTTATGATTTTGTAAAGGGGTTTTTTATTTATAGGTCAATTTGCTATAATGCGAGATACTGCGGGAGTAGTTCAGCAGTAGAATGCTTCCTTGCCAAGGAAGAGGTCGCGGGTGCGATACCCGTCTCCCGCTCAAAGAAGAGGGTCCGATGTTAATCGGACTATCCGTCTCCCGCTCAAAGAAGAGAGTCCGATGTTAATCGGACTACCCGTCTCCCGCTCAAAAGTCCTCCAGAGATAGTTCTTGCTAAAACTTGTGCTTCATTACTTCGTTGTATAATACCTTACTTTTTTTCTTCCTTGCATTTCTATACAATTGAACTATGTATAAGCACTCTCCTCTTCACGAGCATCATATGACTGTTCAAGAAGCGCTTGACTCATTAGTAATCCAGTTGAACCATATAACACTCTATAGCGCAGGATTACCCAGCTATCCAGCTAATTTTACAAGGGACGGAATTCTCTCTGCAATTTTGATGCGGGATGCGAAGATGCTGAGAGATCAATTAATTTACTGTTCCTTTTTGCAGGGAACAAAAAAAGATTCAAAGACAGGTGAAGAGCCAGGAAAAATATTTCATGAAATGCCTCCATTTTTAACAGAAGGCTATTCTACTGATTATAATGCATGTGATACGACAGCACTATTTCTTATTGGTCATGACGAATATCTTAATATGACTGGTGATGATTATTTCATTAAAAAACAACACCATTATTTAGAAAAAGCAGTAACATATATCCTTCATCATCTGGTTAATTACCTTTTCGTAGAAGATCCGAAATATGCCGATGCCAAACGGTACGCTTTAAAGGTTACATATTGGAAAGATTCGCACATCTCCAACCGCGAGCATGGTATACCAGCATATCCAGCAGTTTTTACACTTGCACATGTCCAAAATATGAAAGCATTACGAAGTGCGGCTCGGCTTCTTGGTGCGAAAGATTTAGAAAAGAAAGCTGAAGAGATGAATAAGCATTTATTTATTCTTTTTGATGATAAACGTGGAGTTTTCCATATAGGCCTGGACCAAAAAGGTTTTTTCCCCGGTGTTTCATCTGATAACTTACATATTTTATATTATCTTGAACCTGATCAGATAAAAACCGAAAAAGTAAGAAAGATAGTTGAAGCTACTAAAAGTTTAGAAACGAAACGAGGTTATCTTACATTAAGTACTCATGATATTTCTCTCCAACATGATATAGCTCACCATTATGGATACCATACGAATACTGTCTGGCCATTCGAACAAGCATTTATTCACCTTGGAGCGAAAAAGTTTAATTTACCGCATGTAATGGAGGTTTGTGAACGAATTATTCCTTACTTGCATGATTTTCCGGAGTTACTTCATGTAGATGAATTTAAAGTCCATAAGAAAGGCAATGCTCCTCAGTTATGGACTATCGCTGCGAAGAAATATTTTGAAGCTAGCTCCCCTACCCTTTAGATATACGGTTTTCAATGCTATAATAACAGAGCGTTAATTTTAACTTTCATTTGAAGTTATCGAATGGTTGTTGCTTTATAAAGAACAATGAAGAAATGAGAAGCAAAGCGCTAAGAGAGAAAGGCTTTAAACTCATGGGTATATAAGAAGTATTTAGATATGGTATTTAAAATATAAACTTGGAGTTTGCGTTGGGAAGTCGTCTAATGGTAGTCATGCCAGAGGCAGATCAGCCTCCGGCTGAGACAACGGACTTTGGATCCGTTTATTCTGGTTCTGCGCCAGAGGCGCATCCGCCTTCGGCGGAGAATCATACTATGTTGTATGCATATGTACCGAAAAGTATAACCTATGGAACGCGGTATGTAGGAAGTGCAGAAAATGTAACTATACGCTTAGCTGCACACAATGCTGGTAAAGTTAGATATACAAAAGGAAGAAAACCATGGAAGTTAATTTATCAAGAGCAGTTTTATACAAGAAGCGAAGCTGTCAAAAGAGAAAAGTTCTTAAAAACTGGACAAGGAAGAAAGTATTTGGATAGTATCTTAACAAGGGAAAATTCGTAGTCAGTGCTGGGAAGTCGTCTAATGGTAGGACAACGGACTTTGGATCCGTTTATTCTGGTTCGAATCCAGGCTTCCCAGCTCTGACTGGGAAAAGTTAAGGCAGTAAGATATCACCTTCGTAAAATCTTTTCCATCGTTTTCCCTCCAGCTAGCTCATCGATTAATTTATCTAGATAGCGAATTTCGCGCATAATTGGTTCTTTACTATCCTCCACTCGGACGCCACAAATCACGCCTTTGATTAAAGATCGCGAGGGATTCAGTCGCGGTGCATTTACAAAGAACGTTTCAAAGTCTGTTTCTTTTTTCAACTGAGCTTCTAACTTTTCCTGGCTGTATCCTGTTAGTCAAAAGGAAAATGAGTGTTACTGAACTTACTGAGAAAGTTGGCATAACCATGGCTAACCTTTCTATCTTGAAAAATGGAAAGGCAAAAGCTATTCGTTTCTCAACCTTGGAAGCGATTTGCAAAGCTTTAGACTGTCAGCCAGGAGACATTCTTGAGTATAAAAATGATGAAATTGATCAAGAAGAAATTTGAGTGCTGAATCTTGGTTGAGGAAGGATGGTATGGGCGGAACTTGCGGTTGGAATTTTTAAATAGTTGGGCAGCTGATTAAGTTCCTTGTATTTAGTTTAAACGTAACTGTTATTATAGGACTATTTCTTGCGAGATTAGACTCGTAAAATTATACTTCTGTATAAATAATATAGGATAATATTATGCTTTAGCCTCAGATTCTTACTGCTTTACTAAGGTAACCTATTGAGATATAATTAACGACTATGAAACAGAAAGACCGAGCGAAATTAATTGATTACTCTAAGCTTAAATTCAGGGTTAGTAAGTCAATGCGCTATGATGACGTGGGTGACTATTTTGACACGCATATTATCGCTTATGATATGAAAAACCCAATTATTAATAATGCTATTATGCTGCATGAGTTTATTGAGTATACCTTAATTAGATCAGCTGGTATTCCTGTGGCTATGATTGATGCTTTTGACACTACTGATACGGCTGCTGAAAAACACAAGAAAGAGTATGATTTATACTGTAAATATCACCGCATTGCGAATAACGTAGAGCGCCACTTTATAGAGAATATGGGAATGGATTGGAAAAATTATCAAAAAGCAGTCTATAGTGTGGAAGTAAAAATAAAACCTACAAAGAAAAAAGGCAGTAAGACAAAGAAGAATTGGAAAGTACGGTAAAGATAAACAATAGTTCTAAAGTTGTTCTTTGCCATTCTGCTGCTTTGAAACTCTAGAGGATATCCCCTACTTTGACATTAAATGGTATTTGATATAGCCCTCTTTCCATTCCGTAATTCAAACGATTAAGAATAGATGTGGGATACCCGAGAGATAAATAATCCGCTTTCGGACGGTAATAAGCTCCTAAGAAAGAAAACTTTTCTAGATTTCGGTACATCCTGCTGACTGCTTCTTCAACAGAATCTCCTGCACCTGTAATTGCCGCGACTGCATCGCCATAACCGATATTCACCAGTTTTTTTCCCTTTTTCTTCACATCCCATAACCAAACATCTTTTTCCACTTCTGGGGCAAAATCCACAGTTAATCCTCCAAGAATTTGTTGGGTTTCATTATCACGATGAAGATTAAAGATGCGAATAGAGGAAGCGACAGTTCCCAATTTAAATGGACTTTTTTTCTGTACTACATTCTCAAAAAACTCATGAACACTTCCGCACTGAGCAAATTCTGTAAATGAAGCATTGTAGCCTGGCCTATTAGGACAAAATTCTCCAAAGTACATTTTTCCATCCCGTTTATTAATCAGAATTGAGGCATCCCAGTAAAATAACCCTTTGTGTTTTTTTGCTAATTCATCAACAATTGGAGGAAATGCAATCTGGTTAATCCGAGAGTCATTTGCTATGGGAAAAACCAAATCAGCAGCACAACCTGTTTGAACAGAAATGTTACCGCTGCCAATTGGCTTATTTTCAATATCTAAAGTGCAAGCGATTAATTCGCCGTCATAATAAATTTTCTCCGGGGTAAGTTCCATGACAGAAGGAATAAGTAATTCAAGAATGAATCCCTCTGATTCATATGAAGACGAATCATTATCCAAAACCTCAACTATTTGTCGTGCTGCAAGGATTGGATCATCGACATCGGGCACAAAAGCACTTGAAGCATCACTATTTCCTTTTAATACCCAGACTTCGTCGGTGTCTGTTAAGAACTTTTTTGCATCGGAAACTTTTGCAAATTCTTTTTTCCTTGCAATATTTAATTTAGAATAGTGCTTTTTGACAAACTCTTTTGCTTTATCCCTGTCAACTTCATATAAATAGTCTTCACGTGTCGGAAAATTGCCGTGGAATCCTAAGTCTTTAATCTGTTCTGCGAGAGCGTATAAACCATTCGTGTCAAAGTAAACGAAATAATCCTGCGGATTTTTATACGTTTTCATTTCTTTCAAAAGTTCTTCCGCGGGTTTTTTCCTGACAACTCCTTCAAATACTGAAAGACGTTGTTCTTTATCATTTCGACCTTCTGCATATTCATCATCCTCTTCAGATGCCAAACTCCTCATGTTTTCTATCTGTGCCAAAACAACATCTTGGCCTTCCAACTGCAAGTGTTGTGCGACTGGAGTACCTGATCCGTCAAAAGTAACTACAACATATTTCATACTCTACTAATACAATACCATATTTAGGAGAAATTAAATATATTTCTATATGGAAGAGGCAGCTGGCTTAAAATCAGTACTGTGTTTTACTCTACTTAAAGGATAGCTATGACACCTAAAAAATGGACATTATTATCAAAAAAAGATGCTTCTCCTCATAAATGGTTTCCCGTAGAGATTCGTACCTATCAACTTCCCAACCAGTTTATTGAAATTAGGTTTGCTTTAGTATACTATTCATAGAATGTACACGTTTATATTACTTCTTCACCTTACAGGAGCGTCTTTACTTTTCCTGTTTAGCATAAGATCATTGTATGTTTTAAAAAAGAATTTACTTTCTTCATATAAAAAATTAGCAATAATTATTGCTTCCATTGCCACAACGCAAGTAATTACAGGTTCGCTATTAGCTTTATTATCTGATAAAACTTCTTCAATAGTTTATTGTAGTAAAATAGGAATATATATAGCTGTACTTTTTGTTATTGAATACTTACTTTTAAGAAAAATGCAAAAAAAAGATAACTTTTCTGTGAACTTTGTTAAATTTTCATCGTTTTCTAGTTTTGCAACGTTTGTTTTTACACTAAAGTACTTATATTAAACAAGTAGGCTTCTATTTTCCTGCTAAACTTAGAAAAATGAATTATAAAGCACTCATGTTAGATGTTGATGGAACAATTGTTCCTTATGATTATGATGCGCTCCCATCTGAACGTGTCACTGATGCGATTAAAAAAGCGCAAGAGAAAGTCATTGTTTGTCTTGTTACAGGCAGGTCATATAGCTTTTTAGAACCAGTTTTAACAAAGTTACAAATGCATGAAGGTTATGTTGTTTTAAATAATGGGTCGCAAGTTATGGATTTAAAGTCACGAGAACTTCTTTATGATTGTCCTCTTCCAGTAGATGAAGCAATTATGATTAAAGATTTACTTTTAGAAAAAAAAATATCTTTTTATGTTAAACAGCAGGTTATTGGCACAGATTACCAGAAAAGGTTTACGCACGATGATGAAATAAAAAAAGCGTATATGTTCTTTGCCGATGAATTGTATGATTTGCAGACAGTAGAGGAAGTTCTAGAAAAAATAAGTAAACTACCTCATGTTAAAGGTCAAAAGTCTCACCATAGAAATCAGGGAATGTATGGTCTAAGTGTTGAGCATGTTAATGCAACAAAGCTTCATGGTATTGAAACCATAATGAAAAAGGTGAATTTAAAAAAGAATAATGTAATAGGTGTGGGTGACGGGTATAACGATTTTCCATTATTAATGGCTTGTGGTCTTAAAGTAGCTATGGGAAATGCAGTAGATGATTTAAAGGCAATTGCGGATTATATAGCTTCAACTGTCGACGAAGACGGTTTAGTAGATGTTCTAGAAAAATTTATTTTATAATTATTATTTTTTCCTTTACAATCCACTAAGGATTTCCTGAAGCTCGGTCTTGCACTCCGTTCATGCAACCATCAGGCGGTGTCGGTGAAGGTGTGTTTGTAGCTCCTGGAGGGAGTCCACCTACACCCCTAAAACAGTTATTATTTCCTTATTTTAGAAAATCTACTGAACTAGAGTCAGTAAAGAAAATATACAGAGTACTTTTCTGAACAGTCACAGCTATGTATACTTATATTAAATGATTAAAAAGCTTTTCGTTTTTGCTCTTTTTTTTGTACTATTATTTACTGTTTCGTTCTATATACTATTCGTTACAAATGAAAAAAAACAAAAATCATATACAAATAAAACGACATTTTTAGAAACAGTTTCTACATGGGCAGTGAAAAAATCTCTTCCTACACCACGGACTGAAGTAGCTGGTACTTCGTTAGATGGTAAGATTTATATTATTGGAGGTTTGGAGAATTCAGGTAACACATCTTCTAAAGTTGAGGTTTATGATACGAAGAATGATTCATGGAGTCCAGCTCCTGATTTGCCCGGGGCTCGTCATCATACTGCAGCAGTAGCTGTAGCGGGAAAGTTATTTATTCTTGGTGGATATTCAGAAGATTCATCACCGACCTCCGATATCTTTATTTATTCCCCGGAAACAAAACAATGGACAAAAGGAAAATCTATGCCTCTTGCGAGAGGTGCGCATGCAGCTGTTGCCATCGCGACAAAAATTTATGTTGTGGGAGGAGTGACTAAAAATGGAGTAACGGGTAGTATTCATGTCTACGATACAGTTACGGATATATGGACTGTGAAAAAAAGCGCATTTACGAAGCGTGATCATATAGCTATAGGTATGAGTGATGGATTAGTGTATGTAGCTGGAGGAAGGCAAGATTCCCTAATTTCCAATCTTGATACTTTGGAAATATATAATCCGACTACAGATGTTTGGACGTCAGGACCCAAAATGTTATCGAAGCGAAGCGGTATAGGAGGGGTCACTATTCGTAATGCATTTATAGTAATTGGTGGCGAAGAAGCCTTAGGGACTTTTAATAGAGTTGAGGCATTTCATATAGAAGAAGGAAAGTGGTTTTCACTCCCTCCCCTTCCTACTGCCCGTCACGGTCTCGCAGTTGTGGCTGTTGACGGTAAAATATATGCGATAGGAGGCGGTCCTAAACCAGGTTTGACAGTTTCTGATAAAAATGAAGTTTTAGTAATAAAATAAGTAGAGGCTTCCTCAAACATAATAAAACTTCATTAAAATTTTCCTTGAACCATAATTTTTTATATCATTGAGCGAGAAAAAATCTTGTGATAAGCTAGTAATAAGGAAAAGAATGAAACAACTTCCAGGAAACACTTCATTTTTAGCTAAAGTCTACCGGCCTTTTCTCCATAAGGTAACTTTACGTGCAGATATTATTGCAGGTATAACAGTGGGTCTAGTATTGATCCCCCAATCATTAGCGTATGCTCAGCTGGCAGGTTTGCCCCCACATTACGGACTGTACGCAGCTTTATTACCTCCTTTTTTAGCTGCATTATTTGGTTCAAGCGCTCAGCTGGCAACAGGTCCTGTCGCAGTTTTATCTCTCTTAGCGTTATCGGCTGTTTCGCCCATTAGTCCCCTCGGATCGAACGAATACATTTCAAATATTGTTCTCTTAGCTTGTTTATTAGGATTATTCCAAATTCTTCTTGGTACATTGAAATTAGGGGGACTTGTTAGTTTTCTTTCACATCCTGTTATTTATGCGTTTACGAATGCTGCGGCATTAATAATCGCTACTACACAGCTATCAGCTTTTTTCGGTATTAGTGTTCCTAACCAGGAACATCATTATCAAACTATAATAGCTTTATTCCAAAAGGCTATAACAGCAATTCATTGGCAGACATTTATACTAGGTTGCATAGCTGTCGCTTGGATGCTTATATTACGAAAAATTAATCGGAACATACCTTATGTGCTTATAACTGTTGTCGTGCTTTCTGTCATTGTACAATTTTTAAACTATCCAGTAGCTCTGGTTGGGACAATTCCAAACGGTTTACCTATAATTGGCATTCCCCGTTTTGATTCTGGTGTGCTAGGACATTTAATTATACCTGTTATTACGATGTCCCTTATAGGGTTTACAGAATCTGTTTCTGTAGCACAAGCAATTGCTCTAAAGACCAAAGAGCGGCTAGATCCGAATAAAGAACTAATAGGTCAAGGCATAGCGAACGCCGTAGGCTCATTTAGCCTTAGTTATCCTGTTTCAGGCTCTTTTTCTCGAACAGCACTTAATTATCAGGCGGGAGCTAAAACATGGCTTTCTAGTTTTTTTACCTCTTTTATGGTGCTTATCACATTACTGTTTTTTACTCCTTTACTCTACTATTTACCAAAAGTTGTTCTCGCTGCGATTATCATCATCTCTGTTTCAACGTTAATAGATTTTTCTAAAATTAAACCTATTATTAGTGTTAGTTTATATGATGGTATTGCAGCAATATTAACTTTCTTCGGTACGTTATACTTCGCGCCCGACTTAGAGAAAGGACTGTTACTTGGAATTGTTTTTTCGATAGGACATTTTGTTTTTCGAAGTACACGCCCTAAGGTGGCTTTCTTATCTATGTATAAAGATGGTTTTTTACATGATTATAAGTTATATAATCTAGATCAATGTGAAAACATAGCTGTTGTACGTCTCGATGCTCCTCTTTTTTTCGCAAATGCAACTTTTTTTGAAAACGAAATTATTAGATATTTATCACAACATCCTCATGTAACGCATATTATTTTTTCTGCGAACGGTATTAACGAAATAGATGCAACTGGTGAAGAATTGCTAGCGGGTTTTATAGAAACTCTTCGTGTTACAAGAAAGAAAATATTCTTCTCCACAGTAAAGTCACAAGTAGTCGAGATTTTCAAAAAAACTGGTCTTTATGAAGTAATAGGTGCAAAAAACTTCTATCCTACGACGCTGCAGGCCTTAAAAAGCGTTCTCAAACAAATTAATGAATCACATAAACATATGGATGATGCTAACTGTCCATTAACGAAATATATTTACGTTCCTGTTGATGAACTTCATTATCAGCGTACCAGAAGAGAACGACTGGCATTTGTTTACAATAAACTTTTCCACTAAAAAAATACATCTTTGGCTTTTCTAAAATACCCTTTTAATTTTGCATGAATAGAAAGTTTCTTTTTTTCATTAATAGTTTGGAGAATGAAGGGAATCATTTCTTCGGTTACAGTAACACCTTCTTGAATTAATTCTTCAATCTTTTTTTTATTTACGAAGTGCTGTAATCCTATTAAACCGACACTGGATACATGAGGAGATAAAACAATATCTGCATTTGCAAGCGAGTGGTGGGCTAAATTATGACGTAAGATATTAATAGATTGAATAGGTATATTGTATAAAGAAGGAATTTTTATTTCATCTCTGTTCTCGAAAATTCGATCCAGATTCACTGCGATTACAATATCAGCTCCCATCTTTTTTACCACATCGTGAGGAACTGGGTTAGATAATCCTCCATCTCCAAGAATTTTATTTTCATATTGTAACGGTTGAAAAAAACCTGGAATAGAACTACTTGCACGAATCGTTTTAATTAAATCACCACTTTTAAAAACAACAGAGTTAGCTGTTTGTAAATCTGTAGCAACTGCTGCAAAGGGTATTTGCAGTGCATCAAAATTAGTGGTTTGCAGAAGTTCCTGGATGTGTTTCTCGAATTTTTCCCCTTTAAAGATGCCGAATTTAAAAACAGGATCAAATAATTGTAATCCTTTCTTCCTATTTAAAATAAATGCATCATGTACTAATTTTTCACTACTTTTATACTTAGCATAATGTGCGCCTATAACTGCACCTATGCTCGATCCAGCTATATAATCAATCGGTATATTATACTTTTCTAATGTTTGAATGACGCCTATATGAGCAAAACCGCGCGCTCCTCCACTCCCTAATGCTAACCCAATTTTAGGACTTTTCATTTACTACATAATAGCTTGTCTATATTCTAATCTGCAATACTCGATACAGTTCTTTTTGTATTGTCTGAAGATGATAAAAAACGTTTCCTTTCTAACGTTTTAAAAAAGGAAGATTATACAGTCTGGAGTTGTTCTCCGAAAAAAACTTAAACAGTGGAAACAAAGATAAAGAAATAGCAATGGGTATTCTTAAAGAATTACAGTAATATGTTAAAAATTTAAAATAACTTATTGATTTTGTGAACGTCTTCTTCTTTCTTCTACTTCATCAAGGATGATTTTCCTGATACGGATATTCTGTGGCGTTACTTCTACAAGTTCATCATCAGCTATAAATTCAAGCGCGTCTTCTAGCCCCATTTTTTTCGGGGTATTAAAATGTTCCATTGTACCTTCTCCTTTAGAACGCATGTTCGATAGTTGTTTTGCTTTACAGACATTTACTCTCATGTCCTCCAGACGAGAATTTTGGCCTACAACTTGACCTTTGTATACCTCAACTCCAGGACCTATAAATAGAGTTCCTCTGTCCTGTATATTTGTAAGGCCATAAAGATTTGACGCTCCTGATTCAAACGCTACCAATGATCCTTGTTCACGTTCATGCGTATATCCATTATCCGGAGAGTATTCATGAAACATAGTATTAATTATTCCTAAACCTCTTGTATCTGTAACGAATTCACTTCTATAACCGAAAAGTCCTCGAGTTGAGATAATAAACTCCATATATACAATGCCATTATCCGTATTCATATCTTTTAATTCTCCTCGTCTTGCACCAAGCTTTTGCATAACAACTCCGCTAAGATCTTCAGGAACTTCCACGAATACTCTTTCATAGGGAGTTAGCATTTGTCCATCTACAACTTTGTCAATAACCTGTGGTCTTCCTACTTGGAATTCGTACCCCTCTCTTCGCATTCTCTCTATGAGAATTGCTAAATGTAATTCTCCTCTGCCTGAAACCATCCATCCTCCACCCGGATCATCTTGTACTCGTAAAGCCATGTCAGTTTCGAGTTCTTTATATAGTCTGTCTCTAATTTGTCGAGACGTCTTAAATTCTCCTTCTCTTCCAGCGAATGGAGAGTTATTTACAGTGAAAAGCATTCTTATTGTCGGTTCTTCTATTTTTAGTACAGGTAGTTGGAGAGGGTTAATAGGGTCAGCTATAGTTTCTCCTATTTGTGGGTTTTCTATACCTGCAATTGCGACAATATCTCCTGCGAATGCTTCCTGGGTTTCTATTTTATCTAGTCCTACAAAAGTTATAAGATTTGTTACACGCCACTTTTTAATAACTCCTTCACGAGTTATTTGAGCAATTTCCTGATTATTTCTAATGACACCATTATATATTCTGCCCGTAGCAATTCTTCCTTTATGAGAATCGCTTGATAATGTCGTAATTAGGATTTGTAGAGGTTGACTATCATCTCCCGAAGGTGGTGGGACTTGCTCTATTATTGTATTGAAAAGAGGAGTAATATCAGTCATTTCTTCAAGGGATTCTGTAAGTCCTGCTTTACCTGCTTTGGCGGATGCATAAACTATTGGAAAGTCCGCGGAGTTATCATCTGCACCTAACTCGAGAAAAAGGTCGAGCGTTTTGTCAAGTACATGGTGAATACGCGCATCTGCTTTATCTATTTTATTGACTACTACAATAGTTTTTAATTTCATCTCAAGTGCTTTTCTTAAAACAAATCTGGTTTGTGGCATAGGTCCTTCCTTAGCATCTACGAGGAGTAAACAACCATCTGCCATTTTAAGCACTCTTTCTACTTCTCCGCCAAAGTCTGCATGTCCAGGGGTGTCGATAATGTTTATTTTTATGTCTTTCCAAACAACAGAAGCATTTTTTGAAAAAATTGTTATTCCTCTTTCTTGCTCTAACTCATTACTATCCATAATAAGAGAATCAGCAGTGTCTTTATGCATTTTTGTATTTGATTGCTTCAGTAGTGCATCGACTAACGTGGTCTTTCCATGGTCAACGTGCGCAATGATGGCTATGTTTCGTATGTTTTTCATAAAATAACCCCTCACACGGGGTATGTTTATATTATATCAGATATCTTATAGTTTAACAAAGGTTCACAAATGCTTTTAGTGAAGTAAGTACTAGTGATTAGTCGTTAAATTTTGTTCTTTAGCAATTTTGACACCTTCTTTTATTACTTCACTAAGCTTTTCGAGGTTAATATCTGATAACCTCTTATAACGAATGCAGCTTTTACCTATACTCGCATTTTCTAACTTCTCTTTATTTTTCTCAGCAATATATTGTTTTCCTTCAGACGCGCATACATAAATGGAGATATATTGTTTTTGATTTGCTAATGCTATGATAGCCCAGTCCCCTTCTCTACCACTTGGGTATTTATAATGATATGTGCCATAACCTATCATTCCTGCCATGATATGAGGTTTGAGATCTGGAATAGTCTTGGTGATAAATTCATGTAGCGTTTTAATCTCAGATCTGCGGGGCTCATCAATCATAGCAATATATTCTTCAGGAGTTTTTGCTGATGTAGTTTTAAACATGTTCATAATTGTATTGTATAGTAGTTCTGAAAGGTAGGCAAGAAACATGCTTGATTTTATTAGAAAACCGTGTGATACTGACTATAGATGAGAAAAAAATTATTATTATTCGTAGCGGTTTCACTATTAGGCATATTTTGTCTTATTATTCTTTTTTTCAGTAGTGGATCGACTTCTAAAAGCAATAAAACAAATGTCATCCCAACTCCAGAGTCATATTATCCTTTAGAAGCACAAGAATTAGTTCGCCAGTTTTTCGAAAAGTATGATTACTGTTTAAAAACATCTTCAATACCTCAAAAATCATTAGCTTCAGAAACGTGTATAAAAGATTCTCAAATAATAAGCAAAAATTTCCTTGTAAATATTACATCCAATGAAGTCACGAGAGCAGAAAATGATCCTGTCGCATGTTCTAAAGAATCAACTATTAATGTTACTATAGATCCAAAACTCATTACTGACGACGATGTGATACATGTTCTCGTTATTAATAAGCAAGCTTCAACTGATATACCTATTGATGTACAGCTGGTTCAAGAAGGCAGTACATGGAAAATAAATAACATCCTTTGTCAAAACTAATTTTCTCTTTACTTCTTTTGCTTGCACTAATCTACAAATTTGTGAAAAGTACAGCATGCAACTGGTATTTAAGATACAGTAGTTGTGACAGGGATTGACTGAGTCTGGAGAACAGTAGTTCTAAACTTTTTTCTCTCTTGTACATGCTGGCGAGCATCTATGACAGTTTCTACCCAATAGAGAAAAACAACTTCACCTATATGTAATAAACCAGTGTATATGCCGTATAAAAGAATAATGTTTGAAAGTATCAATAAAATAAGTGACACTGGCATATTGGTTGCAAATGAATAGATACAGGTATACTATTACAGTAGAGTAAATGCTACGTGTTATCAAGGAGTATGCAACATTTTAAAAAGGTTGTTTTTTTCATTTTGATTTTTCTATTTTTCTCCCCCACCATTTCTTATGCCGAAGAAAGTTGGGTCATACATAACTTTCAAAGTACTATAGAAATAAAAAATTCTGGTGAAGTCGCAGTCACAGAAGAAATTACTGCTGATTTTGGTACTGTAGATAAACACGGTATTTACCGATACATACCATATGTTTACGAAGATAATGTAGGAAAGAAAACGTACACAGAGATAGATATACTTTCTGTTTCAAGAAACGATAATCCTGAAAAGTTTACTCGTTCTTATAACGATAGTAACTTACAAATTAAAATTGGAGATGCTAATAGAACGATTATGGGAAAAAATGTATATAAAATTTCATATATTGTTAAAGGCGTTCTAAGGAATTTTACCAATTATGACGAATTATATTGGAACGTCACAGGAAATTTTTGGCCTGTGACAGTAGAAAAAGTTACTGCAAAAGTTATAGTTGCAGATACCGAAATTAGCAGGCATACATGCTATGAAGGGTATAAAGGGTCTAGGATGCAATGTTCTATAGAAGAAGTTTCTTCACATGCTGTCACCTTTTCCACTACAAAATCACTTAATAAAGAAGAGGGTCTAACAGTAGTCGTTGGCTATATGCCTGGTGTTATACCAATCATTACAGTTGCTCCACCTAAAACCGTAACTGATGATATAAGATCAACCTCCAGCTTAGTAGCATTAGTTATTGGATTTATTATAGGTATTGGGGCCGCATGGTATTTGTGGTGGTCACGCGGAAGAGACCACTGGACACAGAATCTTCCTTTTTTGGGAAAGAAAGACAGATCAATGCCCAAACCTCTTGGCGCACATGAAACAGTAGTTGTAGAATTCGAATCACCTGAAAAGCTACGTCCAGCAGAGTTAGGGGTTCTTATGGATGAACGTGCTGATACATTGGATGTGACTGCGACAATAATAGATTTAGCTGGGAGAGGTTTTCTAACGATAAAAGAAGAACCCAAAAAATGGTTATTCGGTTCGACGGATTATATTCTGACAAATCTTAATAAGAAGACATCTGAGCTTCTTCCTTACGAAATATTACTCCTGGATAACCTCTTCTCTGGTAACGGTACTGTAGCTATATCTTCCTTAAAGAAAACTTTCTATGATGAGCTAAGTCAAGTTAAAAAACAGCTCTATAAAGACGTCGTACATAAAAAGTTATTCTTTCGTAATCCTGAAACAATCCGGCGTTTATATTTCGGATTAGGTATAGGTATGGATGTTGTAGCAGGTTTTCTTATATTCCTTGGTATTTCGCTCATTATAACCCCCTTTTTAACTTTTGGTATAGGACTTATGATATCTAGCTTTTTCATGTTTATAACTGCTCATTTTATGCCTAGAAGAACAGCAAATGGACGTGATCTTTATAGAAGGGCAAAGGGATTCAAGCAGTTTATCAGTGGTGCAGAAAAATATCGCCAGCAATTTTACGAAAGAAAGAATTTATTTGATGAAATATTGCCATATACTATCATGTTTGGTTTAACGAGTAAATTTGCTAAAGCTATGAAGGAGCTTGGTATAGAACCGTCACAACCCACATGGTATACAGGACACACAGCATTTAACTCTGCTGCATTCGCTTCAGATATTAGTAATTTCTCTCATTCGTTGTCTTCTGCTATTTCTTCTACTCCAAGTAGTTCTGGAGGATTTTCGAGTGGAGGATCATCCGGAGGAGGATTTGGTGGAGGTGGGGGCGGAAGCTGGTAATTATGAAAATAGTTATAGCTACACATAATCCTTCAAAATTTGCGAGATATAAAAATACCCTGGGAGATATTACTCATATTGATTTTCTTTCACTTACTGATTTCAATATTACGGAAAAAGCAGATGAACCGTATTCTGCTCCTGGAGAAAATGCTTTATATAAGGCAAAGTTTTATGCTAATCTTTCTCGTCTTCCTACACTTGCAATAGATGAAGCTGTATCTACAAATTTTCTTCCTGAGAATGAACAACCTGGTGTATATGTACGACGGTTTGCTTCGAAAGATAAAGAAATGTCAGATAAGGAATCATTAGATGTTTGGAGAAATATATTTAAAAAATATAAAGACCCTGATAAAAAGTTTATCTGGGATTACTCAATAGCATATTTTGATCCAGTTAAACATAAAAATCACGGGATTTCTGTAACAGCTGTAGTTTCAGTGACAACAAACTTCTCAACTACAGTTATCCCAGGATACCCGATGTCAAGTTTTATGATATATGATGGTACGAATAAGCCGCACGCTGCTTTAACACCAGAAGAAAGAATTCAAGTTGATAAATTACTACTGAGAGATTTTGTAAATGAATTTAAAAAATGGATAATCGAATAAACATGTCAACTCTATACTCTAAGAGTTGCTGGAAATTGATATGTAATATTGTTAAAAATTTTTTCATTTTTTACACTTGCTTTCTATAAATCTATTGTAGTATAAACACCTCTATGACAAAAGCATACGTCGATGATCTAGTACGCAACATGAAATTAGCTGGAATTGTGGCGAAAGCTTCCCCTTGGTCTTTTGAAGGATACGGAGTTAAACAAAAAAGTGTTCGGTATATAGGGTTGCATCTTACAGGGGATTGGCAAGATATATTTTCATTTAAAAACAATATTCTTTTAAAGTTTGTTATAGATAGATCATCAGCATATTTAGAATACTATTTGGCAAATAAACCGCCGTTTATAAAATTATATGTACAACGATTTACAGATAGTGATAAATGGGAGATCTTATTAGGAGAAGTAAAAAGAAAACTAAAAAAAGATAAAGCTGAATTTGTAAATCATACCCACGGTATTGATAATTTATATAACAAGATCGTTTCCGGGTTAAAATGATCTTTACAGACGTGCTTGACTCGTAGATAACTATACAGTATAGTTGGAAATCAATGCAAAGATTCCTGCCAAAATTTGCTATTGTATCATGTGCAGCTCTTGTAATTTTTCTTCTTCCGAAGACTAGCTTCGCAGATTTTAATTTTAGGTTTAATTCAGCAGGTAATTCGACAGTTACTGTTATCCAAAACGGGAAGATTTTGTCTAAAAAAACACCCACGTCTTCCCCTACACCTCCAGTAAGAACACGAAGACGTTTACCATGGGTTAGCCCCACAAAATCTCCTACAGTTACTCCAACAAAAATTCCTACTTTACAGCCAACGATAGTATCAACCCTAGCGCCTACAAAACAAGTTTCTACTCCGATTCCCACAGTAGCTCAACCTTCTTCAACTGATGACAAGAAAACTTTTATAATGAATGCAATCAACGAATATAGAAAGTCTCAAGGACTTTCATCAGTTAGTACAAGTACTGAAACGTGTAATTTTGCGAAAATAAGAGCGCAAGAAATATCTACGGATTTTAGCCATGCAGGATTTAGAAGTAGAATTGATAACGGTACACTCCCCTACAAATCATGGAGTGTCGTAACAGAAAATATTGCTATGACATCCGACTATAAAAATGTAGTAAATATGTGGATTAAGTCATCAGGTCATGCTGAGAATATGAGAAAAGATACACCTTTCGTCTGCGTAGAATATCATGGAAATTATTATGCGTATGAAGCAATGAAACCGTAGCTATTTTTATCTCCATGGATTATTTTCTCTTCTCGTTCGCTTTCTTCCTTTATTTGTGTTAAGCCGCATATCAGCGAATGTTTCATTTACTGATCCTTTTAATTTACGAAATCCTCCTTTTACTTTTGTACCTATATCATCGCGCGGACTCATTTGTTGTTGGATTGCTCCTTGTGCCTTCTGTAGTTTTCCTTTTATCTTCTGATTTACTGCGTCAAATTCGTTCATATACCTTTTCTACCAATCCAGCTGAATAATACAGTGATAATTTGGTATGAAGATAGTATGTTTCTTTCTTGTAGCTCATTTATAACTACTCTATACTTTGTGTATGCATAAACATTTTAGAAATGTTGTGATGTTATTTGGCATAGGTTTAGCGGTATATACAAACACAATTTTTAACAAGTTCGTCGGTGATGATTTTCATCAAATCATAAACAATTCATACATATATTCAATAACGAATATTCCCAAGTTTTTTCAAGGAAGTACGTATGAGTCAGGAGGAGCTAATGAAGTTACTGGTCTCTTCTACCGTCCTCTGATGATGACTGGGTTTACTGTAATTCATGCACTGGTAGGTTTAAATCCTGCTGTCTACCATCTTATACAAGTACTTTTGCATGTTTTCAATACAATTCTTGTGTATTTTTTTCTTCTTTTATTCCTCCCACAAAGCGTTTCTTTGCTCCTGGCATTGATATTTCTTATACATCCTGTAAATACAGAAGCAGTTGTTTATATCGCGAATTTGCAAGAAGTTCTCTTTTTTCTTTTTGGTATGACCTGTCTATTTGTAGTTCACCATTATAAGGGAAAAAAGATGATGTTTCTGCTTTTTCTCTCATTAGTGCTTTCGCTTTTTTCTAAAGAAACTGGTATTCTGTTTGGGCTCATCGTTTGTCTATATACTTTTCTTTTTTTTAGAAAAAAGTTTACACCAGTTGCAATTATCTCTATTACAGCGTTGTGCGTCTATCTTGTTATGCGTTATATGATAGCCCACATGCATACAGCTCATGAATCTATAGCTCCTATTTCTCAAGCTGCATTTTTGGAACGGATAGAGAATATGCCATTAATTTTTATACATTATGTAAGGACTTTTTTCTTCCCTGTAGAATTAGGTTCTCATTATTTTTGGATAGTACGATCATTAACCTTAGAATCTTTTTTACTCCCTCTGCTAGGATCGAGCATAGTGATAATTGGTCTCTTATATGCATATCAACATATGCCCCCAACTAAAAACAAGAAATATTATCTTTTTTTCTTTTTATGGTTTTTAGTTGGCATGTTACTCCATATACAGCTTATTCCTCTAGATGCGACAGTTGCAGATAGATGGTTTTATTTGCCTTTTGTCGGTTTTATTGTTTGTCTTTACTTTGTATATCGAGAAATAGTTAAAAGAAATAAGTTTTTACACAGAAGATCTATAACTTATATAGGAATTGTTGTCCTTTGTCTTTTCGCATTGCGTTCTTTTATCCGAACCTTTGATTGGCGTGATGAAATTACGCTCTACTCTCACGATATTCAAGTTAGTAGTAATTTTATTCTTGCAAACGCTTTAGGAACTTCATATATAACGAAGGGAGATTATAAATCGGCAAAACCATTTGTCGAGAGTTCATATGTAGAGCGTCCTTATTATGGCAATATTAATAATATGGCTATTATTTATGCGTCAGAAAAGAATATACCGAAGGCGAAAGAATATTTCCTTAAAGCAGTTGAAAATTCAAACCACTATATGGTCTACGAAAACTACTCAAGCTTTCTTATTCTCTACGGTTTTAAAGAAGAAGCTGCTAAGTTTACGAAAGAATCATTAGAAAAGTTTCCTAGAAGTGCAATACTTTGGTTTAATACGGCAAAAATACACAAACAGCGAGGTAATCTTCCTGATTCTATGAAAGCTTCTCTAAAAGCATATGAGATATCGGGCGCTGAAGAACATTACGTTTTTTATAAAACATTAGAATCATCTTCATTAGAATAACACCTTGTATGTATATGATATAATCACAAGCACGTATGGAACTTCTGCTCGGTTTCATGATAGGCATAACAATCGGTATTCTTATCCTTCTCATAGTTCGTAAATCTCTTTCGTCTTCTCTTGTTTCAAAACAAATTGAACAAAGCCTTCACGAAGCTTTCCCTAAACTTTTGCTACATGCAAACCGCCAGCTGATAGAAATGGCTGATCAGAAGCTTACAGCAGAAAAGCAAGAAATCAAAACAGATTTACATAATAAAAAAAATCAGATTGAAGATATTGTAAAGCGACTTCATGAAGAGGTAGATAAAAATAATAAGAAGCTAGAAGAAGCTGAGAAAGATCGAATAGGTTCATTTACACAACTAAAAACAGAGTTGGAAAATCAAAGAAAAATTACTGAGCAACTATCGGTAACTGCAGATGGGTTAAAAAAGGTACTTTCCCATAACCAACTTCGGGGACAATTTGGAGAGCAAGTAGCAGAGGATTTATTACGTATGTGTGGATTTGTTCATGGAATAGATTATTTTTATAACAAAACCCTAGAAGATGGAATATCGCGCCCGGACTTCACTGTATTACTTCCTGATGGTATGAAAATAAACATAGATGTGAAATTTCCCTTTACCAATTTACAGAAAATGCTAGAAGCAGATGATACAAGTGCTAAAGATGAATATAAAAAAGCTTTCGAAAGAGATATAAAAGAGAAGATTAAACAAGTTACATCGCGGGCGTATGTAAACCCGAAAGATAGCACTGTAGACTTTGCAATATTATTTGTTCCGAATGAAATGATTTTTTCATTCGTGTACGAGCACATGAACGAGATTTGGGCTGATGGTATGAAACAGAAGATTATTTTTGCGGGGCCTTTTAATTTTACCGCTGTACTACGACTGATTAGACAATCTTATTCTAATTTTACAATTCAACGTGATATTCAAAAAATAATATCATATATAAAGGTTTTCGAAGAAGAATTTTCTAAATACAATGAAGAATTTGAAAAAATAGGAGAACGTATTATTTCCCTTTCGGATCAATACGAAAAAGTTGATACAACTCGAACAAAAAAACTCATTGGTTCTATAGAAAAGATAAAGACAGAACAAAATGAGGTTCTGCCTTCTGGAGCGGTCATACATCAAACACTTCCCTCGTAAAGTGAAATTCAGAAATCTCTTTTCATTTTTTCGATTTATCAGTTTAACTGAATGACTGAAAGACAAATACCTGACAACGGAGAAAGGAAAACTGATAACTTGTATTCCAGACTGATCCATATAGATATAGTTGACAAACAGGGGAGAAAATGTAAATACTTAATATAGAGAAAAAAGAAATAT